>JBEKJC010000036.1:0-38464 GCA_050011435.1 Binataceae bacterium (SeqCode)
CCGTGCCAGCGGCCTAGCTGGTTCATCGTCTGAGTCCCCCGAACGCCCAGCCGCATCGCCCGACGATACCACTTGACCGCTGGTGAGCCAAGTATATAATTGCCCTCGTGAGGTTTCAGAAAGCTACAGTTTTGAATTCCTCAACCCCTCCATCTTCCGGCGCGGCGCTTTATGCGATATCTTTCGATGGGCTAAACGCAGCCCCTGAATCGCGGGCGCGCCATCGAGGGATAGACGCTTGCGATACTCGGAGAGACGGCTAATTCGTATGGGAAACGGGGTCACGTGATCTCAAACGATGGGGGAGTTTTGACAGGGCGAGGCCCGCATCTTACCAACGGGAAGTCTGAAACCCCACCGAGGTTTCAGTTTCCTGAAAGCTAAAGCTCCGCGTTTCTCAACCACTGGACTATGCGCGCAGGCGTGCGCGAGGCACTCCGCTCTGGCGGACACTCGACGAGGATTTACGATGGCCCTGGTGAAGGCATGCAAGACCGATCAGTTGAAGCCCGGCGACGCCCTGCGCCTCAATACCTCGCCCGCGCTCGCCATCTTCCGCCTCGACGACGGCTTCTATGCCACCGAAGACACCTGCAGCCACGCCCAGTCCTCGCTTGCCGCCGGTGACGTTGACCTCGAGGAGTGCACCGTCGAATGCCCCTATCATGCGTCGCTCTTCGAAATTAAAACCGGCCGCGTGCTCTCGCTGCCCGCGACCAAACCAATTCGCACATTTCCGGTAACCATTGTCGGCGACGAGGTCTTTGTAGAGATATAATAATCGGGCCGGAGGACGGTCACCCGATAGGTGGTCACTTCCAAGTCAGGGAGCGACGTGCCTCGGCGCGAAGTGATTACGATGAGCGATAATAAACGCGCTAAGTCCCGCCCGGCGGAGCCTCCGAACGATGGCGACCCCACTGAGGCCGATCCAGCTTCTCCGCCTCCGGCCACCGCCAGCCATCTGACCCTGCTGGTGGTCGAGGACGACCCCGACACCCAGGCCTTCATGAAGGCGTTGCTCGGACGCTACTACCAGGTCGCCACCGCCGCCTCGGAGGAAGAGTTCTGGGCTGTGCTCGAACACCTGACGCCCTGCATCATCCTGATGGACGTGTCGCTCAAAGGCTCCCAGGACGGCCTGACCTTGACCCGCCAATTCCGCGCCAACCCGCGCTGGAATTCGATTCCGGTCATCGCGCTGACCGCCCGCGCGACCACCGAAGATCGCGAACGCGCGCTCGACGCCGGCTGCGCGGTTTACGTCTCCAAACCGGTTGACCGCCGCCGTCTGCTCGAACTGATCCGTTCGCTGATCGTCGTCGATTCTCCGCCAATCGCAGAATAGGGCTTAGAGACGGTTAGTGCCCTGATATGCTCTCGCTCACTCTCTGAAGTTTAGACACCGTCTGGCGGCGATGGCCTACAGATTCGCGATGACCGCTGAGGTGAAATCCTTCGTTTTGGCCGAGCCGCCCTGATCGACCGTCAACGTCTTGCCCTCGCCATAGACCTTGCGAATCGCATTCTCGAACCGGCGCGATTCCTCGTTGAAGCCCAGGTACTCGAGCATCATCGCCGCCGACAGCATGGTCGCCGTCGGGTTGATGATCCCCATGCCCAGGATATCCGGCGCGGTGCCGTGGACCGATTCGAAGTAGGCGTAGCCGTCACCGTAACAGCCTGACGGCGCGAGCCCGAGCCCCCCGATCGTTCCCGCCGCCGCGTCCGAGAGGATGTCGCCGTAAAGGTTCGGCATCACCACCACGTCAAAGCTGTGCGAGCTCTGCACGATCCGCCGCGCGAAGTCGTCCACGATGAACTGCTCGTACTTGATATCGGGATAGCCTGCCGCGGTCTCCTCGACGATCTGGCGAAAGAAGCCGTCGGATTCGCGCAGCATGTTGTACTTTGAGGTGCAGGTGAGCTTGCCCGGATGGCCCTGACCCTTGCGCTTGCGCGCGAGTTCGCAGGCGAAGCGTGCCACCTGCCGGGTCTTCTTTTCCGTGATCACCTTGATCGCATACTTACCCCGATCCGACGTGTCGAGTTCCGCGCGCAGGATGCGGCTATGAAGATGCAGCGGCGCGAGCGCTTCGAGCGGCCCCTCGAGTCCGAGATAGAGGTCCTCGAGGTTCTCGCGCACGATCACGTAGTCGATACCCTCGGGTTTCGCGAGCGGGCTCTTGAAACCCGGCAGGTAGCGGCACGGACGCACGTTGGCGAAGGTCTGCTTGCCCCACCGCAGGTAATTGATCGCGGTGGTCTTGCCCGAGGTCGATCCGAATAGCGTCGAAGCGGACGCGTCGATCGCGGCGCGCGCCGCCTTGTCGGTTTCTCCGCGCACCCAATGCTCGCCGGTCGGAAACTCGACCCATTCGATCTCGGCGCCGAGCGCGCGGATCACCTCGAGTGCCGCATAAACCGTCTGCGGCGCTTCGTCGTCGCCCGGCAGCACCACAACTTTTTTCTTCGCCACGATCGATTCCTCCGGTCCGCGCCCTATCATTCAATGCGATATGCCGCGATCAAAAATAAGGGGCGGTCCGCGCCATCGCATCGCGCAAGCCCCGCCCCGGATCACCGCGGGTCAGCCGCCGTAATTGAATCCGCACTCCTTGAGCGTCAGCGGATCGGTCTCCTTGGTGAGATAGGCTTCGGTGACCACCCCGACCACCACGCTATGGTCGCCGTTCTCGTAGAAGTGGACGACGTCGCATTCCACCGCCGCCGGTGCTTCGCTGATTATCGGGCATCCATTCTTGCCGACACTGTACGCGTGATTCCCGAACTTGCCGTCCAGCGGCTCGACGTGTTTGAAGAACGCCAACGCAAGATCCTTCTGCCCCGTCCCGAGCATCGAGAGCGTGAACTTCTTCGACTGCTTGACCAACTCATGCGCGGTCGAATCGGTTTTGATTCCGACCACCACCAGCGGCGGCGCGAAGCTCGCCTGCGTGGTCCAGTTGATCGTCGCGACGGTCTGCTTGTCACCATGCTTGACGCCCAGTACCTGCAGGCCGTAGGGGATCATCCGCAGCCCTTTTTTCTTCGCATTCTCGTCCATAAAAATAGCGCCTCCACTTATTATCGGGTTGAATCGAATCCGTGCGCGGATTACGCGCCCGCCGTAACCTTTCGCCCGCGTCGATCGTACTCGCGCAGGCCTTAAGAATATGCGGGCACGCCCACTTAGCCGCGGCCGCGCCGCCGATGCTATACTGACGGGCCAAGAGTGCAACAATGAGCCCCGCCAAGTCAAAGATGTCCACCAACACCACAACTTCATCCAGGCTTCCGAAGATCAAGGGAATCAACGAAGTCGGCCGCTATGCGATCGGCGTGCAATGGCTCGACGGCCACGACAGCATCTTCCCGCTTGAAAGCCTCCGTCGCCGATGCCCGTGCAACGAATGCGGTGGCGACGTCACCGGCGTCATCGCACCCGACCATCAGCGTCTGATGCAGTTATCGCGGCTCGGCGAATCGGGGATGTACCTGAGCTGGGCCGACGGTCACGAGACGCTCTATACTACCGCGCAGTTGCGCGAAATCTGCCGCTGCGCGTATTGCGCCGGCGAACCCGAAAAGCCCATCACCGGCGGCTAGCGGGGACGGAGAAGAGGGGAGAGTTGTTGGGGAACGCATAACTTTAGTTTTTCCGGACACTGAAACCTCATAGAGGTTTCAGACTTCCCGCTGGTAAAGATGCGGGCTTCGCCCTGTTAGAACGTCGAGATGTGGATTACGCCGGCCGGGTTAGAGGCCGTGGGTGCCGGTGGATTTCGATGGACGTGCGGGGGACGGAGGTTCGACCACAACCGGCGCGACGACTTCGGGAACGAGCGCCGCGCCGAGGTCTGACGGCATCACTTTCGCCTCCGGCTTGATTCGCGATCCAAGGAGCTCGAACAGCGCCGGCAGCACGATCAGCGTCGCGATCAGAATCAGCATGACGCCCACGCTCAGTACCCAGCCCAGGCTCGATATTCCGCGATGGTTGGCGGGAATCAGCGCGGCGAAGGCGGCGATGGTGGTGAGCGAGCAAATCGTCACCGATTTGCCCACCGCTTTCGTCAGAATCAGCGAGGATTTGTCGCGCTCCTCGCGCCAGCGGTAGAGCATGTTGACGCCATTGTCGACGCCCATTCCGATGATAATCGGCACTGCGAAGAGGTTGGCCAGGTTGAATTCCCAGCCGAGCAGCGGCATCGCCTCGAGCAGCCACGCGCCGCCGAAGATCAGGGGCACTGTCGCCAGCAGCGTGTCGCGCAGATTGCGGAAATCCAGGAACACGAAAATAAACACGGCGATCAGCGCGAGCAGCGCTGCGCGTTCGTAGCCGTGGCGCATCACGGTCGCCAGATTGTAGGTCTGCAGCGGCGGCCCGGTGACGTCGCGATCGACCGTGCGCAGCGCGTCGACGAAGCGCTTCAGCGGCGCGTCCTCCCAGATGTCGCCCCTGGGATAAATCTGCACCAGGTAAAGCCCGCTCTTGCCGATAAAGCGTTCACGCAGAATCGGCGGCAGGGTCTCTTCGGTGACTTCGTTCGGGCTGAGCTGCGGTTTGAGCGCCGCGAGTGCGGTGGCGAGGCTCGACGCCGTCCGCTGCTCATACGCAGCGAAGACATTTGTGTCTTTTTTCAGGCGCGCGATCGCATCCTCGGCCAGACCCGCGGTCTTGAGCACGCCGCCCGAGGTATCGAACTGGCTCATCGCTTCGAGCCGTCCCGCGAGCCCGCTCAGTTCGCGCATCAGGGCGGCCGCATCGCTATGCGCGCCGGCGCGAATCGAGATCGGCGCGAGTTTCTCGCCGAGTGCGCCCAACACCGCGCGCTTGCGCCCCTGATCGTCGGGAATATACGTGGAGATCGTCTCGATATCGCTGACTTCCGGAAGCTTGCGAAACGCCGCCGCCTTGCGTTCGGCGTCGGCGCGGGTGGGCGCGAACGCAACTCCAAACCATGACGAGCGGCCCGAGTCGTGCAGCAGCGTGTTCTCAAAACGCACGGCTTCGACGTCGCTCGCCTGAAGCTTGAGCACGTTTTGATCGAAGCGGACGCCGCGGATCAGAAACAGCGCGCCGAGCGTCGCGATCGTGGTCATGCCAACGATCAGACCGGGACGTGCGAAGAGTTTTTCCAGTAGCGAGCGTTTGGGTGCCAGCGACAGTGCCGGCCGTTTACCCGGCGGACGACCGCGATCGCGCAATGCGACCATCGCGGGGAAGACCAGCAGCGCCGAGATCAGGCACAAGAACAGGCCGGCTGCGGAGATCAATCCGAGTTCCGCGATACCCTTGAAATCGGTGAACATCGGCATCAGGAAGGCGAGCGCCATGATACAGGCGGAGGCGAAAACGCCCGTTCCTGTATTAACCACCGCCAGTTCGACCGCCTCGGGCATCGGCAGCCCCTGGCGGCGCGCCTCGTCGTAGCGCGCCATCAGATGAATCGGAAAATTGATTCCGATGCCCGCGAGCACACTGGTGAAAACCGCGGAGAGCAGATTCAGATGGCCGACGGCGAGCGTGGTAAAGCCGAACGACCACGCCACTCCGGTCAGCAGCGCGAGGATCGCGAACAGCGGCTCGACCACCCCGCGAAACGGAATCACGAGCAGCGCGATCAGGCCGGCCACGGCCAGGACCGAGCCGAGCATCATGTCGTGCTGAGTGGTCGATTCCTCGGCGCGCGCGAGCGCGGGACCGCCGGTCATGCCGGCGTCGAGGCCGGGAAATCGCGCACGCACTGCGTCGATGTCGGCCTGAATCACGTCGACCGGGTCGGGGCCATCTTTGACGCCATCGCCGGGCGCGATATTCAGCAAAAGGTACTTGCCGTTGTCGGAGGCGAGGTAGCCATCGCTCATCGCGCGGTTTTGTCGGGCGATCGGGTTGAGCTCGTTCCACGGCGAGGGTGTTTTGGCCGCCGGGTCAGCCGGCTCCGCGATCATGGAGCCGAGGATCGCGTCGAGCAGCTTCGAATCCAGGCCGGAATTTGCAGGCGCGCTGCCCGCGCCGCCGCCGCTGGCCATCGAGGAGGTCGCATGGTCGAGTTGCGTATTGACAATTCCGAACAGTGTCGCGAGCGTTGGATTGGCGCCATAGGCCTCGAGCATCGGCAGGCTCGCGGTGAGCCGCGCGCGCAATTGCCCGAGATCTTCGTCGCTCAGAAAAAGCAGCGCGCTATTGCCCGTCAGACCCGCGTCGATACGGTAGAAGACAGTCTTTACGTTGACCTTGTCAGGGATCAGCCGCTGCGCCAGCATATCGGCGAAGCGTTCGGCGCGCGCGGGATCCGCGTCCACTTTCACGACCACGATCAGGCCGTCGAGATCGGGAGATTCTGAAGTGAAGTGCAGGTAGTTGCGGCTGTCGCGATTGTTGGCCGAAATCAGGTCGTCCTGTCCGGTGCGAAACTCGAGGCGCGCCCAGGTGTAGAGGACGCATCCGGCAGCGAGCACCATGGCGAGCGCAATCACCAGCCAGGGCCGACGCACATCCAGGCGCGCGAGCGCGCTAAAGATGCGATAGCGCAAGTTAGCAGCGGGCCGCCTGGACAAATTGCTCACGAAGATTTAGGGGAGGTGCAGGGGTCAACGCTTGAACAGATGGTCGCGCAAACTCTGCAATTGTGCAGCGGCGGCTTGTGCGAGACGCTCCCGCTTATGATCGTTATTATCGGCAATCCGGGCGTCTGCCGCGCGCCGCAGCGCCATCAGTCCGACCGACCCCAGAGCCACCAGCAGCGCAACCTTGAAGAGCATTCTTCGTTGACCCCCAGGCCCGCGCCGAATCGCATCGAAGCGCTCCGGAGAGCTTCGCACGCGCGGTCGCGGGCAGAATAAAAAAACTCCCGGTTCCAAGGAGCCGAGCGCATCACAATCTAACAGTTCGAATGCCCTGAGCGAAGAGACCGAACGCTCGCCGGCGTCCGGCCCGCGTGGCGGTGAGCGCGGTCAGAGAGAGCGTCGTCCAGGTGCTCGGAGGTGTGCCTCAAGTGCCGGTGGGCGAAGTTCAGATGCCGATCGCGCGGTTGTAACTGCGTGCATCGGGCGATTAGAATCGATCCTGGATCGCTGTTCGCGACGCTTCCGAAAGCGCCATTACCGGTGCAATAACTGTCGCGGCGAACGCGCTATCGCATAAGCAAAATGCCGAGGGATTCATTCAACCGCGAGATTAACTATCTCAGGATTTCCGTTACCGACCGCTGCAACCTGCGCTGCGTTTACTGCATGCCGCTGGAGGGGCTGCGTTTCCTGCCGAATCCGGAACTACTGACCGCGGCCGAAATCGAGCGTGTTGTGCGCGCCGCCGTGAGTGTCGGCTTCCGCAAGTTCCGGCTGACCGGCGGCGAGCCGACTCTGCGCATGGACTTGCTTGAAATCGTCGAGCGGATCGCCGCGATCGACGGCGTCGGAGATTTTGCGCTCACCACCAACGCCCTCCTGATGACCAAGCTGGCGCGACCGCTCAAGGCCGCCGGCCTCTCGCGCATCAACGTGCATCTCGACAGCCTCAACCCCGAGACCGTCGAGCGCCAGATGCGCTGGGGCACCTTCGACCGTATCTGGGAGGGGGTCATGGCGTCGGAGGAAGCGGGGCTGACGCCGATCAAGCTCAACGCCGTAGTGGCGGCCGGCTACAACGAGGGCGACGTCGTCGATCTCGCGCGCCTCACGCTCGAGCGCGATTGGCACGTGCGCTTTATCGAGTTGATGCCGCTGGGAGGCGGCGAATGTGCGTCGCTCTCGATCAAGCGCTACGTCTCGAATATCGAGACGCGCCGGCGGATTGAAGCGGTGCTTGGTCCGATGACCGGAATCGACGCCGCCAATCCCTCCGACGAGGCGCGCAATTATGCGGTGCCCAACGCGCGCGGGGTAATCGGCTTCATCAGTCCGGTCAGCGAGCCGTACTGCGGTACCTGCAACCGGATGCGCCTGACGGCCGACGGCAAATTCCATCTGTGCCTGCTCAACGACGACGAACTCGACGTGCGCAAGGCACTGCGATCCGGCAACGGCGACGGCGGTCTCGACGCGATCGCGAAGATCCTGGTGCGAGCGGTAACCGCCAAGCCCACCGGCCATCACCTGCTCGAGGGCCGCTCGACGCAAGACCGGTCGATGTACCAAATCGGCGGCTGAGGCAGCGCTGCCCGACCGATCCCGCGCTCTCATCTGAGCCCGGCGCGCCGCCGCCCCCCCCCATCTGCATTATGTGCATTATGGCGCCGCCGTCGGCGCGCGAGCGGCTGCCCGGATGCTCGCACCAACTCATTCATCACCTGTCCAAAGACACGAACTCCTGCGTGCATCAAGGTGTCGCCTGAGACTCTGAGTCGTACCGACCTGGGTATTTTTCTCGCCGCGCAAGGCGCATCTGTTACCTGAGATACGATTTTTATAACTGATGGTAACTTCTCAAGACGACACATGGGCGGCTATTCCTCTCCTGTTGATAGAACTAATCTCGCTCCTGCTTACTTCTGCTTGTCTTCCTTGTGACCAATATGGCATCATCTGATGCGGTTGATGATGCGGCCTGATGTTTCGGCTCGCGTGTCGCGTACTCCAGAGAGACGGAACAGCGGTAGCCATGAAAATCGAAGATGCTTTGAGAAAAATTCGCTTGTTGCGGCAGGTTAAACCCGAAAACGGGTCCAGCGAGGCTGAAGCCGAGAACGCAGCCCAAATCATCCGTTCGCTGATGGAACGCTACACCGTCAAGTCCGAAGAGGTGCGGTTATCCAACGACGCGCCGTTCCGCGGGAGCTGGGTCTACTGGGACCATCTGGTGGGGGAATATGGGCTTGAGCTGCGGCGTTTCGGCAAACGCGGGAGCGTATCGATTGACCGGGACATGCAGGCGGTGCTGCGCCTGGACACGGGCAGTTGGCGCGTGCAGCGCGGCAACAACGGTTCCACCCAAGTGCTGGCCCAGGGGACCGGCGTCGAGACGTTCCAGGCCTATCTGAGCAAAAACGCACCGCGAGGGTTCTCGCTCGGCAGCAACCGCAAGAGCGCCCTTGGCCGCCGCTGAGAGAGCCTACGCCTTGCGCGGCGCTTTCCACGATCGCACAAAATCCGCCCCTCACCCATCACATTCTCATCGGCAGCCGGCGCGAGTTGACGAAACGCCCGTCGAAAGCCTTTAATGCGACCATGGCTGGAATTGTCTCTTACGGATCGTACATTCCCTACCGGCGGCTCAAGCGTGCCGCGATCGCGGCGGTGCTCGGAGTGCCCGCGACCCGCGGCGAGCGCTCGGTCGCGAGTTTCGACGAGGATAGTGTCTCGATGGCGGTGGCGGCGCTGCGCGACGCGCTGAAGGCGACGCCGTCGCCCGACGTACGCTCGCTGGTCTTCGCGACCACCACGCCGCCCTACGCCGAGAAGCTCAACGCGGCGCTGGTGGGTGCGGCGGCACTGTTGCCCGCGGAGATTCGCGCGTCGGATTCAACCGGCTCGATTCGCGCCGGGCTGTCGGCGATGTTGCAGGCGACCGATGCCGTCGCGGCGACCGGCGGACAGGCGGCGGTCGCGATTTCCGACAGCCGCCTCGGCGCGCCCGAGGGCAAGGCCGAGCAGTCCAACGGCGATGGCGCCGCAGCCTTTCTCTTTGGCAACGAAAACGTGATCGCCGAAATCGTCGCAAGCACCTCGCTCACGCGCGAGTACCTGGATTCGTGGCGCGCGCCGGGCGAGCGCTTTCCGCATTCGTGGGAAGAGCGCTTCGCGCTGACCCAGGCTTACAGTCCGCTGTTCAAAAAGATCATCCACGACGTGCTCGAGAAGGCGAAAGTGACGCCCGCCGATCTCGCCAAAATTGTGCTCGACGCACCCAATCAGCGTGCCGCCGACGAGATGCTGCGCGAGCTCAAGCTCGATCCGTCGAAAGTCGCCGATTCGCTTTCGCTGATGGTCGGGCAGACCGGCGCAGCGCATGCGGCGCTGATGCTGACGGCGGTGCTGCCCGCGGCCAAGCCCGGTGACTACATATTGGTCGCGACGGTCAGCGACGGCGCCGACGCGATGGTGCTGCGGGTGACGCCCGCGGCGGCGGCCTTCAAGCCGATCCATTCGGTGGGCCGGATGGTCGAGTCGAAGGGCGACGTGACCTATGGAAATTATTTGAAGTGGCGCGAAATTTTGCCGACCGAACCGCCGCGCCGGCCCGACCCGGAGCGTCCCGCGGCGCCGCCGATGATGCGCTCGGAGAAGTGGAAGTTCGGGCTTATCGGATCGCGCTGCACCGCCTGCGGCACCGTGCAATTGCCCCCGCAGCGTGTCTGCGTCAAATGCCACGCGTTCGATCAGATGGCGCCTTACGCGTTCGCCGACCGCACCGGACGAGTCGCGACCTACGCGATCGACCGGCTGGCTTTTTCGCTCAATCCGCCGACGGTCAACGTGGTGGTCGATTACGAGGGCGGTGGGCGCTTTCTATGCGAAATGACCGATTGCGAGCCGGACAAGGTCGCGATTGGCGATGAAGTCGAAATGACCTTTCGCCGGCTCTTTACCGCCGACGGGGTCCACAACTATTTTTGGAAGGCGCGCCCCAAGCGCTAGGCGCGCGGGAACCCGCCGGCACCAGCATACGACCAGGAGGACGAATTCATGGCGAGCAACGGAATCAAGGATCGAATCGCGATCATCGGGATGGGCTGTACCAAGTTCGGCGAACATTGGGACAAGGGAGCCGACGATCTGCTGGTCGAAGCGGCCTACGAAGCCTATGCCTCGGCCGGCGTGCAACCCGACGATATCGACGCCTACTGGCTCGGCACGATGGGCTCGGGCGTGTCGGGACTGACGCTCTCGGAGCCGCTCAAGATCAACTACAAGCCGGTCACCCGGGTCGAGAACATGTGTGCGACCGGGTCGGAATCGCTGCGTCAGGCCTGCTACGCGGTAGCGTCGGGCGCGTATGACATCGCGATGGCGATCGGAGTCGAGAAGCTCAAGGACTCGGGTTTTTCGGGTCTCGTGATGACCAATCCGCCCAATGACGGCACGCCGGCCTCGATGACCCCGCCCGCGCTGTTCTCGTTGCTCGCACCGGCCTACTTCAAGAAGTACGGGCTCGACGCCGACAAGGGCAAGGACGTGCTCTCGCGGATCGCCTGGAAGAATCATCGCAACGGCGCGAAGAACCCCAAGGCCCAGTTCCAGAAGGAAGTGTCGATGGAGACGATCAAGAACTCGCCCAAGATCGCCGACCCGCTCGGCATCATGGATTGCTCGGGGGTGTCCGACGGCGCCGCCGCGGCGATCGTGGTGCGCGCCGAAGATGCGCACAAGTACTGCAAGAACCCGATCTATATCAAGGCGCTGTCATTCGTGGCCGGACCGGCCGAGGGACCGCTCTCGCCCGAGTACGATTTCACCAGCTTCCCCGAGGTCGTCGCCTCGGCGCGCGACGCGTACGCGCAGGCCGGTATCACCAATCCGCGCGAACAGATCAGCATGGCCGAGGTCCACGATTGTTTCACGCCGACCGAGCTGGTGCTGATGGAAGACCTCGGCTTCTCGCCGCGCGGCACCGCGTGGAACGACGTGATGGAGGGCTTTTTCGACCTCGATGGGCACCTGCCGGTCAATCCGGACGGCGGACTCAAGTCGTTCGGCCATCCGATCGGCGCCTCGGGCCTGCGCATGATGTACGAGATGTGGCTGCAGATGCGCGGCGAGGCGGGCAAGCGCCAGCTTAACCATCCGAAGGTCGGATTGACGCACAACCTCGGCGGACAGCCCGGGCGTTGCGTGAGCTTCGTCTCGGTGGTCGGCAGCCAGGTCGGCTGATCGCCCAAACGACGCGACGATCAGCGCCGTCGCAAATCCGATAATTGCGGCCGGTCCCGGTTAAAGGGCCGGCCGTTTTTTTTGCCGAGTTTCAGGCCTTGCGCCAAGCTTTACCACGCCGCCGCGAACGGTGGTCGATTGCGATTGACTGCGTTATCGCGAGTGCTAACTTCACAGGTAGTTGCGGGAGCGTTAAGTGACGCCAGTCCAAAGGGGGGCCGGCCGAACCCGCGATCGATTCGTTCAACAGATACGCTTCTCTACGCAGGAGGTTACTGCGATGAGGAAGTTCATTACGCTGCGCACCGACGAGGGCAATCGTGTGTTCGTGTCCCTCGACGGTTGGGGTGCGGGAGTCGATCGGATGCATCGGCGCTGGACGCGTGAGCCGGACGGCTGGCGCTGCATCGACACCGGCGAGGTCGCCCACAAATCAGGCCTCCTGTTCCGCCGCACAATCAGACCGTTGGGCATCGGACACCGCTAGCCGCCTGATTGTCCGACGCAGCAATTCGCCAGAAATCTTTCAGACAGAAATCGTGCGCCCGCATGCGCTCGCGCAGATGGATGTCGTGCGCTGTGGACCATGCGAGGTCACTGAGCACTTGGACGCGGCTTTCGCTCGTGACCGTCATTGACGGTCTGATTTGGATTTGCTTAACTTAATTTCGGCATTGTCTCCGAGTCGAATCGAAGATGTTTGATGGGGAAGCGATGAAGAAAGTTATCAAGCTCAAAACGGCTGACGGCCAAACGGTGAAGGTGATGCTCGACAACTGGGGCGGGGGCACGGACCGGCTCCATCGGCGCTGGACGCTGGTACCCGACGGCTGGCATTGCGTGGACAACGGCGAGATCGCGCAGAGTCTGGACTCGTTTACGTCCCACCCGGTGAAACTCTGGGACGCCATCCGCCGACGCTGAGTTGCGGCATGCCCATGGTCGCAGGCGTTGCCGCCGCAAGCCGGTAGGGCACGGGTCTCACTCACTTCGCGTTGACGCCGTCACTTCGACCAGTCCTCAATTATCCGAATTACCAAAATCTCTGGACTGTACGGTAGAACTCGGACTTGATTGTCGTGAGTGCGGCTGTTGCCTGCGAGGCGCTTGCGCCCTTAGACTCAGCTGCGCGCCAGGCGAGCTTGCGAGCGAGGCGGCGAGTTGCGATCAGATAAAGTAAGGAAGCGACGAGGCCCCCGAAAGGATGCAGTCCGAAAGCTCACGAGCGATCGACCTTGACACGGTGAGGGATCGGCTCTCGCGCCTGCTCGAACAGGCCGCCGAGGTTATCAGGAGCCATTACCGATCCGAGCTCTCGCTGCAGGACTTCGTCGAGGCGGCGCGGTTTCGCGAATGGCGCGTGGGCTGTCTGGCGTTCCTTAAGGAAGCCTTCGGCCCCGACAGCCATTACCTGAAGGAGTTCGAGTTCTCCTGCGACAGCCCCTATTTGAACGCCGCGGCGCGTGGCCAGGCGGTGCTGCGCGCGGCGCGAGAATATATCGACTTCGGGCCGGTCGCGCGGGTCGAGGAGCTGGCCGCGGCCGAAGTTTTCAATGACCTGCTGGCGATCGCCGAGCGCTATTGCGCGGCGGGCCGAGCCGGTGCGGCCACGGTGCTCGCAGCGGCGATCCTCGAGGATGTCTTGTGGCGCAACGCGCGCAATCGCAAGCTCGCGATCCGTGAGCAGATCGACGGTCCCGCCACGCTCAACCAGAAGCTCTGGCAGGCGGGGGTCTATCCGACCGCGACAAAAAAGAAGATCGACGACTGGATGCGCCTCGGCGAGGGGGGCACGCTCGTGTCTGACGGGGCCGCGGACAGCGCCACGCCGCTGGTCGGGAGGGGTGCGGAAACCATCAATGAGATGGTGGTTGAGATGATTAAGGGCGTGCGCAATTTCGTCGCCGATTACCTCATTTGAGATGGAAGCGCTCGTGGCTGACTTGAGACGCCTCCAGGAAATTATCTACCGGCTGATCGTTGCGCCGACTGGCGTCGCCGAGGGGCTTGCGCATGAGAGCGCGCTGCCGGCGGGCGGCCTCGCTAGCTTGATTGCGGGCGACGATCGGATGACTCCGGTCGAGCGCGTCGAAGTCTATGCAAACGGCTATTTCTATCGCCTGCTCGACGTCCTCAAAGAGGACTTTCCGGCTACTTTAGCGGTTGCCGGCGCCGATAACTTTCATAACCTGGTAACCGGCTACCTGATCGAATATCCGCCGACCGAGCCGTCGATTTATCACGCGGGGCGCGACTTCGCCGACTACCTCGGCACCCATCCGCTGCTCGCGCGCTGGCCGTATCTCGCCGATGTTGCGCGAGTCGAACGCGCTACGTTCGAATCGTTTCATGCGGCTGACGCGCCGGCGCTCGACGCCGGCGCGTTGCGCGCACTGGCACCGGCTGCATGGCCGGCGCTCGCGTTGCGCGCACATCCGGCGACCCGGCTGGTCGACTGTGCATGGCGCGTCGATGAGGTCCTGCGCGCCGTCGCCGACGGCGCCGCCCAGTTTCCGACGCCCGCGACGCCCGCGCCCTCCGGCGCGGGCGTCGCGATCGTCGTCTGGCGACGCGACGCGCGCGTCGCGTATCGCGTCGCGGAGCGCGGCGAGCGCGAGGCGCTCGCCCTCGCCGCGCCGGGCGCGACCTTCGCCACGATTTGCGAGGCAATCGCGGCGACGGCCGCCGACGCTGAGGACGTCGCGCCGCTAATCAATCGCCTGCTCGACCGCTGGCTCACCGACGGTCTCCTGATGCGCTCTTTGGACTAGCGTCGGCCGCCTGCAGACGCATATAAGTTTGGCCAAGTGGCGCTGCGCAAAATACGGATCGAGCAGGTAAATTCCCGCGACGGCTTCGAGCAGTTCGCACGCCTGCCGTTCCAGATCTATGGCGACCGTGACGCCTGGTGGCCGCCCGACGTGCACAACGAAGTCGATCTGCTTGCCGGTCGCGCGCTAATCGCGGCCCATCTCAACCTCTGTCCATTCGCCGCATTCAGCGACGGGCGCCTGGTTGCGCGTGTGAGCGCCGTCGTGAATTATCGGTACAACCAGCACTGGAACGAAAAGCTCGGCCAGTTGATTCATTTCGAGGCGCTGACGGGTGAGGAGGACGCCGTCGCCGCGATGCTTGAGGAGGCGCTGACCTGGCTCGTGCGCCACGGTATGCAGGCGGCGCGCAGCGGCTTCGCCGCCTTCCTCGATTATCCGTACGCGATCGATAATTACGGGGCGCTGCCCTCATTTCTCCTGCGCGGAAATCCCGATTGCTACCATCGCTACTTCAAGAATGCGCGCTTCGTTACTGAGAAAGGGCAGGTCGATTACACGGCGCCGCTGACGCCCGAGATCCAGGAGCGCTACCGCAGCATGATCGAGGCGGCGCAGGCGGCCGGCGTTTCGATCAAGAGCTGGCGCGATTACGGCTTTCTCGCCGCGATCGATGTCTGGACCGATGTCACCAATGCCGCCTTCGACCGTCATTGGGGATGGAACCCGATTACGCGCGCTGAGGTCCGCCCGATGTTGTTGCCACTGCAGCCGACGCCGGTCGCCGACCTCTCGATGATCGGTGTAATCGACGGCAATCCTGTCGGCGCGGTCTTTTCGGTGCCTGACCTGAGCGGCCAACTGGCGCGGGTACGCAGTGGGGTGAGGCTCGCGCCCGAGCGTGGCGGCGGCACGCGCGGCGCCCTGGTGAATATCGGCGTGCTGGAGGCGGCGCGCTCGCGCGGACTGGCGCGTGCGATGGCGGCGCAATCTTTCCTCGCGATGGTGCAGCAGCAGATGCGCTTTGCCGGTTATACGCTGGTTCTCGACGACAATTGGCCCTCGCGGCGCACCGCGGAGAGCCTCGGCGCGCGGGTCACCGGGAATTTCGTTACCTACCGCCGCGAGCTTTAGCGTCGCGTCCCGTTAGCGCCTTTTCCCTCATTCAGAGCGCAGCGAAGAATCCCGACTCCGACATACCTTTCAGCCGATGACGCACACGCATCCGCACGTGTCCGACGCGCATCATCGTCACGGTCATTGAGCGACGCCGCGGCAAAGCGTGTTTCGCGCACCGCGTAGTCGGGTGCATTTCACGATTGACGACTGCCTACTTCACCGCGATCGCATTGGGCGGCGATCCCACTCCGCCCGGAATGTTGAGCGGCGCCGAGGTGAAGAAAAAATCGTAATGGCCGTCCCTCGCGCACGCCTCCGCCAGTTCTTCGAGATTCCACATCTCGCCGATCGGCATCCCGAAGAACGACAGCATGTGGAAATGCAGGAGGTCGTTCGATTGCAGAAAATCGCCGGTCTTCGGCGGCGGCATTGCTTCGAGCGCGGGCGAATCGGACGCGACCGCGGAAATGTGGCTGTCCCACAGCCATTTCGCCGTGCGCGCCGTGCCCTCAATTCCCGGCGATTTGGTCCGCGCCGCGAGCGCCTCTTTCTGCTCCGGCGACATCGCGAGGTAGGCTTTCGTCCATCCGATGCGCACCAGCAGCACGTCGCCGGCGCGCACTTCGGTCCGCTGCTCGCGCAGCGTCTCCCACAAATCTTCGAGCGCGATCATTTCGTTGGTCATGAAATCGATCGTGCGCCCGCGCCGCTCGTGATAGCGCCCGATATCGGCGAGCACGCCGCGCCCCGCGATCCCGCGCCGCGCGAGGTTGTCGATGCCGAGCTTGGTGCCGCCATAGCCGGTGATTTCGCTGTCGGGAAACCCATTGTAGCCGCCGTGCTTCGGATGCTTCACGTGGCACAGCGCGTCCCATTGCGACGACGCCTGCGGGTAAAAATTATCCAGGTAGTCGTCGAGGATATAGGACGCGTATTGCTTGATGACGTGATTGTGCTTGCCGCGCCCGAACAGCGGCGGATTCGGTATGTCGATCGGCAGGTTGAGCGCGAAGGTCTGTCCGCTGCGAATCGATCCGGCCGCTTCGACCACGGTCGCGGGTGTCAGCAGGTTGATCGTGCCGAGCTGGTCGTCGTCGCCGAACACGCCCCAAGCGGCGCCCTGCGGCGCGCCCTCGCGGACCGGCAACTGGTCGTGGCTCGGCAACCAGGGCTCAGGCGCACGAGGACGCGTACTTGCCGCCGTCTGCGCCGCCGGACGGGCCGCGCGGCTGGGCGCGCTACGTGTTGCCGCTTTCGCCTTCTGCGTGCCCTTGGATTTGATCGGCGCCTTCGACGGCGCCGTGGGTTTCGACTTGGCCCCCGCTAGCATCTTACCCTTGGGCTTCGCGTTGGCCTTGGGCTTGGGCTTCGCGTTGGTCAGCTTTTTCGCGAGCGTGACCTTGGCTCCCATCTTGGGCTTGGTTTTCGAGGTTGATTTGCCGCGCTTTGCCGAGGCCATCCGGGTTCCCCCTACTCTGGTTGTGCTCGCTTCGAGGCCCCCACAGGGCGATAAGCGATTCACTCTCTAATAACAAGAAGGCGCCGTTTTTCAATAGCGAAAAGCCGGTGTGCCGCGCGCCGGCTCCGATTCGACGTTTCGCGCACACCTTAGATTCCTCGGATTTTCGCCTTGTTACGGTGGTACGCCGCTGATAGGATTCCCTTCTTGCTCCTTGCTCCCACTAAGGGGGCTGGTACCCGAAAGGAGGGCAGCGCGTGAGGCGCTACGAAACCATATTCATTCTGCGCCCGGATTTGGGCGATTCCGCACAAAAAGACGCGATTAAGCGCTTCGAGGGGATTGTCGGCACTACCGGTGGCGACCTCGTCGAGACCGAGGAATGGGGCTTTCGCGAACTCGCCTATCGAATCAAAGGCGAGCGCCGCGGCTTCTACGTCAGGCTCGACTACGGCGGTAGCGGGGCGACGATGAACGAAGTCGAGCGCAACCTGAAGCTCTCCGATGGCGTTTTGCGTTACCTCTCGGTGCTGGTGGACGAATCCGCCGACATGGCGACGGTCCGCAGCGATATCGAGGCCCGTCAGAAGCGTGCCGCCGAGGCCAAGGCTGCGACCGAGGCCCGGATGGCCGCGTTCGCCGCTGACCGCGCCGCGGCCGCTGAAGCTGCCGCCGAGGCTCAGGCTACGAAGGAACGCGCCACCGCGGCTGCGGCAGAGGCCGCCGCTCATCCGGCGGCGGAGGCCGCGAGCGAAGCCGCACCGGTCGAACCCGTCGCTGCCCAACCCGCAGCTACCCAATCCGGATCCACGGAAGATGATGCCGCGACCGAACCGGAAAGTGGCAAACAGGATTGAATTGTGTGGCCGCCTTGCGAATCCTCCGTCGCTGCGCGTGACGCCGGCGGGTACCGCGGTGTTGAACCTCGTCGTCGATTGCGGCGAGAAGGCGGGCGATCTGCGGATGCCGGTGGTGATGGCGGGAGAGTCGGCGCGCACGCTCGCGCCGCGGCTCAGCCAGGGTCTCATGGTGCGCGCATCCGGCTCGCTGCGGCCAACCCATGCACGCAGTCGCGCGGGCGCGGCGAGCCCGGGAGTCGAGGTCATCGCCGATGAAATCGCACTTGCGGACGCAGGCAACTGAAACGAATTCGAACGGCTGCCGTGACCGACCCGAGGTTGCGGCGAACTGAAGTCAATATCAGGGAAATGAACAATGGCTGACGAAGAAAGAAGAGATCACGGTGGGGGCGACTCGCATGAGCATGGCCGCGGCGGTCGCGGCCCGCGCCCCGACGGCGACCGCGGTGAAGGCGGCGGACGGCCCGGCGAACGCGGCGGTGGCGCGCGCCGGCGCCCGGGCGGCGGGCGCCGCAAGGTCTGCCGCTTTTGCGCCGACAAGACCCTGGCCGTCGATTACAAGGACGTGCGTACTCTACAGAGCTTTATTACCGAAGGCGGCAAGATTGTTCCGAGCCGTACGTCGGGAAATTGCGCCAGGCATCAGCGGCAACTCGCGATCGCGATCAAGCGCGCACGGGTGATCGCGCTGCTGCCGTTCTCGACCATGGGGCTGTAAAGAGCTTCAACGTGACCCGCAGAGACGCAATCGGGATGGTTCGCGCGGCTTTTGGCGCGGCCGCCCTCTTTCTGGCTGGCGGCGTGGTGCCGATGGTCGGTGGCGTCGCGATGCTGTTCGCGCCCACCCCCGTGCTGGGCTATGCGGTCGGCTATCCTAAAGCGCTCTGGCGCATGGCCGCCGTCGTGACGCTCGCGATGGGGTTGATTGCGCTCGGTGCCGGACCGGCGGCCGCCGGAGCCTATCTGCTGACGCTCGGGCTTGCGACCATCGTGATGGTTTATCTGATCGAGCGGCGCCGACCCTTCGAGACCATCGTGCTCTGCGCGGCCGGAGCGATGTTGCTCGTGGGCGTGGCGGTCGCGCTGGCGTTTGCCGGGTCGCCCGCGGCGCTGGCCGAGGGGCTGCGTCACGACCTCATGGCCGCGATGACGCGCGGCGAGAAATTCTACAAAACAGTGGGGATGGATTCGGCGATACCGCCTGAAATGCGCGCGAATATCATCGAGGCGACGCTGCGTCTCAGTCCGGCGCTGGTGGTGCTGGCGGCGGCCTTCACCGTCCTCGTTAACCTGGGCGTCTTCTGGCGGATCAGCGGCCGCCAGCAGCGGCTTGGCTACATGCTCTTCAACGACCTGGTGCGCTGGTCAACCCCGGATTGGCTGATTTGGGTGCTGCTCGCCACCGGGTTCGGGTTGTTCATTCCGGTCGGTGCGCTCAGTACGATAGCGCTCGATTTGTTCGTCTGTGTGGCCGCGGTTTATTTCTGCCAGGGTCTCGCGATCATGGCCTTCTATTTCAAGGTTTTGTCGATGCCGCCGGCCGCGCGCGGACTGATTTACTTTGTTACGATTGTGCAGCCGGTGCTTGCCGCGCTGGTCTGCGCCGTCGGGATCTTCGATCTCTGGATCGATTTCCGGCGGCTTAAGCCGCCCAGCCAGGAAGCGCGCAATTTAGGCGATTTCCTGTGAGCTGGGCTCAATAAGGCGGGCGAATCTATGAATGTCCAGGTTATTTTGAGCGAAGAGGTCACCAACCTTGGGCGACCCGGCGATGTAGTCAAGGTGCGCGCCGGCTATGCCCGCAACTACCTGCTGCCGCGCCAGCTCGCGGTCGAGGCCAACCCGAAGAACCTGCGCGCCTTCGAGCATGCCAAGAGCGTCGCGATGCTCAAGCGCGAGGCCCTGAAGCAAAAGGCGACCGGTCTCAAGGCGCGAATCGAAGCGCTGACGATCGCGATCAACGCGCGTGCCGGCGAGGAAGGCAAGCTCTTCGGCTCGGTCACCAATATCGATATCGAGCGGGCATTGCGGGAGCAGGGCTTGGAGGTCGATCGCCGCAGGATCGTGCTGGCCGAACCGATCAAGCAGCTCGGCGAGTTTATCGTCGCGGTGAAGCTTGAATCGGAAGTCGAAGCTCGCCTCAAGGTCAATGTTACGGCAGCCGGAGAATGAGGCCCTGACGTGCCATGATAAAGCTTTATGACTTCCTGCCCTGCCCATTCGGCCAAAAGGTTCGCATCATTCTGGCGGAGAAGGGTCTTTCTTACGAGTTGGTTCAGATCGACTTGACCCAAGGTGAACAGCGCAAGCCCGAGTTCCTGCGGCTCAATCCGTTTGGCCGCGTGCCGGTGCTGATCGACGAGGACATCACCGTCTACGACTCGACGATTATCGCCGAGTACCTCGAAGACGAATATCCGGAGCCTCCGCTGTTTCCCGCGGTTGGATCGAGCGCGCTGCGCGCCCGCGCGCGGACCTGGGAGGATTTTGCCGACACCTCGTTTACTGCGCAGGTCGGCCAATTGATGAGCGAGATGGGCAAGCCCGAGGGCGACCGCGATCCCACGCGGCTGCAACGCTCGCAAAACTTGATCGAGCGCGCCCTCAACTTCGTCAATCATGAGTTGCAGGGGCAGGAGTTCCTCGCGCAACAATTCTCGGTCGCCGATATCGCCTTCGTTCCACGCCTGGTGGTGCTAAAGGACCTCGGGTTGGAACCTGGCCAGAATCGCCCCAACGTCGAGGCGTGGCTCAATCGAATGATCGATCGGCCAAGCATTCAGAGTCTCGAAGGATTGACCGTGCAGTTGCTCGCCGGAGTCTGACGCGCGGCGCGCGTAGGCGAGGTTGATCGGGGCAAACCGGTCACTCGCCCCGCGGGAAGATGAACCGCTACCGGACGACGATTCGTTCACACCGGTCCCTGCAAAATTGAAAACGCCGCCCCGACTCCTGGTCAGGGCGGCGTTTTCGTTTGCATCGCGGATGGCCGCGGATGCGGGTTCGGCAGCCGCTATCCTAGTCCAAGCCCCGGTCGATTAGTAGCGCAATTCGGTCGCGTCCGTATATGCGTCTTCCTCGTCCGGACGGGGCGCTACTCCGGTGAGACGATAGACCAGCTTCGCCCCGAACAGCTTGTCGCCGATCCGGCCTTGCGACTTGAGCATCCCGCCGTGGCGATGGCAGCGTGGGCACGCGATCGGCCCGCTCAGCATCGAGGCGGTCTGCGGTGTAATTCGCAGGTCAAAAGTATGTTCACATCCGGGATTCTGGCAGACGGTCCGATAGACCACCCCAGGCTGGGACTTATTCGCGGTCGCGATTGTTTGAGTCGATGAATTTTGCATCAGAACCTCCTCCGTCGATGAGGGAACTAGTCGTGCTTCAGGTCCCGTCACTCTCCATTAGACGTGAACACGATGGAAAAGTTTCAAGCATACCTCGTGCCGTTTCTGCCAAGGACCCCGCTTACATACCTAACTAGCTGGAAAATAAGGAAAATAATCCAATTGAAGGCGATCGCCGCTCGGCTTCGAATGTCGCTAATGAGAAAAATATCGCATCTTTTGCGACTCTTCGCAAAATCCGCAATCCGGAAGGCACCAAAATGCACCGTCGGTCGCTGATATCATCGACTGATCGCCCCCTGTCTCAGCTTGGGCTTTCCTGAGAGCGCACGTGCCTCTATATTCGAGGGTAGAGACGCGGAATTTCCCGCGCTCTCTTTGATAGAGTCGGCGTCAGGTGGCGCGGCTGGCTGGATTAGCTTGGCTAGATGAGAACGTTAGCGCTGATAATGGCGGGAGGGCAGGGCACCCGGCTCCATCCGCTGACCCGCGACCGGGCGAAGCCCGCCGTGCCGTTCGGCGGCAAGTACCGGATCGTGGATTTTGTCCTCTCGAACCTGGTGAACTCGCAGATTTATTCGATTTACCTGCTCGTTCAATGGCGGTCGCAATCGCTGATCGAACATCTGAAGGACGGCTGGCAGTTCGGACGAATCCTGCATGACCATTTCATCATACCGGTGCCCGCGCAGATGCGCATGGGTGAGAGCTGGTATCAGGGCACCGCTGACGCAATTTTCCAGAACCTCAATCTGATCGACGACTTCAAGCCCGACCTGGTTGCAGTCTTCGGCGCCGACCATATCTACCGCATGGACATCCAGCAGATGATCGCTTTTCACGTCGATCGCAAGGCGTCGGTAACGGTGGCAACGCTCCCGGTGGCGCTGGAAGAGGCCAATCAGTTCGGCGTGCTCGATGTCGATTCGGGCCTGCGGGTGTTCGGCTTCGACGAAAAGCCCGAGCATCCGCTTCCGATGCCGGGGGCGCCCGGCAAGTGCCTCGCCTCGATGGGCAATTACCTGTTCGATCCGCAGGTGCTCCGTGCGGCGCTGATCGAGGATTCGCAGGACCGCAACAGCCATCATGATTTCGGCCAGAACCTGATACCCGGCCTGATCGACCGCGTGCCGGTCTATGCCTACAACTTCATGACCAATCGGATCCGCGGCGATTCGGAGGAAAACCTGTCCTACTGGCGCGACGTCGGGACCATCGACGCCTACTATGAGGCCAACATGGATCTCCGCGACGCCAAGCCTCATCTGAACCTTTACAACCCGTTCTGGCCGCTCCGTACGGCCTACTACAACCAGCCCCCGGCGAAGTTCGTTTTCAACGAGGAATCGCGCCGCGGCGTTTCGGTTCATTCGGTCATCTCGGAGGGTTGCATCATTTCGGGCGGTGCCGTGCGCAACTCGATCCTCGGCCGGTCGGTCTTCGTCCATTCTTACAGCGAGATCGACGACTCGGTGGTGATGGACTACTGCAGTATCGGCCGTCACGCGCGGATTCGCCGCGCAATCATCGACAAGAACGTCCACATCGCGGAGGGCGAAGTAATCGGCTACGACCTCGAGCAGGATCGCAAGCGCTTTACCGTCACCGACAGCGGGATCGTCGTGATTCCAAAGGCGCCAAAACGCGATGGAACCTTCCACTGAGCCGGGCGCGCCACGGCGTACGGTTGAAAGTCCGCGAGCGCAAGACCACAAGCACGAAATGAGCGAGTCGATCGCGCCGATGCGTCCGGCCGAAGACGGCGCTGCGCAATCAGACAACGGCGGGATGCCTGGGGACGGTGCGAGCGTATTGGGAGACGCCGCGGCGCCCACCAGTGGGGCTCCCATCGACGCCGCGCGGCTGTCGCGGAAATCGCAACTTCAGCTCGGCTTCAGAGATCGTGTCTTGTTCTACCTGATGGCCGGCGTGATCCACGCGTTCAGCCTGATACCGGATTTTCTGCTGTATCCACTGGGGATTGCGGGTGGCTTCATCGGCTACTGCCTCGACCGGCGCCATCATCCAATCGGGATGAAGAATCTCGCGATCGCATTTCCCGAACGGAGCGAGTCCGATCGCCGGCGCATTCTGCGCGCCTCGTATATCAATCTTGGCCGCGGCGCCGCCGAGATCATTCGGCTCGGCGGGTTCTTTCACCAGCGGCTGAAGCGGCGCGTAACCTACGATCGCTTCGCCTACTGGGGCGAAGTCGCAGCGCGTAATCCGGGGCGCGGCATGATAATTCTGAGCGCGCATTTCGGTAACTTTGAATTGTTGGCGCCGGCTCACTCGATGCATGGATTTCAGATCAACCTGGTCCATCATACGCAGCGCTTCCTCGCCGGCGACGCGCTGATTACCTTCATTCGCGAGCGCGCTGGAGTCGAGATCCTGCGCAAGCATTCGGCCGCCCGCGCGGTGCTGAAGGCGCTACGGCGCGGCGAAACGGTCGGAATCCCTTTCGACCAGAACGCCAAGCGCAGCGAGGCCATTTTTGTGCCGTTCTTCGGCGAACCAGCGGCGACTACCAGCGGTCTCGCTCGTATCGTGGCGATTTCGGGGGCGCCGGTGGTGCCCGCCTTTATCGTGCGCGAGCCCAATCAGCGCACCCATCGAATCGAAATCCACGACGAGGTTCCGATTCAACGCAGTGGTGATAGCGCGGCCGATATCGAGGAAAATACGCGCCGCTTCGTCAAAGTGATCGAGGATGTCGTGCGGCGCTATCCCGAACAGTTCCTGTGGACCCATCGGCGCTACCGCACCCGCCCGCGCGGTATGGCGCCAATTTACCCGCCGAAAAAGCAATGACGGCGCTCTGCGCGATCGGCAGGGCTTTCGCGGGCGAGAAATTTCGGCAGCAGCACCAGCAGGGCGAGCGCAATCATCCACGCGGCCGGCGCTGCAATCAGCGGCACCGGGCCGGGTCCGGCGATCCATCGTGAGACTGGCGCGCCGCCTTGAGCGATCAATCCCCAGGTCTTGGCGCCCATTACGAAGCCCGCGTGCAGCCCGACCGAAAACCAGACCGTTTCAGTCAGCACAAAGGCTCTGCCCAAGACCATCCCGAGCAGGAAAAGCCCGATCAGCGTCGCCGCCGAGGCGATCGGTTGGCCCAGTTGCGCGGCGCTCGCGGTCAGATTTCCGAGGCCCGCGCCCGCGTGAAATCCGGTCACATAGTAATGCTTCGGCGACCGCACCAGATGAGCTGCGGCATAGAAAATTGAACTAACGACGAGCGCGCCGCGCGAGCCGAAATCGCGGCGCATGCCGCCCAGCAGAAACGCCCGGAAGAAGCCTTCCTCGATGATTCCAATCAGGATCGCGGGCAGGATGAACTGGGCTGCGCGAACGGCCAGAGCGCCGACGGTGGGCGCGCCGCCCGCGCGGCTTGCAAGCGCGAAGGCAAAGAGCGTAGCGATCGCGGCCAGCGCGATTCCCAGACCGATCGCCGCGCGCGCCAGATTCGCGCGCGGTGCGGCGAAGCCAGCGCGCATCAGCGCCCCGAAACCCATCGCGCGCGACCAGATCAGCATCGCGACTAGCAACGTGACCATCACGGTACGGTCGAAGATGCGCGGAAACGGGAAGCGCAAGCCCATCGCGGCCAGCGTGGCCGCCGCGATCGGCGAGATAATCACGGCCGCGGCGAGCCCGACGACGAGCGCAATCGCGAAGCGCAGCGTGAACGACGAATCAGTGGAAGTGGGGTTTGACGCTGCGATGGTGGGATTCGGTATTTCGATGATTGAACCTCGCTCTGGAACACCTCTCCTTGTCCAGGGAGAAGTCGCCGAGGGGCTAACGACGTTAGCCCTTCGGCGGGTGAGGGCAGGCATGATCAGCCCGGCCCGTCAAAACCACAGCGCCGCCGGGTGCCATTCTCACTGGCCGCCGCGCAGCGGATCGCGCTGCGGCTCCAGTACCAGCTCGACCGGGCAGACGCCCGCCGGCGCGTTGATGATCGAGATCACGGCGGCCGCGACGTCCTCGGGCCGCAACATCAGCCTGCGGTCGAGCCGCTTGTTGTGCGGTATCAGCGAGGTATCGATCAGGCCGGGGATTACCACTGATAGCTTGATACCGCGATCGCGTAGTTCGGCGAAGGCCGCGTGCGTGAAGGCGATCAGGCCGGCTTTGGCCGCCGCGTAAATCGCCTCGCCGGACGGCATCCGCCGCGCCGCGCTCGAGGCGACATTTACGATGACGCCGGCGTGCTCCTGCGAGGCCATGCGCTTGGCGGCGAGGCGAGCAAGCGCAATCGGCGCGCGTAGATTGATCGCCAGGATGCGATCCTGATCGGCGGCGCTGAGCTTGACCAGCGGCGTGCGCGCGGGCGCCCAGCCGGCATTGTTCACGAGCACATCCACCGGTCCGAAATGATCGAAGGCCGTGTCGATCAGGCATTCGGGCGCTTCCTCCTGCGCGAGATCGAGCAGCACGATCAGCGAGCGCGCTGGGGCCAGTCCGCAGAGGGTGCGGGTGTGCTCGAGCTCCTCGCGCGTGCGCGCCGCCAGACATAGCGCGAAGCCCGCTCGTGCGAGCGCAATGGCGACGGCGCGACCTACGCCGCGGCCTGCCCCGGTGACAATCGCGACGCGCTGGCGCGTCTCCTGCCCGTGTGCTTTTTCCATTGCCGTTGCGGTTACCGCGCGAGATTATCCCGTCGCGATTGGTGAGCTATTACGGCCCATACTCCGCTTTGAAAATCGCGACATTCAAATCCGGATGATAACGAGTGAGTGCGGCCCCCGCTATCGCGCGAACCCCGTTGCTTCTGTCGCGCGCGGCGGCGACAATTGCAACTCAATGAATCCGCAAGTCTTTCGCGAATACGATATCCGGGGCGTGGTCGAGGACGATTTCGACGACGATTTCGTGGTCGATCTGGGGCGCGCCTACGCGACTTTGCTCCATCAGGCCGGTAAAAAAACCGTCACGCTCGGCCGCGACTGCCGCCTCACCTCCGACGTGCTGCGCGATCTGCTGATCGAAGGGCTGATTCCGAGCGGAATAAACGTCGTCGATGTGGGGGTGGTGCCGACGCCGCTGCTGTATTTTTCGGTGCTCCATTGGAACATGGACGGCGGTGCGATGATCACCGGCAGCCATAACGCCGCCGAATACAACGGCTTCAAGCTCGGCGTCGGTCCGACCACGATATTCGGCGCTGAGATCCAGCGCGTGCGGCAGATTATCGAAGCGCGCGCGTTCGTCACGACCGGCTCAAAAGGCTCGCTCACGGCACGGCCGGTGTTGCCCGACTATCGCGATTACATCAAGAGCCATATTTCGCTGAAGCCCGGAATGAAGGTCGCGGTCGATGGCGGCAACGGCTGCGGCGGTGTGGTCGCTGCGCCGTTGATGCGCGAGATGGGCCTGGAGACGGTCGAACTGTATATCGAGATGGATGGCCGCTTTCCCAATCATCATCCCGATCCCACCGTCGAAGAGAATATGCGCGACCTGCAGGCCGCGGTGAAAATGAGCGGCGCGGAAGTTGGTATCGCGTACGACGGCGATGCCGATCGGATCGGCGCGGTCGACGAGCACGGACGCATCGTGTGGGGCGACGAGCAGATGGTGCTCTACGCGCGGTCGATCCTGAAGGAGCGTCCGGGTGCGACGATTATCGGCGACGTCAAATGCTCGCAGCGGATGTACGACGATATCGCGCGCCACGGCGGGCGGCCGATTATGTGGAAGACCGGCCATTCGCTGATCAAGGCCAAGCTCAAGCAGGAGAACGCGGCGCTGGCCGGCGAAATGAGCGGCCACATGTTCTTCAACGATCGCTACTATGGCTTCGACGATGCGATCTACGCGTCGTTCCGGTTGCTCGAAATTATCGGCCGCGAGGGCAAGAGCCTGGCGCAGTTGCTCGCCGATTTGCCGCAGACCTGTTTTACCCCGGAGTTGCGCCTGGATTGTCCCGACGACAAAAAATTCGAGGTCGTGCGCAAGGCGGCGGAATTCTTTCGGGCGCATTATGACACGATCGATATCGACGGGGCGCGGGTGAATTTTCCCGGCGGATGGGGGCTGGTGCGCGCTTCCAATACGCAGCCGGCGCTGGTGATGCGCTTCGAGGCGCAGGACCAGAAGACCCTCGGTGAAATTCGCGCGCTCTTCGAGAGCAAGCTCAGGGAACTCGGCGCGGACGTGTGATGGCAGTTCGCGCGACGGGCAAAGCGGTCGCCGCCGCGCTGATCATCGCGGGGGGCCGCGGTACACGCTTCTGGCCCGAGAGTCGCGCCGGTCGCCCGAAGCCGCTTTTCGCCATCGACGGCAAGACCTCGCTGCTCGAAGAAACCATCGCGCGCACACAGCCGCTGATTCCCAAAGAGCGGATCTTTGTACTGGTCGCGGCCGACCAACGCGAACCCTTCCGCCGCGCGCTGCGCGGACTGCTACCACCCCGAAACCTGATATTGGAGCCGGCCGGACGCGGCACTGCGATCGCGATCGCATACGGGAGCGGCGTGATCGCGCGGCGTCTCGGCGCAGAAACCGTGATCGCGGTGATGCCGGCGGACCATTACGTGACGCCGGCTGCGGGCTTCAGGGCGACAGTCGCGAGCGCGATCGCGCTCGCCGCCGCGAACGACGCGATCATCGTCGTCGGCGTAACCCCGACGCGGCCCGAGACCGGGTACGGCTATCAGAAAATCGGACCAGCCGTCGGGGCCGGCTTCAAGGTCGATCGCTTCGTCGAAAAGCCCGAGCCTGCGCGTGCGCGCCAGATGCTGAAGTCGGGCAATTTCCTCTGGAATGTAGGAATCTTCGTCATGCGTATCGCGACGCTCGCGCGCGAACTGGGCGAGCACGCACCCAAACTGGCGACCGCGATGAGCACTCTGGCGACGCAGCGCGACGCCGATCTGTCGCGGGCTTATGGCCGGCTCAAATTCGATTCGTTCGATCGCGTCGTCGCCGAGAAGAGTACGCGCGTGCTTAGCGTGCGCGCGGGCTTTCGCTGGTTCGACGTCGGCAGTTGGGAAGGGCTGTGGGAGGCCCTGAGCGATGGGGCTGACGGCAACGTGACGCTCGGCAACGTGATCGCGCTCGACACCAATGGCGTAATCGCGCGCGGCGGCAAACGCCTGATGGTGCTGCTGGGAGTGAGCGATCTGGTCGCGGTTGATACCGGCGACGCGATCCTGATCGCGCGCCGATCGCAATCGCAGGAAGTTCGCCGCGTTCCCGAGGAACTCGCACGCCGCGGCTTGTCGCAGTACCTGTAGGACAATTCATCAATTGGTCAAGGAACCCAAAACTTTTATTTCATTGAAACCTCAGGGAGGTTTCAAACTTCCCATTATGCATACACGCTCGCGATGCTCGGGTAGGCGGATAGGTCGTGCGAGAACCTGATCAAGTGTCGTCAAAGCAATGATGCTGTTTTCATAGGGCGGAGCCCGCATCTTACCAACGGGAAGTCTGAAACCTCGTGAGGTTTCAGAAAGAAACTATAGTTTGTGCTCCTCAGCCATTCTCACTCACTTCGACCGAGATCGCGGCGAATCGGCAGGACACAGCGTGCGCAAGAGGAACGATTCGCGCTGATAAAAGCCGATCGAGTGGTAGGAATCGTCGAGCTTGAGCAGCGCGTAATCCAGGTAGTGTCCGAGTTCGTGCATGAGCGTGCGCAGGTAGGTGCGCGGCTTGACGACGTTGTGACGTTGCGCCGTGCGCATCCACAGGACGATCAGCGGTTCCCCCGCAGCGGGAGCGGAGCCTCGCGGACGGCCATCAGCCGCGGCGGTGCGGACCGGCGCCCGCGGGTAGAAGAGCCCGTGCAGTTCGCCGCGCGAATTACGCGGACGGACGCTGCGGACTTCGATACGCACCGGACGGACTCCGAGTAGGCGACAGACCTCACTGAGCAGTGACTGCGAGGCGCGTTGAACGACCGAGGGCGCGCCACCGTCGAGCGCGCTCATCAGGGCGGTGACCGTCGCGAAAGCGGCCGGAGTCGGCGCCAGCGGGACGCGATCGATCGCGTCGCTCGCCAGATAACAGCGCTGGGCGTGCAGCGATAGTCGATGGTAATAGGCGGGCAGTTTCCGCTCGGGAGCGGCTGTTCGCGATGCTTGAGGGGCGGCGGCTTTCGAGGTGGCTGAGACCGTGGGCCGCGGCCTCGCGAGACCGGTGCGTGGGTTTTCGGAATCGTTGGGGCGCGGTTTACTGGGGACGCTCGGCCGCGGCTTCGGGTCGGTGGCAGGCGCCGACTTGGTAAGCGCTTCGAAAAGATCGCCGGTTATGCCTTTGAGCCCCGCGTCCACCGCCACACCATCCTGCGGCCATCGGCGTTAAAGTTCAACCACAGCCGATCTTGGGCGTCGCTCAACGGCCCGCTCGCATCATGGGTTTGACTACCGGTACTATCGCCTGCGCTGCCGTCCGAAAATTTAGCCGCATCGCACGGAACTTCCCGGCGCGTCTTTCGGCGACGGCAATTCCGCCATATCATTTGAGCGGCTCGGCTCAATGCAATCCGATCGTTGCCCGGCACCTTCGTGCATTCAGACGCGTATCGATAAGCAGGAGTCGGCTTTCAACGGGTATTTACGATGGAACTGAAGGCAATCGAAATCGCGAAGCCCTCCGCCGACGTCAACGTGATCGTCGGCCAGGCCCATTTCATCAAAACGGTCGAGGACCTCTACGAGGCGGTTGTGCAGGCGGTGCCGGGCGTGAAATTCGGCGTCGCGTTCTGCGAGGCCTCCGAGCCGTGCCTGGTGCGGCACACCGGCACCGACGACGTGCTCGAATCCGCCACGGTCGCCGCCGCCAATGCGATCGCAGCGGGGCATGTGTTTGTCGTGATGCTCGGCAACGCGTTTCCGCTCAACGTACTCAATCAGATCAAGTCGGTCACGGAAGTCTGCACGATTTTCTGCGCGACCGCGAATCCGCTCACCGTCGTCGTCGCCGAACATCACGGCGGGCGCGGGGTGATGGGGGTGATCGACGGCAGCGCACCCAAGGGCATCGAAGATGATGCCAGCCGCGCCGAGCGTCATGCGATGTTGCGACGGTTCGGATACAAGCAGTAACCCCCGTGTCGCACACTCGATGCAGCGGCATCGGCAAGTCGATATACTGACAATCGTTATCAAGGGTGCGCGCGGGTGCGCATGCCGAGCGGGGCGGGAAAGGACGCGTGGGTCGCCTCATGGCGAAAGCTGGCAGCCGCGGCGAGAGTGCCGCAAAGCGTATACCGAGTCGACAGGCAGGCGTGGTGGCCGCATTCTTTCGCCGCCTCGGATGGCGCCGGTCGCTCGCCGGCGCCCTGATTCTTTTCGCCTTCGGCATCGGGTTCTATCTCGCCCAGGTCTATGTCGAGATCTCGGAAATGATCGTGGAGCGGCGCGCGGCGCTGACCTCCGCGATCTACTCGGCCCCGCTCGAGGTCTCACTCAATGACGAGGTCGGGCCGCTGCACCTGGTCGATCGCCTCGAACATCTGAGCTACACGCGAGTCGAGAATGTCGCTCATCCGGGCGAATATTCGATGATGCCCGGCTCGATGACGGTGTTCGTGCGCGAGTTCACGGTCGGCACGCGCGGCTATCCCGCATCGTTGATTCACCTCGCCTTCACCGGCACTCGCGTCGCCGGTGTCACCGATTCCTTCGGCGCCGCAATCGACCGCGCCGCCATCGAGCCCGAGGTCATCGGCCGCCTGTTACCGGACGCGCCAGCCGAGCGCGCCGAGGTCTCGCTCGACGACGCGCCGCCGTTTTTGGTCAAGGGTCTGCTCGCGACCGAGGATCGCTATTTCTATTACCATTTCGGCTTCGACCCGGTGCGCATTATCGAAGCGGCGATTGTCGATCTGCATTCGCATCGCCTGCGCCAGGGCGCGAGCACGCTGACCCAGCAACTGGCGCGCACCTTTATCGAGAAACATTCGCGCAGCTTCCATCGCAAGGCGCGGGAGCTTGCGATCGCGTTGGTGCTCGAGATGCGCCTCACCAAAAAGGAGATCCTCGAGCGCTATATCAATGACGTGCCGATGGGCGAGTACGAGGGCACGCCGATTTACGGATTGCCCCTGGCGGCACGCTATTTCTTCGGCAAGGATCTGCGCGCGGTCTCGCCCTCAGAGGCTGCCACGCTGATCGGCATGATCCAGGCGCCGACCCTGGACGACCCGCGGCGCCATGCGGACGCCGCGCGCGCGCGCCGCGATACGGTGCTCGCCTTGATGCGCCGGGCCCATGCGATTACCGACGCTCAATACGATCAGGCAATGGCGCAGGCGGTCGCGACGATCAAACCGGCGGGCCTGCGCCGCGCGCGCTACTTCACCGATTACGTTATCGCCAATGTTAAAAAGATCCCCGGTGCGGGCGGTAATCTGGAAGGACTCAAGGTTTACACGACGCTCAATCCCGAGTTGGAGGAGATCGCACGGCAGTCCGTCGTCGATAATCTCGCGCGCATCGAAAAGACTCATTCGCGGCTGCGCCGGCGCGACCTCGAGGATCGCCTCGAGAGCGCGTTGGTCTCGATCGATCCGCGCACCGGGGCGATCGTTGCGATGATCGGGGGACGCGACTATGCGGCGAGCCAGTTCAATCGCGCGGTGGACGCGGAGCGCCAGCCGGGATCGGCCTTCAAGCCGATCGTCTATCTGACCGCGCTCGATCCCGAACTCAATCCGCTGCCGGAACCCGTGACGCTGGCGTCGCTGCTGCCCGATCGCCCGATGTCGTTCGGCGGATGGACGCCCGCCAACTACGAGCGCACCTACCAGGGCCAGGTCACGGTGGCGGCGGCGCTGGCCGAATCGCTCAACGTGCCGACCGCTTACCTGGGCAGCTTGATCGGGCCCTCCCGGATTATTCGCACGGCGCGTTCGCTGGGGATTCACTCGGCGTTGCCTGATTACCTGCCGATCGCCATCGGTGCGGGCGAAGTCACGCTGCTGGAATTGACTGGCGCTTACCAGGTGTTCGCGAGCGGCGGAGTGGAGCGCGCGCCCTACGCGATCGAGGCGATCGTCGGCAGTGATAATCATCTCATCTACCAACATCCCGCGGCGCAGGATCGCCTGATGAGCCAGGCGGTCGCGTATCTGATTACCGGCGCGCTGCAGGGCGTTTTTCAATACGGTACCGCCGCGGGCGCCGCCCGGCTGGGTCTGAAATTCCAGGCCGCAGGCAAGACCGGCACCACCGACGATTATCGTGACGCCTTTTTCATGGGGTACACGCGCCAACTGGTCACCGGCGTGTGGGTCGGCTTCGATGAACCGGAGACTATCGGCTTGACCGGTGCGGCTGCGGCATTGCCCGCGTGGATTCATTATATGAACAGCGCCGTGCGCCAGCCGGATTTGGGTTTCGGCCCGCCGCCCCCGGGAATTACGATGCTGTCGATCGATCCGGCGAGCGGCGGAATCGCGACTCCCGGGTGCCCACGCGTACAGATGCTGCCGTTTCTCGAAGGCACCGAGCCGACGCACTTGTGCCCGCTGCATAGCGGGTTCTCGTCTGCCCCCACCAGCGCGGATTCCGGTGTCGCGTCCGACGGATCGGCGGATACCGAGGCGGCCAGCGGCGCCCCGAGTTCCGAGCCGGGTCCGTACCGGCGAGCAGCCTCCAATGACGTGTTTGGCGTGGTCGGGAAATTTATCGATTCGCTCCTGGGCCACCATTAGCCGGTAATTTCCCTGGGTCAGGATTGTGCCACGCACGGTTTCTCCGCAACATTAACGCTGTGAAACGCCGACGCGAACCTTCAATTTTCCGGCTGTCGAATAATTGCGTGCGGCCTTTTGCGGCCCTCGTCGCGATCGTAATTTCCCTCACGCCGTATTCCGCGCGCGCGCAAGCCAACGCGCACGCACAAGCTAAAGAGAAGGGGGGATTCTTTCTGCCCACCGCCGAGAGCGCGAAAATTGTAACAGTGACCACGACCGGAGAAGCGGCGGCGGGAATCACCGTCATCACCGAAGCGGTCGCGGTCAAGGAAACCGGACCGAAAGCGACAGTCAGGAAATTCGGCGAGGTTTACGCCTTCAGCCCACAATTTATCGCCGTCCATCGCGACGAACCAACGCAGATCGAATTCTGGAATCTGCAGCCGGACGACGAGCACGACGTCGCGTTGCTCGATCACGATCTCAAAGTTCTGATGTATGAGAAACTGCCGCCGCTGAAGAAGACCTCGTGGGTTTTCACCTTCCATCACGAGGGCGTTTTCAGCTTCAACTGCCTGGTGCATCAGCCGGAAATGAGCGGGCAGATTCTGGTCCTGCCGCCGACGGCGCACTGACGAGGGCAGTTCGCGATGATCGAAACGCCGGTCGATAGCGCAGCGCCGATCGTGTCCGACGATCGGCGCACGCGGCTGTGGGAGCTGGCGATGCTGTTCCTGCGTCTCGGGACAATCGCATTTGGCGGCCCGGCCGCTCACATCGCGATGATGGAAGACGAAGTCGTGCGGCGCCGCGGATGGGTTTCGCACGAAGAATTCCTCGACATGGTCGGGGCGTGCAACCTGATACCGGGGCCGAACTCGACCGAGATGGCGATCCATATCGGCCATCGGCGCGCGGGCTTCACTGGACTCGCGGTGGCCGGTGCGTGCTTCATCGTGCCGGCGGTCGCGATCACCATCGTCGTCGCATGGGCCTACGTGCGCTTCGGTTCGATGCCGCAGGTGGCCGGCGCGCTCTACGGGATCAAGCCCGTGATTATTGCGGTCGTGGTGCAGGCGCTATGGAGGCTGTGGCCGAGGGCGGCGCGCACGCGCTCGCTGATTGCGATTACGATCGCGGCGACGGCGGCGGCGCTGCTCGGCTTCAACGAGATCGCGATCCTCTTCGCGGCCGGCTTAATTACGATCGGCGCGGCGATTGTCGCCAATCGTCCACGGCTGCCCGGCGGTTTCGCGGCCCCGTCGATAATCGCGATGCCCGCGGCGTCGGCGGCTACGACCGCGGTGGCGAGCGCTGCGACGGTCGCCGTCACCGCGGCCGCGCCGTTCAGCCTGGGCGCGATGTTCTTGATCTTCGTCAAGATTGGCGCCGTGCTGTTCGGCAGCGGCTATGTTCTGCTCGCCTTCCTGCAGGCCGATTTCGTCGATCGATTGCATTGGCTGACGCGCGGGCAGTTACTCGACGCGGTCGCGGTCGGCCAGTTTACGCCCGGTCCAGTCTTCTGCACGGCGACCTTCATCGGATATCTGCTTGGCTCGACCACGGGTTCGCTGGTCGCGACCGTCGGAATTTTTATTCCAGCTTTCCTCTTCGTCGCGATCAGCGGACCGTTGCTGCCACGGTTGCGGCGGTCGCCCATCGCGGGCGCGTTTCTCGACGGGGTGAACGCGGCCTCGCTCGCCCTCATGATCGCGGTGACGTGGGATCTGAGCCGCGAGGCGATGATCGATGCGACCACCGTCGTGCTCGCGATCCTTGGTGCAATCACGCTGATTCGATTTCGCCTCAACTCAGTCTGGTTGATTCTCGTCGGTGGCATCGTCGGCGCGCTAGTGTCGTCTGCGCCGCGGCTCTGAACGAAGTGACTGTTATGCCGAGCGGAGCTTCAGGACCCGGAGCTCCGGCGCCCGGGCGTGAGACCCGATCGCTTCCCTACGCGCCGGAACCATCGTCGCTGTCGTTGCCGGCGTCATAAGCGGCCTCCATTTCGGCTTCGTCCGGCGAATCCGCGACGACCGCGTCGTCATGTGCAGCCCGCTGCGGTTGGAGATCTGGGGAGACGTCGGCGAGGCGGCGCGCGACGATGATGAACGCCGAGTGCGCGATCATCCGGTGGACCGGGCGCACGCTCATTCCCTTGACGTGCCAGTTGCGCATCAGCGTCTCAAAACTTTCGATTTCGGCGAAGTCGGGCCGGCGCTGCAGGGCCTCGACGGTGTCCTTGAGTTGTATCGCCGTCGGAACGTAACTGACGAAAACGCCGCCCGGTCGCAGCGCTCGCGCCACCACGTCGATCGCGCGGCCGGGTTCCGGCAGATCGATGAAGAGCCGATCGACGCCGGTCTCGTCGAAGCCGTCGTACAGATCGCGCAGCTTGATCGTCCAGTTGGGCGCGTCGCCGAAAAACGTGGCAACGTTGCGTTTCGCCGCCGCCGCAAAATCCTCGCGCAGCTCGTATGAAATGAGCCGCCCGGTCGGCCCCACCGCGCGCAGCAGCGCAATCGTGAAAGCGCCCGCCCCGACGCCGCCTTCGATCACCGTCGCGCCCGGATAGACGTCGCCCCACACCAGCAGCGGGCCGGTGTCCTTCGGATAAATCACCTGCGCGGCGCGCGGCAGATGAGGAATCAGATCGGCATAGGTGGGCCGCAAAACCAGATAATTCTCGCCCGTGCTGAATTTGACCCGCGAACCTTCCTCCAATCCATAGAGGCTCTCGGGCGCTAGTTCGCCACGAATCTCGAGCTTCTTTCCGCGCCGCAGAATTTTCAGATAGCGGCGGCCCTTGCGATCGATGAAGAGGACGGCGTCGTTTTCTTTGAGTAGATGGTCCAAGCTGTAATCACGCTTAAAGGTAAAGCGCCCCGGGCGCAACATGCTTTCGTGAAAACTATTGACTATAATAGCGGGTGGCGTTTACGCTCGAGGGTGGTCCCGGCGATTGCAGTTCAACCGATGCGTGCATCGGGCGGAGCAGTGGCCGGGTAATTTTTTAGCCTCGGCGCGTCGCGCAAGCCGGTCGTAGTCTATAAACGACCGGGGTCTTGGGCGACCGGGAACACCAACGACCGAGGCTGATTCGACGGCTCACCGGGTGCAGCCCGGCATTTTAGCGACAGGCGGTTTCGAGATGGCGGAAAAAAAGGCAAAGACGGCGGAAAAAAGCGGTGGCCAGGTCGAGCGCAAGCGCCTGTGCCCGACCTGTGGTGCGGACAGCAAGGTGACGCTCTTCGCGGGCTATGGGCGCAAGGGCTTCTATGCCGTGTGCGAGAAGGCCTGCGGCTACGTGGGGCCGGTGCGATGATGGCGGTTCGGGCTTGACCATGGCGAGAGTGCGCAAAACCAAGTCTTCCAAGAAGGATCTGTACTCGGGCTTCGGCGACGCGGTGGATGAGCACGAGGAAGATGCCGACCTGCCCAAAGACGAAGCGGGCCGGCGCAAGATCAAACGCCAATACCTGGACCTCCTCGGCATCCGCATCGAGAAGCTGAAAGGCCGGATCCTCAATCGCGAGCGCATCAACAAGACCATCGAGGGCATCTACTTCATCTGCTCCAAGTGCATGAAGGTGTGCCATTCGCTCGACGACGGGCTCACCGAGGATCCCAACAACGTCGATAACCAGTGCGCCAAATGCGCCAAGACGCGGACCGCCGCGGCTTGAGGCCGTGACCGCGTCGTGCGCACCGCCGGTTGAACGACGGTGATTCACGATCGACGTTATCTCGCGCAATTGGAGTCGCCCCCAAGCCGTTGGCCGTTTTGAATTGCGCGCGTGAGATTATAGATTTCGTGCGAGCCGCATCGTCGTATCGTCACATGCTTGGTCGAAACGCGGCGGGGGAGTAACACAGGCACCATGGGACTACAGCTAATCCCGCCCGACATCAACATCGACTTCGTCGGCAAACGCTACATCTTTGTCGCGCTTTCGACCGTCATCAACGTCATTGCGATAATTCTGCTGCTCGCGGTCGGCCTCAACTACGGTGTCGATTTTGCCGGCGGCAGCGTAGTCCAGCTCAAATTCGACAGACCCACCAACGGTGACGAGATCCGCAAGGCGCTCAGCCCTATGGAATTGGGTGAAGTCTCGGTCCAGGACTTCGGCGCGAAGGATCAAAATCAGTTCCTGGTGCGCTTCGAGAAGGTCAAAAACATCGGCAGCCTCGGCAAACAGCTCGAGGGCGCGCTCAATACCAGCTACGGCCAGAGCAATAAAGCCCAGGTGTTGCGGGTCGAGACCGTCGGTGCGAAGGTCGGCCGCGACTTGCGCCTCGACGGCTTCCTCGCCGTCGCGGTCGCGACCGTCTTCATGGGCATCTACATCGCGATCCAGTTCCGCAACGTGAGCTGGAGCTTCGGCGCGGGTGCGGTAATCGCGCTTATCCATGATGTGCTGGTGGTGACCGGCGCGCTGGTGATCTCGCGGCTCGAGTTCGACCTGACCACGCTCGCCGCCGTGCTTACCGTCATCGGTTACTCGGTCCACGACACGATCATCGTTTCCGATCGCATCCGCGAGGACGCCGCCAAGCGCCGCCGTGAGACCCTCGAAGTCACGATGAACCGCGCAATCAACGAAACCCTCTCACGCACGATTCTGACCTCGGGGACCGCGCTGACCGTGCTGCTGTCGCTCCTCGTGCTCGGTGGCCCGATTCTGCGTCCAGCCGCATTCACGCTGTTCATCGGTATCATCACGGGAACCTACTCCTCGATTTATATCGCGGGCCCGGTCGTACTTTTCTGGGAGAAGGGTCACGGCGGGGGCGGCAAGGCGGCCGCGTCGCGCGCGGCCTGAAGCGTTGCGCGTTCCGCTTATCTTCGCTGCCGGCCTGGCATCCGGTGGCACTTAAGAGCATTAGCCGTGGCGGTTGAGATCAAGACCGGCCGCGGGCTCTATCGCATCGTCGAAGCCGCTTCCGCTGCTGCCGATGCCAGCGCAATTACTCTAACCCTCGCGCTGGAACGTGCCGACGGCATCGAACGTGTGGTTTTCCGCTGTCGGATCGATGCGGAAATGGCGGGGACTGCACTCCCCGACAATCTGATCGCGAAGATACAGCCCTATGTGGAACGCGAATTCGAGACCATCCGTGAGGCTGCGCTCAAATCGATTCGCAGCGAACGCAGGCTCCACGAAATCACCTTCGACCACTCCCGTCGCGGCCCCTTCTAGTCGGCAACTGCGTCCGCCTCGCGACAAGGAGAGCCCTACGAAATTACCGAAGACCTCATTTATGTCACCCTGAGAGCAGCGAATGGGTCCCGGATCGCGAACTTAACGGAGCCGAGATTCTTCGCAAGCTCAGCGACTGTGTTGAAGGTCAAGCAAATAGCTAGGGTTCCACGGCAGCTGGTCGCGCAGGATGGCATTGAGGATAACGAGCAGTTTACGCATGCAGGCAACCAG
>JBEKJC010000037.1:0-38318 GCA_050011435.1 Binataceae bacterium (SeqCode)
CGACGCTGGCTGGTCACGATTTCCGCATCGCGCCCACTCATGGCGGCGGTGCGCTGGCTTCCCTCACCGATCGCCACCACCGGCAACTCCTCAGCCGCGACCACTTTCACCACGGGCTGTTAAGGATCCTAATGCCCCGCCCCCCTCCGGCTTTGACAATTTCCCATACTACTCGGATTCAAACCATCCGTCGGTTTTCTGGATCACGAATGGCCAAAACGACTTCGAGTACAACCAGGCATCGGGCGCGGGCACTTGCGGCGCCTGTTATTGGTTCGTGCCGGCAGCGATCGGCGGCGCCTCCCAAACCGAGTACTGGTTCGGCTACGCGGGCGAGCAGGTGACCGCCGCACGTGCCGGTATCACCCCGCTCGGAGAATTCTTGGGCAACTCCTGCAGTTCGGCGATGAATGCTTTCCAGGTCAACAGCGACACCGCCACCTGTAATGGCGTCAATTTCCAGCCCAATCCCCCACAACCCGATACCACGCTGGTAATGTTGCCTTCCGATAATGCCAAGAAGAACTTTCCGCCGAAGGCGAATGATATTTACTGGCCGATCGTTACCGGAGGCCATAAGCCCACGCTTTGCCCGGCGGCTGACAGTAACCCCACCGCGGATTGTTCAAAAGCCAAAATCTGCTCCAACGGCGATGAGAGCAACTGCGCCGTTACAACGCTCGACGCGTTTACGACTTCCTTCACTTGGGCCCAGCAGAACTTTGCGGCGATTTGGTTACGGCCGCTCTGGGCGTTGGTGAGCAACAGTGTGGTCAGCGACGTCCAAAATGGTGGTATCAACTTTGTTACTAGCGGCGACTTCAGCAAGTCGTCCGTGATCAACGGTTTCTGGGCGCTCGCGCGCAAAACGGTATTCATCGGCACCACCCAAACTGACAATCCGCTGGCCTCCAACGCCGGACCCTTTAACCCCTTCACCAGTAGCGACGGCAAGGTCAAGGGACTGACCTGTGCTACCGACCCCAACAATCCCGTGTACAATCCGAGTTATTGTCTGTCCAAGAACGAAGGCGTCAGCATCCAGTTGAGCAACTTCTCGGACTTCCAGCGCTTCTTCAGCGTCTACGACGGTCCCGCTTATCAGGATTCTAATGCCTATCTGAATATTCATCCGACCTACCTGACCAGCGACGGAACCGTAACCGGCAATCTAATCGGGGGCTGCAAACCCGACGCTAATGCCGGCAATCCCTGTGTAAATTCCGGCTTCATGAACGCAGGCCTCGCCGGCCTCCGCGCCGACCAGACGAACCAAAGATGTTATTTCCCGAATGCGGGAATTGGCTGGAAGCAGCCCAACGGCTTCTATTACTCGCCCGCATTCCACTCCACCAATCTCTTCTTCGACGGCGTGGATATCCGCCACTTCGTGACCGAGCCGCTGTTCGATGACGGGACCTTCGACACCGACGTCCCCGCCGTCAAACAGCAGTACTGCTATTGGGCGCCCACTAAACAACCGGGGACTTTCACCGGTTTCACCGACATTGATCGGGAGACCGTGTTGAACGACGATGACGGCTCCTTGACCGGATTGACGAGCTCGGTGAATATTCCGGTTCCGACGCCTGTTCCGACGCCGGTAAGCGAAACCTTATCGGTTAACAAGGAGAGTTTCTTCAACGCGCCGGTCTGCACTTATGAGTGCGCCTCCGACGTTGCCACCAACCCCACCCATGACGCCAAGTTACCGCCGAATACCGCAGACACCAGCCCGTATGAATACGTCACGGCGTCAATCTTTCCCGAGTGTGCGCTGAGCGTACCGCTTCCGCCCCCGAACGTTGCGGTGCCGGTCCGCTTTTGCGAAGACCTCAACTGGGGCAGCGGTTGTACGACTTCCGATCCGACTCAGGTCAACAGTTGCGTCGGTATGCCCATGTACCGTCAATACCTCACGGACGGCGAAACCGCGGGACTCGCCCAACAGAAACGGATGATGGGGCAGGATACCTTTCAGCGCAGCGGCCTTACCGTTAATCACGGCAGCTACTATATCGACACCACCGTCTCGAAGACCAAACAGACGGAACAAGGTGCGAAGAGCTGGAATGCCTTTACCAGTGGTCACAAATATGACCTCTTCTTTCTCTATGCCAAGAAAACCACCGCGCAGACCTACACGATGTATGTAGGCCAAAACCATCCGAAGAACCTCGGCGCGACGCATGTAAAGTTCGGCTATGTCGACATCACAACCGCGAAATACGATTTCAAAGAAGCCAACGGCGGCAAGTTACCCACGGGCTGGAGCAGCAACTACGACCCCGACAAAGGCTGGCTGACTCTGACGGTCAACATGGCGTCCCTTGCCGACGACTTCGACCTCACCAAAGACGTGCCCAATACCAAGCCGGCCAAGACCCTTGGCCAGGAGCTATGCCAGCCTTCATCCATGTGCGCGTGGAAGGTCGACGGCGTAAGCAACACCTGCCAATGTAACATCACCGACAAGACGAACTACCTCTACGATGAGTGCCACGAAAAGAATGTCGCTGGAAATGACGCCATCTGCAGCTGGTCGACCAAGGACCTCGATTGTCCGGCGAAAGGCTGCCCAGGCCTCCAGATCACCTTTCCCGACTTCAAGCCTGACGATGCTCAGGATCATCACCGGCCGCCGCCGAGCTTGTTCAGTTTCGACCCCGATTATCAAGCTGACTGGAACGTTCCTTTCGTTCTCGAAAACGCTTCGACGGCGGGTCAGCAGTGCCTGTATACGAACACGCCGGCATCGTGCCTGCCGTAAACCAGAGGAGATTCTCGCGTCGCGATTCCTTTTCGGGCGCATTGACCCGACGCGCTTGCGGCCGTCGCCGAGCGATGACAGCTGGATCGCCGGACTGCCGGCAGGCCCCGATTCAGGAACGGAACAGATCGAGAGGATCGTCGCTAGTGCGCGAAGATAATTCCCGCAATATTCTAACCCGACTATGCAGGGTGTGCTCGACGACGGGGTGTCTGTGGCGAATTGTTGATTCTGGCAGAAAGCGCTTCTATAGCGCAGTCTTGTGAATCCTTCAGTTACCGTTAAAGTTCGCTTTCATGCGAGAACTGTTCATCTTGATCGCCCATCTGCTGGTGACCCTGGCAAAGCTTGCCAGGCCGGTGGCTTTGGCGCAGTGGCAGCAGAATCACTGGCGGTCAAACATCAGTTGCTCATCATGAAGCTTTCGTTGAGCGACTGATCGGGACGGTACGACGCGAGTACCTCGATCGGACCTTATTTTGGAACCGCGGAGATCTTGAACGGAAGCTCGATAACTAGCAGGCCTATTACAACCAACACCGCTGTCACACCGGGCTGGCCGGAGCCACGCCGGCAGAACGCAGTGGCGTACCCGCACAGCCAATCGCTAAACTTCAGTCATATACCTGGCGGCAACATTACAACGGTCTATATCAGACCCCAAGTTCCTCCTGAATTGGAATTCGACACGGACAGGCTGTTCGATCTGGCTGCCTGAGACCTCGCCGCCCAGTTCCTCTCGGAACCTCCTCAGTCGCCATTTTCAAAGTTGCAACACTTCCGGCAAAACTCCTTCATAACAACCGCGTTTTCCATAACCCGGAGATCGGCGATCGTTCTCTGATATGATTTCGCGGATATCCTCGAGGAAATTCGGCCGTCTTCAGCGAACTTGATTGGCTTCTATTATATGGCTTATCGTTCTCTGGAAGGTACCTGTCGAGTTCCATCAAACCCCAATCAAGGACCAATCAAAATGGCAAAGCTAACCACGAAAGGCCGCAAGAAAGTGCCTGACAAAGAGTTTGGCGAGCCGGAAAAACGGGCTTACCCAATGCCGGACAAGGCTCACGCCGCCAATGCAAAGGCTCGCGCCGCTCAGATGGTCAAGAAGGGCAAGCTATCGGAGTCGGAAAAGAAGAAGATAGACGCCAAGGCAAACAAAAAGCTCGGCACTAAGGCAAAGTAGTGACGAAAAAACAAAAGTCTATGGGTCTCGGTTGAGTGCAAATCACCGCCGCATCGGCCTTAACCGGACGGGTGAAATGGATGTTGATTTCGGCGTCAGGTTGGTTTGGACGGAACTGCATCGACCAGACGTTTCGCCGACCGGCCACGCGGACTATTTTGCCAGTTGTCGAGCTCCAGGGGGGAGGGCAGCCAACCAGGCAGAGTTAATAATAGATATTCGGCCAGCCCGATCAAAAAAGGTTCGTATGTAGATCGGAACGCAAGCAGCCTCTCCTCAGCGCCCTCATCATCGACAATCAGCATTCCCGAATCCTTAAGCTCGGCTCTCATCTGTGCATAATCTGAAGACGTCAATCGAGCTTCCGCCATAACTTGGGGTTTGACGGCGAGAACCCTGCACAGTTCGACGATCGCGAGGCGCGAACCCGAGAAAGTCATCCTGGCTTGAAACGTTGACAGATCTTTTATGCCCACCATCACCAACGCGCAGGAATCCATTATTACCGTCAGTGCCGCCAGCCACGATTGATTATCGTGTTGCGAGCGATAGTAGCTGAGCATCGGGTACGAGAGGTGACTCTCTACCACTTCAGCCGACCATCGCTCCCACTCGTGTAGTAATTCGTCAAGAGCGTGCATGCTGTCGCGATGACCGTGGCGAGACAGTAGAGTGGTTGCATTCGGTGGTGAACCGGCGCGCGCGTCGAGCATGATGACGTGCGTTTCGCGGCGAGAGAACAATTGGTAGAGGACGGGCAAGTAGCCGATTACAATCGCCAGAAATCCGAGACCGGTGCCCGCCTCGAATACAGCGACTGATTTTCGCAGCTTCGACATCGTCGCGAGACTGGCGGTTCCGAGAGTGAAAAAAGTATCGCCACTGAGTAGTAGATTGGCGCCAAAACTGACAGGCTTGGCACTAAAACTGAGTGAATACTGGATGAGGGCGAAACCTACTATCAGTCCTATCACCCACGAGCCAAGCAGCATCACGAGGGACAGCGGTCCATAAAGGCTCAGAAACATATCGCGGCGAATGCCCAACGCCATTCGCTCGGCGATCCAGGACCATAGATTCCACGTGTAGCGAAACAGCAACGTGATAAAGCGGAGCTTGCGGCGCACTCGTCGGGGAAGCAGCATGACCTCGAAAGCGTCATGAAATATCAGCGCCAGTAGGATCGAGCCGGATATCAATCCAATCAAGTACATTTATGTGGCAGAGGCATGGGTCAAGTCCGGTAGCAGCTCTTGTGTGCTCCGCAGACCGAGCCGCTCCTTTGGGCCAATACTTTAACTGGCCACGTCGGTAATACGAAATACGACGACGGCGCCACACCAGTGACTCCGCCGCCGCCGTACATGATTAAAATCGAGCGCCTGGCCCGTTTGGCATGTTTCAGTCGCCTTTGACGGCATCGCGCACCTTGTTCACCACTTTCTCGGTGGCTTGTTTGATTTTGCCCGAGGCCTGGTCGACCTTGCCTTCCTGCTTCAGTCGCCCGTCATTGGTCATCACACCCGCCGCTTCTTTTACCCGTCCCCTTTTAACCTGTCCCTACCAAAAATTCTATCTGAACCGCAATTTGAAGCAGCTGCATGAATTGACACTGAAATGGGGCGAGAAGTGAATCGAGCTTGCGATCTAAACCAAAGGCAATCTTCGGTCCCGCAGTCGAGTTGGCAGGAGCTCTTATCTCGCGATCCTCAGCCGACGTGAACAGCAGCTGCGCAACCTTGGCGAACAGGCAATGGAACCGATCAGGCGGCGAGACGTTTGTAGCGGTGAGGCAGGCCACTGACTTGCGGGAAGGCGATGACTCTTCCGATCCTGCGTGGCATGACCGGGCGCGGGTCCGGGCAATCCTTGTCGAGTGAAAGATGCGTGCGGCTGCGGTGGTAGTAGTCCGCATACGAGGACAGGACGCGACGCTGCGGAACCGGCGGGCAAGAGCCGAGACGATGGAACGCACATGCTTAAGCATGCCGGCGACACTGCGGCGACTCTTCCCAAAACTCTAGACTTTTCGCTGCTTTCGGAGTTTTCAGTAGGGACAGGGTTTTGATCCCCGACGCCTGCGCGAGACCGGTCAAGAACTCCTGATAGCTCTCCCCGGTGTCGCGGCGCACGATGCTGCGCATGGCCGCGTTCGCAACGAGCGTGGTGGCGGTCAACAGCGACGGTCTTGCCCTTGAGCAATCCCGCCGCCACCAGCCGTTGCTGCACCCACGTGAACACCGCGCCGTGGCTCTCGAGGTCGATGACGCGGCGTGTCCGCGAAATCGTCGAATGATCCGGCGCCGGCTCCTCCACTGGCAGCCGCAGAAAAGCGCGCACCGCCAACGAGTCGCTCGCGCGCCAGGCAATCCCGCGTTTCGAATCGATCCCTTCAGAGTAGCCAACCAGCAGCAACCGGAACTACCGACCGGGCGCGAGGCTCGGCCCTCCCATCACCGGCGCGTAAAACTTGGCGCACTGGCCTTCGACAAACCGATCGAAGTCGGCGGCGTCCAGCAGCGCATTCAGCCGCGTATAGAAGGGAGGCCCCGGCGACTTCGGCAGCTCCGCAGTCGCGACCCACATCGACGCTTGCTCACTCTCTCGGGTTCCCATCGCCATCCGCCACATTGTATTACTGCCAATCCATGCTGGCGATCCTTCGATTCGTCACCGACTTTCACCACGGGCTGTTAAGCCCCGATTAATAGTCTGACGGAGCCCACTACCTACGCCTCCCTCGCGCTCATCCGCCCGTAGTCTCGCATTAGATGGTGTGGCACCCTTACCGCAACGCGTACCTTCACCAGGGAGTCACAGAAGTACGATGCCCGACTTCGATTTCGATCTTGCAGTGGTGGGCTCCGGTCCGGCGGGCCATCACGCGGCGATTCAGGGCGCCAAGCTGCGCAAACGCGTGGTCATGATCGAGCGCAAGCCTATAGTGGGCGGCGTTTGCATCAATGTCGGAACCATTCCTAGCAAGACCATGCGCGAAGCGATCCTGTACCTTTCGGGCTATCGCGAACATGCGATTTACGGCGATTCCTACCGCGTCAAGGAAAAGATCACGCTGCAGGACCTGCTGACCCGGGTGAAGCCTGTGGTGCTCCACGAGATTGACGTATTGCGCCATCAGCTCTCCCGCAACGGCGTCGAATTGGTAACCGGGAGTGCGAGTTTCATCGACCCTCACACCCTCTTGCTGGAAGACAAAGCGAGCGGACTGCAAAGACGGATTACCGCCGCAACCATCGTGCTGGCCGTGGGCACTACGGCTGTCCGCGACGCGCGGACTCCGCTCGACGGCCAGCAGGTCTTTTCCAGCGACGATGTGATGGAACTGGAGGAGCTTCCGCGCACGCTCGCCGTTATCGGCGCCGGCGTCATCGGATGCGAATATGCGAGTATGTTCGCCGCCTTGGGTGTGCGCGTAACGCTGGTCGATATGCGGCCCCGGCTGTTGGATTTCGTCGACGCGGAAATCGTTGAAACGCTGATCTACCATCTCCGCGAACGGCGCGTGACCTTGCGCCTGGGCGAGGAAGTCTCGTCGATCGAGGTCTTCGAAGACAACGGCATCAAGCGCGTGCGCACCTGCCTCGCGAGCGGCAAACAGATCGTCACCGATAAAGCCTTATCGAGCATGGGCCGCAACGGCGCGACCGGTGAACTGAATCTCGCGGCGGTTGGACTGGCGGCTGACGCGCGCGGCCGCCTCAAAACCAATGCCTCCTACCAAACCAAAGTCGAGCATATTTATGCGGTCGGCGATGTCATCGGCTTCCCCAGCCTCGCCTCCACTTCCAAGGAGCAGGGTAGAATCGCGGTGTGTCGCGCTTTCAACGCTCCGGCCTCGCATGCGCCGGAGTTGTTCCCTTACGGAATCTACACCATTCCCGAAATCTCGTTCGTCGGCGCCACCGAAGAAGCTCTGACCAGCAAGGGCGTGCCGTACGAAATCGGCAAGGCCGCTTACCGCGAAGTCGCTCGCGGCCAAATCATCGACGACAGCAGCGGAATCCTCAAGTTAGTCTTTCATCGTGATAGTCACGAACTGCTCGGCGTTCACATCGTCGGCGACGGCGCGGTTGAGCTGGTTCATATCGGTCAGGCGATTCTGTCGATGAAGGGCACTATCGACTACTTCGTAAACACGGTCTTCAATTATCCGACGCTTGCCGAATGCTATAAAAATGCGGCGCTGGACGGGATTAACCGCCTCAGCGCTTAGTTAGATTTCTCTACAAAGGTAGGTTAACGCGCACTCGCTCTGAGTGAATGCTTCAGCGCGGGGCCTGAGAGCGCCGCGTCGAAGTTGCGTATGCGGTTTGTTCCCGAACGGAAATCAACATGATGAAGAGCATTTCCTGATACGTGGCCAAGGGCCACAAGTCGTCGGCGACGATGCCTTCGAGGGTGTCGGCGGTCTTGCGCACCGCCGCCATCGCGGGCAACACCTGGTAGCACAGATGCTTCGCGTGCTCGAGCTTGCTGTGGCCGCCATGCTCGGACAGGAGCTTTTCGAGCTTCACGATTCCATCCTGCAGATCCTTCACGAGGCCGGTGACTGGTCGAGCGTATCGGTGTCGAAGACGTCGACGACCGCCTTCAGATTCGCGCCGGTCGCCGCCAATTCACCCTGGTAACGGATCGCGGCGGGGAAGATGATGGTCTTTGCCATCTCGATCACCGTCCGCGCTTCGAGCCCGATCGTCAGGCAGTACTGCTCGATGTAGATCTCCATGCGGCTGTGCAGTTCGCGCTCGTTCAGGACTCCGTATTTACCGAACAGCTCGATCGACTGCCTGCTATGGGTCTGGCTCTACCGGTTATGGCCGCGCTGTCTGGACACAATGGTGTTGGTCAAGCCAGCGACTGTCGTCCAATGGAATCGGTGGGCACTAGCCGCGACGACAGAACGCACATGCTTAAGCATGCCGAGAACACTATGGCGGTGAATTCCCAAACTCTAGACTTTTCAACGTCTTCGGAGTTTTCAGTAGGGACAGGCGATTTTGTCGCGGATTCGCTCGCCGGTTACCTTCCTTTCGAACTGGGCGAACGACAGGTGTCCCGGACGGTGAAAAACTGACGGTCGAGCCGAACTCGCTACTCACGCCCGCGGACCGTGAGGCCATCCGTCAGAGCAAACCCCGACTTGCTCCGCATCTTGTCGCCGGGCGCCGCGCCACCGCCGGCGATCATGCGCAGGTGAAAGCGGAATCCTTAAGGCATCCGGGCAAGGCGGTCGGTGCACATTCCCCGCCGCTCCCCGCGCCGCTCAGCTTTTCTGTCAAACGCCTTAAAGCCGGATTGCCGCGGTAACAGATATCGCCAGGGCCTCCCCTCACTCCAAATCGGCGTCGGTTAGAGCCTTGATGACCGGCAACGGAATCATCGGCTCGGCGGCCAACCCGTCGCCCTGATGAACGGAGGACCATAGCGCAATTTCCTCGCGGCCGCCCGCCGACCGAATCATCTCGCTCCCGAGTGCGCCATGAATGAGGTACCTGCCGACTCGCCGGGTCAAACCGCGCGCCGAAGATGCCCATCGCATGGCGGTGGACGATTTGACGATCCTGCCGGCCAAGGTGGCAAGCATACGTTCGTGCACCGCGAGATTCGATTCGAGCTTTCCGATGTCATGCATGATTGCCACGCTCAACCAGCGCAAGTCGCCGGCATACTGAGTCGCGGCAAGCCTGCGACGCACTCCTTGTGCGACCCGGACGCTGTGGCTTTGATCATATGGAGACAGCCTCGACCACAGATCAAATTCCTCTCGCGTGAGGAGCGACATCACCCACGTCTGTTCGGCTGCCGGGGGAGCGCGGTGGAAGGTATCGATCAAGCGCCCCGCAAGCACATTCAAATACGCTCGCGGCAGCGACGCGCCTTCCTCGCGATCGGTCATGATTGGTCTGTCAGCGACTCCGTGCGCCATGACTCGAGCGCCGGCTCCGTATCGCCTTCATTGCGGGATTGCAGATGCGCCGCGACGTAGTCCTTGGCCAATCGCAACTGATCGTGGAGATGACTGTAGAAGAACAGGCCCGCTCGTCCGATCGTGCTGAGATTGGATATTTGCGCAAGTGCTTCTGTGATGATTCGAATCTCACTGGAGTAGTCCGTCGAACACACCGGGTACGCGTTAGCAAGAAAATGATGCTTCCATTCGACGACCTCCGCGCGATTCACCAGCGTGAGCGCTACCAGTTCAGTTATGACGCGCTCAGCCAGATCCTCATTCGGCATCCGTTGAATCGGATCATCGAGAAAGCAGGGCACTTCGACCACCACCGAAGTCTCGTCTGGCGGCGCCAGCGCGGCCGAGCGATTCTTGGGCTCGTAGAGGCGGGATATGCAAAATTCCGGGTCGGGAATGTAGATCGATGCATTCGCCGAGAGCTGGGGGCGCTTGAGCCTCACGAAGAAAAGCCGGATCTGGCGAAAGCGCAGGCTGGCAGCGGCTTGCCGCGCGTCAGCGGACATCTGCTCGCCAAGAAACTTTACCAGCACGGTGAGCGGCAGCGTTGATACGACCCGGCCGCGCGGCTCCACCACCTGGCCATCCGCAAAGTGGATCCGCGTGATGGCTCCGCCCTCGCACTGAAGCCGCACGATCTCATGCGCGAGGCGAAGTGAATCGTGCGGCAGCGCGCTCTCGAGATTCTGCACTATCCGCCCGTAACCGCCACGCGGATAGAGAAAAACGCCGTCGATATGCGTGGTCTTTTTGCCTGGGAGAATCATTTCGAAGAACAACGAGCGCAACGTCATTCCCTTCAAGCGTCGGGTGGCAATATTGGGCGACAACTGGGCTGCCGGCAATCCCCACAGCTTCTCGGAGTAATTCAGCACGATCCGGCGTGCCAGGGTTTCGCCGAATTGGCTGACCGCAAAGTCCTCGAAGCTGACGCACTCGCGCGGTTGCAGGTGAGCGCGCAGCAGTTCGACAACGATACGCCCCGCTTCGATCAGACCGCAAGAAAGGATTGTGTTCAGGGGTGTCGGTGGAAAATCAACGAAGCGCCCGCGGTCCCAAATCACGCTCGGTGCATCGACCACCAGCATTTCATCGCCCATCAACTCCAGAACGTCGCGCGTGATCTCGCTATCCTGATCGTGGAAACGATGCGCACCACAATCGTAGCGGTGCTCGCCGTGGCGAAGCGTGCGGCACATCCCGCCCAGGTCTGCGGATTTTTCGAACAGGACGAACGGGACCCCCGCTCGTTGTGCGTAGAACGCAACCCCCACGCCTGCGGGCCCTCCTCCGAGAATCGTCAGATCAATCATCGCAACTTGGTCGGTCGATGCTGGCGTCAAGATGCTACGCATACTTCTAATCTAATCAGCGAACGCGTGTCCTGATGCAACGAAGCTCATCGCGATCAAGCCGGTTCCAATTCAGCGCTGCCGGTGAGGTCTCGGGTTTCGTCGCTGACCAGCCAGTAGATCGATATGTACGCCGCGAGCAACTGGAAAAATGCACTTCCAAGGACTGCGCGGAGGCCCACGATATGCGAGCCGACTAATCCGAGAAGGCGCGCTTGTTGCCCTGGATAGCGGCTCAGCAGGTAGGACGCGGCCGCCATCCCGATTGCGCGGTGACTAGCCCGTCCGTGCGCAGCCGCGGCCGCGAGTGCGGCGAAAGGTATCAAGAGCATCACTAGGTAGTATTCCTTGGCGCTCGGGAAAAGCATAACCGAGGTTATTATCCAAAGCGAAAACGCTCGCCAGTCGAGGTCTTCGGCGATCGGCTGCTTGAGGGTTGCCCGCGTGCTGATGGTCAGCACTAGCACGACCGAAATCACCACGGCTGTGGTGCGCAGCAACTCGACCGCAGGTCCCGAGTACCCGCTATGCCAAAACATTCGCGACACCAGCGTTACTGACGATGCGTTGACGTCGGAGTCCCGGAACCGACTCGAGGTGGCAAGCGCTGAATGAAAGAAGCTGAGACTGTTTGCGGCGCCGATGAAAGCGACCGTGATGGCGCCGAACAACAGTGAACCCGCGGCGGCATAGAGCATCACCCGCCAGCGACGGCGAATCAGCAGATAGCCACCGATCACAAACGGAAAAATCCGGGTCAGGCCAGCCAACGCGAGCAGCAGGCCGGCGCTCCCGTCGTACCCGTTCTCCATGCAGCGCATCATCAGAACCAGTGTCAGCAGGGTGAGAAATTTGTTTTGCGCGGCGACGAAATGACTGCTGACGGGCGAGTACAGAATCGCGAGCGCAACCAGCATCCAGGCGATCTGATAGTTCAAGCCCGAACGCGGACCCAGCAACAAGCCGAGGCTCGCCGCCAACGCCAGCAGGTTGAGCGCGATCCACACCCAGAATCCGGCGCGAAGAGAAAAGTAGGTGAACGGTTCGAACAGGAGGAGCTGCGTCGGCGGTTCAGTGGCGTGAGGTATTCGGCTGTGGGTACCGAGCTGATGTTCGATTGCAGGGAGGTCGGCCGTGTAGGGGTCGAGCCCCGCGCGGAGTGCGAGATCGGAGCTGTAAAACGAGCAGAAGTCGTTAGAGAAGCTTCGGTATTGCACCTCCTTCGCGAGTCTCGAGATGTGGATTATCGCGAGAGTCCAGACCATCGCCACGATCACAATACTCGCCCCAGTCCAGCCGCGATCGCGCCGAAAATTGCGCTCGGGCGAAAGCTCCGCTTCCCTTGCTGTCGCTTCAGCCGGAATTTCCTTTTTGACTTTCAAAGCACCCGATTCGTAGCCCTTCACCGAACTCAGGGTCAAGTCGCGGCCCGGCTGACGATCGCGGCCACACGGTCTCCCTCCTGAATCAGTCCGACGCATCGATGGTCAAGATGAAGCACGCCGGCCGGCACTGCCGCGGCAAGAAGGTCAAGCAGTTCGGCGCGATGGAAGGCCAACGGGCAAGCATAGAGACGATCGAATTTACGACCTTAAGCATGCCGGCGACACTACGGCGGCCCTTCCCAAAACTCCAGACTTTTCGCGGCGTTCGGAGTTTTAGTAGGCACAGGGACACCTCCCCGCTCACACATCGTCAAGCGCGAGTTGGGAGGTGTCCCCCTTACGAACCGTTGGCCGCTAGTAAGGAGAAGTCGGTACTGCCAGAGCTTGCTTGATCGCGGACCAATGGACCGGCGCACCTATCTCCAGATCTTCGACGACCATATCGATTTGCTCCTTGCGCTCATCGAAAATAGCCGTATCCGCAGGCGCGGCAGAACGTGACCACGCTAGATCGTTCAGCATATTTTCCTCGTTCTGATCGTCTTGTTGTCTCGCCTGTTTCAACTGACGGATTAACTGTGCCCGCTCTTCCGGCGAAATGTGTTTTGGCGGGGCCCAAAATGCGTCTGCGATCTCGCTTTGTGGAACCGAAAATCCATGACTGAGTTCCTTTGAAGCCCGGTCCGCTTTGCTCATTTGATTCAGGAAAGTCCCGCGTCTCACTGCTGATACGCTCGGATCGAGCGCCGCGTTCCAGTCAGCCTTCTTGGCGGCATCCAGCTGTTGTATGAGTTGTAAGGTTTCTTGCGACGAGAGGTTAGCTGTATTCGCAGATTGTGCTGTCGCCAGCGACGGCGTTGCGAAGAATAGTAATACAGTGGAAGTGAAGACAGCGGCCATAATTAGTTGCTTGCTATTATTGATCATGACGATCCTTGTTCTGGAAACTCGAAAATAGACTTGTTTTCCAAAAAACAGTGTTGCCGACCTGAGTAAAGCACCTCAGAGCCATGTTAATTCCTTATGGTGCGCGTCCATTTTTCATTCCAATTTGTCCTGCTTTTTGTTCTGCGGAATCAGGCTCGTGGGAATGTGGTCCAGGAGGAAGGTCATGGATCATAGGTCCGACCATCTTCTCCGCAACTGACACAGCACTGCACCATCGGATCGGCGCGCAGCCGTGCGATCGAGATTTCAGTTCCCCATTGTTCACAGAGCCCATATCGACCCTGCTCCAGGCGGTTGAAGGCGGCCCATATCGCCAAAAGTCGAATTTCTGACAATCTGACCAGGCAAACGTGATTGGGAAAAAACATTTGGAAGACTTCGTCCGATTTGGCCTTCGGAATGCACTCATATATCTCGGATTCACGGCGGACGAGTTCCTTCATTCTTTGGATTTCCTGGTCCCGCAGCACCGTCAAGATTTCCTTGAGTGCACGAAGTCGAGGCATATGGCGGGAGAGAGGAGATCCCTCGGAAAGTAGTGACCCGACCGTAGAAGCCCAGAGATCTGATTTTGTCATTTTATCCATGTGTCTTCTCTTTCTCTGCCATATGCCCAAGGCTACCTATCGTTCTTCTGGAACTCGCAAGGCCTGTTGAATCTCTGACCACGGAACCTCTTCCCCGCTTTCCAAAGCGTTCACGATGCTGTCCGCGCGATCCCTCTGTTCCCTATATGAATTCCACGCGATCCAATCGTTTCCGGGACCGTGCGTTTGCTCGCCCAGTTCGTCGCGTATTTCCGCAGTCATGAGTTCCCTAATCAACTCGCTCCTCGCGTCCGGAGAAATCGATTCGGGCGGAACATCAAGGGCATCGTCAATCTGCGGTTGAGGCACCTCTTCACCTCGTTTCAACTGACCAATAACCGTTCGTGCCTTCTGTGCCTGGTACAGGGAGTTAACCGCTTGAGTCGGATCCGCCCTGCCATTTGAGAGGTTCTCGGCGTCGATCGCTCTAGCGGCCTGGATCTTTCCAATCAAAAGATATCGTTGTGATGGGGACAGTTGATCCGGCCCGCATCCGGGCAGCGACAATACGGAGATAGCAACCGCGAACACGGATCCGACGAAACGGCGATGAGCTACCGCTCGCTGCCCTAATGAGTGAAAGTGCCTCGTTATCCGCCGCTTAGTAGGGGTTCTGAGGAACCACCAACGCCTCCTTGATCGTTGACCAATGAACCTCTTCGCCGATCTCAAGATCCTTGATCACACTTTCGGCGAGGGCCTTCTGCTGATCGAACGTGAACGTATCCATCGGGGCGACAGAGTCGGACCAGGCAAGATCATTCAACATCGCTTGCTCGTTTCGATCGCATTGCTGTACCGCATCCTGAAGCTGCCGAATCAGTTGCAGTCTTTTCCTTGATGAAAGAGATTTGGGAGGAACCATCAGCGCTTCCTCTATTTCGGATTGTGGTACTTTAAAGCCGTGGGTTAGTTCTTTGAGTGCTCGATCCGCCTTATTCATTTGATCGAGGAAATCCTCCTCTTCGGAGGGTGCAACGTGAGGATCGAGCGCATTGCGCCAATCCTGCTGTTTGGCCGACTCCAATTCTTCGACCAGCGCCGCCTTGTTCTTGGTTGTTGTCGTTGGCGTCTGAAGTTGCGCCGCCGATTGCGCGCAGGCGGACAGCAGGATCGCTAGGAAGAACGCAGACCAGTACGATACCCGCTGTAAAAGTGAATTGTTGCTAATTGGCAACATGGGAGTTCTACCTCCCGGCCTCTCGGGGCAGGGATGCGCCGGTTGCGCGGTCCAAATTCGCTTTCGTCACCGAATACTACAGAGCGTCGACGTATGCGGCATCGTCCTGGATGTAAAAACGCTCGGCGTCAGTGAGTTCGATAATGTTTCCGAGGCCAGCGTTGTAACGCTTTTCGGCGAGTTCGAATTGGCCGGATGACGCCGCGAGCGTGTCCTCGGCTTGGTGAATTCGCTCGATAGAAGTCTGAAGCTGCAGATAGGCGCTTTTTACCTCCAGCCAGACATGGAGTTGAAAGTCCTTGATCGCGTAATTGATCGCGTTCTGTCGGGCCTTGGCCTCATCGATCTGATGGGTGGTGAGGAAGCCGTTGAAAATCGGCCAGCTCACTACCAGGCCGACGTCAAAATTGTTGGCCGCGGGGAGTCCTGTCCCCATTGCGTTGTATCCTGCCACCGCCTGAGCGGACGGGAAGAAATCGCTATATACTTCGGTGACTTGAGCACCCGCGGCGCTGGCCTGGGCCTTGAGTGTTGCGAGCTCCGGCCGGTCCTGAAGGGCGGAAGTGTAGTAGGTTTCAATGTCTCCACCGATCGGCTTGTAAGTGAGGACATCCGCCAACTCGTAATATGGGGCGTTCGGACTTACCGCCATCGTATTGTCGAGCGCGACCCGGTCTGTCGCCTGCTCGTCCGAGGCCTCGAGAAGATTGGTGCGTGCGCGAGCCAGCGCGGCTTGCGCGGTTAGTACGTCGATTTGTGAGGTGAGGTTTGCTTCCGCCTTTACTTTAGCGTCGTGCAATTGCTCGGTGCGTTGCTCGACCGCCTTCTGGTAAACCTTTAGTTTCTGTCCGGCTGCGAGGAGCGCGAAATAACGCTGCGTTGCTTCGAAAATGAGGTCGAGGTCGGTGAGTTGAACTTGTGATTGAGCGGCGCGCGCCTCCGCTGCCCGTTCCCGGACAAGACCGCGGACACGTCCGAAGTCGAAAAGGTATTGCTGCCCGCCCACCCCAGCAAGGAAATTGTTGGTACTCGAAAAACTTTGGTCTGGATTAAGTGAACCACCATGAAGCGTACCTGTGATCCGAGGAACGAAGCCTGGATTAAGATAAGTGGTATTACCGATAGGATTATCGGTCGAGCGAAGATACTCGCCGGCGGCGAAAACTTGGGGCATCAGGGCCGATCGCGCTTCGCCGACGCGCGCGCTAGCCGCAGCGGCTTCGGCTTCCATTTCGAGGCCACGGGGATGGTTCTGGAGTGTCAATTCGATGGCTCGCTCCAGTGTGAGCTTCTCGCCGGGATTGATGGTTTCCCGTGGCCAGGCGCTTGAGGGGATCACCGCCAGCACGCACAGGAACATCGCGACGATCGTCGGACTATGACTCCGCGGACTGCGCACCATCCTGATTCGCCGCTTAGTCACTGTTCGCGACCGCCTTGCCGTTACCTGCCGAAGCCGCTTTCCCTGGAATGGGGGTCACGCTCTCGCCGTCGGTCAAAGACGGATCCAGCGCGGCGACGAGCTGCTCGTCCCCACTCAAGCCCTTGGTCACTTCGACCAGGTGTCCCGCGCGAATTCCCACACTGATCTCTCGCCTTGAGAGTCTTCCGTCCCGGACAGCCAATACGTAATTGCCGGTTGAACTTTGACCGATCGCGGAATCGGGAACTTGAATAACGTCGGGGTGGCGTTCGAGTTGAAGCGTCACATTCGCGTACATGCCGGGATAAAGCTCGTGGTGTTTATTGTCGAGATCGATCTCAGTCAGCATCGTGCGCGTTGAGAGGTCGAGCGATGCGGCGAAGCGTGTGACCGTGCCGGGAAATGGATGTGCCGGTAAGTCCTGTAGCGTCACCATCGCCGGGGTTCCGCGCTTGATGAAGCTGACTACGCCTTGCGGGACGTAAACGTAAATCCGCATGGTATCGATCATCGCGAGGCTTACCACAGACGACGCCGTTCCGACCGGATGCGCCGAACCTTCGTCTGGACCGGAACTTGGCTGATCGCCGCCGGCCTTGATGAGTGCACCCGGATCGACGAAACGGCCGGTAACGATGCCATCGAACGGGGCAACAATTCTGGTGTAGGAAACCAGCGCCTGCAGTTCGTCAACGTCGGCCTTGGCTTCGAGGTATTTACCCTGAGCGATATCGACGTCCTGGCGCGCGATCAGGCGCGGATCGCTCTTCCAAACCTGTTCGAGGCGCTGATATGTAAGTCGCTGCACGTCGAGGCTGGCTTCGGCTCGCGCGACCCGCTGCTGGAGCTCCGGTACTTCAATAGTAGCGAGGACTTCTCCCTTCTTTACCCAGTCACCCTTATCGACAGAGATACTTTGCAGATAGCCAGTAACCTTTGCGTGGAGCGACGATTCATAGAATCCGACCATGTCGCCGGGCAGCGTGATCGAACGGATCGCATTGCCGCGGTTTGGACTGACCACCGCCACAATTGGCCGCGTATCCGCCGGCGCGATCTCCGCCGGATGCGTACAGGCGGTCGTGCTCCGGGCAAGAAGCAGGAGCATCAGAGCGAGAATCTGCAACTTCATTCCGACACCTGCTGGCGGCTGTAGAAGATCTCGTAGAGGGCAGGGACCAAGAATAAGGTAAGCAGTGTGGATACCGCGAGACCGCCGGCGGCGGCGCGCGCAAGCGGCGCCGAGGCTTCGGAACCTGCGCCCAGTTTGAGCGCCATCGGCAGCAAGCCGACGATGGTGGCCAGCGTCGTCATGATGATCGGGCGCATTCGAATGCGCGCCGATTCGACGATCGCGCGGCGCAATTCTTGTCCGCCCTGGCGGCGCTGGTTGGCGAAATCGACCAGCAGGATCGCATTGGAAACAACGATCCCGACCATTGCGATGATGCCCATGAAGGATTCGATATTGAGTGTGGTGCCGGTGAGGAGCAGCGTCCAGACGACCCCGATCAGTCCCATCGGCACCGAAAACATGATGATGAAAGGGTCGAGAAACGAGCGGAACTGTGCGACCATCACGAGGTAGAGCAAAACCACCGCAAGCAACAGCCCGTAGCCGAAGCTCTGAAACGATTCCTGCATCGCTTCGACCGAACCGCGAATAGCTATCCGCGTTTCCGGAGGCAGTGGTACGTCCTTGAGCGCGCTGACGACCGCAGCGCGCGTGCCGCCGAGATCGTCCGACCTGGGCGCAACGAGCACATCAACCACCCGCTGAATGTTGTAATGGTCGGCTTCGGCCGGATGCTTCTCGCGCGCGATCGTAGCGACGTCACGCAAGAGCAGGGCATCGTCGCGCGATCGCGAATTATCGGCGCTGCGCACCGGGATGTTGCGCAGCGTCTCCACCGAGTCGATGTTGTTTTCCGAATACTGCGCAGTGAGGAAGTAGTCATTGCCGGAGCGCGGATCGATCCAGATCGAAGGCGCGATCATTTCGTTGGAGGTCAGCGCGGTAATCACGTTGGTGATCACGTCGCGTTGTGACAGTCCCAGCCGCGCGGCCTTCACGCGATCCACGTTGATGCGCAGCGTCGGGTAGCCGGACTCTTCGGCAACGAAAGTTCCGTCAACCTGCGGAATGCCTTTGAGCCGTTGCGCGATTTGCCGGGCCGCTGGAAAGAGCGCCCCATAGTGCGGCCCGGAAATTTGCACGTCGATGGGAGCGGCGAGGCCGAAGTTCAGCACCGAATCGACAATGCTGCCTGACGAGAAAAAGGTCTTGAGTTCGGGAATTTTCGCCGGCAGCTCTTGCTTGAGAGTGTGGACGTAATCCCAGGTCGAGACCTTATGATCGTCCTTCAGCGCCACCATCACGAAGCCGGAGTCGCTCGCCGCGTTGGGTGAATAGATCGAAGAGAAACCGGGGGCGAGCCCCATGTTGGAAACCACGGTCGCGAGCTGATCGGCTGGAATTACCTCTTTGATTACGTTTTCGAGGCGCTCCGCGAGTTGTTCAGTAAGTTCGATGCGCGTGCCAACCGGTGCACGAAACTGAACTATGAATTCGCCGGCGTCGGTTTTGGGGAAGAGCTCGGTCCCTAGATATGGGAATAGTGCGATGCTGACCAGGAAAAGCGCCGCCGCGGATCCGACCACGATCGGCTTGTGATTGAGGGCTCGGTCGAGCCATCCCTCGTAGCGAAGGGCAAAGCGATCGTAGGCTGCGATGAAACGACCGAGAATGCCGTTGCCGCCCTCTTCCGCCTTGCGTCCTTCTTCGGCGGTCAGAAAGCGGGCGCAGAAAATCGGAACTACAGTCATCGCGACGATGTACGATGCCGCCATCGAGAGCACGACTGCCAACGAGAGCGCGCTGAACAAGGATCGCGCTACGCCGAAAAGAAACATCACCGGCGAGAACACGATCATAGTGGTGACGGTCGAGGCGAGTACGGCGAGTGCCACTTCGTTGGCGCCGTCGCGGGCAGCGTCGAAGGGCGCTTTGCCTTCCGCCAGGTGGCGATTGATATTCTCAAGCACGACGGTCGAGTCATCGACCAGACGGCCAATCGCGAGAGCAAAGCCGCCAAGGGTCATGATGTTGATGGTTGAACCACTCATCATGAGTCCAAAGGCGCCCGCTAAAATGGACAGTGGAATCGAAAGAAAAATCGCGATCGTCGAGCGAAAACTGCCGAGGAAGATCAGGATCATGAGCGAAGCGAGTACCGCTCCGGAGACCGCTTCATGCTCGAGACTTTCGACCGCCGCCTTGATGTAAGTATCCTGACCGAAGATCGCGTTGACCTTCATTCCCTTTGGCAGGTCGGTGATCTGCGGCAGTACCGCTTTGACCCCCTCAACCACCGCAATCGTGTTTGCCGAGCCCTGCTTCATCACCGGGATGTACACCGAGCGCTGGCCGTCGATGCGCACGATGTTCTGCTGGATTTCGGCAGCGTCTTCAGCGTGACCGACGTCCCCGAGGAAGACCGGCGCTTGGTCCCGTCCAATCTTGACCGGCACCTGGTTGATGTCGTCCGGGTTCTCGATCATGCTGTTGCTGTAAACGAAGTAGTCAGTTGAGCCGATTTTGGCGTCGCCGGCTGGGATGATCAGGTTCGCGGTATTGAGCGCGTGAACCACGTCCATCAAAGTCAGCCCGCGGGCCTGCAACGCGTCGCGATTGAGGTACGCCATGATTTGCCGGTACTTGCCGCCGAACGGTGGTGGCACCGACGTACCGCGAACCGTCGCAATCCAGTTGCGAATGTTGTACTGCGCCTGATCACGGAGTTGGGCTTCGGTAAAACCTTCGCCCGACACGGTCACGAGGGTCACCGGCAACGCCGACGCGCCGGACTTGAGGATGAGCGGAGGCAAAGTGCCGGGAGGCAGATGGCGCAAGTCCGCCATCGCAAGATTGCCCAGCGTCGAAGTCGCAACGCTGAGATCGACGCCGGGTTGGAAGAACACCTTGATAATGCTCACACCCGGCAGCGAACGTGATTCCATGTGCTCGATGTCGCTGCCGAGCGTGAAGAAGCGTTCAAAGCGGGTCGTGATGTCGGCCTCGATGTCCAGCGGCGGCATCCCCGGATAAAACGTCGCGACCACCGCCACCGGAATGTCGAGTTGCGGAAACACGTCCACCGGCATTCGCAGAAGTGCGACGACGCCAAGTATGACCGTCAGGATTGCGCCCACGATAACGACGTGGGAATTGCGCAACGAGAAACCAGGCACAACCAAAAGACCTCGCGCGATCCGGCCCGGAGCAAAGTCCGGTCACCGTTGAATTCAGCGGGCGCGTGGACACACGGTCCACGGCAGCGAGAAATCAGCCGCTATTTTCGAGGTCTAGAGCAGTGGGTCTTGGCCACCCGAGCGGGAGGAGCCAAGCTTCAGGCGCAAAAGCAGACGTGAGAGCGGAACTTGGGAAGCGAATTCAATATTTGCGGCGGGCTCAACCACATCTCCGGTGTCGATATGGGCATAATCGTCCCCGGGTCCACCACGAACGGACAGCGAATATGTTTCACGTGAAACATTTTTGCGTTCCGTTTGCGGGGATTTCACCCTAGCGCGTGCAGTCCGGGATGTGCATTACCGCCGTTCCTCCCGAGTTCAACCCAATTACTTCACGGACTCTGAGAGTGGCGGAGTGAAAACCAGTGGTCAAAAGCGCGCCGCCCCTTTCGGAGCGGCGCGCTTCATCTTGGGAGGCCGGCATGATTGCCGACCGCGTAATCGATTGGCTAGTACGCGAACTCCATATTCAGGAAGAATGCGTGGGTATCGAGCGGCACCATGTTCGGGATGCTGCCGGTCTTCGGCACGTACTGGCTATTGAGCTTGCTGCCAGGCACATAGTCGAACTTCGACAGGTAACTCACCGGCATCGAGAACTGGCTATGGTAGAAGAGCAGGTTCTGGCTGTCGAACGCGAAGCGCAGATACTCGTTGTACTGGTAGCTCAAGCCCAGCACGAAACGCTGGAAGTCCAGCGGGTTCTTCATCACGTTGTCGTTGGGCAAGAACCACTGGAACATTCCAAAGGCGGTCAGCTTGGTGCCCGGAATGTGGTAATGGCCGAAGGTATCCCAGCCCACTTCGCGCGCGCGGCCATTGTTCAGAATCGCCGTATAGGCGGCGGTCTGGGGACCCCAGTTGTTCACGAACGTATAGCAGGGCGTGCCGGCCGACGCCGTTTTGCAGGTGTTGCCGGCAAAAGTGCCGGAAGTTTTCGCGGTGCCGGTCGCCGTGCCAAAGGCATCCAGCGGGCCGCTGCCCGAATACAGGTTGCTCAGACTGAACGCGTTCTGACCGTAGTCGAGCTCACCCGCGATATTCCATTCTTCGGCGGCATAATGCAGCACGGCCGCAACGCGCTCAAAATGCGCGCTTCCCTTGGTGTTCGCCGGAATACTCCCGATGTCCGGAGCGACATTGCCCCAACCATAGTTCCAGAAGCCAGTCAGGCCAAGTCCCTGATACTTGAAGGCGGAACCAAGTGGGTAAATCGTTCCCTTCATCATAACCTGCTTGGTATCGCTCTGCTCCTGCGAGTGGAAGCTGCCGTTATCATAGACCCCAAAGCCATAATCAGCGTAAGTCAACTCGCTGCCGGTCGGCTTGATCGGGCCGTCGAACTGCAATCCGATCTGGCTCGACGACAGACTGATGTAGTTCCAAGGCACCAGATTGACGTAACGGAACTGGTAGAGATCTTCCTCCCACGGAATAAATGGGTTGCCCTGAGCGCCAATAGTCGTATTGCCGCCCTTGAGCCACGGAACATCGTCGAGCAGCCCCTTATACTGGACGTAGGCATACTTCATGCGCACATTCAGATTGCCATCGAGATTCGAGCCGTAGCCCGTGTTGGCGCCCGTTTTGTCGGCCGTCGCCGTGCCGTTGGCGCGGTACAACTCGGGTGTGAAGCGAAACGTCAAATTATCAGTCGGCGTGAAATAGGTATTCAGGTACACGCGATTGATATCGAACGAGTTGTACGTATTGTTATACGGACCCGGCGGATTCAGATTCTCAGTAAACTGAGGGCCGAAGCCGGTGTGCGTGTACAAACCATAATCCAGATAGGCGAGCGCGCCGACCCTGAACTTGTTCTGGAAGTTAGACACGTAGCTGGTCCATGCCGGCTTGATCTGGTCAATCTGCTTTTGTGTCGCCGCAGCATCAGCGCGCTCCTGGGCCTGAGTCTCTGCCACGGCCGCACGAACGCGATCGCGGGTTTTTTCTTCGACCTGGCGTTCGATCTCCTGCGCGTCGGCGCCGAAGGACATCGGCTCCCGGCCCCGTCCCGGCCGCACGAAGACCTGGCCAGTCTTCTCGTCCACCCACAGCGTAGTTTGCTTCGACATGGTTGAAGCATCTTGCGCCCGTAGCGGCCGCGCATTGGCGAGGAGCGTGAGGCTCCCCAGCGCCGCCAGTACGACCTTCCATCTGCCTTTCATCGAACTTCCTCCCTCCCGATATCGGGACGATTTACGAATCATGATTGCGCAAACTCCTACCCGGCCGCGTCGCACTTGCCGCCGGGAGCGCGGATCTCCCCGATCGCGCCAGTTGAATCACTTTGCGGGCGGCGTATTCGCCCCAGTGCGAATATCGCTCAGCTGAACAGCGGTGAACGTCTTGCCGTTACAGACAAATTTTGCGGGCGTCGCCTGCTGCAGCAGCATGCAGTTCTCGACCCGCGGCTCGGGCCCTTCGCTCACCAGCGGATTCTGAAAGGAGCATCCTGAAAGCGTTACGACCCACAACCCCATCGCGATTATGCCCGCCGACAGCGGACGAATACTCAATTCGATTCTCATTTTATTTGCTCTCCTCCTCGGCATGTCTCAGGGAACGTTGATTAATCTGCTGAAGTTTCTTTCCGACCACCGCTTGCGGCAGTGGAGTGGGGAACAGCGCCGCCGCGTACTTCTGGCCGACGGTCAATGCCCTCATACCCGCGGAGATGATCGATGAAACTGTGCGGGTTGATCGTTGGGAACGTCAGCGGCATCGCGATGCTTGCGACGCACGCAATCGCGCAAATAATTCTCGCGGCGGTCCTCATCACCGATGATGGAGACGTCCGCATCTCAACGGATTTCCAAGCCCATTAGAGCTCGATGATTCAATTGACAAAATGAAGTTAGAGACCGCGAGATCCCGTTATAGATTGGCGTCGAGCTCACAATTGTGCCCTCGGAGTCCATTTGCTCCTTTCTCGAAATTGCAGGGCAGAATACGCATGCAATCATTAACGCATGATTACGTCCGAGTAATTGTTGAATTAACTGCGACGGTGACCGGGCACCGTCGTTGGCAGGCCTTGCGTCGCATCACGGCGCGGCGAGATTAGCGAGTGGCTGGTCTGGTTGGCCGGCCCATTTCAGTCACGGATACCTACCAGAGGATCAGCGCCATCAATGAGCGATGCCGCGTGAACGTGCCGGATCGTCTATGCCATGATATTTGTCAAAGCACTCATAAAATGGCATAAGGTCGACACCATGAAATTTACGTCGCCCTGTATCACCATCTTGAAGGCCGCCACTACCGCTGCCTGCTTTGCGATTATTCTATGCTATGGGATGCCATGCTATGCGCAGAATAGTTTTGTTACGTCGAACGGCCTCTCACCGTCCTCAACGATTCAAGAATATTTCGCCGATTGGTTTCAACGCGTGACGCGCATTCAAAGCGAACAGCCGCATTGGGTTACCCCGCTCGTCACGGTCACCCCGCGCCTCGAGCAAGAGTTTCGTTACGATCAGTTCTGGCAGAGGAATGAGAAGGGTGTCGCCACGGATAATTTCGGCGGCGGTAAGGGACTCGAGTTGATACCGATGGAGAACGTCGAAGTCATCCTCGGGGTGCCCGCCTGGGTCGCTCACAACGGTGCGATCCAGCATGGCAAAGACGTAAAAACCGACGGCTGGGCCGACGAAACCTTCCTGGTCAAATATCGGATCCTGTCGGCCAATGAAGATAACGGGAACTATATTCTGACCGCATTCATGGGCTTCAGCGCGCCGACTGGTGATGACGGCAACAGCAATCGCCACGGCGTTTTCACGCCGACGATTGCCGGCGGCAAGGGCTTTGGCGCCTTCGACATTCAGACCACCGCCGGAATCTCACTGCCGGATGGCGGTCTGCAGCGCCTCGGCATGCCGCTCGTATGGAATACTGCCTTGCAGTACCGGCTCTGCCATTATTTCTGGCCGGAGTTCGAAGTGAACTACACCTGGTGGCCTAACGGCGAGCGCGAAGGCGAGACCCAAGTGTTTCTAACGCCGGGCCTGGTGATTGGAAGGATGCCCATCCACGACCGCGTCGGCTTGACCGTGGGCGTCGGCTATCAGGTCGCCGTTACCGAGAATCCGATGTACAACCATAGCGTCGTGCTGTCGGGCCGAATTCCTTTCTGACGCACTGGGGATGCTCAAATCGCCGCCTTCTCTAACTGAGCGTAGCCGGACTCGAGTTTCCGGATGTTCTCCATTGGACGGGAACTGATAGTGCGGGGGCCACCGCGGGCCGACTGGGGTGGCGGGTCACTTCAGCGCCCATTGAGGAGCCCGTTGACGGCTCCTTCGACCACCGTGCCGTTGAAGAAGCGGGGGTTCATGCTGGTCCAGAGACGGGCGGGATTGGCGAAGACGAAATCGCGAAAGTCATCTTCACCGATTAGTCCGTGCTCGACCAGTTCGTAGGCCTCCTCGGTCACCTCGGTCATATCGGGCACGTCCCAATGGCCGATATCGGAACTGAAGATGGCGTTGAGGCGAGCGCCAAAGGGGAGCTTGCGCGTATCGAACGCCATGGCGTTGATCGGATCGTCGGCCTCGCAACCGAAGTAAAAGTTGGGAACGAACAGGTCGCGGATATCCTCCGCCCTTTCGATTCCGCATCGCGACCAGTCGTCGAGCGCGGCCGGGTCCTCATCGGTGCCGCCGATGCCCCAGCCTTCGCCATGGCCGTCGAGCTGATCGGTGACGAGCTTGCCGCCATAGCGGCGCGCAAGGTCCTGGAACAGCTTGCGGTCGAGGTTGGCGGGATTGTAGTTCTCCATCGCTTTGCCGTTGCGTTTTTGCCAATGGCCGATCATGTCGGCATAGAGACTGGCGGCCCATCCCACCCCGCACTCCAGAAAAGCGCATTTGAGTTGCGGAAAGCGCCGGGTGACGCCGCCGAAAAACATCGCCTTGCACAGCGCCTCGCCGGCCGAGGCGAAATGGCCGATGTGATTGAACATGTAATTCGAGATCGAGCCGCGGCTGCCCCAGCCCATGCCGGGCGAATGGAAACTTGGCGCGACGCCCAGCTCGATACATTTGGCCCACACCGGGTCGTAGTCGTACTCGCTATCAAGCGCGAAGAGATCGAGCCAGTAGGCATAGCGGGTAGGATGGGGCACGGCCGCGGCGACGGCGGAAACCGGACGGCGCACGTGCCCCGCCATCATGATGACCTTGAGCCCGAGCGTCTTCACCGCATGTTCAAGTTCTTCGATGGCCTCGCGCGGCGTATGCATCGGAATGATCGCCGCGGGCGTCAGGCGGTCGGAATATTCGCGGAAGATGTCGGCGTGGTAGGTGTTGAAGGCGCGGCAGGTCGCCCGCCGCAACTCATCCTCGCGGATGTGTGGCGCGCCGAGGCCGGCCGTCGGATAAAGCACTGCAAAGTCGATTCCGGTCTGATCGAGCCGCTCATGCAGGAGTTTTGGAAACGTCGCGGTGGCGCGGTCAAGCGTGTTCTTCGTGGGCAGCGCCCACCACGGCGGCCGCAAGGGCCGTTCGGCGCGCCGCTGATCCCAGCTCATGCGGTACCAGTTGGCGCCGTCCGAGCGGTAGCGTCCGGCCAGATCCGGCCCGGCGACTTGCCTAATATAATCGCGCAGGGCGGGCTGAAACTCGACCGTGTGACCATCCGAATCGATCACCGGATGCTTCAGCCGCGCACGCACCGCCGCCGATTTCGATAGCGAACCGCTGCTTGACGTACTTGCCGCCATTGGCGTTCCCTCCGTTAGAACGGTTTATGGGCGCCACGCTACCACGAGAGCCGCTGGTTCCAGCCTCTGCGAACCCCCCTAGCGCGCTTTATTTTCCGTTTTCCGCGGCGCCCCCGGAAACAGCATCCTGGCGATGTTGGAGAGTATCATGTCGTTGGTGATCCCCATGACCACTCCGGCCCGGGCATCGCGGAGATATCGGTCGAAGGGCAGGCGGCGCGCGTAGGCCGTGCCTCCCCCCATACCCATGATCTCGGCAGTCACGTGGACCGCCATTTCGGAGCACGCCACCTTGGCCTGGGAACAAGCCAGAACGCTGGTGAGCTGCTCCCGATCGAAGGCAGAGGCCGCAGAATACAGCAACGCCCGCGATCGCTCGATCGCGACGCTGAGTTCTGCCATGCGGTGCCGGATCACAGGATTGTCGATCCGAGGCTTGCTTTCATCGTCGCCATACTCGAGAAACTGCTTGGCCTCCTCGAACGCCCCGGCAGCGACGCCCAGGTAGACCGCTGCATACGTGCTAGTGACCACCGGTAGAAACTTCCGCCCTTGGTCCTTCATCAGGGTGTGTTCCTCTCCAACCAGATTCGCCTTCGGCACGACTCCGTTGAAGATCACCGGACAACTGTTGTTCCCCCGCATCCCGAATCCGTTCCAGGGCTCGTCGATCTTCCAGTCGATCTTGTCCCGCTCCACGATCAGGGCGCTGACTTTGTCGGGGGTCGCGTCTTTGCCCACCCGGCACAGGAAGAAGTGATGAGTGGCGAAGCCCGCCGAGGTGACATAGCTCTTGCGAATATTCTCGAGGCGGTAGCCGTCGCCGCTCGGCATCACCTGCGACATCGCGTTGTTCTGGGCAAATGCGCCGCCGCGGCCGGCCGCCTCGGAGCCCGCCACCGTGAAAAAGGCGTCGCCCGACACGATCGGCCGCACCATGCGCTCCAGTTGATCCGGGGTGCCGATCCGGGCCACGAGTTCGGAAGCCTCAAGGTGCATTTTGTAGCATAGCGACGTGGACGCGCACCGCTTCGCCAGCGCCTCCGTGACGAGGACCGTCGTCAAGAGGCTCTCTTCCAGTCCTCCGTGCTCGCGGGAAACGCGGAGCCCCCAAAAACCCTCCCTCTTGAGGGCTTTCAAACCCTCCGATGGGAAGGTCCCCGTCCGATCGGTCTCCGCCGCACGTGGGGCGAGCTCGCGTTGCGCGATGTCTGCCGCGCGAGCAGCCCACTCTTGTTGTTCGCTCGTCAGAGGAAAGAAACCATCCGCCATGTGTGTCTCCTCGCGCTGCCCCTCACCAGGGTGCTGGCGGTCGTTCTCGAACCAATTACTATTTGGTCAGGACAATCACTGAGCCATAAGCTGGCGGGAATAGTTCATGAGAAGCTTGATGTCGTAAGGGTGCTCTTCGAATGTAAACGGGTTCCAGGTGCTGCGGCCCGAGAAATTCAGCAGGTCGCCGCCATAGATATGGATTGCGCACGATGCGCGGTCGAGCGGATTCGCGATCGCGTGAATCGCGTCCTCGCCGAGAACTACGACATCGCCGGTTTTCAGATCATTTCCGCCCGCTTTTTCCAAACCCTTTCCACTGCGCCGATAGAAGACGTTGTCCTCCTGCCCCGCGTAGGTCCCAATCACCGCCCACATATTGTGATTATGCGGAGGCGTCTTGAACTTGGGCGGCGTGGCCGCCTTGAGAACCGTAAGCGTCGGCGAGCGAAAACAGATCAGATCGGCGAGGCTTCCCTTCGAGAGGTCCCGACCCGCGAGTTTCGCGTCTAGCGCCTGTTTGACGCTCGCCGGATCGTGCAACGCCTGCTCGATCAACTCCTTGACCCCCGAAGCCGGTTTGCCCTTGCAGTCCTCAATAAATTGGTCGAGGTCGAACATCGCTATTCCTCCTGATTTCTCGGGTTAAAAAGGTAGCTTCGCCATACTCCACGTCTTTGCGCAGCAGGCCGGGCAAGGCTTCCTTCAAATCGAACACTCTCTAAACCTCCGTCGATGCGCGCCGAGCAACCTGCGCTACTTCGCGGCGCCCGTCCTATTGACATAGCGCCGCATGACCTCGCGCATCATGTCCTCGCTCTGAGCGCCAACGATCGAGTAATCACCGAGAAAAAAGGCGGGCACCCCGCTGACGCCGCGCTGATGGGCCAGTTGGGAGTCGCGCTCGAGCCGTGCCGCGTAGCGTTGCGATTCCAGCGCGCGATCCAACTCGGAGCGGTCCAAGCCCACGGCGGTTGCCAGATCGCCTAGCACGCCTTGCAGTCCGATGTTCAGACCGTCGCTGAAATAGGCCCGGTAAACAAGATCGTCGAAGGCTTCGCCTCTGCCATTTTCGCGCGCAAACTCGGCCGCCTGGAGCGCGAGTCGGGAATTGGCGAGAACCTCGGGCGCTTTCATCGTGACGCCCGCGGCGTCAGCCAACTCAAGAATATGCGTCCAAATCAACCGGCGCGCTTTCGGATCCATCATGCGTGGATGCTGTGCGAGCGGCAGCCCCTCGGCCGGCCATTCCGGGTGGATCTGGAAGGCGCGCGGCTCAAGTTCAAAGCCAAACTCGGGTTGAAGCTTGCGGACGGTGGCGAGCCCGATGTAGCAAAATGGGCAGATGAAATCCGAGAACATCTCGAGTTTGAAAGCCATAACCTTTTGACCTCTTGGCGTGCCTGGACTCCTTGAAGTGACTCCTCGGCAGTTTGGCTCAAATCAAGACCCGCTAACGCTGGCCTGCCTTTTGAAATACTGCGGCCACCTCTGCGAGCCCGTCTCCGTGCGTCCTGCGCAACCAAGTAGCTTTCGTAAGTCCTTGCTGAAACTGGACAACCGGTTGTATAGTTCGAGCCGTCGTATTTGTCAACAAACTGACGGTGCGGTAACTGGAACCAGTGGAGCAAAGCCGAGGGGTGGGATGGGATTGCGGACACCCGTTTAAGGTTTGTTTCGAATTCGGAAAGCGATCCGTTTGACGCGGCGCTGCAAAGAAAAATCAACGGAGCAGGTTAGACATGGCCGAAAATACGATTCGATATCATGATCCGGAAGCGCTGGTGCAGACTGACTGGCTCGAGGCCCATCTGGGCGATGCCAACCTGCGCATTTTTGATTGCACGACGCACCTGATGCCCGCGGAGGCCAACGCCGATTCCCCCTACCGCATCGTCAGCGGGAAGGCGGAATATGACGCCGCGCATATTCCGGGCGCGGGGTTTATCGATCTCCAGGGGGAGCTGTCGGACAACACCACGAAGCTGCGTTTCATGCTACCGTCCGCCGGCCAGTTCGCTGCTGTAATGTCCCGTTGTGGTGTCGGAGAGGGCACCCGCGTGGTCCTGTACAGTGCCGACGGTATCATGTGGGCGACTCGGGTGTGGTGGATGCTGCGGGCGTTTGGCTTCGACAATGCGGCGGTGCTGGATGGCGGCTGGGAGAAGTGGCAGGCCGAGGGCCGTCCGGTTTCTACGGCGCCGTGCGCCTATCCGCCAGCCAAGTTTGTTGCGCGACCGCGGCCGGAGCTTTTCGTGGGCAAGGAGCAAGTACGGGCTGCGCTCGGAGATACCAACACCGTCATCGTCAACGCCTTGCCCCCCGAGCTTCATCGCGGGACGAGCCCCAGCCGCTATGGTCGCCGGGGGCGAGTTCCCGGCAGTGTGAATGTGCCGGCGGGGAGGTTACTCGATCGCAACACGAAGACCTTCGTGCCATTGGCGGACGCCAGCACAAAGTTCGATGCCGCCGGCGTTGAACCATCCAAGAACGTCATTTGTTACTGCGGCGGCGGGATTTCCGCCACAGTCGATTTGTTTCTGTTGTATCAGCTCGGGTACAAACACCTGACTCTTTACGATGGTTCGATGGGCGAATGGGCTAGAGACAGCTCGTTACCAATCGAAACCGACTAGAGGCCCTGATGGTCGCGTGTCGCTTGGCGTGATTCCGGCAACCGAGGCCCTGTCGTCGAATTTGTCCGGACGGTCTGACTCAAGCGGAGGCTCAGGACTTCGCCCCCGCATTCTCAGTGCTTGAGCTGAATACTCAGCTAGCGAGTAATAAATGACCAGTATTATGCCGATCGAAAAGGTCGAGATTCATGTGCTGGTCGATAATGCGACCGACAGTCTTTCGACGATTCCCAAACACGCGGAAGCCGAGTTCGCTTATCTGGAACGTAACGGAATGCAGGAGTTGTCGGGTGACTGTTTGTGCTGCGCGTGTCACGGTTTTTCCCTGTTGATCACGGCCACTCGCGGCGAACATCGCCACACGGTGCTCTTCGACTCGGGACCCGAAGAGTATGCATTCGAACGCAACTCGACGCGGCTGGGCGTGGATTTGGGAGCAGTCGAAAGTATCGTGCTTTCGCATGGGCATTGGGACCATTCCGGAGGGATGCTCAAAGCGCTCGATCTGATTCGCGGCCGTAACGGAGGCCACGCGATTCCGTATTTTGCTCATCCTGGGATGTTCCGATCGCGAGCGCGGCGACTGCCCAACGGCACGATGTTCCCGATCAAGGATGTTCCGAATATCGAAGCTCTGACGGCACATGGCGCGCAGGTGAACTGCAAGCGGGAGCCGCAGGTTTTTGTCGATAGCATGTTCCACTTGAGCGGTGAGATCCCGCGAGTGACGCCGTTCGAGCGCGGGCTGCCGGCGCACTATCAAAAGAATGAAGCGGGGACTTGGGCGCCCGATCCACTGTTGATCGATGAGCGATTTTTGATGGTCAACGTCGCCGGAAAGGGGTTGGTCGTATTCACTGCATGCTCACATGCCGGATTGGTGAACGTGTTAAAGCACGCGCGAGACAACTCTTCCGGAGTTCCGCTCTATGCGGTGGTTGGTGGGTTCCATCTCGCCGGCCCCAACGAAAAAATAATTCCGGAGACGGTTCAAGCGGTGCGGGAGTTCAAGCTGTCCACGATCGCCGCCGGGCACTGCACTGGCTGGCGCGCCGTCAGGGCGTTCGCTGACGCCGTCGGCGAGACGGTGTTGGACCCTTCGGTAGTCGGCAAGCGCTACACTTTCTGACCGGTGGGAAGTCAGCGCGCGAACGAACCGCGAGTGGATTTTTCATGGATAAGCACAAGCATGGCGGACACGGCGGGGACGATCGGCATGGCGCACGGCAGCCCGAGCGTTTCGACCCGGCGCGCGCGGCGCTGCTGGACGATCCCGCGCGGTTCGAGTATCTGCCGCCGGACGAAGTCTTTAAGATGCTGGCGGCGCAAACCGGGGGCCGCGTCGTGGATTTCGGTACGGGCACGGGAGCGTATGCGATCGAACTGGCACAGCGGCGGCCCGACGTAGAGGTAATCGCGCTCGACGAACAGCAGCAGATGCTCGATCTGCTGGGGGCGAAGCCGGCGGCAAAAGCGCTCGCAAATCTCCGTTCGATACATACCGCGGAAATCGCGGGGCTGCGCGGTACGGCCGATCGGGTGCTTGCGCTCAACGTTCTGCACGAGGTGGGCGACGAGGCGTTGCGCGCGATGACTGCTCTGCTCAAGCCGGGTGGTTCCGTGCTCGCGATCGATTGGAACGCCGGCGTCGAGCGGCCAGTCGGTCCTCCGCGCGACCATGTTTACACCGCTGCTGAAGCGCGTGAGCGAATGGAGCGGGTGGGTCTGCGAATCGAACGTGAGAGTACCTTCAAATATCATTACGCACTCATTGCGCGCGGCGCATAATGACCGGCGAACACCGCATCGCATGCGGGCGAGTGGGTTTCTCACAGGATCGTGAACGGGGCTATAGTCCGTCGTATCTTCGGGACACCCGCTAACCTGGAACTTTTGCATCGCGACTTTGTAGAGGTAGTTAAACAAAATGTCTCAACCAAAACGCATCTGTGCGCTCCATTTGCCCGAACTCGAACGAGCGAAGCTTAATCCGGATACCCAGAAATATTTCGCCAAGTGCGACGAGAAGCTCGGCTTCGTGCCCAACGTGTTGCGCGCTTACAGCTTCAACGCGGACAAGCTGGCCAATTTCATGGCGATGTATAGCGAGTTGATGCTCGGGCCATCGGGACTGAGCAAGCTGGAGCGCGAAATGATCGCGGTGGTCGCCTCTTCCATCAACCATTGTTTTTACTGCCTGACGGCCCACGGAGCCGCCGTACGTCAGCTATCGGGCGATCCTGCGCTAGGCGAGTTGATGGTGATGAACTATCGTGTCGCCGAACTGTCGCCGCGGCAGCGAGCGATGCTGGACTTCGCCGCCAAGCTTACCGAAACACCGGATAAAATCATCGAGGCCGATCGCCAGGTTTTGCGCGAAGCCGGTTTCAGCGACGCGGATATCTGGGATATCGCCGCGGTCACGTCATTCTTCAATATGTCTAACCGGATGGCGGCGGCGACGGACATGATGCCCAACTCCGAGTACCATCGCCAAGCCCGCTAATGGCGGCAGCTGCGAAGAATCTCCGCAGCACGCGAATGCAAGAGAATTGAAAGCTTGGAATTACCGTGAACATCAGGGTTCAGATAAGCGTTTATCCTCTGCGTCAGGAGCATCTGAGCCCGACCGTCAATGCCGTCGAGGCGGAACTCAATGCCCACGGCCTGCGCCCCGAGGTCGGGGGCATGAGTACACAGGTCGTAGGGGAGACTGAAGTGGTGTTTGCCGCTCTCCGGGATGCCTTCATGCGGGTGGCCAACAGTGGGCAAGTGGTCATGACCGTCACAGTCTCGAACGCCTGCCCCGTCTAGACACCTACAGTGGCCTGGGAAATATTCCAGCGGTCTGCCGGTGAGTATGAGCGCTGGTACACGACGCTCCGCGGTCGACGGGCCGATATCGCTGAACGCGCCCTGCTCCAATGGCTGATGGAGCGTGTTCCGAAGGCCCGAACTGTACTCGAAGTAGGATCCGGTACGGGCCATTTTACCGACTGTTTGGCCGAGTCGGGATTTGAGGTCATCGGGCTGGATCGGGCGCCGGCAATGGTACAGGAGGCAAAGCGGAGGTTTCCTTCACTCCCGTTTCTGTTGGGCGATGCACATCGGCTCCCTTTCAGGACGGGCGCCGTCGATGTCGTCGTATTCATAACTACGCTGGAATTTCTGGAGAGCGCTGCGACCGCTCTGCGCGAGGCCGTGAGAGTTGCCCATCGAGGCATCGTTGCGATTGTCCTGAACCGGCACAGTATTGGCGGTCTGTCGCGCCGGTTTGGTCCGCAATCGCGGGGGGCTCTTCTCGGACAGGCGCGCGATTACTCGCTAAGCCGGCTCCGCCGGGAGTTGCGAGAAGCGGCAGGCGACCGCCTCGATGCCCTGGAATGGTCGAGCACTCTTTTCCCGGACGGCTTCTGGAATTGCGTGGCACCTATACCAATAGGGAATGTGGTGGGGCTGGTCGGCGAACTGAGTACTCCGAAAATTCCGATCGAATTCGCGGCGCGACAGGCGATCTACTGAAGCTGGATCGACTTTACGTAATCCACGAGCCTGCCAATTTTGTGCTTCACCTCGGCTTCCGTCAAAGGCGCACCACCCGCCCCGGTATGGCTGGACCGCCGATACATAAAGGCGTAGCCCCAGATCGGCATGTCGCGCGTGCCATGGCCCTGCGCCATTTTGGAGCCATCGATGAAGTCGCGGACTTCATCCTCAGGGAATACGCCACCATTGTTCCTGGAAAGCAGGATCAGGTTAGCGGGCTTCTTCTTGAGTGCGGGAGCTACCGGTCCATCCCCAGTGCCATCCTTGCCGTGGCACTGCGCACAATACTGGCGGAAATCCAAGGCCCCCGAGGTAATCTGACCGGTCGGCGACATCTCTGCGCTCTCTTGCGCGAGAACTGCCTTCGACGTGATGAGGAAACTCAAGATCAAGAAAGCGGGCAAGCTCCAGGTCGCACGACGTCCAAGCTTCATTATTTCCTCCCGATGGTGCTGTTGACCGATCGACTACCGCGCCTCTGAGGTCACGAACGATTCGTACAGTCGCGGCTGAGGCAGGGTTCTCTTATCGTCCCAAGCGGCGGATCGCGTTGAGCGTGCAGAATTCGTAATAGAGTTTCGGATCGTCGATGCTATTCAAGTAGCCCCCCGTTATCCGGGGGACGATTCCCATGCGCGACATTCGTCCGCTTTTCATGTCGTACATATGCATGTTCAGATAGCTGGCCCAGAAGCTGTCGGGCATTCCTTCCGGCCACTGCATCCCGGGTTTCTTGACTGCGTAATCATAGAACCATTCGGACTGATGGAACGGTTTGCCGTCGCGATCGTACATCACAATCAGCGGACAGACCCCCGTACGCGCATCGAACCAACTGAGCTTCCTGCTGTACGGGCAGTTCGGGTAGCCCGTCGGCTTCATCTCGACCACAATGCCCTCGGGCACCAGCTCCATGAAGGTCTTATAGTACTTCTTGTCGCTCTTTCCGCCGACCAGCGGCACTTCCCAATTCGGGTATCCGAAATGACAGTTGCCGGTTGTGGCAGCCAAAAATGGTCCGCGGCCTACGATCTTGAAATCGCCCCAGGTGTAAACTGGATCGCCGGCGCCGGCGGAGTCGCTGGCGAACCACGCCGCACCCGCCATCGCGGTCTCGAAGCGCGCATAATCCGGAACCGATCTGATCCGTTTGGTCTGCGGTGAAAACGCATGCGCGGTCGGTAGTTTGTGTTGATCGTAGGCCCAGATTTCTAGCGACGAGCTGCCGCGCAGATCTTCCGGCGCGGTGAAAAGCTGACTGTTGATTCGCAGTTGCGTCTCGTGGCCCGTCAGATACGGCTTCGGCTCCAGCGTGGTCCGTCCAACCGTCCGATAGCCGACGAATATGTACTCGTAAACATAGTCAACCTCGCCGTCCGGATTGGTCTCCCACTCCTTCGACGCGTACCCTACGCTGTCATAATACAATGTGGATGAGGTCAGCGCGTTCTGTAGTAGCAGTTCCACAGCCGTCTTTGCTTCCGGAAAGGGATTGCCGCCGATCCACGGCTTACCATCCTTCGTCCAGACGTTGCCGTCGGGGCCGATGTGATGCACCCCTTTATTGCGTAGCGTCGCCTCCAGATATGCCGTCGGCAGCAGCTTGGTTACGTCAGTTTGCGTTTCGATCAAGTTGATCGTTCGCTTGTCGTATTTGACCTGCCAGTAGGCAACCTCGTCGAGCAGATCTTTCACCAGGTCCACGTTGTCTGCGTTAAGCACGTCCCCGGCTTTGAGCTTGCCCTTGGTGTACGCGTCGATCGAAAGCGATTCTGGTGGGTACGCCGCCGCGCAGTCCCCGTTGCGCCCGATCAGGTCGAACAGGGGGGTCAGCACTCCCGCCGCCGTTACGCCCATGGCGAGTTGCTTCATAAAATGTCGCCGAGTCCATCCGTCCCCGTACCTGATCACACGCATTGGTTGATCCTCTCACTACACATCACTACGCACTTGGTCGTTCTGCCGGCCCAAGATAATTGCCGCTGACGGTCTCGCTTCCCGACCTTCTACCGCAGTCAAAACCTGTAGATCGCGGCGAAGCAGATTTCGACCATGTACCGCGAAGGCCCCAGGTACGATTTGTCGGTGCCCGTCGCAAAGTTCCAGAACACCCGGTATTCCTGCCCCGATCGCGGCTTGTACACGACTGCCGGTTGTTCAAAGATCGATCCGCCGTCATTACCTTCAATCGATTGGACCCAGACCAGTTGCCATCGGTTGGAAGCCAACGGCTGGGTAATTCCGATGACCGCCAGGTTGAAGCCATGATGATTGCCGTAAGCCGGCTGAGCCAGGTAGTCGTCGAACAGGTCACTGCGACTGCGGTAGTTATATTCAAGGAAGAGGTAGGCAGAAGGCGCGCGCTCGGTCCAGCGTACGTCCCGTTCCACGTCGAGCGCCAGGTTAATCTCGCCGACGGTTAACGGCCGGTTGACGTTCGGGCTTGCGGGATTAAGCGTGTTGGGCCCTGTAAATTGCTTATCCGGGGTGTACGTGCCCGAGACTCGCACCTGGGCGCCATTCAGGATCTCGGCGCCGGGAAATTGATTGTTGGCTTCAATCGTGTACGATGCCATCCCGCCGTAAACATTGATGCGTGGCATCTCGCGGGTGATGAGCGCGTCGCGATATCCGTCCGCCGGTCCAAAGATTTGGGCTCCGCGAAAGTTATCGATCGGGAAGACTCCCGGGTTGGGCGCCCCTCCGATTAGTGGTGGGCCAACGTATTTGAACCAGCCGACATGTTCCGGCGTACTGTAGAAATTCATACTCCAGTCAACGTCGAACATCTTCCCCTCGAGCACCGTTCCATAAACCAGCTTATGACGGGCCCGGCTGATGCCGCCCTGGTTCTCGATTATCGAATAGGCCGGGCTGGTGCGGTACGGACTGCCCGCCGGTAGAAAGGCGTCGGGCTCGAAATCGGGACTTATCCAGGTTGAGAACTGGGCATTATCCTGGTGCAACGGCGCCAACAAGTTGCTCGCGTCATAGGTCGCGCGTAGCGTCCATTCGGCAATCCGCGCATCGGAAAACTCAAGCCCGGAAAAATTGAATAGGCTGTGACGGCGGAAGTCCAGCGAATCGACCTGGTCCAGTGTCTGTATCCCAAGTTCTTCGCCGTAAACTATCTGCTGCTTTCCCAGCCTTATCCATAGCGGTCCTCGATGCAGGTCGAGATAGGCTTCCGCGGCGTCAAGCTCGTACTCATGCTCGGCCACCTGCGCGGCCCATCCGTTACCCGCGTAGCGCTGGCGGAAGCCTTCGGCGTTGATTGCCGGCAACGCGCCATCGACGTATGGCGCGATGTCGGACCAGAAGCGGCCGTGCACAAAAGCCTCAACCCCATCCAGGCCGAGCGCTTCGGACTGGGCATTGCTCAACTTCAAACTGAGCAGGGAATCGAAGCGATAGGCCATCAGGTTCCACGAATTCCCGCTGGTCGCCAAGCCACATCCCGGCTGTGAATGATTCGCGCATTTTTTGAAGTTGGAGTTGAAGGAATTGCCCTTGCCGGCAGTCGATATAGCCCAGTCTGTTTCCGCCACATTTTGCATACCGACGGTGGTCCCCAGGATCGTGATGCTATCCTCCGCGCGCGCGACCGGCTCAGTAATCAGAAGCACCAAAAGCGCAGTAATCGTAAGTGCCAGGAACCGGTGGAACTTGATCATCTAATTGCCTCTGCTTGCCTCTGCGGCCTGAAAATACCCAGGAATCGGAAGCGATGCCGCGATTAGTCAACCTGCCAAAAACAATGTCCATTCAGGTAGACGGGCGGTCGGATAGCTTAGGGGGCAGGTGACGCAGAAGCGTCATTCGCGGTTTTTAAGAGAGTAATTTCCGAGCATTCGCATATCTCGATTTAGTGTCCGCCCAACTGGACAACCGGTTGACTAGTTGAATATACTGGACTTGTCAACCCAATTGGCCGTGAAGTAAGTAAATCCTGTGCCGGCAAAGAGTGATGGGCAAATCGCTGCGTTGATTTCTGGTCCGCGT
>JBEKJC010000038.1:0-34990 GCA_050011435.1 Binataceae bacterium (SeqCode)
GGGTGGAGTAGCTCCCAAGGGTTCGGCTGTTCGCCGATTAAAGTGGCACGCGAGCTGGGTTCAGAACGTCGTGAGACAGTTCGGTCCCTATCCGCCGTGGGCGAAGGATACTTGAGGGGCGCTGACCTTAGTACGAGAGGACCGGGTCGGACGCACCGCTGGTGTACCGGTTGTGGCGCCAGCCGCATCGCCGGGTAGCCAAGTGCGGACGGGATAACCGCTGAAAGCATATAAGCGGGAAGCCCACCCCAAGATTAGGTATCCCGGCCGTAAGGCCCTGAAGGCCCCTTCCAGACAAGGAGGTTGATAGGTCGGAGGTGGAAGCGCTGAAAGGCGTGGAGCTGACCGATACTAATAGGCCGTGAGGCTTGACCGCTAAGTATCACTCCCGAAGATTGATACTGGCCGAAGATGTGTCCGGATTCTTAATCGCTAGACGGACGCGCTCGGCACGGTTTGATCCCATGCGAGGTTCTGAGGGCCACACTTGAATATACCCTACTATCAGTTTGTCGGATAATCGGTCCGTTTGATTAACGCGGCGTTGAGCGCAGCGAAGATCAACGGGCGGCAGGTTTCCGGTCGTCATAGCGAAGGTGAAACACCCGTTCCCATCCCGAACACGGCAGTTAAGCCCTTCAGCGCCGATGGTACTGTGTCCTTTGGTGTCACGGGAGAGTAGGACACGGCCGGGGAATCACGAGGCGGAGCTCACAAGGCTCCGCCTTTTTTCTTTTTCAGTGATTGACGCTGGCGCTGCTCGGTTGATTGGCCAAGTTTCGCGGGAACGTCAGTTCACGAAGGTATTTTCACAGGGCGAAGCCCGCATCTTATAAAAAGGGAAGATTGAAACCTCGTGAGGTTTCCTTAAAATTCGGGTTCTGGGTTCCTCAACCGCCGCTTAACGAACCGGCCTTACGCAGGTCGCGCTTTTTTGTTGTTGGCGATCAAGTGCTAGGTTATTTGCGTCGCGTGCTCGTGTGGGAATTTGCGGCCGCACCCCGGTAGGCGGGTTCTCGTCGCCCGCCGCGGCCCGACCACGCGTTGCCCGGAGGTAGATGCCCCATGGCGTTCACAGTGCAACCGGATAAATTTCGCTTCGAGCCGCAATTGCGCACGGGAGTTGCCGGCAAGCGCGTGCTGATCACCGGGGCGGGCAAGGATCGCGGCCTCGGGCAGGCGTTTGCGCTGGCGGCCGGTCTCAACGGGGCAGCTAAAGTCGGCGTTCATTTCCACAGCAGCTATGTGGATGCGTTCGACCTGGTCGAGGCGTTGCGCAAGGAGGGCGTGGATGCGTTCCCGGTGCATGCCGACGTCACCAACCTCGGCGATCTATGGGCGATGCGCAGTTACGTGATCGAGCAGATGGGCGGGCTGCCGCCGAATCTCTTGATCTGCAATTCGGGACTGACCGAGACCGGGTACGCCTTTGGCCGCGCGTTGCGAGAGATTCCCGACGAACAGATGGCGATTCGGCGTGCGCGCGTGCGCCAGCATTTTATCGACAGCCTAGAGCAATCGCGGGTCGTGCTTGACACCAAGATCGATGGGTTCATGGCGATGACTCACTTGTGGGCGGGCGAGGCGATTTACCATGAGGAGAAGCTGCAGTTGATCTATGTCTCGTCGCGGATGGCGATCGATCCGGGCACGACCGTGCCCGGCTATGCGATCAGCAACTGGGCGGTGCTGCAATTACCCAAGGTGCTGGCGATCAATCTGGGGCGCAGTGCAAAGTTCGTCAGCGCCATGTGCATCCTGCCGCCGTTTATCCATACGGGCATGACCGATGAGTACGCCGATAACCCGCAGGTGTTCGGCCGCTGGCAGAAGCGCATGCTGGAGACCGATGAAGTGGCCGAGGCGTTCCTGCGTTTGCTGACTCGTCCGCAGGAGCAACTCGATCAGGGAAACTTCGAGATCATAGTGGAGGGCGCCGCCGACGCGATCCGGTTGAGCTGGAAGAAGGTGCATCTCGACCTGCGCGAGGAATCGATGGACTGAAAGCAGCAGGCGCATCATTCGATGCAGTGACGGACCGGAAGCAGTAACGCTGGTCGCTTTCGGACGCACGACGAGTTTTGTTTCGTAAGCAAGCGGGGCGGAGCCATCAGGCTCCGCCCCGTTTGTTTTTCCGCCACAAACGCTTTCGTTGCCACAAGCGCGAGGCGCCCGGCGTCGAACCGTGAGGATTCAGATCGTTATGGGCATTTGTCCGCGGCCTGGACCTGCTGCTTGGCTTGATTCTCTGGAATGAACGCCATCCCACCCGGATCCCCAAGGTTTTCAAGGATCGGTGTGACGAAGCCGGTGGTCAGATTGGTCTGGCCGACGAAAGCGCCGATCTGTGTCGTTGCGCTCGGATCGGAAAAAACGTCGATTGCCGAATAGGCTGCGTCGGGTGCGAAGTAGGGCGCGGTGATTGAATAAACCGCGCCGAGGGCCTTGTCCGCGACGAGAATCCGTCCGGCCGTCTGCGTCGCGAAGATCGTATCGTCGGCTTGAGTGTCACCGATATCACCCATGGCGACCCCTCCCAGTGTTGACGTGAGCGGAACCCTGAAATTCTGCTGACAACTGAGTCCCGGATGGCGGACGATAATCAGTTCGCCGTCGCCCTGCGAGGTCATCACGAGCTCGCCGTCTGGGTCCAGGATCATCGAGTCGGGATCTTGCAGATTGAGAGTCAGGGTATCGCCGTCGGTCACGTCGACTGCGCTGGCATTGCCCTCGAGGATCGGTTCCAGGGTCACCTTCGTGCCTGTAACCTTCGCGCTGACGATCGCGGGTTCGGTGTTCGGGTTGTGCGTAGGGGCTGACGCCGAGAGGAACACGGATTTGTTGTCGAAGACGAGATCGTCGTAGCCACCGCCATGGGGTCCGGTGCCTATCGTGTAAGTGGTCTGCTTGAAGGTTTTCAGCTTTATGATGATTAGGGTCGCGTTTCCATCCTCATTCTGAAGCGCCCACAGGTCGCCGGTCGCCGGGTCGATTCTGAGACCGTCGTTGTGGCCCACAATGGATATATTCTTCAGCTCATGGCCGCTCATGTCGTACTCGATAATGTTGCTCATTGCGCCACCGCTACCGTCGGGATTTCCATTGTTGCCGTACCCGACGAAGACGTTGCTGGCGTTGAACGTAATCGAGTCGGGCTTGCTGACACCGGTCGGATTGGTGGCGAACGTGGTGAACGTGTATGGCGGCGTTGCTGTGGGCGCCTCTATGGCGTGGGCTACCGCAGGCCGTGCCATCGTCGCAACTATCAGCGCAATGCCGGCACATATCGCGCGGGCGTACGTTCTTGCAGGTTTGTGCGGGAATCCCACAGTCTCATTCCTCCTCGAAATTTGGGTCGTGGTGTTCTGGCACGATTGCCAAGGCGCCAAGACTATGTCGATTCGTGAGTCAGTGGCGTTACGGAGCAATTACGCTGAAATGAATTCCGAATAGGTTGCTCGTTACGCGAAGGGGGTGGCGACAGGGTTGGCTGGTTGACCTCAAAACAGATGATATAGCACGTTTGCAGGAAACGTCTCATCTTCTTTTAGCTTAATTAGTGTCTAGCCATACAATCGCCAAAACGCTTAAATGATCTCAGGGGTTATTCGTTCCCGGGTGGTGACGGGAGACGGGGGAGGTCATAACCATGGCGGACCAAAAAGCGCTTTATGAGTCGATCAGTCGTCGGGGTTCGGAGGGCGCGCGCTCGGATTCGGCGCGGCGCCAGCGGACAATAATTTTCGCGCTGGTCGGAATTCTTCTGGCGATAGCGGTGGTGACCCAGTTGATGACGAGCGGCAACGCGCAACGCCCGGTGGCGGTCGATCCTTCGCATACCAGCGAAATTCACTGAGTGGGTGTTTGTTGGGAACGCGTTGAGCGCACATTGAGATCGTGGCGAATGCCCGCGACCGATGATGCTGCCACGAGTGCGTCGCGGACACGGCACTAACGGACCTGCACGCGCATCGCGTCCTGCCATCGGCGGGCTGACCAGGGTCAACTTTCAGAGCAGTAAATCGGAGTTCGCGAGCAATTGCGGACCCTCGTTGCGGACGTGGTTCACCAGCGGCGAGGCCAGCCTGATCTCGAGCACATCTTCGGCAGTAGGAATCAGCATCCGTTTCAACGAATGCGGATCGGCCTCGCGCGGATTCATCCAATCGTCGGCGTCGCGATCGGAGAGAATCACCGGCATCCGATCATGCACGCGAGCAATCGTGGAGTTGGCGGCGCACGTCAGAATCGTGAAAGTGGTTTCGGCGTCGCCGCCGGCGGGTTGCCATTCCTCGTAGAGCCCGGCGAAAAGCAGTAACTGACCGTCGCGCCGATGAATCCAGTGCGGCTGTCGGGCGCTGCGCGGCCCGGTCCATTCGTAGAATCCATCGGCCGGCACAACGCATCGGCGACGCTTGAAGGCGTCGCGAAAGGCAGGCCTCGACTCGACGGTCTCACATCGCGCGTTGATACATTGGGCGGCGCGGCCGGCATCTTTGGAGCCGCGCGGCACGAGGCCCCATTTCGCGGGCACGATTGCGCGATTCTCGTAAGCCATCACGACCACGAACCAGGGCTGTGTCGGTGCGATGTTATAACGGGGAGAATAATCGCGGAGCGCACCTGGCGGGACACCGAGACGCGCCTCCACCAGCTTTCCATCGCGCTCGGTCAGGGTGAAGCGTCCACACATGGTGTCAATTATAATCGAAGCAAATCCTTGACGCTTGCCCCACAAGTCCATTAGCGTCGGACGCAGAGGCAAGCAGTATATCTTGTGACGGGCAGTTGCTTTCGCGGGGCGGAATCGAGTGGGCGCGATCCGCTACTGTGAAGGGCTCCCGCCGATGACGAATATTGTCGCGGGGCGGCCCGCTATCCGAAAACCTTCAAACGGCCGATCGCAAGCCGGTCAGACGCCCGCAATGGAGAAGTCGATGTCCTACGATCTGTTAATCAAGAACGGAACGGTGGTGGACGGAACTGGTGCGGCCGCGCGGCGCGCCGACGTGGGGATCGCGAACGGCCAGATCGCGGAGATTGGCAAGATCACCGAGGGCGCGAAGAAAACGATCGACGCGTCGGACCTGATTGTGTCGCCGGGCTTCGTCGATCCGCACACGCATTACGATGCGCAAATCTGCTGGGATCCGTACATCACTTCGTCGTCATGGCACGGCGTTACGACGGTGATCATGGGCAATTGCGGCGTGGGGATCGCGCCGTGCCGGCCGGAGGTGCGCGAGATTGCGGCGTGGGATCTGGTCAACGTCGAGGCGATTCCGTTCGATGTTTTGAGCAAGGGTATCAAGTGGGAATGGGAGACCTTCCCCGAATATATGGATGCGGCGGCGCGCCGCGGCAGCGGTATCAACCTGGGCTTTCTCGCACCGCTGACGCCGTTTCGCCATTACGTGATGGGTGAGGAATCGATGGAGCGGGCGGCGACGGTAGAGGAAACCGCGCGCATCAAGGCGGCGATCAAGGAAGCGGTCGCGGCGGGCGCATTCGGCTTCACGACGACCACGGCGCCGCAGCATATCGGCTACAAGGGACGGCCGCTGGCGTGCCGCAACGCGAGCCTCGACGAGTATCGCGCATACGCCAACGCCCTGCGCGAGTTGGGCCGCGGCGCGATGGAAGTGGCGCTGACGCGGTCGGTCTCGGTAATGAGCGACGAGGAATACAAGTTCCTGGATCTGCTGCTGACCGAGAGCGGGCGGCCGGTGACGTGGCTGGCGCTGCTCAATCGCGACGACCTGCCCGAGGCCTGTCAGGACACGCTGCGCCAGGCGGCGCCGCTGATTCGCCGCGGCGGAGTGCCGCAGGTGACGTGCCGCCCGCTGATCATCCAGATCGAGCTGCGCAACCCGTTTATCTTTGCCAACCTGCCGAGCTGGAATCCGGTCTTCAATCAGCCGAAGGAAGCGCAGGCGAAGATCTATCGCGACACGAATTTCCGCAACGCGTTTCGCGAGGCGCTCAAGAAGCCCGATATCTTCAGCGGCAAATGGGAGCGGCTGGAGGTCAAGGAAGTCTTCACGCCGGCGATGAAGCCGCTCGAGGGGCGCACCGTCGCGGACATCGCCAAGGAACGCGGCAAGGATGGCGTCGATACGTTCCTGGATCTCGCGCTCGAGGACGACTTGCAGATTCAGTTCACAATGGCGCTGTTCAACGCCAACGAGGATCGCATCCCGGAGCTCATCAGCGATCCGCGCACGATGGTCGGACTGTCGGACGGCGGCGCGCACGTCGATATGCTGTGCGACGCGGGCTACGCGACCTACCTGCTCGGCACGTGGGTGCGCGAGCGCAGCGCGATGACGTTGGAGCACGCGGTCAAGCGCATCACGTCGGAGCCGGCGGACTACTTCGGCATTAAAGGACGCGGGCGGTTGTCGCCGGGGCTCGCGGCCGACGTTGTAGTATTTGACTACAATACGGTCGGGTCGGCGAAGCGCGGTGAGATGCGCAATGATCTGCCGGGCGGCGGCCGGCGCCTGGTGATGCCCGCGCACGGTATCGAGTACACCGTGGTTAACGGCGAAGTGCTCTACGAGCATGGCAAAGCGAGCGGCGCGATGCCGGGACGAGTGCTGCGATCGGGAGACCGCTGAGGGCCGGGACCGAATTCAAGGGACAAAGGCGATGGCACAGAACTTTACGATTTGCGTAGGCACGGTCGGGGCTGGTGTATGGTTCAGTCCCGACGGCGGCGACCATTGGCGGCGCAGCAAGATGGACCTGCCGTTTCATGCGGAACCGGGCGAGGTCCAAATTCGATCGCTGTCGGTGTCGCCGCACAATCCGCATCATCTGCTGGCGGGATCGGAGGCCGGGCTTTATCGCAGCGAGGATAATGGCGCGACCTGGAAATTGATCGAGTCGCCGATGGACGGGATGCAGATCTGGTCAACGGCGTGGCATCCGAAGAATCCGAAGATAATTCTGGCGGGGACCAAGCCGCCGGCGGTTTACCGGTCGAAAGATAGCGGCGCGAGCTGGGAGAAACTGTCGATCCCGATTGTCGAAAAGTGTCTGGCGGGCGCCCCGAAGGTGACGAATATCCTGTTCGATCCGCGCGACGAGCGATCGATTTTCGTCGGTGTGGAAATCGACGGGGTCTTTCGCAGCCGCGACGGCGGCGACACCTGGGAGCATCTGCCGCCGCTCGGTCCCAAGGAACTCAACGGCGACATCCACGGGCTCGCGTTCAGCCCGGGTCCAGAGCCGAAATTGCTCGCGACGACGCCCGACGGGATCTGGAGCAGCGTCGATGAGGGACAGACGTGGTCGCTGCATGGATTCCCGCGCTTCAGCGAACGCGACGCGATCTCGTATTGCCGCGGTGTCGCGCTGAAGCCGGACGATCCGGATACGATCTTCGTCGGCAACGGGGATTTCATTCCGGGCAAGCGCGGCGCGATTCAGCGGACCACCGACGGCGGCCGCAGTTGGGCGCCGGCGAAGCTGCCGGATGAGCCGAATTCGGTTATCTACTGGCTGGCGACCAACCCCGCGAACCCGGATGTCGTCGTCGCGAACAGCCTGCACGGCTATGTCTATGTTAGTGCCGATGCGGGCCAGTCGTGGAGCAAGGTGCGGCGCGAATTCGGTGAGATTCGCGCGCTCGCGTGGGTCCCGAACTGACCTTCGGGCGTTTGAGCGGAACACAACAGACCCGCCTCATCTGGCTGAGAGCGATGCGAGTCGCACAGCCCGGTGAGGCCCTTTCTCACCGTTCTTCATCCTAATTTCACAATTGCGTAGTTGCGGCCCGGTACACTCATCCAGTGGCGTCGCGTAGGCTTGGCAATCATGGACGAGACCGCAATCACGAATTATGTAAACGGGCTCTGGGACGAATCGATCGTCCCGGAGCTGTGCGAATATATCCGCATTCCCAACAAATCGGTGGCTTTCGATCCCGATTGGGCGGCGCACGGCGAGATGGATCGCGTGGTTGCACGCTTCGAGAAATGGGCGCGCAGCCAGCCGATCAAGGGGCTCGCGCTGGAAGTGGTCCGGCTGCCGGAGCGCACGCCGCTCATATTTATTGAAATTCCGGGCGACGTGCGCGAGACGATTCTGCTGTATGGCCATCTCGACAAGCAGCCGGAGATGGCGGGATGGCGCGCGGGCCTCGATCCGTGGCAGCCGGTGATCGAAGGCGATCGCCTGTATGGACGCGGCGCCGCCGACGACGGCTATGCGCTGTTCGCTTGTCTGGCGGCGATCGGCGCGTTGCAGGCGCAGGGTGTCGCGCACGCGCGATGCGTGATCGTGATCGAAGCGTGCGAAGAGAGCGGCAGCTTCGACCTGCCGCACTATATCGAGCATCTGGCGCAGCGGATCGGAACTCCCGGGCTGGTGATCGCGCTCGACTCGGGCTGCGCGAACTACGAACAGCTCTGGTGCACGACTTCGCTGCGCGGCCTCGCCGGCGGCACACTCAAGGTCGAGATTCTGGGCGAGGGTGTGCATTCGGGCGACGCCGGGGGCATCGTGCCGTCAACCTTTCGCATCGCGCGCCAACTCCTCAGCCGCATCGAGGAAGAGGACACCGGCCGCGTCACGACGCTCGATTTCTATACGCATATTCCAGATCCGCGCAGACGGCAGGCCGAAGCCGCGGCAGCCGCGATCGGCGACGTGATGTACAAGCGCTTCCCGTGGGTGGGGCCGGCGGCGCCGCTGGATACCGACCTGACCGAGCTGGTCCTCAACCGTACATGGCGGCCGGCGCTCGAGATCGTGGGTGCCGACGGGCTTCCGGCGGCGGGCAACGCGGGCAATGTGCTGCGGCCTTTCACCGCGCTCAAGCTGTCGCTGCGGCTGCCGCCCGACTGCAACGCGAATGACGCGAGCGCGAAGCTGAAGAGCATTCTCGAGGCCGATCCCCCGCACAACGCGCGTGTGACCTTCGAGGCGAACTGGGCGGCCAGCGGATGGGATGCGCCGGAAATTGCGCCGTGGCTCGAGCAGTCGCTCGAGGCGGCGTCGCGCAGCTACTTCGGCCAGTCGGCCGCATACATGGGCGAGGGCGGTACGATTCCCTTCATGGCGATGCTGGGCGAGCGCTTTCCCGACACGCAGTTCCTGATCACGGGCGTGCTCGGACCGCAGTCCAATGCCCACGGCCCCAATGAGTTCCTGCACATACCGACCGGCAAACGCCTGACCGCATGTGTGGCCCGGGTGATCGCCGATCAGTTGGTCGCCGCCGCCACAACCTGACCCGCTGCGCGTTTCCCGAATGACAGGAAGCGGGGAAGAAGTGGTTGAAGAACCCAAAACTGAAAGTTTTCGGACACTGAAACCTCACGAGGTTTCAGACTTCCCTATTGACTAAGAGAGGCAGCCTTTGGTTACGATTATCGCGCGATCGAGCAACGCGAGCGTGGCCCACCGACGGCATGGAATGCCGCTGAAACCTCGTTGAGGTTTCAGTAAGAAATCAAAAGTTTTGCGCTCCTCAACACATGGATCGACGCTCCCGCCGCTCGGTGGCGGCGGTGCCCTGCGGGACGGGCTAATGCCAGAGGCGGTGGGCGACGTCGCCGACCAGCAGGAGCTTCTTTTCCTGCATGGTGGCATCGATCGGATTGCCCTTGATTCCCGAGGCGAAGCCACATTGAGTCGAGAGCCCCATCTGGTCGTGCGGAAAGAAGCGTGCGGCCTCGGCGACACGTGCGCTAATCTCTTCGGCCGATTCGAGGCGGTTTTTTTTGGTGGAGACCAAGCCGAGTACCACGAAGCAATCGCGCGGGACGTCTGCGAGCGGTTCAAAGCCGCCGGAACGGCGGTCGTCGTATTCGAGCAGGAAGGTGGAATAGCGGCGCGCGCGGCTGAAAACCTCCTTCGAGATCGCTTCGTAGCCTCCGCTGCTGAGCCAGCGGCCGTCGTTGTTGCCGCGGCACAGATGCAATCCGTAACGGAGGCCGGGGACCTCGGCGAGCGAGTTGAGCAGGTCGACGCCGTCGGTCAGGATGCGGGCGGGCGAGATGCCATTGGCCTCGAAGACCGCGTTGCGTGCGGCGGGGTCGATCAGGATCGCGAGTTCCGGCGCGTCGATCTGGACGTACTCACAGCCGAGCCGCGCCAGTTCGCGGATTTCGTCGCGGATGACCTCGGCGCCGTCGGCAAAAAGGTCGAAGGGATCCTCGTAAACGCCGCGCGATTCTGATGGCGACCAGAACATCGAAAGCATCAGCGGGCTCGGCAGGGTGACTTTCAGCGGCGCTTTGGCGCGAGCGCGGGCATAGCTGAACTCCTCTTCGACAAGGGAACGGCGGCGGCGCAGACGGCCGGTGGCGGCAAGGCCGAGGGTCAGTTGCTCGACGTGGCCGTCGTCATCGCGCCACGGTTTGGCGAGGTCGTTGGTGCGTGTGAGTCCTTCGGTGGCCTCGACCAGCGAGCCGAGGAAGCTCAGGCGGCGCTGCTCACCGTCGTTGACGACGTCGAGGCCGCAGCGTTCCTGCAGGGCAATGGCGTCGGCGACGGCGTGGTCCTCGATTTTCTTGTAGCCGGCGGCGGAAACTTCGCCGCGTCGCAGGGCTTTGCGTGCGTCCAGTAACCAGGCCGGACGTAGCAGGGATCCAATCGGTTCGGCGCGATAGACGGACCTAGCCATGACAATTGCCTCCGCGGCCCGCGCGCGGGTCCCGCACCGCTAGTATCATATAGCATAAAAAAGGCGTCACCTGGTAGGCAACGCCTCTTATTCGTATGCACCGTTGTGCTGCTTAATGTTTCGGTTCGATCCTCTTGCCGTAGGTGACTTCGCCCTTATCGACGCGCAAGCTGAAGCCGCAATCAGGATTGGTGCAGGCCCACGCTTTGAAAATTACCGAGGCACCCTCCTGCCCGTAATCAGAGAGAGGAATCAATGTGCCAGCGTTGCATTTTTGGCACTTCGGCAGCTCCATCACCCACGCCTCCTTGGCTGATCGGGAACCAGCCCCAAATGCAACCTATCTAACCATATTTCCTAAATCAATGAGCAATCTTGCCGGCTGATCGCCGGCCGCTACCACCATGAGTAGCGCCGTGGCGCGAAGCGGGGGGGGTGAAATTGATTGAACGATGGGTCTGCCTCGCCATAGCACAGCCGTGCGCGGGACGGCTCATTCGGGGTAGTGCACAACTTCAAGCTTGAGGCCGTCGGGATCGGTAAAGAAGACCGAATAGTAGCCGGGCCGATAGTCGTATTCGCGCGGCGGATCGAGGATGCGACCGCCGTGAGATGAGATGTCGCGGGCGAGGTCGTCGATTTGCCGTCGGCCTTCGGCGCGAAATGCAATCTCGCGCAGTCCCACGCGGCCCTTGTCAAAGCTGTCGTTGCGGTAAAGTTGGTCGGACGAGACGACCCAGAGGCTGCCGCGGTCGCCGTGATAGCCGGTCATCGGCGATGGTTCGTTGAAAGTCAGCGAATGGGGGTAGCCGATTTTAGGCATCAACCAGCCGTAAAAGCGTATCGCCTTATCGTAGTCGTTGGCGTTGATCATCAGGTGGTCGATTCCACTGCGCATAGTCGTGTCCTCCGCGTAACCCAAGCGGACTACGGTCGCGCGCGCGAAGCAAGTGATCGGAGCGCAGAGGTTGCCGCACGGATGCGCGTCGATTCGCGCGGCTAGCCCGTGCTGCGCAGGCGATTATCGGCGGCCGCCTTGCGTCCCAGATTGATCGCGACCGTGCCAAAACCGGTCAGCCGGTAGCCGGCCTCGGCAAAACCCGCGTCGCGCATCATGCGGGCGAGCGTGTCGGCGTCAGGGTGAGTCGTGAGCGATTGGAAGAGGTATCGATAGGCGCCGTATTTGCGCCCAACGACCACGCCGAGCAGAGGCACGAAGGTCGCGATATAAAGATCGAAGAAGCGGCGCAACGGACCGCGCGGCCGCGTGAGATCGAGGCATACTAGGCGGCCACCAGGCTTCAGCACGCGATAGAGTTCGCTGAAGGTGGCGCCGAGGTCGGCGACGTTGCGCAGCATGAAGCCGTTGACGATACAGTCGAAGGTCGCGTCGGGAAACGGCAGCGCCATCGCGTCGCCGGCCGCGAAGACGACTCGCGGGCCGAGGTCTGCCGCCACGCGTTTCTTTGCCGCGGACGCGACCATCTCATAGCAGAAATCTACGCCCACCACCGCCCGCGCTCCGGCCCGCACCAGTTCAAACGCAAGCTCGCCGGTACCGGTAGCGATATCGAGCGCAATCGCGCCCGCCGGCTCAGCCATCGCGACCGTGATCCGGCGCCAGCGGCGGTCGAGCCCGAGCGTCATCAGTGTGTTGACGAGGTCGTAACGCGGCACGATCGTCGCAAACATGTCGCGGATTCGCGCAGCCTTCCCGTGGTTGGGAGCGTCGTTCATCCCGCGTGCGGCGTCCTTTCTAGATGAGTGGTCGTACATTTCGAATAGCGCATTCTGACTAGCGCATTATAGAGGCGCGGAGTACTGACGCGAAAAGCGGCGCGGGCGCGGCTCATGCGTGCGATCTACGGGCTGTGAAACGCGTACGGCCCGCTCAACGCGAAGGCGTCAGTGCAACCTTCATGATCAATGACCTGCTGCCGACGCGATTGGTAATTTCGGCGACGACAGTGAAACCGAGCCGCTCGTAGAGCGATCTCGCCGGGTTGTTCGCGCGCACGCTAAGCACGATCGCTGGATGGATCGCGGCGGCATCGGCGAGCAGTCGCGTGAGCATGAGACTTCCCGCGCCGCGACCGATACGAGCGGGCGCGACCGCGATCGCCAGCTCGGGCGCGGAGGCGTCGACGAAACGGTAGAGCGGCCACGCCGGAGGCATCCGGCGAATCCATGCCGCGCCGGCGCGAGTGCCAGTTGCGGCCTCGAGTGCGATCACGCCGCGGTCGTCCGGGCGCCCGAACCCTTCGACATAAGGCGCCAGGTCGGGATTGGTGCGCGCCGATTCCCTCGGCTCATCGCCCTCGTCCATGTGCGCGGCATAGTAAAGCATCTGCCATAGAAACGGTTGATCGTCGGGGACGGCGGCGCGGAGAATATGTTTCATCGTGTTCAGGCGTTGATGGCTATCAGGGGTTGCGCAAGCGCTGCGACAGCGGCTATCGGCTCATGATACTAGGGCGAGAGATTGGCGCAAACGAAGAGCGATCCAGCAAGGGAGAGTGGATAATGGCGGCGAGTCCCGGTGGCGAATTCCAAAAACCGAGCACCGTCGAGCGAATCTTCAATCGCATATTCGGATGGATCGTCGGCGCGGGCCTGGGTTTGTACAACAGCTATCTGCTCGAAGTCACCGGCCGCAAAACCGGCCGCGTCTATGCGACGCCGGTCCATTTGCTGGCGATCGATAACCGCACCTTCCTGGTCTGTCCGCGCGGCCGCGCGCAATGGGTCCTCAACGCCGAAGCGCGCGGTCAGGTGTGGCTCAGAAAGGGCCACGCCCGCACTCGCTATGCGATTCGAGCAGTAGCGGAGGCCGACAAACCAGAACTGCTGCGCGTCTATCTCGATCGATTCAAGCTGACCGTGCAGCGTTATTTCCCGGTACCTGCCGGGTCGCCTGCGAGCGCGTTAGTGCCGATCGCGGATCGCTATCCGGTCTTCGAGCTGCTGCTTGCCGACGCCGCTTGAGCGTCGACCCACGAACCTGTCGAGCATCCCCGCGAAACGCTCGCGTGGCGCGTCCGCATTGGTATAATCGCTGCGGGGCTCACGTTTCGCCCCGGTCAATCGGCGCACGCGCGCGATCATGCGAATCAGCTCCCGCCGGAGCCTGGCTTGCAACCCTGAATTCACACCTGATCCGAGCGGCGTGCGCTAGAGCGGCCTTCCCCACGAGTCGAGGAAGGCCAGTTCCGCAACCGGGCGACGTGTAATCGGGCCGTGGCCGCGCAGCATCGGATAGCCGATCGGAATTGCGGCTGCCGTGCCCCAAGGGGAGGGGATTGCCAGGAGCGCAGCGACTTCAGGCTCGCATGCGCACAATAGCGTTGTAAGCACACATCCAAGTCCCTCGGCCCGGCAGGCGAGCAGCAGGTTCTCGACGGCGGGGTAAATCGATCCGCCGCCAACGACAGAGACGCGCGACAGGCTGGAATCCGTGATGGCCATCTCGGCCGGATTGAAGCAAAAAATCGCGATAACGGGGCTCTGCCCAAAATGCGCACTGAGATAATCACCCGCCCCCAGCATCCGCTCGGTGCGCTCGCGCACGGCCGGCTCGGCGTTGACGAGACCGGCGCGATAGCGCGCGGCAAATTTCGTCCATTGTGCAGCGTAAAGCGAGCCGAGCCGCTCCTTGCTCGCGCGCTCCTGGACCACGATCACACGCCAAGGTTGGCGATTGCCACCGGTCGGCGCCCAAGTGGCAGCTTCGAGCACGCGATGCAGAACGTCGTCTGGAACGGGGTCGGGGCGCAGCCTTCTTACGGCACGCAAGGTGCGCATGGCTTCATAAAGTCCGATTTCAGGCATCATGGCCTCCGATTCGTGGAGGATTGGGATAAGGAAAGGATTAGGCGAACTCGCCGCAAAAGAGAAGAGTGATAGTGTGGACGACTAAAGACAAGCATAGCAGGTTATTAGCCTATGAAAACATCTGGTATTGAGTCAAATCGTTAAAACTACTATGATTTGATGCGTTAACACTGCAATTCTGGAGAGGTATCGGGATGTTTATCCATTTCGATTCGGACAAAGGGGCGGAGTGCGATAACTGTGGTACACGTGGCACCGTAATGCATATGTCGGTGTTGCGCGTGGATCAGACGGTCAACCTGTGCATCGTATGTTTCGGGGCGCTGGCGCAAGCGTTCAGCCGGGTTTCAGAAAAGCTCAGGATACACCCTGCGCAGTTGAAGCATTGACCTCTGGGTGCCAGCACAGGCATTGGCGGAAATTTCGAGTCGATGCCAGACCGGCGATAGATCGGGCTTGGTGGGAGAGTTAGCGATGGCGTGCAAGCATCTTGCGGTGATTCCCAACTCGCTACGCGGAATCAGCCCGAGTTTCTGGCCGGCCAGTGACGGTCAGATGCATTTCGACGGACTTTGCGATTACTGCAAGAAAGACGTCTGGCGGCATGCGAGACCGGACGAGGATCCAAAGTGGCGGTTGGGCACGGAGGATTGTTCGTGCCCTCCGGACATGCGCCGCTAACGCCCCCGGGATCGGCCTGCGACGCTTCCCATCGCTGATTTAATTTTCCTGGCGTCTTCCGAATAGCCGCGACCGTTCAGCGCAAATTATCAGGATACCGTTCGTGAGGTCACGGGCGTTGGGTTCAATACGTATCCGTTGCAAGGCTGTAGCGAACAGGATCAGTTCAGTCAGCGGTCCATGGCGAATAACGTTCGAGTTCGAGAGCGGAGACGCCTATCGAGTGGATCTGGAACAGTACCATTAGAGGTTTAAGCGATGTCGCAAGCGCATAAAGAATACCCGGTTGAGAATATCTCCAGGCCGCCAATTCATCCCGGTAAGATTTTCGCTGAAGAAGTGATGCCCGAGTTGCGGAAGAAGCGCACGATCGGTGAGATCGGGAGCGTGCTCGGGGTCAGCCGGCAGAACCTCTACCGCGTGATGGCCGGCGAGGTTTCGATTACGCCTGACACTGCAGCTAGGATCGGCGCGCTGGTTGGCAATGGCACCCGCGTCTGGCTCGCAATGCGGGCGGATTACGACGCCTGGAAAGTGACGAAGCGTCTGGCGCCCACGTTGAAGAAGATCCGTGCCGAGGTCTAATCGGCCTCGACGGCGGCATTAAGTATCGATCTTAAAAGCCGGTCTCTCCGTGGGGTTCTCCGACTTGAGATGTGCCAGGTCGCTAATCTCCTCCGCGCGGTCCTCTGAGCGGAAACGCCCGACCCGAAGCCCACCACGGAACCTGAGCCGAAAAGCCGCATCGTGGACGTGACGGCTCAACACAAGGGGAAGGCCGTACATCATCACTGGCATGGCGAAGCCCCGATAAGGCGTCGGCTCCCGGTCCTTATTATCCACACAGATTGTTAGCGAGAGGAGTAAACCCATGACCAAGACAGTAGCCATAGCTCTGACAGTAATGGTGGGCTTAATCTTCTCAGGGTGTGTCATCCCCACTGTCGTTCGTGTCGTTCATAAAAATGTCAAACAAGACGGAATTTCACGCAATAACGAAAACCTGATGAACCTGAAGATCGGAATGACACAAGAGCAAGTTCAACAGGATATGGGACAGCCGGACAGAACGGAAGCATATGCATGGGGTTCAGCCTGGGTGTACCGCACAGCTATGACAAGTGGGCTATATGGCAAGGCTGACAGCGACTTCACACCTGTTGTCTTTGATGAAAAGGGAAATTTGATCGGATGGGGTAGAGACTTCCTTATTGAACATGTTAACGCTAAGAGATAATGATCAAAAAGGAGGAATAGAGAAATCCCGCTAACCCTTATAAGGATTCACCGAATCGCTGATTAACCGGGCTCCTGGCGGCGCAAGAATTGGTCGCTTCCGCGTAAAGCGTTGCGTTTTAGCAGTTCGTAGAGTAGGTTTGTGCGCAATTCGAAGCAGAGAGGATGAGCCTGCTTATGACATCGACTCGCGCCTTAAGATGTTGGCCGCGTGTAGCGATTATCAGCGTGGTTCTCACGGTAGGTGCTTGTTTGGCTATCGCCGCCCCTGCACAGGCCCATGACCTGCAATCGCTGCTGGCATGCGTCAATAACAATACTCAAGCAGTCTGATTTCCCGCGGTTGGAAAATCCTGCAAGGCGAACGAAACCGGAATCTCACTTGATTCACAGACGCCGATGCTGAATGTTGAGCCCGAAGTTTGCGACGCTCCTTCAGACGGTTGCTGCGCCTGTCCATCCGGTTTCGTGGTGACGGGTGGCGGAGGGGATTGCAACGGGTTATCAAGAATGGTCTCCTCCAACGCGGATGAGCCTAATAATAGGTGGTGCACTACGTGCGCCGAGCAAACGATCGCCTGTGCGAATTTGCCCTGCGTTGGACTCGGTTCGACACCAACCGTTCCTATCGACGTGACCGTGGTCTGCGCTTCAGTACTTTTTGATTAAGTCTGGGCCTATTTCTGCGACCTGGCGTCTCGCCCTCGCGACCGGCGCTTGGCCGCTTTAGGTCAGTCAGCAAGCACCTTCCCGCCGCTTCCGCGCGCGAAGCGCAACTCTCAGAGGATTAATAGTCCGCTAGAGCGTAAAAAGCGTTGTGATATCAATGGCTTACAAGCCACTGGCACTATCTTGTGATCATTAGCTCTGATACCCGAATACGGGCTCTACATCGGCCTCGTCGGCCAAGCCCAGGAGCAGCCGTTGTCTCCGTTTCCCGAGGGCCTCGAGTTCCCGACCAACTATCGGATCAGCGAAAGTGCGGTCTTCAAGGCTTATCACAAGGCGATGGACCGGCGGCCAGCGGTCGATGTCGAAGTATTCCGCAAGGAAGATACCGCTCGTCTCGAAGACATGTTCTTGAAGCTGCAACGCGGCGTCAGCAATGGAGATCCGCGATACATCGATTCCGCCGTCGGCGTGCTGAGGCACAAGACCAGGATCAACGGCTACGAGCAGCCCGAGCAAGTCGCTGGCATCGCTGGTTTCCAAATTAATTTTCATTTGAACGGTAAAGAGCGAGAATGAATGACGTTTCCTGATCTCTTGGAGCAGGATGTAACGCGGGAATTATGCGATGCCGTCGATCTGTAGAGCACGGCGGAAGTGCGGCTTGAAACGGAGTCGCCGCTAATCCATCAATGTCCGAGCAGCGATTTCCGCATCGCCTGATGTTTAGTTTGCGGATGAAGCCACACGCTCATAACTGCCGGGCAGAATGACTGGTCGTCAACCTCGCCGGTGCTCGAATCGTTTAGATAGACCAGCGTCCGGTTGGTGTCCGAGCAGAAGATTACGATTTGATCGCCTGGCTGAACGTTGGGGATAACCTTCTTCATTTCCGTCTGCCAGGTTTTGAGCTTGCTCTCGTCGCCAACCTTGAGGTCGCGCATCTCGCCCATCGCGTTCTTCACCAAAGTGTCGGCGGAAACGGCCCGGCTCGGCTCGAGATCGAGTGCATGCGGCCTGGTTGCAGACCATTGCGGGTCGACTATCCATAACGTCGCGTCGTACATCTGGATGCCCCACCATGAGTGGCGGCCTTTCCCGAGCGGATGCATTCCCGGAGCCTGCGAAACCACCTGCGGCGGCAACGGCCTATTTCCACCCGGCGGAGCGGCAGTCGCGGAGGCAGCGGAAATCAGAATCAGGAACGTGGTCCCGAGTCGCAAAGACGCAGCGCCGGTGGGAATTCTGTGTGTCATAAGCATCCGCATGGTGGCCGAGAGTCGGAGGACCTGCAAGCGAAGGCGGAGATCAAGCTGGAGCCCGGTGTGTCGAGCTGGCCCGAGGGCAAAGCGTCGCTGCCTCCGTAGCGCAGGCGGCTTACTTCGGTGCTCGCGAGGTGGCGCGGCGCGCCAGCAGGCCGTCGAAGTATTTTCCTAATCCGGGCAGTTATCTCCAACTTGCTGTCGCCGAGTTCATACGCTGGCGACACCCGCGGCTGTGATTCGCACGAATACCGCCGTGTTGATCCGACGCCGGCCGCCAATCCGCAAATTTGACGCCGCGGCGCCGGTAAAAGTCCAGCGCCTGCTCGAAGCGCGGTCCTTCGCGGCCGAGCCACTTGAGTCCTTGAATCTCTCGCTTCGTCGACTTCATCCCACGATTCGGGGCGGCGCTGGTAGGCGACGCGGCGGATTACCTATTCGAAGCGTCCGAAATCACCTATTTAACTCAAGAGCAATTTCGAGACTTGGACTCGACTTGGACTGTTTATAGTCGCTTGCGGCCGGACCTGGAGGGAGGGTCAACCGGCGCATTCGCAAATAATCACCCGCGACCTAGCCCGTCAGTTGGTGCCAATGGGGCCAACACTATTCCCGCAGGCGACATCGGTGCGGATCCGGAATCGCGATTGAAATCTCTCGACGAGCCGTTAGCTGAGGCTGTAGAGCCTGTGAATTTTGAATTTAGATCCAGGGAGGAGAAATTTATGAAGACGGTGACGAGTTTTACTCGTAATCTAGCGGCGGCGATGCTGATCGTGATCGCGACTATCGCCGCTGCGGCGGCGGGAACCGACACCTGCGTCGGAGCGGGCGCGACTATTGGCGGTACCTGCACGCCACTTGAAAACACTGCCAGCGTCTTCAACCGTAATACCGCAGTGGGAGCGGACGCCCTGGCGAACGACAGTTCGGGCGGCGCCAATAACGCGACCGGAGCCTCTGCCCTCCAAGCCAACACCACGGGCGCCATCAATACCGCCGACAGACAGAATGCACTCGGTAGCAACAGCACGGGCAGCGGCAATACCGCCACTGGAGTGAGTGTCCTCGTGCATACCACCACGGGCAGCTCCAACATCGCCATTGGCTCAGGCGCAGGCAACAATCTCACTACCGACGACAACAATATCGATATCGGCAACGAGGGCGTCGCGGGCGAGGACAACACCGTCAGGATCGGCACCCAGGGCGCGCAGATCGACACCTTCATCGCCGGCATCTTCGGCACTCCGGAAATCAAGAAGGCTTGCGAAGTGGTAGTCGAGAAGACCGGCCTGCTCGGATGCGTCAAGTCGTCGGCGCGCTACAAGCGCGACATCCGCGATATGGGCGACGCGAGCGACAAGCTGATGAAGCTGCGCCCGGTGACCTTCAGCTACAAAGCCGACTCGACCGGTATTCAGCAATACGGATTGATCGCCGAGGAAGTCGAGAAGGTTTATAAAATCGAAAAGTTTCGCTATGGGACTTTGGGGCCGAAGGTAATGACGTCAGGATTAGAAAAGTTCCTGCCGTACAGTGGGTCGCTAAGCAAAGCCTTTGGAGTGGGTGCACCGGATGCCGCAAGCTGATCGGGTGTGAACTCCGCAATGTTGGCTCCCCCTGAGGTGCCAGTGATCAGCTCTGGCGCGTTAGCAACCCAGAGATCTCCCAGATCGTCGAACGCGAGCGCGCCGGGAGAAGTAAGATTCCCCAGGTCGATTGTAACCATGGGTGTTGGTGCGATCGTTCCTGTCCCGGCGAGGTCGGCGGCGGCAAACATCTTCAACCCACCTTGGTACACGTTAGCGCCGCCCGTGTAGTACGCAACCCAGAGATTGCCGCGCTTATCAAATGCAAACGCAGTCGTAATATATACGTAATGAATCGGTACCGCGTTCGACACCGCGATATTAAGGTTCGACGCCAGCGCGCCGCCCGCGGAAAGCTGTGCAGGCGTGAAATCAACGACGATTTCTTGGACTGGGGAAACCCGGACGATTCCGCCGGAAACCCACAAATTTCCCCCCGCGTCGAATTGAATTTCGTTACTACTGAAGTCCGTTGGCGGCAATGGCGGTTCCGTGATGGTGACAATTGTCTTGGGGGTCGGACTACCACTCTGCGCGATTTCACTCGGAGTGTACTCGAGCAGATTGGGTCCCTGTACTTTTCCTCCGGCATAATTCCCCAACGTCACCACCCAAAGATTGCCAGCTTGGTCAAACTGCAGAGACTCCGGGCAATGGGCGAAGTTGTCATTGGCGTTCTGGAACGTAAGTACCACGCTGTGCGTGGTACGGCCGAACTCGACCAGCTGCCGCAGATGGGCAGCCGTCAACTCTATAATGACACCGGGGATGGCCACGCCACCCGGACTGGGAGCGCAGAAACTTGCCCAGAAGTTGTGCTTCGCATCGAAGGCTATCGCGCTTGCATTGCCGAATCCGCTGCCGTCAGAGAATGCGAACGTCGGCCTGACTACGCCACTTCTGCTCAGTTTGGTCCCCTGAAAAATCGAGAAATATGGCGTGTTCGCTACGTTCGCGACCCAAAGCGCTTGCTTGCGGATAGTCTGCTTTGCGGCAGGATTTTGTGGTGACTCTTGCGCAAATCCCGTAGCTGCGATCACGAGCATCGCCAACGCGGCGCACAGGCCGGTCGTCGCAGTCATTGAGCTGACGCCCAGCTTGGCCATGTGACATGATGGCCCACGATCAAATCCAGCAGCGTGTCTGCCGATGGATCGGATTTTTGGATGGGCACAGCGCACCTCCTCGTTTCGGGGGATTCTGACTGAGTACCCCGCCGGGCGCCAGCGTCTGAGATTGCGATAATCGCGGTTGCCCCGGAATTCGTCACGCGATTCATCGCAGCGTTGAGTAGGCGAAGCGGTGAATTTGTGATCCACGGCGTCCGAAATCACCTAGCCGAATCAAGGGTGATTGCGAGACTTGGACTCGACTTAGGCTGTTCACTTAACCGCGCCGACGCGGCTTAAAGCTTCCAGGCTATTTATCATGTGCAGCCAGCCGACTGATTGAAGCCAGCCACCGGCCCAGAACTCGTGAAAAATAGGCCTCGACGATCATTTAAGCGAAGCGGATCTGGACGCTTAGATTTAGACTTCGCCGCAGCGATCGATGCCTAGACTGGCGAGCGATTCTATATCGAGCGGAGTGTCGCCCGACTTGCCGCCTTCGATATGACTCTCGGTGACCGTCGCCACCCACACCGGGTAGCTGTTGAAGTCGCGAATTACGCCCCACACCTGGTCGGCGGTCTGATTGAAAACGCTGCTGTACGAGACTTTCATCGATCGTTCCTCTCGCCTGTCTCAAGTCCGGTTGATTGATACGCCGCCATCGGCGAGAAGCGCCGTGCCAGTCGTGAAGCTCGACAAATCCGACGCCAGGTAGAGCGCAGAGTTTGCGATTTCCTCCGGCTGCGCCAGTCGTTTGAGCGCGTGAAGGCTTTTCACAAATGCGATCGCTTCCGGGGTGTTGGCGAACGTCCGCCCCATCGGTGTATCGGTGCCGCCCGGCAACAGCGCATTCACCCGAATATTCCGCGGGCCGTATTCGGCGGCGAGCGCCTTGGTCAGACCGATCATCCCGGCCTTGCTGGCGGCGTAGGCGGCCGTCTGCGGAAACCCCACCGTGTAGCCCACAAACGACGAAGTGAAAATCAGCGAACCGCCTCCCCGCTTCAACATCGCGGGAATCTGATATTTCGCTCCCAGAAAGGCGCTGGTCAGGCTGGTCGCAAGCGTATTTTCCCATTCGGAGAGGGCCAGCTGCGGCAGCGACACGCCCAATTCGCCCAGCGTACCGGCATTATTAAGCGCGATATCGAGTCCGCCGAATTTGCTCGTCGCCAACTCCACCAGCGCCTTGGCGTAAGCCTCATCTTTCACATCGCCGGCTAGCACCGCTGCCGTTCCGCCGACTTCGGCAATCTCCGCGACCAGCGCCTTCAGTTCCGGATCGCGGCGCGCTCCGACCACCACTTTTGCGCCCTCGCGTGCGAAGAGTTTGGCCGTTTCATAGCCGATCCCTGCGCTCGCGCCCGTCACAATCGCGACCTTGCCCAACAATAGCATCATTCTATTTCCTACCCGTGTGCGCTGCTCTGAGATTCTGCGTTCACTGGGCTACAACCCCACACGGCGAGCAATGTGAAATGCGAGCAAAGACAGTCGCAAGCGGCTTCACAAGCCGCAGACGGCGCGAGCAGACTACGCGACTTCTCATGTCCAGAACGCTGCACGTTATGCGCTCGGACGCTTATGTGAGACAGCTACCGTCGCACGAGCGCGACCGCCCGTTACAGGCAACCGCGCAAGCAAGCATATTGGTTGTTTTTCAGGTTGTCGGACTATTCGCCGGTTGAAGCGCGAACCTCGCGATCGTCGCAGACCTTGAGTCCCGCTGCCTGGTCGCGCGATACCCTCACGCGGACGTGCTGAGGGCAGATCCCCGAAATGCTGTAAGCGCGTGACCAACTCCATGCCCCCAGCGAGCCCCCAGTTGGCGCAGTATGGGTTCGGAGGTACGTATCGATGGTGAGAGACTGGGATCGACGATCTCCGCGTGTGCTGACTCCTCAGCTTCAGCTGACCTTCTTCACCGCCGGCGGTTTCCACGTGCCTTCACCCGGTGGCAGAATTGAAGGTGCTCCGGTCTTCGGCCAGTACAGACGCATCACGAGATAGATCTTGTCATGCGGCGCGGGCAGCCAATTGCTCTCCTTGCCAGCACCGGGACTCAAGTTCTGGATATAGAGCGTCAGCGAGCCGTCGGCGTTCAGCTTCATGCCAGGCAGCATCGGCGAGTTGATCAGGTAGCGATCGATCGGATTTTTGATCAACAGCTGGGTCTTGCCATCGTACATCGTGACCGACCAAAAGGCGTTGACCGGCGGGAACTGCCCGGCGGCGAAGGTGAGCGTGTAATTGTGCTTGCTGCCATCGAGAATTTTGTCGCCGCTGTCCTTTCGGGTTAGCGGATACATCGCTTCGGCGGGATCGTTCGCATAGATGCCGGCCTTCGCGAGCGCGGCGCGTTTCAGCCAGTCGCCGTTGAAGTACGCGCGGTCGCCTCCAGCCAATCCGCCGACCCGCCAGCCGTTGATATCTTTGCCGCTCGCCGCGATAGCCTTTTCGATTTTGCCTTCGCCCGCTTTCATGCCGAGCAGAATCGCGGCTTTGCGATCGAGTGAGAGATCCTTGATGTCGAACTGCTTGCGGGGACCAACGCCGATTAGCGCCAGCTTCGCGCGGATCTCCTTTTCCTCCGGATCGGCGGGAGCGAACTGGAGCGCGAAATCGAGGTACTCGAAGAAATTCGTCTTGAGCATTTTCGCGTTGATCTTCGGGAAGGCGACGGCCGGAGCAGCCGAGGGCGCGGATTGATGCAGGTACGCCGAGAGCGGCTGCACCTTGTAGCCGGCCTGAATCTTGACCACGTTCGGCATGTCGGCCGGATTGAAGAGCTGGGTACGGTAGGCCACCGCCGAGAACTGCGTGCCGGAACGGAAGACCTGCTTGATGCCGGCCGGTGTTGCGCCTTGCCAGTCGGGGCCAACCACCATGTAGTCCCCGGCTTCACTTCCTGTGGCGCGGCTGCCGATGTAACCGTAGTTGAAGGTGTTACCGTCGCAGAGCATCACGGAGTAGTAGCGCGATTTCTCCACGGCGGGCACCGAGAGCACGATAGGTTCGGCGCGCAGATCCAACCACAAAAGGGAATAGGGTGTATCGCTGTTCGGTGTGATGACGGCCGTGTCCTCGTATGTATAGACCCGCGCTTCATTCTTGATTTGATTGAATGATGCCTTGAACTGCCCCGAGTCGCGGTCCACCGCGTACTCGTACATCACCGCGTAGTTCATCACGATCGGCAATCCGTAGATGAAGCCCTCTTCGGCGATCGCCTTGGTCTCCGCCAAACCGGGTTCAACATGTTTCGCGTCGGCCGCATAAGCCGTGGGAGCCAGACCGGCGACGCAGCAGGTGATTAGGGCGAGGGCGACAGTAGCTGACAAAACTCCAGAGAAAGAATTTCGTATTGTCATTTTGACGATTTGTTCCCTTTCTTTCTTGTATTGTTTGCCGTTGCTCGGCTCACTGAACGGGCTCGATTTCGCTCGGTCGCCACTGCTTGGTAAAGAACGGTTCGAGCGGGCTGTAGAGACGGAGCAGCGTGTTCCAGCCTTTGCCCGGGACCGTCTGGATCCAGTTGCCGTCGCTCACACCGGCGGGCTTGGTCGGAGCAAAGTATACAGTCGTTGAGCCATCGGTCGATATTTCTTCGTAAGGGGAGTCTCGTAGCGATAGCGAGCCTTGCAGCGGGCGCGCTCTTGGGAGTTTGGAGCATGCACATGCTCGACGCTTGGACGAGTACCGGCACCGGGGATGCGGGAGGTACACCTGGAACTGGTGCTAGCGTCTCGCCAACAAGCTCCCCGTCGCGGATTCCCATTCCAGAGGTCACGCCGATCGTTTCCGATACAGCGCCAGCAGTCGCGCCAGATCGTGTCAGCGGGATTCTGGCAAGCTATGTCGGGCAGGCGTTGGCGCAGGGATACGCGAAAAATACGTCGGCTGGAGGCACGGAAGCGTGGCCGCAGGTAGACCAAGGCTGTCGGCTCGGAAACTACGAACCGACTTCCGCACTTTGCCGAGCCGCGACGCTGGCAGTGCACGGTTGGAGCGACGCTCGCGCTATTCCTTTTGACGAGGTTGTCGAGTTTTGCGATGCGGATTACCTCGAAGAGGGTCTCGCCCTTTGCTTAACTGCGCGACATCCTATGGATCACACTGCCGAGCGAATATCTAGCAGCGGAGTCGAAGGGATTCCCGAGTCAGATGTTGACCAAGAATGGCAATTTGCACTCGTTCCTATTAGTTCGCGGCCCGTATAGCAGCTACAAATTATGGCCCGAGATTAAAGCGCTTTGCGCACGAGGCATCTATGCTTCGGTGTCGCCGGTCTGCGCGGCGGAAGCGATCGAAGAACGCGGATCGCATAGTTCCGAGCGCGTTTCCTATTCAGACGTGGCGAGTTTCTGTGACGTAAAACTAATAAATAGTGGCACGGAGATCTGCCGCGCTGCATATCGGTTCGCTCAGCCCAAGAGCGGTCCCGCGCCGTGAACTCCGGCACCATCAGATACCAGCCCATGGGCGCGAGCGTGGCGGCGCGGAGGAACTCCATGCCGGTGCTTATACAAGGTCGATGGGCCGCACCAAAGGCTCCTGGCCCGCCGCGTGTGGGGTCGGCCAGCTAAACCGCGATGCCAGCCCGCGCCAGCCTGCCCGAGGTGCCAGCGTAACGCCTGATAAAACCTCAAACGGCCAGGATGCGCGAACCGTTTGGTGACTTGGTGGCTCTGGGTGATTCTTCGCCAGTCCGGAATAAAAGCAGGCGCGAAGAAGAGGCAGACATCGGTGCTCTCGCGGCGCTCCTGTACAAAATCTGTACAGATGACCCAAAACGGATGCGGACGGGTTCCGGGCGGGATACGCCCGATCTCCAGTAAGCGCCCGATATTACAGCGGATTCTTGTTGATGCCGAGGGGGGGACTTGAACCCCCATGAGCTTGCGCTCGGTGGATTTTGAGTCCACTGCGTCTGCCGTTTCGCCACCTCGGCATTCGGAAGCAAAAATCGATGACATTAGAATCCTGCCAGATTGTTCGGTCTCATCACAAGCGGGCAGACGCGAGGCTTCATGCCGCGGATTTGCGGGCGGGGCGGGGGAGCGCGCGAGGTTCAATGGCCGGACATACCGGCGCCGGCGCGATGGCGCTGCAAGAGCAAGAATGACGGAATCAGCAAGACCATCGCGATCGCCAACATGCGATAGATATCATTGAATGAGAGCATCGCGGCTTGCGCCTGGATCGCACCATAAATCATCCCGAGTCCTTGCTTCTGCCCGGTCATAACTTGCGGCAGGTAATGGAAACTCGGCGAGCCCGCTTGCGGGCGCGGCATATTACTCAGTCGCCACGCGTCGAATACCGAAAAGTGTTCGACCAATGTAGATTGATGAATCTGCTGTTGGCTGATTAGTACGTTGGTCATATACGCAATGCCGACGGCCGCGCCGGTGTTGCGCATCATGTTGAACAGACTTGAGGCGTAGCCCATCCGCTCGCGCGGCACACACGATAACGCGGCCGCCGATGCGGTCGGAAAAATCAGACCCAAGCCTAGTCCCATGATCACGTTGGGCCAAATCACTGCCCACATGCTGACTTGCAAGTTCCATCCCGACATCGCCCACAGCGAGATCGAGACCATCGTGAAGCCGATGCCGATGAACTTGCGGGTATCGACGCGCGTGCGGGCCAATTGGCCGATCATCATCATCGAGAACATCGAGCCGAGTCCGCGCGGGGCCTGCACCAGACCGGCCTTCCACGCGTTGTAGCCCATCAGTTCCTGCAGAAAAACCGGATTCAGCAAGAGGCTGCCGAAGAGCACAAAACTCATTCCAACAATGACTATTACCGCGATCGTAAAAGAGCGCTCTTTGAGAATCCGCAGGTCGATGATCGGTTCGCTGAAGTGCAACTCACGGTAAGCGAGCGTGGCAAATGACAGCGCCGAGATTGCGGTCGCATAGACGACCCAGGGTGACGCGAACCAATCCGCGCGCTGGCCGCGATCGAGGACGATTTGCAGCAAGCCGAGGCTGAGGACCAGGGCGACGATTCCGGGATAATCGACGTGGCCGCCGCGCGCACGGCGTTCGCGCATAAAGGGCGGGTCGTGCACGAAGACCGAGACCATCAGGAAGGCGATCGCCCCGAGCGGCAGATTGATATAGAAATTCCAGCGCCAGTTCCAGTTGTCAGTAATCCAACCGCCGAGCGTGGGCCCGAGAATCGGTGCGACCATCAGCCCCATCCCCCACACCGCCATTCCCATCTGCTGTTCTTCGGGCGGGAAGGTCTCCATCAGGATGGCTTGCGATGACGGAATCATGGCGGCGCCCGCGGCGCCCTGCAGCAGGCGGAACGACACCATCTGCGAGAGCGAATGAGCCGCGCCACAGAGTGCGGATGCCGCAACGAAGAGTCCCATCGAGAACAGGAAGTAGCGCTTGCGCCCGAACCGCGAAGAGATCCAGCCGGTCATCGGAATCATGACGCCGTTGGCGACCAGGTAGCTGGTGAGCACCCACGCGATCTCGTCGACGCTCGCCGAAAATGTCCCCTGCATGTGGGGCAGGGCGACGTTGATAATCGAAGTGTCGAGGACCTCGAGCGTAGTGCCGAGCATGACCGCAAGCGCGATCAGCCACTTGTGCGTGGAGGGCGCGTGCGCGGGCGCCGGTTGCACCGCGGTGAAACTATCGTCCGGCGCATTGATCGGCGCATCGTCGATTTCAACCGCGCTGGAGGAGGTAAGGTCGGTCATTAAACTCGGGCTGGCAATCTAATTATAAAAAGATCTATCGCACAGACGCGGGCGTACAAACCATCCATTGGATTCGCGCCGGTTAAGCGGCCCGCTGAAGTGGCGCTTAAGCGAGTTCTTGCGCTTCAGTGCGCTTTATTCCTTGGGCAGGCCGAGTACGCGTTCTCCAAGGATGTTGCGCTGAATTTCGTTGGTGCCCGAGTAGATCATCGGCCCGCGTGCTTCGAGCATCCGCCGCGCCCAGATGCCATGGTCGATCGCGAGGCTGTCGGCCCGTTCGAGTTGTGCGAACGGCCCCAGCAGTTCCATAGCGAAGGCCGCGATCTTGAGTCCCAGTTCCGACGCGCTCAACTTGATCATGGAGCCCTCGGGCCCTGGCGGGAGCCCTTTGAGTTGTCGTGTAAGTTGTCGGAACCCGGTGTACCTGATGGCCGCGGCCTCCGCTGCGAACTGTCCGATCTTCTGCCGTACGACCGGCTCGTCCCACAAGCTGCGACCCTTTTGCGATAATCTCATCGCGAGGCGCGCCAACTCCTGCACCCGCCCGATCATGATGCGTTCCTGACCGGTTGAGCGCTCGAAGGCGAGAGTAGTCATTGCGACTTGCCACCCTTCATTTTTTCGTCCGACCAGGTTTTCGATAGGAACTCGCACGTCTTCGAGGAACACTTGATTGAAATGACGGGCACCGGTCATCTGCACCAAGGGGCTAATGACTATTCCCGGTGATTTCATGTCGACCAGGAGATAGCTAATCCCCTTATGCTTGGGGGCTGCGGAATCGGTGCGGGCAAGCAGGAACATCCAGTGCGCATGATGCGCGAGCGAGGTCCAGATCTTCGAGCCGTTGACGATGAAGTTGCCATCCTTTTCGACGGCATGGGTTTGGAGCGAAGCGAGATCCGAGCCGGCATTGGGCTCCGAATATCCTTGACACCAGATTTCAGCGCCGGAGAGGACCTTGCGCAAGTGACGCTGCTTCTGCGCATCGGTTCCCCAATGAATCAGAGTTGGCCCAAGCAGCCAAATTCCGGGACCGGTGAACGGCACCCCGCTGCCGGCTTGCTCGAGTTCCTGGTCGCAAATGATTTCCTGCAGCAGGGTTCCGCCGCGGCCGCCATACTCACTGGGCCAGGTTATCCCCAGCCATCCGCCTTCGTACAGCTTGCGATGCCACCGCAGCGTCGCTTCCCAACTGGCATCTTCCTCGTCGGCTAATGGGCCCAAGGCGGGTACCGCGTATTGGCGATGCGCCTCAAGCCAGGCCCGAAACTCAGTCCGCAGGGCTTCGTCCTCGCTGCTATAGCTAAAATCCATATTGTAGATCGGCTCGGTTGCTCGCGATTAAGCGCCCCTTTACAATCAACCAACTGGCTATTGGGTATTGCTCTGAACTAACCGATACCGGCTATTACGATGGCCATATAGAAGGTAATCGGGGAATTATTTTTCTTCGTACCACTTAATCGCGCCGCGCAGTCCTCGCTCCTTCTGAATTTCCCGAATCTCTTCGTTGCCGGGGCCGAAGTGAAAAATCGCGTCGAACTCGGCTCCTGCCTGGACGGAAACTCGAAAGCCGCGCAGGTCCATCGCGCGGTTAATCGCGAGTTTCTCGAGCCTGAGCTTTTGCGCGGGCACTTTCGCGACTCGCTGCGCATAGTCGTAGGTCTCTTTTTCAAGGTTCTCAGCGGGAAACGCGCGCGTGGCAAATCCCATACTCTCGGCTTCCTTGCCGCTGATTCTGCTCCCCGGAAGGAACGCGAGGTACTTGGTCCGATGCGGACCGACCATCCAATTCCAGAAGGCGCTGACATAGCCGGCACCGGCGGGAATTGAAGGAAAGCCGATTTGCGCGTTATCGGCGACGAAAATCATATCCGTGGAGACGCACAACTGCGTCGCGCCGGCGAGGCAATAGCCGTGCACCATCGCAATCACCGGCTTGGGCAAATCGCGCAATCGCAGCCAGTGTTCGAGATAGCGTTGCAGGAACTTTTGATCGTCGTCGATCGTGAAGGGCTTCGCGGAGCCTTCGCTCCAGCCGCCGGTCAAGTCATAGCCGGTGGAGAACGCACGGCCCGCGCCGCGAATAACCAGCACTTTGATCTCAGGGTCTCTTTCCACCTCGGTAAGCGCATCGGCAAACTCCGCGATGAGGGCGGGAGTCATCGCATTGAGCTTCTCCGGACGATTAAGCGTCAGCGTGCCGATACGGTCGTGCTTTTCCAGGGTGATGGTCGTGAACGCCATGATTTCTCCTTAGCGGACGTGCCGGCATCACCATCGGATCATTGCCGTTGTCGGCACAGCTTCGATCGCGAGGAGGGCAGCTATCCAGATCGATTGGCCAGATCGACTGGCCGATCGTGAAGGCGTCAGGATTTCTTTTCGGGCTCCCATAGTCGTTGCCACGCGCGCAGCCCTTCCTGCAGGGTTTTCTGTACGGTCTCGGCCTGCTTGCGCGCCTCCTCGCCGAGGGTGCCGGTGCCGCTGCTGAAGGCGTCGGTCGCGCGGCGCCAATTCTCCGTCCACGCGTCCATCGGACTGGACGACTCGCGCTGCGCGTCGCTTTTTACGGTCGCGACGGTGCGGCGGATTTCGCGCTCCCACAATTCGAAACCCTGCTCGAGCGCGGTGATCACGCCGTCCTTGCTCATGCGCGCGACGCGGAGCCAGTTTTCGACCAGGCGATCGCGATCGGCACCAGCGGTACCACTCGCGAGATTCTGCAGGGCCTTGCCGACGGCGCCGAGCGCCTCGGCGTAAGCCTCGCTCGCCTTGCGAATCGCATCGCCGATACCCGAGAGATTGTCCGAAGCCATTGTGAAACCTCCGCGAGAGCGCTTCGTGGCTGCGTGCGGGGCGACAGGTATCCGCCGCCGGCGCGCTGTCATGAGCAAGACTATCGTCCTACAAACCCACCTACATATCGACCGGTAATTCCAGGTATTCGTGGTAGATGAAATCGCGATGCGCCAGCAGTTGCGCGCTCGCCGCGGCCTGCACGACCGGATCGGTGCAGACGTAAATTTTGCGGAACCCGGCGGGTATCCGGCAGAGCTCGTCCGGCAGCGGCTGGATCAGCGCGGCAAACGCCGCCCAGTAGATATCGAGTGCGCTCAGACGCTCGCCAACCAGGAAGCGGCTGCCGCGGGTGCGCTGCGCATCGAGCTGATCGTTCAGCGCGGTCAGGATTTGAGCGACTCGCGCGGGTGCGGCCGCGGCTACGTCGGGCGCATAGCCGTACTTCTCGCCCATGAAGCGCATGCCCTTTTTCGCGCCCTCGTTGGCGTTGGGATCGAGCATTGCTGAATGGATCATCATCAACCGCCGCGACCATCCGAAGCCCAATTCTCCGCAGATTTCATTGGAGAGGCCGAACATCAGAGCGCGCTCCTTGATCTCAGCGGGAATCAGCGCGGGAATCGGCGCCAGGCGCTCGGCCAGGAAGAGTTGGTCGCTCCACAGGCTGCGCGGACGTTCGTTGTTGTAAACGAAGACCGGCGCGGTCGCCTGCCTGGTCCATTCGATCAGCGGCAGATTCTCGCCCATCAACTCCTGGCGCACCTTGACGTAGGGAATCTTCTTGACGTGCAGGATGCCTTTGGCGGCTTCGGTCCACGGTCCAGGCACCGACGGTGTGAGCACCACCCGCAGTCCCTGCATTGGGATGGCCTGTCCGACTTCTACGTATTGAGCCATTGCGTAGTCCCCCGAATTGGCGCCGGCGGCCGCTGCCGGCCAGTCGCGCTGAAACGAGTTTCTACTGCAATCGGCCACAACGCGCCAGCGCGCCACAAATGCGCGGTACTAACCAGCAGGCGCCGCCTGCAGCACCACCGTGGCGTCACGTTAGCCCGATAGCATCCGATTTCCGATCACACCAGCGAGCAGCGAGCGGCAGTCCAAAATCCTGCATGGACGAGATTGGAGGTTGGAGCGTTCGATGCTCCCTGAAGTCTTCGTCGCGATCACTGCGAGAGGGGGGACTTGAACCCCCACGCCTTGCGGCACCGGATCCTAAGTCCGGCGCGTCTGCCATTCCGCCACTCTCGCGCGCGATAAAAATCGTATTAGATGGCGCGCGCTTTATGAAGAGGTCGGGAGGGCCGGTTCGCAAGAGTGCAGCGCCCATCCGGGGAGCGGGAGACCCTGATACTCGCACTAGCTGGCCCGCGAATGACCTATCGGACAATCGATTGCGGGCGTGATAATCTACGCCGTTGGCGGGTGCATTGGCGCCGCCGTTAAAGGAGCAGGGATGAAAGCTGGACGCATTCATGCCGGTGGCAGCCGGCATAGCGACTGTGCCGCGCGCACTACTGCCACAATGATGGCGGTCTCGGCGGTTATGATGTTTGCTGCGACGATGACGCTGGCGCCGCGCGCGTCGTGGGCGGCGGGCGCAGGCTCGAACCCCGTCGTCGCGGCCGTTGGCGATCGTCAGATAACTCAGAGCGAGTTGGATGCGGCGGTGCTCCAGAGCATCAGCAAGAGCCAACTCTACGACCTGCGCAAAGAGACGCTCGATAAGATGGTCGACACCTACCTGATCGACGCGGCGGCGAAAAAGGCAAATTTGACGCCCGACGCATATTTGGCGCGCGAGCTGCACAGCAAGGGCAGTCAGGTTACCGAAGCCGACGCGCGCAAATATTACGACGCGCACAAGGCGGGTATCGACGCACAGACCAACGGCAAATCGTTCAACGATATCAAGCCATTATTGATCAACGCTCTGCAACGACATGAAGACCGCGAACGTCGCGACACGCTGGTGGCGAAATTGCGTGGCGACGCGCACGTCAAGCTGGCGCTGGAGGCGCCGCGCGTCAATGTCGTCAGCGCCGGCCATCCGTGGACCGGGGGCAAAGATGCGCCGGTGACAATCGTCGAGTTCTCGGATTTCCAGTGCCCGTACTGTCGATCGGCCGAACCGGCTCTGAAACAAATCCGCGCCAAGTATGGCGACAAGGTCAAGCTCATTTATATGGACTTCCCTTTGGGCATGCATGCGCACGCGATGGACGCCGCGGTCGCGGGTCGCTGTGCTGCCGATCAGAACAAGTTCTGGGAGCTCCATGACGCTATGTTCAGCGATCAATCGAAGCTCGATGCGGCCGGCTTGAAAGCGAGTGCAGCCAAGGTCGGGCTGGACACCAAAAAGTTCAACGCCTGTTTTGATACGAAACCTGGGGCGCCGGGAATCAAGGCGGACCAGGCACAGGGCGAGCAACTGGGCGTCACGGGAACGCCGACGTTCTTCGTTAACGGGCGCGAATTGGTCGGCATGGAATCGGCCAAGGGATTCTCAGACGTCATCGATGACGAGTTGTTACGTGCCGGGGGATCGCAGACCCAAGCCAGTGCGCATTGACGTACTCGCGCGGTGAATGGCGGCCCCGATCTCGATCAATTCGGCCGAGACCCTGATCGAGCCGAACTTCAAGCAGTGTGAATATTGGAATGGGCAACGGTTAAGCGTCACCCGTTCATCGTAGGAAAATTGCCTTCCGATTGATTCATCGAGATGGGCTGCTAGGCTTGCAGCCTGCGACGAATCGAACCCGACAGGCGGTATTTCGATGGCCGAAAAGTACGACTACGACCTCTTCGTGATCGGTGCCGGCTCCGGCGGCGTTCGCGCCAGCCGCGTGGCGGCGAGTCTCGGCGCGCGCGTCGCCGTCGCCGAGGAGCGCTACCTCGGCGGGACCTGCGTTAACGTGGGCTGCATTCCGAAAAAATTGCTCGTGTACGCCTCCGAGTTCAGCGAAGCGTTCAAGGATTCCGCGGGCTTCGGTTGGGCCGTCGGCGATCGCCGCTTCGACTGGAACCAGCTAATCGCGAACAAGAATGTTGAAATTACGCGTCTCAACGGTATCTATGAAAACCTGCTGATCGACGCGGGCGTCAAGATACTCAGAAGCCGCGCGCAAATCGTTGGCGCACATACTATCGCGATCGGCGGCGAACGCATCACCACCAAATACATACTGGTGGCGACCGGCGGATGGCCGACGGTGCCGCGAATTCCCGGCGCCGAACTCGCGATCACCTCGAACGAGGCCTTCTATCTCGGGCGGATGCCGCAACGGGTAGTCATTGTTGGCGGTGGCTATATCGGCCTCGAGTTTGCCGGAATCTTCCATGGCTTGGGCGCGCAAGTCACGGTGGTCCATCGTGGAGAGGTTTTCCTGCGCGGATTCGACGATGATTTGCGCTCTGCACTGGCGGCCGAGATGCGCAAGCGCGGAATCGATCTGCGCTTCGAAACCCTCGTCAGCCGGATCGATCGTGGCGACCGCGGAGGCGTGCATGTAACGCTCACGCGGGGCGCCGCGGTCGATGCAAACTTCATCATGTTTGCGACTGGGCGCGCCGCGAACACGCAGGGAATCGGACTCGAGGAGGCAGGCGTGATGCTCGACGGGGTCGGCGCGATCGTAGTCGATCGCTATTCGCGCACCTCGGCCGAAAATATCTACGCGATCGGCGACGTGACGAATCGCAAGAACCTGACGCCCGTCGCGATCGCCGAAGGGCGCGCAGTGGCGGAGACGCTCTTCGGCAAGCGCGCGATGAGCGTCGATTACAGCAATGTGCCGTCGGCGGTCTTCAGCCAGCCGACCATCGGCACGGTTGGTCTGAGCGAGGCCGAAGCGCGTCAGCATTTTGGCGAAATCGATATCTACAAGTCGAACTTTCGTCCGTTGAAGCATACGCTCAGCGGCCGCGACGAACGCACTTTTATGAAGCTGATCGTCGATCGCAAGACCGATCGGGTCGTCGGCTGTCACATGATGGGAGCGGATGCCGGCGAGATAATCCAGGGCTTCGCCGTTGCGCTGCAATGCGGCGCGACCAAGGCCCAGTTCGACGCCACGATTGGAATCCATCCGACCGCGGCGGAAGAGCTCGTCACGATGCGCGAAAAGGCGCCCGTGTGACCCGTGGCATTAGCTATTGGGTTTCTTTGTTGATTAGAGGTGCGACGGCTGCGTATATCGATGTTCGGCGCGCGGCACGACTTACGGGAGGGGTGGCCGAGCGGTTGAAGGCACCGGTCTTGAAAACCGGCGTGGCCGAAAGGTCACCGTGGGTTCGAATCCCACCCCCTCCGCCATTGAGTCTTAAGCTCTCTATATTATTCCTAGACATGTCTTAATGTGCCACGTGGTCGCGAGTATTCGCGATTGAAGCGCACCGGAGAGAGGCTTTCGCGCTGCCGCTCTGCGCGATTTTCG
>JBEKJC010000039.1:0-32981 GCA_050011435.1 Binataceae bacterium (SeqCode)
ATCGGTCGGCCCGAGGCGCGCCCCCATGTGGTCTTCCTCAGCGACTACGACATGGATTTGACCGAGCACTTGGTGCAGGGAGTGGATGTCTGGCTCAACACGCCGCGCCGCCCCTGGGAAGCGTGTGGAACGAGCGGCATGAAAGTACTGGTCAATGGCGGCGTCAATCTGTCGGAATTGGACGGCTGGTGGGCGGAAGCCTATGCGCCTGAAGTAGGGTGGGCGTTGGGGGACGGCCGGGAACATGGCGACGATCCGGCTTGGGACGCGATCGAAGCTGAAGCCCTGTACAAGCTGCTCGAGCGCGAGGTGATCCCTGAGTTTTATACTCGCGACGAGCAGGGTATCCCCAGCGCCTGGGTGGCGCGGATGCGGGAAAGCATGGCGCGCTTGACGCCGCGCTTTTCCACCAACCGCGCGCTGCGCGAATACATTGAGCAATACTACTTTCCGGCTGCCTCAGCCTACCGTGAGCGGGCTGCCGACCAAGGCGCAATCGGCGAACAGATAGTCAATTGGCGGCACGCTCTGGACCAGAAATGGACTGTACTTCGCTTCGGCGAAATGAAACTTGAGGCTGACGGCGACCGGCACGTATTTGAAGTGCAAGTGTATCTCGATGAACTCGACCCCAAGGCGGTGCGCGTAGAGCTTTACGCCGACGGCGTCGTGGGCGGTGCCCCGGTGCGGCAGGAGATGAAGCGCGTTCGCCAACTAACCGGCGCGTTGGGCGGCTATGTTTACAGCGCGGCGGTGTCTGCGGCCCGCCCGCCAGCGGACTATACGGCGCGAGTGATACCGCACTGCGACGGCGTTGCGATCCCACTGGAAGACCCACGAATCCTGTGGCAGCGATGATCCGATCGAGCGGAAGAAATCGGCGAAAGCGCGCCCAAGATCCGTGGCCGGATTAGCGATGGGCTGGGATTACTTGGAATCGAAGTTGAAGAAAAGCGAAACGCAGCGAAAGAGCGCGTGTTTCCGCAGTGGCCAGCCGGGTCGCCGTCCGCGTCATCCATAGTTACGAAGAACGCACGATCGCGATGACGGTTTGCCGCGTCCTCGGCCTTGGCTCAAAAAAGCGAATCTAACCGTGATGGCAAAAACTCCTTCCGCGGAACTGCTCCGCAAGATGGATGCCTACTGGCGCGCCGCCAACTATCTGTCGGTCGGCCAGAATTATCAGGAGAGCGGCCGTCTGAGCATACCCTGAACCAGCCGCAGCATTCTTTGTAACCTTCTGCCTTCGCCCACGGCGGTCATCGACGGCTCCGGGTCGGGCGGCGCCGCCGGCTCGAGAATGGCGCGGTGGCCGGTAATTCGAACGATGTAAATCCGGTGGAAGATCGGTTCCGGCAGGCGCTCTCTGCCGTGGAGTATCGTCTTTACGTAACCAGGCTCCCACCACATTGCGTACCGCTGCAGTAGTTTCCAGGCGAATTCGCGCTCGGGCTGGGATTCGGGCGTATCAGGCAGCTCTTCGTACCGACCGAAGATAACGACACTCTCCCACTCGTGCGGGCTCGTCACCTCGTCCACTTCAACGCAGACCAGCGGGTTCGCGCGCATCCACGCGATTTTTTGCCCGACCGTGGAAAAGCTATATAGGTAATTACCGTGGTAGGCAAAATAGAAAGGCACGACATAAGGCTGGGACCCGTGAGCGCAGGCTAATCTACCGAGACGTGCACCGGCCAGTAGATCCAAACTCGCCTGCGCGGTCATTTCTTCGATTAACATCTCGGTTATTGATGCGACGCCGTCAAAATGCGACGCCGCGGCGATTGCGAAGTGCGTGCGCCAGACGAAGTGTCTCCCGGTGTGGTCGGTCCCGACGCCTATTTCCCTGCCGTGTTCATACTCTGCTGGCGACCCTCCCTCTTCAAAGCCGCCTCGATTCGCCGCGCTCTAACCTCTGGCTTAGGCGCGCCACAGATGCAGTAGCCGCGATTCGTTGGATTGTTCTCTTTTTCGCGCCGATAACGGCCGGCAAAGAACTCAATTATTCTCGGCAATGCGGTTTTCATAAGGCTGTTTCCATTTAACCAACGATTTGTGCATGCGTTGCAGCCGACGAACCGAAGCCAGCGCCTACTAGCGACCACTCTCGGCTGAGTTTGAACCCAACGGCATCAAGACAAAAGAGCGTTAAGTTCTTAGGAGAACGAATAATGCTGGTCCCCGGCTGAGCCGCGCCGCCGCGGATCGCTCGTGCGTGGACCGCCAAGCAAGGGGAGAACCCGCGAAACGATATCGATAACGATGGTTCGATTACGCGCTGAGTTCGTCGAGCAGCGCTTTGGCGTCAATGAGGTCGGCGGTGTCGAAGCCCTCGGTGAACCAGTTGTAGATGTCGGCGAGCATCGCGCGCGCCTCGTCGCGACGACCCTGCGACGCGAGCAGCCGCGCGAGACTGATCGTCGCGCGCAGCTCCCAGAGCTTCGCCTGCATCTTTTGTGCGAGCGCGATCGCCTCGCGGAAGTCGGCCTCAGCCAGTGCAGTCTGACCAAGTCTGAGCCGCAGCTCTCCGCGGCAGGTCAGCGCATTGGGCCGGAAGACGAGTTCCTCGGGGTTTGCCAGGAGCGCCTCCTCGATTGTGATGAGGGCGTCGTCGATCTTGCCGTCGAGGGCCTGAGCCTCGGCCAGACTGGTGAGGCGATCCGTGATACCTATCCTGCTTCCGGTCTCGGCAAAGCCGGCTAAACCCTGGCGGATCATCGCAACGCCTTCACTCGCGTGGCCGAGCTGCGCCCGCGCCCAGCCAATCGTCGCGCGGGTATGATTCCGGACGAACGGAATGCTGTGCTCTTCAGCGATGGCCAAGCCTAACGCGCCCGCAACCTCTGCACGATGCGGGTCTCGCAGGAAGCAATACAGCCAGCTCTCCAAGGTTGACGCAGCCCCCAGATCGTAAGGGTTGTTGTTATCCCGTGCGAGAGCGAGCGCATGTGCAAGGCGCTCGCGGGGCTACCCTCGCGCTGGGCGAGGTAGAGTATCCGGTCGGCCAGCAGGCTGCCGGTGGTGTAATCGCCGGTGAAAAAAACACCACGCCAAATCCCGAACACCTGTGCAATGAGTTGGGTCAGGTTACCGCTTTTCTCGGCTAGGTCACGGGCGCGCTCGGCGGCCGCGCGCGTCTCGGGCGCGGTGAACCCTCTGGTGACCAGCAGCACCTGAGCGAGTGGGATCGCCAGTTCAAGCTCGCGCGCGTCGCGCTCAGGTGATTCAGAGAGTTTCTTGATCCATTCGAGACCCTGTTGCAATTGCACTTGCGCCTCGGCGAAGGCCGAGCGTTCCCGCGCCTGTTCACCGGCCAGAGTCAGATATTGAATCGCCTTGGCGGCATTGTTCCCGCGGCTGTAATGATGCGAGAGCGCGGCCAGATGTTCCTCGACCGAGCTCGTGTAGAGCGTCTCAAGTGCCGCGGCAGTGCGCTCGTGCAGTTGCTGGCGCCGATCCATCAGGACCGAGTTGTAGGCGACCTCTTGCGTCAGTGCGTGCTTGAAGACGTATTCTGCGTCGCCGACCGCCGGCTGCTCGTAGATAAATTCGCCCAGTTGCAGATCATTGAGCAGGCGGTTGAGTTCGTCGTCAGTTTTCGTCACGACCGCCCCAATCAACGACAGCGGGAATTCGCGCCCAATCACGGCCAGCGTTTGCAGCAGCTCCTTGGCATCGATGGGCAGGCGATCGATGCGCGCCGCGAGGATCCCCTGCACCGTCGGCGGAATCTTTAGCGTATTGAGTGACCGCGTGAGCTTCACCACACTGCCGTCGCGTACCAGCGCACCTTCGTCGTACAGCACCTGCACCGTCTCTTCCATGAAGAACGGGTTGCCTTCGGTCTTTTCGATGATCAGCCGTTTGAGCGGAATGAGGTCAGCACCCTCACCCGCGCGCGGCTCATCGCCGCGCTTGCCCTCTCCCGTAACAGAACGGGCGAGGGGTATTGAGAGCAGTGCGTTGAGCATTTCCTGGGCGCTCTCCCGGCCCAGCGGGTCGAGCCGCAACTGCGTATAGTAAGTCTTGCTATTCCACTGATGTGAGTATTCGGGACGGTAGTTCACCAGCAGCAGGATTTTCGCCGTACCGATCGAATCGGCCAGCAGATTCAGGAACTCCTGGGTTGCCTCGTCGATCCAGTGCAAGTCCTCGAAGATCACCATCAGCGGTTGATTGAGCGACTCGCGCAGCAGAATCCGTTTGATCGCCTCGAGCGTGCGCCGCTTCTTCAACTGTCCGTCCATCTGCGCGAGCGGATCCTCGCCCTCGACGATGCCGAGCAGACTGAACAGATATGGAACGGTGTCTTCGAGCGCGCGATCCAGAGTGAGAACTTTCCCGTTGACCTTTTCGCGACGGCTGCGTTCGTCGTCTTCGCCCGCGATTTTGAAATAGCCATGCAACAGATCGAGCACCGGCAGATAGGCCGAGGCCTTGCCATGCGAAACCGAAAAGGTCTCCAGCACCATCGAGCCCGATTGCGAGATGGCTTTGAACTCAAAATACAGCCGCGACTTGCCGGTGCCCGCTTCCGCCATCGCCGCAACGATTTGTCCGTGTCCCGACCTCGCCTGCTCGGCGGCGTGCTTGAGCGCCTCCATCTCGCGCTCGCGACCGACGAACTTGGTCAGCCCGCGCCCCGCTGAACGCTGCAACCGCGTGCGCAGCGGCCCGAGGCCGGTGACTTCGTAAACGTTGACCGGCTCGCTCACTCCTTTGACCCTGGTTGCGCCGAGCGGCTTCAAGACGAAGTAGCCTTCGCATAACCTGCGCGTGTTCTCGCTAACCGCGATTGAACCGACCGGCGCCGCGGTCTGCATCCGCGAGGCGAGATTGGTGGTGTGCCCGATCGGTGTGTATTCGACCTGGCCCGCACCCGTTTGAATCGAGCGCACTACGACTTCGCCGGTGTTGATCCCGACACGGCCCTGAATCGGGCTGCTGCCGTCGGCAACCACCTTCGCCGAATAGCGTTTCAGCTCTTCCTGCATCCTGAGCGCCGCATAGAGCGCGCGCTGCGGATGGTCTTCGTGCGCCACCGGCGCGCCGAACAGCGCGAAGATGCCGTCGCCGGTCGATTGCACGACGTAACCGTCATAGCGATGGACGGCGTCGATCATCAGCTTGAGCGCCGGATCGATAATCGCGCGGGCTTCTTCGGGGTCGAGGCCCTCCATCAACTCCGTCGAACCCTTGATGTCGGCAAACAGCGCGGTGACGGTCTTGCGCTCGCCTTCGAGCACTGTCGAAGCGTCCGGCTGCTCCGGCGCGAGGCGAATATTGGGAGCCGTCGGTGCAGCTTGAGGTGGACTTGCAGGAGCGGATGCCGCGTGACCGGCGAGCGCGGTGCCGCACTCCTCACAGAACTTGGATGCAGGCTTGTTCTCCGCGCCGCATCGTGGACAGCGACTGGACAGCGGACTGCCGCATTCGGCGCAGAATTTCTTGGCGCCTGTGCTTTCGGTCCCGCAGTTTGAACAGCGCATCAACTTATCCTAATCCAGAGTGATCGGCTCCCCTTTTAACATCCAAGTGGGGCACGGACCACCCGGGCGCCGCCCATTTTGACGGCGGGGATCCTGGGTCAAGGCTCAGACGCAGGTGCTGCGCCGCTGACCGGCGGTTAGGTCAGCAGGCTCAGGAAGAAGATTCCGCCGGCAATCGAAATGATAAATGGTCCCGTTTCGCGATGAAGGAGGCCGGCCGCATAGGTTCCAGTAATCGTTGAGACGACCGCGATGGCGACGGAGATCGCGAGCATCCCGGTCAGGTTGCGCGCGAGATGACGCGCCGTCGCCGCCGGGATGATTATCAACGAGCCCATCAGCAGCACCCCGAGGAAGCGCACACCCAGCGCAATAGTCAGGGCGAACGCCAGCAAAAACAGCAGGTTCATCCGGGCGACATTGATGCCGGAGGTTTGCGCGATATCAGGCGAGACCAGGGCGACGACCAAGCCGTTCCTGACGCGCAGGATAAAGAGGATGACGGCGCCAGACCCCAGCAGGCCCAGCGATAATTCCAGTGTCGAAAGATTGCCGGGTCCGCCGAAAAGCGCCTCGATCAGTTGCTCACCGGAGGTCATCATACTGCCGATTGCCAGAGCGACTGAAAATACTACTCCAGTGACAGTCTCAGTAGTAATTCCGGTTTGGCGCTCGAGTGCCCAGATTAGAATCGCGCCGAGCAGGAGCATCGCGAGTGCGCCGACCATAGGATTGATGCGCAAGAGCAGGGCGACCCCGATGCCGGGGAGCGCCACGTGAGAAATCGCATCGGCGGCCAGTGTCATGCGGCGCATCACAGCGAAACAGCCGACGAGTCCCGCGGCGATGGCCATCGTGAGTGAGAGTGTGAGTGAGCTAATTTCGGGACCGGTTATGGACATGGAAATCAACGGCGGTTCCGTACAGGTTACGCAGGGTGTCGGGAGTCAGCACGGTTTGCGGGGTGCCGAAGCATGGGTGCGTGCGACTGAGGCAGAGCACCGCGTCGGCGTAATGGTAAACGACACTGAGGTCGTGCGAGATCAGCAGAACGGTGACGTCGTTCTCCTGCTGGAGCCGCCTGATGGTGGTATCGAGAATTTCCTGGCCGGGTTCGTCGATACCTGCGGCAGGTTCGTCGAGGAGCAGAACGTTCGGTTTGCCGACGAGCGCGAAGGCAACCAGGAGCCTTTGAAATTGCCCGCCTGACATAGTGCCGATCGGAGCCGAAAGCATCGGACGCTCCAGTCCGACCCGCTCCAGCGCATTTGCCACGTCGCTATCGGACGCTTTGGCAAGGGCGGCCTTTGCGTGCAGAAAGTCGAGGCCGGTGATCGGCAAGTCGCGTTCGATGTCGAGCTTCTGCGGGACGTAGCCAATTCTGGTGCCGGCGGCCCAGCGAATGGTTCCTTGATAAGCAATGGAGCCGATGAGGGCCTTGAACAAGACGGTCTTTCCGGCGCCATTGGGTCCAATGACGGCGAGCGAGGAGCCGTGGGGAACGGCGAAGCTCAGGTCGCGAATAACTTCGGTGGTACCGAAGCGAACCGCCAGGTGATCGACCTGCAAGGCGTAAGTCATCAGATGACTTTAGCAGAGGACGCCGGCGGCGACATCGACGCGCGCAGGCGCGTGGCGGTCGATTCATCGCACATCGAGCGGCGGGCGCTTGCGGGGGCGCGGGAGCGGGAATGGATCGAGGGATGACGTTAAGCCGCCGGACCTGGTCACCGGGCACGCGATGCCGACTGCGCTAAAGAACTCAGAAAAATGAACACCGAAGCCCCGAAAAGCACCACGTTCAGCCCGAGTTCCAGCCACATTCTGGATCGCGATGGCGCCCCGACCCCGAAGCAACCGCAGTCGAGCGTTAGGCCTCGAAGCAGGGCGGACAGCAGCGCGGTAAAAAACACTACAGATATGAGAGCGACCGCGAGGGCTCCAACCCGTCGGGTCGAGGGCCAGAGCAGCAGCAGGCCGCATGCGACCTCGAACGGCGGCAGACTCAATGCGAGCGGGCTGATGAACGCCGCCGGCAGAATCGCGAAGGCCGCAATGCTATCGGCAAATTGCAGAGGGTCGCGGATCTTGTCGAAGCCGGCGTAAAGGAAAACGGCAGCCAATCCCAGGCTGAGTGCGACGGCAGTATAATCGCCGCACCAATTGGAGCGCGCAGTCATTGGCCGTTTCCAGTGGACGCCGGGAGGCTGGATGCTGACCATACTTCCCAGCCGCCGGTAAAGACGCTCACATCGCCAAAGCCGAGGGTCAGCAGCGCATTCGCGACGAGGCGGCTGTCATGGCAGTTGCCCCCTCCGCAGTAAACAATAATCGGCTTGTTCTGGGCTGCCTTCAGCACGCTGTCGAGACGCCGATAGTCATGTGCGAAGTCGTCCCGCGCGAGATTGAACGCACCCGGCACGTGACCTTGTTCGAAGAGTGCAGAGGGCCGGGCGTCGAGGATGAGTGTACTTTTGTTCTCGACCGCCGAACGGCATTCCGCAAGTCCCACAGTTGCCGCAGGCGCAATCTTGAAGGGCGGCGCTACGATCAGAGTCGTGAGCTCCGCGTCGAAGCGCTGCTCAGGAGATCGATACACAATTGGTAACGGGGAGGAACGGAATCGATTGATGAGCAAACCTGCTGCCAGCGACACCAAAGCGAGACATAGCACTCCGATGAAGTCGCGTAGATATACCGGATATTGTTCACGAAGGTTCATGATGCTGCCGGTATTTCAGTAAATCGCCGTTTTAGGCGCGGCTTGTTTCGACAGCGTTTCCCTCGTGAGATATGCGGACTACCGCCGCAACGGCGATCAAGCCTGCACTGGTGAGTGCGGCGCCTGCTCACGGGTTCTCACCGTTATCCTCCTGAGCACTCTCGACCAGCCGTTTCCCGTCTGCCGCCTGTTCCACATCTCCCGCTAACTTCAATGGATTTACATCCGACGCAACGTACTGGGTCATCAGACGACCATCGCGTCCAACCAGAAAGAACTCGAGGACATGATCTACCGATCCATCCGGCTCGCGCTGTCGTTGCAACTTGAACTTCGCCATCAGTCGATCGATCTCCGCTGGTGGCCCGGTCAGAAACAGCCAACCGTTGCATTCGGCCCCTTGCTCCTTTGCGTATGCGAGCAGATCAGAGGGATGGTCGTGTTCCGGATCGACGGTTACCGACACGAAGCGCGCTTCGGAGCCGAGAATGGGACCCAATCGGTTAGCGACAGATTTCATTCGAGCGGTAAGCAGAAGGCACGGTCCGGGGCAACTGGTGTAGATAAAATCGAACAGCAGCGATTTTCCTCTGAGCGAGGCGAGAGGAACTTGTCGGTCGTGCTGATCGACCAGCGTCATCTCTGGCAAGACGTCCGCAGCATCGCTGACCGCGAAGCCCGCGGGCTCGTCAGCATCTTGAGTGTGTTGGCGGCAACCGATCAGACCGATCGCGCCAACTATCAGGATGATTAATGCGAAGGAGCGGGCATGGCCCATCGAAGGTGAGTTCTGCGACGACGACATTATACGTTACCCAAATGCACGTCAGTGCGGCCGCGAAATAGTAAGAATCATCATCACAGAGGCGCCATCGTGCGCTTGCTGCGCTTCATCCTCGTATTCTGCCCGCTCGCGTGCTGAGAGCTGTGCCTTTTCGCGGTCGGCGATAGTTTCACAGTCAAGAATTTCGTGGTCGCTTTCGTCCTTAGCCTTCTGCATCTGCGATCCGGCAGATGCAGTAGGAGCCGCCGATGCGATCCATGTGGTTTGATCCGGGCTGCGAATGACCGCCTGCTTGACGCACTGTTGGTTCCGGTCGGAGATTGCCTCGCTTGCGTCGTACAAATCTGTAAGCCTTCCGGTGGTTGCTGTCGTGTGACTGCTCGTCGTACCACACCCGACGAGCGAAACCGCCAACAGGAGAGCAAGCGTCTTCATTAGGGTTCACTTCAAACGTCGTGCGATACTCAATACACACATGGGCCGATCGCCGATTTCGTGGCGCGGTCTCAGGGGCTCGCGGTTGAATTCTGAACCGGTGACGTTTGCGTCACCGGTTTGGGCGGCAGCAGCGGGAGTATCGCCGCCGACAGACTCTGCTCCGTAACCAGCGTTTCGTCTGGGGTTAGTTTCGCACGCACGACACCTTTCCGATCAACAATAAATGTCACCGGTAACGAACTGGGATCGCCAAAATCATCAACGTTGACGTCATCGAGCATCGCCGCCGGATAGATGAATGATTGCATGACTTTGCTCACATCGGACCGTTCATGCGGGCGGTCGGCACTGAGACCGATCATCTCAAGGCCCTGACCATGATAGTGCCGATAGAAGGCGTCGAGCGCCGGCATTTCCGCGCGGCAAGGCTGACACCAGGTGGCCCAGAAGTTGATTACGACCACCTTGCCGCGCAGTGCGGAGAGATCGAAGGTTTGACCATTTAACTCCTTTACCACGAGAGCCGGTGCGGGCTGGCCCACCTCTGCTACCGCGAACGCGCTTCCAGCAGGCACGATCGTCATGATCACCCCCAAGAGGGCTACGGCCAAAAGCGTCAGGCGCATGTCAGGCCACATCCTCAAAAATCATAACTGAGAATCGTTTTGACCGCGTATGGCGCGATCAACTGATTGCCGTTCGCATATATGAAAGCCGGGAACTCCACATCGCTGTAGAGCCTGAAGATTCCCAGTCTAATCTCGCCCCCGGGTGCGAGCAGGAGACGATCGTAACCGCTGCTCGGGGTGTTGGCCTCGATGCCCAGGTCGTGGGTCCGGGCTGCGCCGAGCACCGTAAACATCGGAGCGAGTTCTTTGAGCGGCCCGACGTGGCCAAAGTTGTAGAAGATGCCGAGCGCGCCGTCGAATTCCTTGCCGGGCGTGTAATTCCCCGTGGTCATAAACGGGTATTCATACTGGAGTTGCACAAACCAGTTGAATGGGCGTTCGCGAAAGGTCAGCTTGACGTTCCCGATCTTCGCAGGGATGGTGCCAATCTTGTACGCACCGATCAAAAGGTCGGTGCTTCCGGTTCCAATCGAAGTGTCGCGATCGAAGTGGGAATAGGTGTGGTCGCCGGTTGGTAGCTTGAACCCCGCCAACAATCCAAGCGACATATCTTCCAACAAGCCGGTGTACATACCCCAGATCCGCACGTCGCCGAAATTGGCATGGTTGTACTGGTCTACCAGGTTGTTATCGCCCAACGTCCTGAAAGTCCGGATCGTATATGGAACCGTTACCATCGCCCCCCAATCGTGGTTGAACATGTACTGAACGCCCGCAGTCAGAAAATGTGTCTTGATTTGGTAGTCGGTGTTGTTGGCAGCAGACGACGGCTGCGTCGCGTGCCAATTGATGTACTGATTCGCGAAATCATACTCAAGCCAGACAGTGCCGCCCGCGCCGTTCGGGATCAACGACGGCGTGCCAACGTCGAAGATGCTGCAGCCGCAAGCGCAGGCTGAAGCGAGACTGGGCACCATCCCGATGACAAAGACGGCTGCAATTAGCACTCGGCCGAACGAGATTGAGACATCGGACAGATTGGTTAACGCTCTCGCCAGGAGCGCGATCGCTGAACTCCGCCGCATAAAATCCTCCCGATGGCTCATGGAAGAGAACCGCCGAACGAGAAGGCCTGGGACCGCCGCCAGTTGGGGCGTCGCAAGCTCAATTCAGAAAAATGTGTTTAGTGGACGAAGGGGCTTAGCCGAGCTTCGGCGGAGGGGTGTCGGGATCTGCGCTGTAATCGACTGATGGTGCGGATTCCCCGATCATTGCCGAGCCCATATCGCAGAGAACGAATTCCGGCACAGTTGGCGCCGGGCGCGCGATCAATGGGTTGAATACCAGGTTGAACGTTTGCAATGGCTGGCAAATGTTCATCGTCAATTCCGGCTCGCTGTGGCCGGAAACGAGGACGAAGCCCGTAGTCAACGGAAGGCTGGCCGACAGAACGATCAAGGCCAAAAAGAAACCCAAAGTCTGGAGGTCAGATTGTGAAAACAGCCGTCGCATATGCGCCGCTCACTTTTAAAGCATCCCCCGTGCAAGTTCAAGATGCGCTGATCTTATGATCATGGTCTGGCCAGTAACCTGGAACGGGAGTTTCTTCGGGACACACGATGCGAGCCCGGATTCCATGGCTTCCAAGTTGTATCGGTTGTATCGGAGGTTCCGCTGCCGGGCGGGCATAATGAGGAGATACTGGCAAAAGTGCCTGGTTACGTGGCGGCGCGGATGCGCGAACTCGAAAAGAAGGGCGTCATGCACGGCGCGCCGTACTGAGACGGGCGCGCCGTGCGGATGGGTGAGTTATATTCCAATTTCCTTGAGGAACGGGTCGAGGGCGTCGAGCAGGGCGCGCGGATTGTCGCCCTGGATCGTATGGCCGGCGTTCTCGATACGCAGCCAGCGCCCCTTGGGCACGGAGGCCGCAAAATCGCGGGCGTTGTCGTCGCTGAGAACGTCGCTGCGCGCGCCGCGCATCACCAGTGTCGGGCAGACGATGGCGCTGGCATTATCCATGATCATGGTCTTGCGCTCGTCGCGCTCGGTCTCGAAGTTTTTGGGCATGCGCTTGGGGTCGTGCTTCCAGGTCCATTTGCCGCTGGGAAGCTGACGCAGGTTGTGGAGCAGGCTGCGGCGCAGCAGTTGGCGATTGCGCATCGGATTGAACTTCAACGCCCGCTCGACGAAATCTTCGACTGAGTCGAGTTCGCGATCTTGAGTGATGAAATCGCGGATTCTCAGAGAGCCCCCGGTGCTGATTTCAGGGGCGATGTCGATCAGCACGAGTCCCGCCATCGTGGCGGCGTGACGGATGGCGTAGCCCATCGACGCAAATCCGCCCATCGAATGGCCCACCAGTAGCGGCCGCTCCAGCTTCAGTTTTTGGATGAACCCTTCGAGGTCGGCCACCTGCGCGTCAAAGCGATAATCGGCGGTCGGCTCCCATTCGCTGTCGCCGTGACCACGCTGATCGAGGGCGATGCAGTGATAACGATCGCGGAGCATCAGACACACCAGGTCCCAGGTATGCGCGTTGAGACCGCCGCCGTGGAGGAAAAGAATGGGATGGCGGCCCTTGGTGCCCCAATCGAGGTAATGCAGGCGCATCCGGCCGACAACGATGTGATGCGATTCCGGCAGTTCAACTGCGGGCAATTCGAGCCCCGCGTGTTTGGCCGAAAGCTTGAGATGGTCGATCTGTTCAGAGGTGTTCAACACGATCCGCGCTCCTGGTCTGTTCCGTTTTGCAGATAACAGCCGTACTACGAACGATTAGAGGTATAGCAAATAGGTGAAAAGCGCCGCAAATCAATTTGTCCGGGACGCCAGCCACTTTTGCGCGATCTTCAATCGAATGGGGGGAGCAATTTTCTCACTATTGGAAATGGAGGGATAGAATCGAGGGCAACGCCTGGATTCGACCCGTGGACCAATCAAATACGGCGTTCGAATCGATCTTGAGCGATGGCTAGATGCTCGCGCGCGGGCGTTCTCGAAGCGCAACTGGAATTCCGCGTATCGGGGGCATTTCGCCGATCACGGAAATCTATTTGACGAGCGCGGAGCGGACCGGCTGGCGATCCGCTCCACGGAATACTTACTTATGATTACCAGCGGCGTCCGCCGCCACCACCGCCCCCGCCGCCGCCTCCTCCGCCACCACTACCTCCGCGACGATCGCGTCCGCCACCACCGCCACCACCACCTCCGCCGCCACGAGGACCGCCACCGCCCTCACGAGGACGCGCCTCGTTGACGCGGATATTGCGCCCCTTGAGTTCGGCGTCATTGAATTCCTCGATCGCCCGTGCGGCGTCATTCGAGTCTGCCATTTCGACGAATCCGAAACCGCGCGATTGTCCGGAGAACTTGTCGACGACGACTACGGCGCTATCGACCTTACCGGCCTGAGAGAACAAACCTTCCAGGTCTTCGTTGGTCACCGAGTAGGCCAAATTGCCTACATACAATTTAGTGGGCATTCAGTGCCCCTCCTTGATCAAATCCGAGGAGCGCGCGAGACAAAAAACCCGGAGGCAGGGTTTAAATGAATAGTGCGTTCGGTCGGTATCAATTTCTATGTAGTACGTGCGGAACTCAATGTCCACAGCACAAACCGCTCAGTCGGCGGCGGGACTGGCAGGCTCATGGCAGAAGCTGACAGTGAATGCAGTGCCGACGTTGCGGGTGCTCTCGACCGCGATGCGCGCGCGATTGAAATCTACGTAGCGCTTGACCAATGCGAGGCCAAGGCCGGCGCCCTCGAGGCTGGGTCGCGAGGCATTGCCCTCCTGCGAAAAGGGCTCGAAGAGGTGCGGCAAGTACGCCGCATCGATGCCGCGGCCGGTATCGCGAACTTCGAGTGAGAGCACGCCCGCGCCGTCACGAAAGACGCGCACGGAAACCCCGCCTCGGTCGGTAAATTTTATCGCGTTCTGGAGCAAATTGATGATCGTGTTGGAGAGGCAATGTTCGTCGAAGATCACCTGGGCGCCACGTTCATCGATCTGGCAGGCGAGCTCGATTTCCTTTTTGCGCGCGAGCACGCTCAAATCCTGGACGTGTCGTTCGACGAGGTCTGCCAGCCTGATGGTCGCCGGTTTCAGTTCGAAGGCGCCCGATTCGATGCGTGAGAGGTCGAGGACCGCGCCGATGGTATCGAGCAGGCGCTGGCCGGCGCGGCGAATTGGTTCGCCATATTCCAGACCGCTCTCGTCACGAATCTCGGCGAGCCGTTCGGCCATCAGATCGGCATAGCCGAGGATCACGTTGAGGGGCGTGCGGATCTCGTGAGTCATGTTGGCGACGAAGGCCGACTTCAGGCGCGAGGCCTCGAGCGCCGCGTCGCGCGCCGCGCACAATTCACGCTGATGATTCAGCGCTTGCTGCTCGTAGAGCTTCGAGTAGGTCAGGGCGAGCGACTCGGAGGCGAGGTTCCAGATCCGTGCAAAGGCCAGGCGGGCCATAATTTTGCGGTGGTTTTCATCCTTGAAGGCGACGGCGATTTCGGCGTCAACGATTTCCCTCAAGAGGCGCGCGGCGCGCACGAGATCCTCGATCGTCAAGCGGTGATTGACCGCGGGATCAGGCAGGCGGCGGCGGATCAATCGGGCACAAAATTCATCGATGGCGGTGAGGGCTCGTTGCGGGTCGCCTTCGCTGAGGGCGCGAAAGAATCCCTTCGTCAGTTCACTGGCAAGCACGGCCAGCGTCCGGCGCATTCCCGGGAGCTTGTCGGCCGGCGCCGCGAGCGGTATCGCCGCGGTCCAGGTTCGAACGATTTCGCCGAGGCGCGGTTCCAAGCGTTGCGCAACCTCGGAGATCAAAAGGCGTTCGCTTGAGCTGAAATCGGATTCGTTCACAAGGCAGCGCTTTTTCAAGCCAGTCACGAGGCTTGCCGATTTTGCACTGGCTTTCAATAGGCAATCTTCTTTAGAACGGGTCATGTTCGCAGTCAATCGATCGGATCGCCTAGGTTCAGATGCAGTTGACATTGAAGTATATGCAAGGTTGACTCGAAGTGTGTCGAACCATCCGGTGAGCGAGAAAATCCCACCATGGTTGCTGTGGCAACGCCTGAGCCGGCTGGAAATCTTTGCCGGCTTCACGGACGATCAGCGCGACGCCTTTCTGAAGGCCTACGAGAATGAAACCGGAATCTGCCTGCGCGATTTCAAAGCCGGCGACGTAATCTGCCGCAAGGGTGAGTACGAGCTCGACTTGTGCTTCATCCTGAGCGGCAGCGTTGACCTGATTGACCGGTTTGGAGAGGACGATCAGGTGCTGGTCGCACCGCTCGGGACGGGCAACCTCTATGGCGAACTAGGCGCGATCGGCGGGCTGCCGCGCACGCTCGATGTGATCGCGCACGAGGACGCGGAAATCTTCTATGTGCCGCGACACGCGCTAAAATATATTGAGATCAACATCCGCGCGCGCGAGATTCTCGCCCGGCGTTATCGCGAGCGCGCAGTGCGGGTCACGGCGGCCGATATCGAGCTGTTTCGCGGGGTGCCGTCGTCGTTCGTCGATGAGCTGATTCCGAAGTGCGAGATCCTGCGCTACGAGCTGCGCGGAATCCCGCTGGTCACGCAGGGCGAACCGGGTGACGCGCTCTATATCGTGCGCGACGGTTTCGTGCAGGTGGTGCGCGAGGAGCCGGACGGCAGCCGCCGTGTGCTCGCTTACCTGCGCGCGGGCGAGTACTTCGGCGAAATGGCGCTGTTCGAAACCGGGGTGCGCTGGGCGAGCGTGCTGACGGCGGGCAAGTGCGAGTTGATCAAGATCAAAGGCGACGACTTTATCGAACTCAGCCGCGAATACCCGCAAATCGAGCATTCGGTGCGCAGGGTAATCGAGCGGCGCTTCGAGCAGGAGCGCACCATCACGCCCGAACTGTCCGATCTGCTCGAGCGCAGCGGGCAGGCGGGCGTAATCCAGGCCGACGCGCTGCTCGTGATGGACCTCGACCTCTGCATCAACTGCGACCAATGCGTAAAGGCGTGTGAGTCGCTGCACGGCAAGAGCCGGCTGATTCGCAACGGCATCCAGCTGGGTAAGTACCTGGTACCGAGCGCATGCCGCCATTGCGACGATCCCAAGTGCATGAACAGTTGTCCGACGGGCGCGATCAAACGGCGCCCCGAGGGTGAGATCTATTTCCAGTACGACATGTGTATCGGCTGCGGCAATTGTGCGATCGCGTGTCCCTACGACAACATCGCGATGATCGACACGCCGACCTTCGATAAGGCGCAGGCGCGCAAGTCGCGTACGATGAACGATGCGAACTTCTTTCGGCCGTATCCGTTGCCCGCGCACGAGGTCGGCGAGAAAGGATTGTGGGAGCGCCTGTTCGGCGGCGGGCGCAAGGGTGGGGCGCAAAAGCGCAAGCCGGTCGCGCTGTCGCCAGTTGGCGATAGCGAACACATTCCGGCGGCCTTTCCAATCAAGTGCGATCTGTGCGATGGGCTGCCCTTCATGGGCTGCGTGCACAATTGTCCCACCGGTGCCGCGATCAGAATCGATCCGGCCAAGCTGTTCGAGGAAACCGGTGCGATCAGCGGAGGCTCGCGCGTGCGCAAGGCTCGTGGCGGCAGCGACTAACGCCTCTATGCGAGAACCCGCATGGACCGCGCAATTTACCTCGACCTGCGGGCGCGTTGCCCGGTTTGGTCCCTTTTCAATCTTCCGATCGGGATACCATAAGCCGAGTGGGGTGGGGCGTTTTTGGGGACTGGTCGAGCGGCTTTCGATGGGGCGGCCTGACCAGATGAGACGCGGGTGAGAGAGCAGATAGGCGAGGCCGCTGACCGGCGTCATACGGCGCCGCTTGCGTCGGTGACACTTTGGGCCCTGTTGTGCGGGGCCGCGGTCGTAGCGGTGCACACCGTGACAGGCGCGCTTCCGGGGCGCCTCGGATCGTACCGCAGCGGCATCATCACAATCCTTTCGTTCACACTCGCGGCCCTCTACAGCGTACGCAAGCATACCTTGTGGCTCTCGGTGCGCTGGCTGCGGCTGGCGACGCGGATGCCGAGATCGATCGCACGGCGGCTTATCCTGATGGATCGCCTGCAGACCTGGCGCACGATGCACATCACGATTGGAGTGATGGTGCTGCTACCGTTCTGGTGGCACGTTGATGCCGGTCGCGCGACGCTGCTGGAACGCGCGCTCGAGAGCACAGTGATCCTGGTGGTGCTTAGCGGACTTTTCGGCGCGGCGATTCACGACCTGCTGCCCCATTCGATGCGGATCCGGCCCAACCCCGAGGTGCGCTTCGAGGACGTCGAAGCGGGCTACCGTCAGCTCTACCTGGAGGCGGAGGAAAGCGTCCTCGGTCATTCGGAGGAGTTGGTCCACACTTATCTGAACAACGTAAGGCCGCTGCTGGTCGGCTCGCAACCATGGACGCGGTTGGCTTGGGCCACTCTGAGCGGCACCGATCCGGCTCCGCGAGCATGCGCGGCCGCGCGTTTGGCGGAGGCGGCGACGGGTGGCGACGGATCGCTCTATGGCGAGCTGGTCGGGATTGCCGAGCGCAAGGTGCGCCTCGAGCACAATGAGTTCAATTTGCGCCTCAGCAGAAGCTGGCTCAAGGTTCATCTCGCGCTGGTGATGATCATGCTTTGCGAGATCGCCTTTCATGTCACCGGCGTACTTTATTTCGTGGGCTTTTGATGCGGCGGCGCGGCTTCATAGCGGTCGCGATCGCATTGGCGGCCTTAATTCTGGCTCGGCACAAAAGCTACCAGCCCGGTGAACTGATGGCCGCGCACAACAATCTGCGTGGTCAATGCGCGGCGTGCCATCAACCATGGCACGGCCCCGCCAACGATCGTTGCATCGCGTGCCACGGCGACATCACCGACGTCAATCCCCATGGCGGCTACGACGTCACGTCGGATACGGGCTTAATCGCCGGGCATAAACTTTTCGTCGTCGGTCGTGACAGCGAGCTCACCTGCATGAGCTGCCACACGGAACATCGCGGTAGCGTAGTCGATCTGAATACGACCGCGACCTTCAACTGCGAGTGGTGCCATAAACATCCGTCGATTGGCGAAGTGGAGGAGCACACGCCCGCGGTGATGAAGCGGGGCGCGACCGTTGCCGGCGCCTTCGTCCAGCCGTTCAATCACTTCGAGCACAAGCTGTTGATCGAGTCGCACGTGCCGGCGATGCCGGAAGTCTTCAAGTGCGACTCGTGCCACGTGGTGCCGGCGACGCTACCACTGAAACCCGAACGGATGAGTTTCCGCTGGACGTCGTGCGCAGGGGCAGGATGTCATGTTGCGCCGCAGGATTCCTTCATGCAGTTGCCCGCCGCACTTGGCCCGGCGCCGGAGTTGATCGCTTACGCGCCGAAGTTCCTGCATCTCAACGCCGTCTTTACGCATTCGGCGGGCCATTTGGCGACGCCGTGCGAGAGTTGCCATTTCGCGATGGCGACGAGCAGAAGTCCTAACGATGCGGCGTCGAAGCAGGTTGAGAATTGCTTCAAATGTCACGCCCATCAAATTGCGCCGGCAGCGCCCGCGATTCATCACGCGCAGGCGGGGAGCGGCTGGCCGCGCACCGGTACCGCATATGCGGCGGCGACCGATCGCAGCGCCAACACCGTCACGGCGTGCGGCGGATGCCATCCATTACATATCCACGGGCCATTGCAGAAGAGCGACTTTCCGCAGCCGGCACCGCAGGCACTGCCGCATGGAACACCGCAGATGACTTTCACCCTTTACCTGCCGGCGTGGGGCGGTGTGCATGGTGTTGCGATTCGCCCGGTGCAAATCTTGCCCTGGTTGCTTGGATGGCTCGGGCTGGTGGCGGCGGGGCTTTGCTTTTCGGGTCTCGTGTGGTTTTTGCCGTCGAAGGCTGCCGAGCGCGAGGTGGTGGCGGGTGTAGCGTCGCAGCGCACCCAGGAAATCCCGCTGATCGACGACACCTATCAGACCAGCGTGCGCCACCTATACATTATTGGCGAGGCCTCAGGCACTGCGTCGATCAATCTCGCAATGCGATCGGGCCGCCAGGTGATCGAGGCGATCGCGGCGGAGCTCAAACGCTCGCGTCTGCCGCTCGACCCCGGTGTCTACGAAGTCGTAATCGTCGGCTGCGGCCCCGCCGGCCTTGGCGCCACGGCGACGGCGCGTGCCGCCGGACTCAACTACGTCACGCTCGAAAAGATGACTCCGGCGAGCACCCTGCGCGCCTACCCGCGCGCGAAATTCGTGCAAGCTACGCCGATCGATATCGCCGAGTACGGATCGTTTTTTCTTGAGGGTGACAATTCGCGAGAGGAGTTGATTCAGGAATGGGAGCGGATCATCGCGACGCTCGGACTCACCATCAATGATCGCGAAGAAGTGGTCGAAGTCACGCGGGAAGGTGAGTTGCTGATCGTCAAGACGGCGAGCGGCAACGCCTACAAGGCGCGGACGGTAGTGCTCGCGATCGGCGTGCGCGGCAATGCGCGACATCTCAATCTGCCCGGCGAGGAACCGGGCCGCGTTTTCTATACGCTGATCGAACCCGGCGAATTCCAAAACCGCAAGATTATGGTCGTCGGCGGCGGTAACGCCGGGACCGAGGTCGCGCAGGCGCTCGCGGCAGCTGCGCTCGGCAACCAGGTCAGCTATTCGTTTCGCGCGCCGGTGCTGACCAACGTCACGCGCGAGAATGCGGAAAAGATCAGCGCGCTGCAGCAAGCGAAATTGCTCACGCTTTATCCCTCCACCGCACTCAAGGAAATCAAACCCGGCACCGTCGTACTCGAACCCGTCAAGAACTCCGGCGCGGATTCCACGGCCTCGCGGGTGACGCCTGACGGTCCGATCGAGGTCGAGAACGACATCATTTTCGCCATGATTGGTGCCGAATTGCCGACGGCCTTCCTCAAGAAAATGGGGGTCAAGATGGGGAGCAAGGGGCGCGTCGGGTTAAGTTGATCTTTGGTTCTCTGCGGTACATCGCAGGCATCTCGGCAACGCGTATCGTCCCGCAACGATGCGCAAGTGTGTCATCTATTGATAACAGGAGGGAGAATTATACGACAAGAAGATAGTCATTTACGAATCTGACACATGGATGGAATTCGAGCCGCGATTTTGCCGGCCTTTTCGGTAACCCGGCCCGGTACGCTGATTGCTCCGTCAAGACTCGGCGGAATCACCGGTGCAGGTGGCGTCAATTCTACCCGCCGGGGGCGGTCGCTGTGAGCGGCTTGCATCAAGGGGTCGACCTCCAAGGGAAGTGACCTTCAGGAGAAAGCGCGATTAAAGGGAGCGCGTCAACCAAGGCGCGTGATTCAATGAGAAAAATGTTCCTGATGCTCATGGCCACGCTGATAGCTTCGACGATTGGAATCTCGGTGATGGCGCAAACGCGTACGTTCGCACCTGGAGCGTCCAACCGGTTGATCGAAATTACCGGGCGTATTCGCGACACTCAGGGACACCCGGTCGCGGCTCTGAAGATTTCGCTGAGGAACTGGTTCGGCTTTGACCTCGGGAGCGCGGTAACCGACGAAAACGGCGTCTTCGATCTGCGCAACGTCACACCCGGGCGCTACCATTGCAATTTCCGGCCGTTGGCAGAGAATTCCCGGGGCCAAACCGTGATTCTCGACGCACCCGCACATTTCATGCACATGAATCTGACCGTCAACCGCAATCCGTCCGCGATGGCGCGAGCGCAGGACACCATCGTGCGGCTCTCCTGAACCTCGCTGCTCCGATCTTCGGCGCGCTGTCCGCCGCGCGACGCGCTGTGCTACTGATTTGGCAGGCGCCGGTCCCGGCGATGCCGCCGGGACCGGCGCCTTGCCAACGCAAGTCGCCTGGAGGTCATTCCGTGCCCCACGTTACCGCTCACGATGGCGTGAAACTCTACTATGAGGACGCGGGCGCGGGCCTGCCGATTGTCTTTGTGCATGAGTTCGCCGGCGACCGCCGCAGCTATGAACCGCAGATGCGCCACTTCGCCCGGCGCTACCGATGCGTCGCCTATAACGCGCGCGGCTACCCGCCGTCCGACGTTCCCGCGGAGCCGGCGAGCTACTCACAGGATCGGGCGCGCGACGATATCCTCGCGATTCTCGATGGTCTTGGCTTCGAGCGAGCGCACGTTGTCGGAATCTCGATGGGCGGTTTCGCAACGCTCCATTTCGGCCTCAAGTATCCCGGCCGCGCACGATCGCTGGTGGTTGCCGGATGCGGGTACGGCGCCGATCCGGGACGCCGCGCGCAATTTCAGGATGAGGCGGAGGCCGCGGCGCGCCGCTTCGAAACGCTCGACCTGCAAGAGTCCGCGCGCGCCTACGCCTTGGGTCCAACGCGGGTGCAATACCAGAACAAGGATCCGCGCGGATGGGAGGAGTTTCGCGCGATGCTCGCGCAACATTCGGCGCTCGGCGCCGCCCTGACTCTGCGCGGCGTGCAGAAAATGCGCCCCTCACTCTACGATCTGATTCCCGCGATGCGCGAGATGACCGTGCCCACGCTGATCATGAGCGGCGACGAAGACGACCCCTGCCTCGAAGCTTCGCTCATGATGAAACGCACGATTCGATCCGCCGCCCTGGCGGTGCTGCCGCGCACGGGCCATGGTCTGAATCTCGAAGAACCAGTGGCGTTCAATACCTGTCTCGCCGATTTCTTCCATCAGGTCGAGGCGGGCCGCTGGACGCTGCGCGACCCGCGTTCGCTTAGCGGATCTATCCTGTAACGCCGTACCGCGCACGGACACCGACCGCGCGATTGATTAAGCTCGCGGTGGCCGGTTACCTCGTCGCCGGGATGTCGGTTGGACCGTGCCTGCCATTTCCGCTATTCGCCGACCGCGGCCGTATCTACATACTGTCAGGGCTCGCCGTGATCCTGCCGATGTTCGGGAGCCGCTCCGCGGCGATTTGGCAGGTTATCTGCCGTAATGAAGACGTAACGGAATCGCCGAACATTGTCAGGTTCTGCGGCAAATTGATGTCGCGCTAGTCATGCATCGGACAGCGATTTGCCTTTGCTTAAGCAGGAAGGTGCTCTGACGCGCCCGGCTGCGATCAATTTGGGCACGACACGTGCGCATGAACAGTTGCTGTCGATCTTGCCCCAAAAGGAAGCTGCAAATGGCGGTACGAACACTGATAGTTGATGATGCTCCAACGGCGCGCACAATTCTGCGTCGCCGTCTTGGGGCGGTAGGCTGCGAGATCGTAGCGGAGGCGGACAGTTCAGCGGCGGCGGATGACATGATCGCGGGTACGTCTCCTGATCTCATCACGCTGGACATTCACATGCCGGAGATTCGCGGCATGGACTCGTATGCGCTATTTCGCAAGGTCCGGCGCGAAAGGCCGCAGGTCGAGTTCGTCGTGATCTCGGGCGCCAACTATTTCCAGAATCGCCAGGATTTCCTGAGGGAAGGAGCGCTCGGCTTTTTCGCCAAGCCGATCGATTTTCACGGACTCCTCAACGATCTGCGCGGGATATTTCCCGAACTCAAGCCTTACCGGCTTCCCCCGAGCAAGTTCTCATCGGGGGATTGAGAAGCTCTGAAAACACCACGATAAGTCCGCACCGCTTTCGACGCTTACTTAAACCCGTGCCTTCAGGGTGGTCCAGTGGCTGTCGGCTAATCGGTGATCAGCAATGATCGCCTCCTCCCGATCCGAAAGGGACCGTATTGAGATCTCACCGAACGGTTATCGAGAGATCGCCGTTTGATCGGCCAAACCGTTTGATCTCGGAATGGAGAAAGGCGATAAGCATTGTGCGCAACAGCGACCTTCCCGCGCCGCAACGCCTTCGGAGGAGCATGAGAGCATGAAGAGGTATCTTGCTGAACTTATCGGGACCTTTGTGCTTGTCTTCGGCGGATGCGGTGCCGCGGTCCTCGCCGGCAGTCACATCGGCTTTGCGGGCGTCGCTTTTGCCTTTGGCTTTTCGCTGCTCGTGATGGCTTATGCAATCGGCCCGATCTCCGGATGCCATATCAATCCCGCGGTGACCTTCGGATTGCTGCTCAGCGGCAAATTTGAGGCGAAGCATGTTCCCGGGTACGTCATTGCCCAGATCGTTGGCGCGATTGTCGCGGCGGGAGTCCTGCTGATCATCGCCGGGGGAACCAGCGCCGGATACGATCCCTCCACCGCCGGGTTCGCCGCCAACGGCTATGGCGCTCATTCACCGGGCGGTTACAACCTGACGGCGGCATTTGTCGCCGAAGTTGTGTTGACGTTCTTCCTCGTCTTTACCGTATTGGGCTCGACCGATATCAAGGCGCCGGTGGGTTTCGCGGGGATCCCGATCGGATTCGTCCTCGTCCTGATCCATTTGGTCGGTATTCCGGTGACCAACACTTCGGTCAACCCGGCGCGCAGTATCGGACCTGCGGTATTCGTCGGCGGATGGGCTATCGGCCAGCTCTGGCTGTTCATCATCGCCCCGCTCATCGGCGCGGCGATTGCCTCGATGCTGTATAAGATGGTCTCGGCTTCCGAGACTGTGATCACCGCGCGCGGCGCGGAGACGGCGCTCCCGAGCGAACAGGCCGAACGTCCCCGCTAACCATTAGGTTCCGATAGGTTCCGAAGCGGCTATTCCGCTTTGCGGACTCGGAGCACCATCACTTAACAATCCAGCGCGGACCTGGGCAGCGGAACGCAGATCGCGCGGTTTGAGCGGTCAATAATCCAGCTGATTTTATTGGTGGGCGGTGCTGGTTTCGAACCAGCGACCCCGGGCTTGAAAAGGCCGATGTAAGGCGTTCCGCCACCTTCCGCAGTCGTTCGCGTCGGTTCGGTACACGGTCGCCTACAAAAAGCTGGTCGACGGCTATAATTTATTTGAGAAGCTTTCGCCCGAGGTGGCGTATAGCAGATGCCCGTACCTTAGTAGGATGCTCGACGAAATGTTGGTCCTTGCTAAACAGTGTGGCCATTGAGGTACTAGTGATTTCGCGGGGCGTCAATGTGATCCACCGAAGTGACTCGGCGGTGACTTAATGATGGAACGCTATCCTCGGCGGTCTGTAGATCACACGTGTACTTGGGCGAGCTCGAAGATATTGCGAACGTCCTTTATCGCAATCGGTCCCTGAGGATCACGAGGTCTCAGAACTTTTTACTCTATGGACTTGGAACTGGAACTTCGTCTTCCCTTGCCGGAGCCGGCCAAGGATAAATGCCCTTTTTCACAATGTCGTAATTCGCATAACGGCAGGCTATCGCCAGACGTTCGAAACCACCAACCAATTCGCGCGGATTAAGTTTTGAGGAACCACAGGCGGGCCCCTTTCACAAAATTGGAGCTTCAGCTTCCATTTTTGATTGGAAATCCCCGGCGGCCTTCATAAAGTGTTCTGCGTTGTGTTCTTCAGTGGCGAGCAGAATCGCACCGACATTGACCCATGGGATCACGAAGCCCCACCCGCGCGGTTGATCATTGATCCAATCGACCAACGTCAGCCGGATTGCTTCGTGCGTGAGGGCGTCAATTTGGCCCACGTAGCAGCGATGCGGCGCAAGACCGGGCTTGAGTGTAACGGCTGCCCACCATCCGACTTTCAGGATCGGTTTTTCGCCCATCTTTGAATTACCCCAGTAGTTAATGACAATTTCTTTAAACTTCGATCGAGTCTCCATTCGAACGCTGGTAGTCCTCGCTCAATATTATTGAGCAGGAACCATGCCTCAATTTTCAAGGTCGCCCTAGCGGTGTGGTCATCAGAAAATTTCCTCCCCAAGCCCCACTTCTCCGCCAACAACAACTGCCTCTAGCCGACGACGGCCGCGGCAGTACTGTGGATTAATCCAGCCTGAGCCATGGCGTCGCGCACCTTGGCCCTCGTGATATCTTTTATCTCACATAGAGGCAGACGCACCTGCGAGGTCGACAAACCGAGAAGACTAGCTGCATATTTGACGGGGGAAGGATTCGTTTCCAGGAAGAGCGCCCGATTGAGCGGAGCGAGGGTTTCATTGATCAATTGCGCTTCAGTGACTGCACCTGATCGCCACGCGGTCTGCATCGCAATACAGAGTTTCGGCGCAATATTCGCCGTTACCGAGACGACTCCATGACCGCCCTGCGCCAAAAATGCAAGCGCCGTTGCATCATCTCCTGAAAGGAGAGAGAAATTCGAGCCGATGGCGAGCCGGGTGAGAAGGGGACGGGAAAGATCGCTGGTCGCGTCTTTGACGCCGATGATTCGCGGCAATTTGGCAAGTTCGGCCATCGTTTCCACGGACATATCGACTACCGACCGGCCGGGAATATTGTAGATGATGATCGGTAAACCGCTGTGATCCTGTACCGCCTTGAAGTGCTCATAGAGCCCTTCTTGCGTGGGTTTGTTGTAGTACGGGGTGACTACAAGTTGCGCATCCGCACCGGCCTTCTCTGCGTGTTTAGCGAACTCGATCGTCTCCTGTGTAGAGTTAGAGCCGGTGCCGGCTATCACCGGAACTCGGCGCGCGGCGACCTCGATGCATAGTTCGGTAACCCGCATGTGCTCTTTATGACTGAGGGTCGGTGACTCACCCGTTGTACCACACGGGACCAAGCCGCTAATACCTTCCCTCACCTGCCAATCGACCAGTTCCTGAAAAGCTTTTTCATCGACCTTTTCACCACGCAACGGAGTTATTAGCGCGGTAACACATCCGCTAAAGATCCGATCGTTGAAACAGGCCTTGAAGACCTCAGATTTGGCAAGTCGTTTAACTGAGGGCAAAATTCTCCGGCCAATTGAATGGGTATCTTCCACAGCGTAAGTCCTCCGTTTTCCTGTCCGACCAAGCATGCTCACCGGTCTGCCGGTGGCACCACTTTTCCTACTCAGCATCCAGCATGTCAAAACAGGCTGCTTAAATGCCGGCCCTTTGTTTGCCGATGTGCACAGGGCGCTAGGGGCAGGCACCGTCGATCCGACAACCTGGGTAGTCGATCATTGATCAAGCCGATGATCGGCATTGCAATCCTCTTCCCCCAATTCCGTGCGCCAAGCTGATTGGCGGCACAAACTATTTCGCCAAATAGCAGGCCGCCAACCTCGCGGCGCCGCGTAGCGTACGGCTCGGAAAATCAGGGGTGAATAGCGGGTCGATTTGTTGCCGATCCCGGGCGTGTATCCTGATCAAATTTGAAGATTGAGATGCTGTCCGGATGAACTGACTCGAGAACGGCGTGAACGGTAGGTTTGGTCTCTTGATCGAGTACCGCAAAATCTACCTTTAGCCTGGCCGTGGTGTTGCGAGTGCGCTCGCTGGCCACAGCCAGTCGTTGGTGGTGGTCCTGAAGTGTGCAATTCTCCTCGGATAAGTCAAATCCGAAGATCCCGAGCTGCCTGGCGCATCGACCGAAGTCGTCGAGGGCCGACCGCATAATTACTGCTTCTATTATCTTCATCGGTGCTCCCTGATAGTGTCCAAGCAATTAATGAGCAGGAACCATGCCGCAGGAAAATCCGAGCCGATTGGGATATTTGGCCGAGGCGGAACTCCAGCAACGTTCAGGCTTACGCACGACATCGCTTCATTTCGCAAGGTCGCCATAGAGGATCGTCATCTCACTTATAATTCAGCGTCATAGGCCATCCACCGCTTCTCGCAGATCCTCTCGTTGCGGGGCGCGATTCAGAACGTCGCAAAGCGTCTGCGGGTCGTCATTCATACTGATTAGCACCTCCCGTTATGCGAGCGGCAGCCGGCGTCCGCGAGCGCTTCTATCCAAAGATCGCGTTCGAACCTCCCGGTTCGCCTCGCGGCCGATGAGAATGCCCGGCTTGAATCGAGGTCGCGAAGCGACCGTGACGGCTGCGTCTTACAGCGTAGATATAGCTGGGTCCAAAGTCGGATTTTGCGCAACGCCCACCGCGCAACGACTCAGAAAAGGTATTTCCAAAAAGCAATCCACATTTCGTTTTGAAACGCGATTGCCGGAGTTGGCCCGTTACCCGATTTGATTTCGTCGTGTTTCCACGGATTTTTCTGCTGGTCTGGAAATTGCTATCGACAGTTAATCATGAAGCTTTGGAAAGCCCGCTCCGGCGCGCTCGAGTGGCGCGAGAAGACCGTGCAGCACGAATTCGTTATAGGGCCTCTTTGCGACAGTGCGCTGTTTGGACGGAAGGCCAGGCTGTACTACTGCGCTGATGCTCAAACCTTGCAGAATGATCGCGGAATTGACTCGCGATGAACCAAATGCTGCTAACGGAAGCATCGGCACTGGAGTTGTGACTCCAATGGGACCATCGGTGATTAAAGCTACTCGTTAGGGTGCTGCGAAATGCAAGAACATTGCTGCAATCTGCACTTCTACCAACTAATTGGGAAAGAATAACTGCAATTTCGCTGAGTTTGTGGGACGGCACGTTTAATGCGCTAAGGGGCAAAGATGATACTCCTGAAACCATCTGCGCCATCCCGTGGAGCCTTGGCATCGCGCACGGGCAGGAAATACCTGTTTCCCATGGAGGAAGAGTGATGAATCTAGGAATTTGGCTTCCAGCAATGTTTTTGCTGGGTGTGGTTGTGATGGGCTTATGTTATGCGTTTCTCATTGCTTGCGAAAATATCTGAGGTGTTCGAATGAACTATGTGACCGCCATAGTAGCCGTCTTCCTCTTCTTCTATTTGCTCGCCGCGCTGATTCGCCCCGAGTGGTTCTAGGCACTGCGGCAGCAATCTCGAGCGAGGTAAAATTACATGTGGTCCCTTCCCATAACATTGATGGTTTTCACCACGATCCTGGCCATACCGATGAGCCGGTATATGGCCTGGATCATGGACGGCAAATACACTCCGCCGCGGCTGTTCGGTTGGTTTGAAAAACGCCTCGATAGCGGACCGCAGACCTGGAAGCAGTATGCGGCGGCGCTGCTGATCTTGAACTAGCTCCGGCGCAAATAGAGCCATGCGTCTGGAGCGGCGAGGCGGGGGAGACATTCCCGGCGTTGTCGGTGAGGCTTGTTGCGCCGCAAGCGCAACTTCTGGCGTTTTCATCTAAGTTTTTCCTCGACAGAACAAGTGGTCTTCGTTCAACCGCCGAACGGAATCGGGCCTAAGTGCTCAGCGATGGGGCCCAGCGCGGCCACCGGGAGAAAGAGCAAAGCGCCGATGATCACGATCGTGCCGAACAGAAGACAGCCGAAAGTAAATGTGTTGTCTCGCAGTGTTCCGAGGCCGAAGGGTGTTTCCTTTTTGTATCCGAGCGCTGCCGCCATCGCCATCGGAGCGACAATCGGCAAATACCGGCTGAAGAGCATCACCAGGCCAGCAGCTATATCCCACGGCCGGGCTTCTGGAGACGGACTGGGGTTGTTGTTGAAGCCATAGGTCACTCCCAGTCCATCGAAGGCCGAGCCATTGTTCGCGGAAGAGGATGAAAACTGGTAGACGATTTCAGAAAAGCCGTGCGCACCGGGATTGCCTTCCGCCTTGATCCCCCAGTCGGTGGCTGCAAAAAGACCCGTCGGTCCCAGGACCATGAGGGGATGGACCAGCAGGGCGAGTACCGCGAGCTTCATTTCGCGTGCGCCGATTTTCTTGCCCAGGTACTCGGGCGTGCGTCCCACCATCTGGCCGGCCAGGAAGATGCCGATGATCAGGAACAGAAGCAGATTGATCATGCCGACGCCCTTGCCGCCGTAGACACAGTTCAGCCACATACCAATCATCGGTGACAGGCCGGCCAACGGATTTAAGCTGTCGTGTTCGCAGTTGACCGCGCCGCAGGTCACGTCCGTGGTGATCGCCGCGAACGTCGCGCCGGCAGAGGTCCCGAAACGCAGCTCCTTGCCCTCCATGTTACCGAGGTGCTGATCGACCGGGAGCCCCGCGACCGTCGGAATCGTCACCGCGATTTTCCCGCCTGGAGCGGTTGCACTTGGTAATTCAAACGCTTGATTTGTGGGTTGACCGGCCAGACCCGGATTGGGCTTCAACGTGTCGTAGCTAATGGCCAAGACGATCGTGCCGGCCATCAACACGAACATAACCGAAAAGATCACCCAGGCATGACGCATCCGCTTCAACATCCGGCCATACATCAGCACCAGGGAGAACGGAAAAAACATCATCGCAAAGGTCGTAAGAAAATTAGTCCATGCACTCGGATTCTCCATCGGATGCGCGGAATTCATCCCGTAGAATCCGCCACCGTTGGTGCCGAGCATCTTGATCGGGATAACTGCTGCAACCGGACCCACCACGATCGTCTGCTGCTTCGCCTGACCATTGTCAGCAGTGCCCATCGCCGCGGGTTCCAAGGTAGAAACCTGATGGGTGGATTGGTAGGTCATCGGCATGCCCTGTTGCATGAACAAGATGCCGATAACGAAGGCTGCTGGCAGGAACATGTAAATGAGCACACGCCACATATCGACGAAAAAATTGCCGACGGCCTGCTCGGCCCGAAAGCAGCGGATGATCGCGGTTAAGGCGCAAAGTCCAACCGCAGCCGACACGTACTGATTCAAAATAACGAAGAAGATCTGGCTGAAATTGGAAAGGTGCACATCGCCCGAATAGTGCTGAAGATTCGTGTTGGTCATGAACGAGGCGACGCTATTGAAGATCGTGGTCGGCGAGAGCATTCCCAGGCCACGAGGGTTCAGCGGCGCGATCGGCTGTACCGCGAGAACTACGAATCCGTAAATGAATAGCGCGAGGTTATCGAGTCGCGCTCCGGCAAGCATTCATAATGTTGCGGCCGGACATCCAATGGGCCAACCCCGTGATGTTTGTCGTCGAAGTGGGCGCCATCCTGACGCTTCTGTTCGTGATCGCGGCGGCGATCGGCCAGTCATCCAGCCAGGTTCCAATCACTTACTTCATCGCGCTGGACGTTTGGCTCTTTCTGACTGTGCTGTTTGCGAACTTCGCGACCGCGCTAGCCGAGGCACGCGGCAAAGCGCAAGCCGAGTCGCTAAGGAAAACCCGCCACGACACGCCGGCCTACCTGCTGCGTGGAAACAGCCTCGAGGAGGTGTCATCTACGTCCCTTCGACCGGGTGATCGGGTGGTGGTGACGGCGGGCCAAATTATTCCGAGCGATGGCGAAATCGTTGAAGGTATCGCCTCAGTTGACGAGTCCGCGATTACGGGTGAATCCGCACCCGTGATCCGCGAATCCGGTGGCGACCGCTCAGGAGTGACCGGCGGCACCCGGGTTCTGTCGGACCGCATTGTCGTACAGATCAGCACCGCCCCCGGCCAAACGTTCCTGGACCGGATGATCGCGTTGGTCGAAGGCGCGGTGCGCCAGCGCACACCCAACGAAATCGCGCTCACCTTGGTGCTGTCGGCCTTCACTCTGATCTTCCTGATCGTGGTCATACCCCTGTGGTGGATGGCCTATAACGCCGAACTGTACATGACCAGCTTTCTTGGACTCAGTCAGCCACTGCACAGCTTGGGGACGGACGCGCCGACCCTGGTAGCGCTACTGGTCTGCCTGATTCCTACTACGATCGGAGCCCTGCTGGCCGCTATCGGCATCGCCGGCATGGACCGCGCACTCCAGGCCAATATCATCGCTAAGAGCGGCAAAGCGGTTGAGACCGCGGGCGATATCGACGTCGTATTGCTCGATAAAACCGGAACGATAACCGTCGGCAATCGGCGTGCTACGGAGTTTATTCCGGTTGGCCAATATTCCGTCGATGAACTCGGACGTTTGGCGGCAGTGTCGTCCATTGCCGACGAGACGCCCGAGGGCAAAAGCATTGTAAAGCTCTTCGAGTTGCAGCGGCCTAACCTTGGTCAGGTCAGCGTTGCCTCGGACGCGCGATTCGTTCCGTTCAGTGCGCAGACCCGGATGAGCGGAGTCGATCTTCCCTCCGGCCTCTCGATCCGCAAAGGGGCACCCGACGCGGTCATCCGCTTTGTCGAGAAGCAGAAAGGCACCATACCCGCCGAGCTCAAGGGCCTGGTGGACTCGGCCGCCACCAAAGGCGCTACGCCTCTGGTCGTAGCCGAGGGTTCTAAGATCGCCGGGCTGGTGGTGCTGGAGGACATCCTAAAGACTGGCACCAAGGAGCGCTTGGAACGCTTGCGCAAGGCGGGTGTGCGCACGGTCATGATCACCGGTGACAATCCGCTGACCGCAGCGACTATCGCAAGAGAGGCCGGCGTCGATGACTTCGTCGCCGAATGCACCCCGGAATCCAAGTTGGCCTACATCCGAAAAGAACAGCAGGCGGGCAAACTGGTGGCGATGGTGGGCGATGGCACCAACGACGCACCCGCCCTGGCTCAGGCCGACGTTGGCCTCGCGATGAACTCGGGGACCCAGGCCGCCAAGGAAGCCGGTAACATGGTGGACTTGGATAGCAATCCGACCAAGCTCATCGAAGTCGTCGAAATCGGTAAACAGCTCTTGATGACGCGCGGTTCGCTTACCACGTTTTCGATCGCCAACGATGTGGCTAAATATTTCGCGATCGTGCCCGCGCTGTTCGCCGGCACGCTGCCCTGGCTCAAGACCATGGACGTTATGCATTTGCATTCGCCAACCTCCGCGATTCTGTCGGCGGTAATATTTAACGCGCTCATCATACCGGCGCTGATCCCGGTTGCCCTCAAGGGCGTGGAATACACGCCACTCGGCGCCGATGCCCTATTGCGGAAGAACCTGCTGGTGTGGGGGTTGGGCGGTGTAATCCTGCCTTTTATCGGCATCAAGCTTATCGACGTTTTGATGGTCGGCCTGCATCTGGCTGCCTGACGCCTGCAGCGACCAGAGGAGACAGCGTCATGGGACAATATATTTCAAAAAGCGCAATGCTCTTGCTTTTCAGCGTGGTGATTCTCTGTGGGATTTACCCGGCGGCACTGTGGGTGGTTGGTCAGACCGCCTTCCCGTTCCAGGCTAATGGCAGCATGGTCAACGGGCCCGATAACACCGCGGTCGGATCACTTCTAATAGCTCAGCCCTTCACCAAGGACGAATACTTCCAGCCGCGTCCGTCCGCCGCATCCTACGACGCTTCGGCTTCAGCGTCTTCGACGTTAGCTGCGTCGAACTATGCCCTTCGCAATCGAGTAGCTAATGCACTCGGTCCGATCGTCAAGTACAAAAGCGGCCCCAAGAGCGGACAATTGGTTGGATCAGATATCGAAGCCTGGTTTCAACAGGACCACTACATGGGGCAGCCTCACGCAGTTGCGCAATGGGCAGATGTTCATAACAGCCTGGCGCAAGCTTGGGTAAGTGCGGATCCTACTCACTCGCAGTATGTTGACGACTGGGCGAAGAAGCATGTGAGCGTGGTTCAGCAGTGGATCAAGGACAATCCTGGAACTCCGCAGCCCAAAGCTCCTGACCTTGCAGTCGTATTCTTCGAGACGTTCTCGAAGGAAAATCCGGGACAGTTCCCCGCCGCGGTAACCCGTCAGGTAGGCGGCAAACCCGTTACGACGATTGAGCCAGTCAAAGAGGGCACGGACATACAGTCGACCTTCTTCGACATGTGGCGGCAGGAGCATCCGACCGCTGACCTGCAGAACGTCCCTGGCGACATGGTGACAACATCTGGCTCGGGCCTGGATCCGCACATCACGCTGGAGAATGCGGAGTTCCAGCTGGATCGTGTAGCGTCGAAATGGGCACAGGATACCAAGCGCGACCCCGCGCAGGTGCGTGGAGAAATCGAGCAGATACTTCAAGAAAAGATCCAGGCGCCGATGTACGGCTTGTGGGGCGAAAAGATTGTCAACGTGCTCGAGGTCAATCTCGAACTGCGCAAGCATTATGGCGCGCCGCCTGCGTGATCACCGCCAGATTTGGCAGCCGGAACTCGTGCTAGGTCGCGGAAGTGAAATTAGGATCAACGCATAGTTACGCAATGGGGCCGAGCTATGGCCAAGTTACTAGTCGTTGATGCTGGCAATCGCAAAATATGGAAGAGGCTCAGAACCCGGCTCGAGTCTCAGGGGCATAGAATCGAGCGAGTGACCAATGGTTCGCTGG
>JBEKJC010000040.1:0-44525 GCA_050011435.1 Binataceae bacterium (SeqCode)
GCGTTAGTACACAGTCGCACCGGAATTCATCACGTCGGTTCGCGCTAGAAGCTACAAAACGGGACCGTTCCGCGAGCCCGCGTCTCCCTCCGCGCGGATCAGGTTTTGAGGAACCACAATTGGGAAACCAGTGAAGGACAGCCGAAGAGTCCAATCGGACCCCTGATAGCGAGTGCGATCGCAGAGGGCTACAAGAAGGAGAATGGCGCGAGTCCCATCCCATTTCATGGCTACTACTACAAGGTACTGACACGGGAAGGCAGGAATGCTCCGGGCGGAGCAAAGAATTACCTCGTCGATGGCAAGATGACTGGTGGATTTGCATTCCTGGCCTATCCCGCAGAGTACCGCGCTTCGGGAGTGACGACATTCATGATCAACGAGGATGGCGTCATAGTTCAAAAGGACCTTGGGCCCGCTACCGCCAGACTGGCCAGCAAAATGACAGAATATAATCCCGACAAGACTTGGCAAGAGGTGGACGAGTAGTTTGTCTCTGCGAGGTCGATGGGCACTCACAGCCAACCGGACGGCTGTACTTACGCTCATCGCTCTTTTTGCCAGCGCCTGCGCAACTCCTGTTGGAGTTACCCGGCTCGACGAGCAAGCGGCACATCGCGAACTGAACGCGAACGTTCTGTCGACCGGCAAATCGAGCGGGTATTCGACCCAATTGCTCGAGCGCAACGCACTTGGCGAGCGTTTCGATCAAGATCCGGAAAGAGTCCTTGCCGAATTGAATTCAGGGCTCTAGCAGGTTGCGGAAAAACTAGTTTCAGACTCCAATAGTCAGTGGTCACAGCCTAGTAGAGAGTGTCATAATGCTCGATTGCTTCAAGCAAAGGCGGTTCAAAAACCCTTTTTCCGCAACCTGCTAGGGAGGGGTGCAGTTTGTGCTTGTTTTTTCAACGGCTATTTACAACTGGAGGTTTCCGATGAAGACTTGTCGTCGCACCGTCGTGTTCCTTTTCACTATGGCCGTGGTTGCCGGCTGCGCTTCAACCCAAGTCACCCAGCAGACACCGTTAGTTGCTCCTGGGCTCGCGCGGCCAAATCAGATCTGGGTCTATGACTTCGTAGCCGCGCGCTCCGATATGCCGACCAATTCGTCACTGGCTGGACAGGTCGGTGCGCCAAGTACGCCCCCCACGCCCGAGGAGCTTGAAACTGGCCGCAAATACGGCGCCATGATCGCTCAGCAGTTGGTCAAGGATATTCAGAATATGGGCCTGCCCGCGATTGAAGCCGGCCCGGGATCGTCGCCGCAGGTCGGCGACGGCGTAATCCGTGGATACATCGTTTCAACCGAGGGTGGCGGTGCGGGAAACATGGTCAAGCGCATGGTCATCGGATTTGGCGCTGGAACAGCTGAGATGGACACGGTGGTGGAAGGATATGTGATGACCGCTCAGGGTCTGCGCAAGCTTGGCTCCGGAACCCTTACCTCATCGGGAAACAAAACGCCTGGCTTAGTAGTACCTGCCGCAGTGGCCATAGCCTCGGCGAATCCAGTGGGTCTGATCGTAGTTGGTGGCCTGAAGATCTATGGCGCGGCGAGCGGTAAGTTGGGGCTGGAAGGTCGCGCGAAGTCAACCGCCGAGGAGATTGCGGTGCAACTCAAGATTAGATTTCAGGACCGAGGCTGGATTGCTCAAAACGGAATGGACTTTTGAGCTAAAGTAAGTAATCTAAGCACCTGTAGTTTCGGGTTTCGCAAATTTGATTCGGCTTCCACTCCCTTCGGAAGCTAAGTGCTTGCCGCGAACTACGCGTCTATAGCGTGAGATAGATTCAAGATCTGATCGTTGCTTGGGCGGGCACCGCTGGCATCACTGTGGCAGTGGCAGAATTCTCATGCATAACGCCAGATAGGGCTGATGAGTTCAAGGCTTTCTTCTTGCGCTTGCGGTCCAGGCGCGCCAGGCCCCCGCGTGTGGGAGTCGCGATCCCCCAAACGCCTGCGCGAGGCCAGTCAAGAACTCCTGATAGCTCTCCCCGGTGTCGCGGCGCGCGATGCTGCGCATGGCCGCGTTCGCCTCTGTCAACACCGGGGAGAAAGTACATCAGAAGACCGGAGCAAAAATGCATCAGTAAGACACAAGAAGGCCCCCCGCGGGGCCTTCTTGTGTCTCTTAGTCAGGGTGGGAGTGGCGGGCTAACTGTCGGCGCGGGGACAGTGCTTGCTCTGTTTGAGGCGGTAGCTGTCGTCATTCGCGGTAGCTGTCGTCATTCGAGGATATGAACCGGTGGGCAAGGCGATCAAGCAGTGCGCCGGTCAAGCGTTCGGAGGCGAACACACTGGTCCGCTCGTCGACAGGCAGGTTGGTGGTAAAGATGATCGAGCCGCGCTCGTAACGCTGGCTGAAGATCTCGAACAGTAGCTCGGCGCCGGTCGCCGAAAGCGTTTGTCGAAGGCGAGTGCGCGAGCTTCTATGCACTGGTGATTGGACGGCCGAGCCTGGCACCCGGTCGGTACTTCCGGTTGCTGCTGGTCGGCTATTTTGAAGGGATCGATTCGGAACGCGGGATCGCCCGGCGCGCCAGCGACTCGTTGCGATCCCCGAGGCCTGCGCGAAGCCAGTCAAGCACGCTATCTTGGTTGTCTCCTCCAAATGCGTTCTTCATCGCCAACGATAACCGCCTCCTACCCTCCGGGGTTAGGCCGCCGCGCTCCTTTCCTTACAATGCGGCAGAACTATCCGCTGCCGCAGGTCCGCGATGCGCTTGGCCTCGAGGCGGCGCAATTCGTGGACGGGGGCATGCACGATCGCCCGCAACGCCTTCCGGTATACCTTGAACGCGATCTGTGGGCTGCTGTCGATTTGTTTATCGATCGCGTCGAACGAAAGGCCGCGGATCCGCAACTGCATCACCTAGCGAATCAAGATGAGGCAATTCGAGCCAGCGCAGCAATTCGAACTAAGTCGCGATAAAATACCTACTGGATAGCAGTGACCAAAACTCTCGACCATCGGGCCGAGCGAAACGGACCAAGAAGGAGGTCGTAGGGAGGTTGGACAGCATGGAATCGATGGCACTGATTGAGGCATCAGGCTGCTCCGGGGGCGTACGGCAAGTGAGAAGAGTCGGGAATCGTTTGTCGATATGGTTGCGGTGCGGCGCGAGTCTTGCGGTCGTGCTATTCCTTGTCGCTGCGCCGTCGCACGCGGCTGACGACGCGCCGACACCACTAGCGGCGGTCAAGTCGACTCTCGGTGACGCGATCGCGATCCTGCACAACCGCCAGATGCCGGTCGAGCAGCGACGACGCGCCCTTCGCGAACTCGCCGAACACAGCCTCGACCTCCCACGTATGGCGCAAGGGGCGCTTGACCAGCATTGGAGTGAATTGGCCGCTGGCGAGCGTAACGAATTCGTCTCGCTATTCAGCGCTTTTATTGAAGCGGCGTATCTAACTCAGATTCAAGACTACGTCGAACTAAATATTACCGTCAGCAAGGAACGATATGCCAGTCCAAACTACGCTTGGGTGGACGCAACTGTGATTCAGCCGCACGAAGAGGATCTTCCGATCACCTTTATGCTGGAGCGTCGCGGTAATGACTGGATCGTCTATGACGTGGAAGTCGAGGACGTCAGCATGGTCGAGAACTATCGCACCCAGTTTGATCGAGTAATCAGGGAAGAGGGGTTGGCACAGTTGCTAAATGATCTGAGGGCAAAGCAAAAACAACTCGCACCACTGATCGCCAAGCCGTGAGTGCGGTCGCTTGTCAGGGGTGCTGCCCAATACGAGCAGACGAGGCGTCCGGCGTCGATCCGAATCGGTTGCCGTCGGTCTTGAATTCGGCTCACCCCTGGATTGAACGGCTGGCGTCAAGGGGCGAAGCCGCGGCGGCGCCTGGTGGATGCAGGCGCGTAAGCCCGAGGAATCTATAATAGGCTATCTAAAAGTGCGCCGTGAAAAAGGCGCTGGTCCACAGAGGGTGGAAGTTCCTCCCGGGAACTGGTTCGTTCCGCCCGGTAACAGCCGAAGCAGTGGCGCACGGAATTATCGGCAGGCACAGCTGGTGATAACTTGGCTTCGGTCGAAGTCCTAATGCTCAGGATCCGGGAACTCGGGCTCGCGGCCCTCGTTGAAGGCTCGTATACCCTCGACGCGGTCGGGATGGACGACCGAGCGCCAGTGCGCTTCCATCATGATCGCGACGGCCTGCTCTGTGGGTTCGCCGGCTCCCATGAGGACAGCCCGCTTAACCGCTTGCACGGCCGTCGGCGAGTTCTTAGCGATGGTCTCGGCGAGGCGCACCACGGCGTCCATCAGCTCCCCCTTGGGGTAGAGTTCGTTGACCATGCCAAGCCGGTGCGCCTCTTGTGCGGTGATAGGCTCTCCCGTCATCAGCATCTGCATGGCTTTCCCGGGCGGGAGCACACGCGGTAGGAAGACCGGTCCGCCGCCGCCGGCGCTCAGGCCGACCATCGCTTCCGGCTGGCCGAAGACGGCATCGTCAGACGCAATGATAAAGTCGGTGCTGATGGCGATCTCGCAGCCTCCGCCGTAGGCCATCCCGTGGACGGCAGCGATGATCGGCCTGCTCAATTGGCGCAGGGTGTAGAGCAAGCGATCAAAGACCTGGCGCTGGCGTAGCCATTCTTCCTTCGTCATAGCTTTGCGCTGGCGCAGGTCGCCGCCGACGGAGAAGGCTCTGTCTCCGGCTCCGGTGATGATGGCAGCGCGCACAGAAGGACGGGCGGCGATGGTCTCGAGGATCTCGATCAACTGCACCGCCAGCTCCGTCGTGATTGCATTGTCGGCATGCGGCCGGTTGAGGGTGATGATGGCCACACACCCACCTGAGACGTACTCGACGAGCACGAGTCGATCAGGCTCCGCGACCTCATCCGGCGTACGGTAGCCAATTCGCTGCAGGCGTGTACGATGGTTGTCGGTCATTCGATATTCCTCGCTGGCACTTTCCGTACCGTAGTATGGTTCTCAGAGCCACGTCACCTCGACGGGCTTTCGCACTGGGATGCTTAGGAACGTCTCGGCGGGGTACCCGAGCAGGATTGTTCCGAAGGACGCGGTTGTCCCTACCAAAAATGTCATCTGAGCCGGAATTTGAGCCCGTGCATAAATTGACGCTGAATTGGGGTGAGAAGTGAATCGGGTCTGCGATCTAAACGAAAGGCAATCTTCGATCCCACAGGTGAGATCGCAGGACCTCTTATCGCGCGATCTTCGGACGAGTGGAACAGCGGACGCGCCACCTTGAGGAACAGGAAATGGTTATGATCAGGCGGCGAGACGTTCGTAACGGTGATGCAGGCCTCTCACTTGCGGGATGGCGACAACTCTCCCACTCCTGTCTGGCATGATCGGGCGCGGTTCCGGGCAATCTTTATCGAGTGACAAATGCGTGCGGCTGCGATGGTAGTAGTCCGCATACGAGGAGAGGACGCGGCGCAGATGGCGCTCGTTGAAGATCACGATGTAGTCGAGGCACTCACGGCGAATCGAACCGATCACGCGTTCGACATATGCGTTCTGCCAAGGTGATCGCGCCGCGCTGACCACCTCGGTGATTCCCATCGCATCGACTTGCTTGCGGAACTGCTGGCCAAACGAGGTATCGCGATCGCGCAGGAGGTAGCGCGGAGCAGTGTCCCATGGAAACGCGTCGGTCACCTGACGCGCTAGCCAGCCTGCGGTCGGATACCGCGTAACATCAAAGCGCACAATCGTCCTGCGATCGTGGGCCAGAATGATCATCACATACAGCAGCCGAAACGAGGCGGACGCCACGACGAACATGTCGAACTTGGCAACTGTCGCTTGGCTGATCTCGATGCCCAGCTTGAGCAATTCGCCGTGAATCCGGGGCGCACCCCAGAGCGGGTTGGCGGCGTTCATCTGCCGAATCAAATCCCGAACTTCGCGCTCTACTGACGGCCGTCCTGATCGCGAACGCCAGCGCCAAAACAGGCGAAAGCCCTGACGGTGCCATTGGACGACGGTGGCCGGCTTGACCAACACCATCGTATCCAGACAGCGCGGCCATAACCGGTAGAGCCAGACCCACAGCAGGCGATCGATCGTAAACAATCGGGGCCGACCCGGCCGTTGGCGGCGAAGAACATGCAGCTGATGACGAAGAGCGAGGTTCTCTAATTCCACCACCGCCCGGCCACGGAATCGGCGGGCAAGAACCGCGACGATGAATCGCACATCTTCAAGCAGGCCGAGAACACTATGGCGGTGAATCCCAAAACTCTAGACTTTCCAGCGTTTTCGGAGTTTTTGGTAGGCACAGGGGTCACGAGACCAGCTCCGCGATCCGTGCCGCCATCTGCTCGGGAGTCAAGTTGCTGTTTTCATTGGCCATCGTCTAATCCTCGCATTTCTCGGAGCTGTCCCCGTCCGCCTCAACATAAAGTACTCGGAAGGTGCAGATGCGGCGTTCGCCTTCCACATCCATACCAGACCGTGAGACGCGTCCGCGCCTAAGCATTTTTTTCCTTGCTGGCGGGCCCTTGGCCAGCTCTCCGTGATTCCCAATTCCTATAGGATCGTGCGACATGCCGATCCGGGAGGTATGGTCCAGCACCAAATAGCTTCTCCCGGAAGGTGCCAGGACTGTACTCACGCTGCATTAAGCCGCGCCCTTGCAGCACTGGAGCTACATAATTGATGAAATCGACGAAGGTGCCAGGCGTCGTACTGTATATTACGTTGACACCATCGACGCCTGCAGCAGCCCAATCCTGTAGGCGATTGGCGATCTGCTCCGGCGTACCTGTAACTCGAGTTGTCTTGCCGAGCAGACGCGCCACATCACCGACGGTTGCCGCCCGGCTATTCGGAGCGCCCGCAATCACCGCCTGCAGAATGCTTCGCACACCTTCGGTCTGCACATCGCCGATTGGTTGATCCCAGGGGATGTTACCCAGATCGACCCCGGTTGCGCCGCTCGCGTGTGCGAGCATCCCATCGAGACTCAGATATTCCTCGATCTCCCTTTCTTTGCGGCGAGCCTCCTCTTCAGTGCTACCAACGACGAAGGAGAGACCTTGCAGGAACAGGATGTCTTCAGGTCGGCGGCCATAAGCGACAGCCCGCGAGCGTACGTCCTGAATCTGCGATCGTGCACTTTCGGGATTCGCAGCGATAAGGAACTGAACTTCAGCGTGAAGAGCTGCGAAATCGCGTCCCGCAGCCGACGAACCCGCTTGCGCGAGTACCGGCGTACGCTGCGGCGACGGGGCCGACAGATGAGGACCCTCGACGCTATAACGTTCACCACGGTGATAGATTTTGTGAACCTTGGCGGGATCGGCGTGAACACCGCTCTTGACGTCACGTAACAGAGCGTCGTCTTCCCAGGACCCTTCCCATAGCTTGTAGACTACCTGCATGTATTCCTGCGCCCAGCGGTAGCGCTCGTCGTGCTCAGTCAGGTCGTCGAGTCCGAAATTCCTCGCGCCATTCGCTAACGGATTCGTTACGATATTCCAGCAGATTCGCCCCTTCGAAAGATGATCAAGAGTCGAGACCCGACGTGCGAAATTGAAGGGATGCTCCTGAATTATAGAGCTGGTAAACGCCAACCCGAGGTGTTTAGTCACATGCGCCAGTGCGGAAATGAGCACTGATGGATCGTTGCTCGGAATTTGTAGACCTTCGCTGACATAGGTTTCCCAACTACCGCGATAATCGCCATACAGTCCGATCACGTCGGCGTTACTCGAGTTGCCGCGTTCGCGGATGCCGCCACAGCCCATGGTAAATGTGCGACACGGTGTTCATCGTGAAGCCACAGAAAATCAGTCGCTTAGCCACGAGGCTCTCCTTTCCGGTTCACACAGTCGACTCAACCGGAATCTCCGTATCTGGATTTGCGTATATGGAACCAGCCCCAGTGCCAAGGGGTCGTGAGCGTGATGACATGATTCCGGTTGCGTCCGTATCTCCTTTAGGCGCCCAACTCGTCGAGTAGCGCCTTTGAACAACGGAACGCTAGCGCGGGCTCACGAGCGTGGTCAAGGCGCGCACGATAGGCTCCTTTTGTGATGCACGGGACCATCTCTGTCAACGACGCTCGCGACCGGTTCTCCCTTCAAATCGTGGTGCGCGGGAGATTGTGGCGGATCGGAAGTTGGAGGCGGCGAGGCAACAGCGGAAGAATCGCCGACAGCGGGCCGCGTGACGAATGCCGCTCAATGACACACACATTGCTCGATTCACGCGGTACAGCCAGTCCTGCAGGCGGTCAATATTGAGCCCTTCGTACACCTAAACTCGCGCCCACGAGGCCGGCGTCTAGAGCGAACTGCGGTTGCGGCGCGAATACGCAACCGGACTGCCGGGTCCGATGAGTGTCCCGAATATCGAGAGTCTTCAGTCGGACCAGGTCGTCGGTCTTGATGAGCAGCGCCGGGCGTCCGAGTTTTTTCGCCTTCAGCTCCACGTAGGTTTTGTCGATACCGTCTACGGTGCCAACCCGGATCCTGTTCATTATCCTAAGATCTAAGGATTGACCGAATTGCTTGTCTTCGCCGTCATCCTATGGCGACACCGAAATCGCGGACTTGCGCCACGGGCTGTTAGGGCTGAGCCCGAGTATTTCGCTCGCATTTGCCATTTGCGTTCAAGTCTGCGCGGGTACCTTGCCCTGCAATTGGAGGATGCGGCTGGTGATCTTCTGCGCCCAGTAGTCCATGGCGTTCTCCGCGTCGCCCCATTGAAATGACGCCGCCCCCTTCATCCCCATGCCCCCCGCACGCTGATCAACCGCGCCCGCCAACATTTCGTCGGTAGTCGAGCCCATCGCCTTCATTTCGGCCTCGGCCGATCCGACGAACGCATAGCTGCCGGTTGCCAAGGACTGTACTCCATTCAGAACACGCGCCTGCGGAACGATAACCGAGATGCTACGCAATCCCGGCGTTGCGGTGGTTGCGTCCATCAAGGCCACGCGCAGGGTAAGAACTTCGGGGCCAGCTTATTCGACGAGCGTGAAATTTTTTCTAAGATCTTCGGTCAATTTGTCGTAGAAATATGCGGTCAGCATCTGCTGGTCAGAGGCCGAGACCCTCGAATTGGCGGCGGCCCAAAACTCGACCGGTTTCAACCGGATCTTGGTGTACATGCTCCACTGAGCGTTCTGATTGACATACGCCAGCGCCGCTCCGCCCTCCGGGCCGAGTGCCAGTTTCGACGCATCGGTTCCGAAAAATCCGGTCACTGCCGGCGGCAGGGGCCTCCAGATTCCAACGCCTTTGCGGCTGCGGGGGTGCTTTCAACCGTGGTCGCGCAACCCGAAAGTACTAAAGCGAGCGCGAGCCCTGCACCCGCGACACCCCACATCACTCTTCCGGCAAGATCATTCCGCATGATTGGTTCCTTCTCGGTTAAACCCGAAAAAACACAGTTCGGAGCAAAAGTAATCGCGAAAAGCCCAGAGAAATCAACGAGTTATCTTCGCTCGGCTCAACTGCGCCACAGTTGGATTTCATGCAGACCGGGTACCTGAACTGAGGGATTTGGGTTAAATCCATCGCGCGCAACGCAAATGTAGTGCCGTGATTTGTTTCGCCAAATTCTCCAGCTAGTTCACGGTATAGCCGCGTCTGGTCAGGCATGCCGCCATCGGGCGATTGTAGCCGTTGCGCTGGTCCTGCTGTCAATTGGCTGCCGCCTGGGCAGTCACCTGTTGCTCCTGATTCTGCTGGAGCCGTTGCGATAGGCTCTGAGGTTCCATCTTTCCCTCCAGGGGAATCCTTGGGTGTATCGCGTGGCGGCGCTGGATCGGCCGCGTTCCGGCCGGACCGTTCACAAGGTTGCGGCGGAATTGGAATCCGCGCTCTTGGGAGTACTGATGATGGTTGAGCTCTGTTATGCGCGATGCCATCTGCTTGTTCAGTGTCTCCAGGTTGCTGCTCAAGCCGACGACGCGCTGGCCTCGTCAGTGTCCGCGGGTGCTCCGGCCGAAGTCTTCGAAGCGTAGGGGATTGTGCTGTGCCCGCCGTCCCTTTTCGCCGTGGTCTTCAACTCGAGCTGATCCGACAAACTGAGATCGCGTGCGAACGTTTACTGGCTAGGAGTGATCTTGGTGATCTTCGATCCCTCAAGGCCAATGCCGCCCATCAGACCCTGCTGGCTGAAGACGAAAGCATAGACATCGGAACGCAAATTGGTCGTTGTGAGCGACCGCGCGGCGCCTTGGTCAAGCACGACGATACTCGGCCCGGTACCGATCGCCCAGCCGCCGCTGTTGTCGAGGTAGGCCAGCGCCGAGTCCGTCATGAAGAACAAGGCGTAGCCAAATTTCTTTACCCCAGCCTGGAACCCATAGGAGGCGGCACCGGTTCTGTAATAGCCGACGGTCTTGGCCCCTTTTCGGAGCGCCCCGTAACCGTACTGTGCACCGACGATGAAAGCCGCCTTTTTGATATCGGGGAAGACGCGAACCGCTTTGGCCTTTGCCCTCAGCGTTTTCGCGCCTTCATTGTGCGAATAAAGTTCCCGTAATGCGGCAGTTACGTTCCGATCGATCTCGGATGCGCCGGGTGCCAGTTGGGCAAATGCCATCACGCTCAGGGCGGAGCCCAGCACGATTTGTAGCACTACGACTATGGCCAATCGCTTCAACACGACTAATAACCGATCCTTGTTTAACCTCGAACCAGGCACGCTCCACTCTCTGGATCGACGCTGCTTTCAATAAGCGTGCCTGGGTCAGTGCATCCTGATCGCCGGGCAGGATCGGGGTATGGCGTTGCGTTCCCCGCCGCTGCCCGAGCAGCGGCACGCGTGGCGCTCTGCTATCCGCTAGCGTTTGCACACCCTCTGCACTGCGCACCGCCGCCGCTCGGGGCTTACAAATTTCCCGAGTGACGTCCTGCAGGAGCTGCTTGTCCAGCGAGAGCTCGGCCACCATCCGCTTGGCATGATTTCGCGACGACGGATCCTCAACACACTTGAGGGGGTGATTGCAGATTGACGCCAATCGCACCAATTGTCGGCGGACAAGTGATGCCTTCCGCTACAACCGGTATGTCGCTCCTGACCACCTGAAGAGATCAAGCGGCTCCTCACAGCTAACATAGCGGGCTCCCGCGTGCGCATGAAGGGAGGATTCATAAGGATACCCGACGCTTTATGGTGTCGAGTCGGGTACCGGTCGCTAAAAACCGATTTGAGCCCAACCGCAGCCGTTTGGTTCGAAGGCAGTCACACGGAACCTTGGTCTATGATTTGCAGCTGCCTATGCGGGCACGGTCTAGCAGGGTGTTGAGAAACCCTGAAAATTACCAAGGGCACTAAATTTCAACTCAACACCCTGCGTGAAAAATGGCTTCTTTCCTTATCTTCTCGCCCCTACTGGGGAGAGAGCGAGTGAAGTGGGAAAGGTCCGTTGGCACGGATTTGGGCGCTGTTGTCAAAAGAGTCGGTGGCCGAGGATTACAGAACTAAAGAATAGCAGATGAGAGCCAGGATTATCCGCACGAAGAGGAGGGGCTACATATGGTCAAACGCAAAACATGTCAAATTCTGGGGGCAACAATCGTAGCAGTCGGTTTGGGATTGGGACTAAGTGCTGCCGCGTCGGCGCAAGCAGCCAAGCCCGAAAATCCGCCATCAGCTGCGCAGGCCGAGGGCGTTAGTTCCGCAACAGAGGTTACCCTTCACGGCAAAATTGTCGACGTCGACAAGGCTAAGAAGCTGGTAATACTCGAGGGCCCGCAAGGTCGGAAGGCAACTCTCAGAGTTGACAATCCCGCCAACCTTGCCGCGGCAGAGGTGGGCGAACCCGTGGTTGCGAAGTTTTACGAGGTCGCGAACATCCGCAAGAAGAGAGCTGGCGAGAACGTCGCGGCTATATCGCTGAAAGAAGGGATATCCGGCACCACACCGGAGGGAGCCCTGGGCGGGACGGCGACCGGTCTCGCTAGAATCGTCGTCACGGTGGTTGCGATCGATCAAGCCAACGGGACCATAACGGTCAAAGGTCCGGACGGAGCGGTCGAAACCGTGAAAGCGCGCGACCCGAAAAATCTTACGAAGGTCAAGGTTGGCGATGAGCTGGTAGTCAGTCTCTGGAGGGCGATTGTATTATCGCTGGAAAAGGACTCCGGGAACTAAGGCTCAATGCGCAACGCGAATTGGCGCAGTATCCAAGTCCTGTCGCGAATCGACGGCGATCGCCGTCGATTGTGCGGATGAGGGCATAGTGAAAAGCAAAAGTAACACCGTGGGCCGGCTGCCGATGGGTCTTAGCTGGTGCGGTATTGCCGGTGGCGATGGTGCCCACGAGCATCGCGTCGGCACAGAGTCCGCAACTATATGTTTATCCGCTGAAGAATCAGAGCAGCGCGCAGCAGGATAAAGATCGGTACGAATGTCATTCTTGGGCAGTTCAGCAGACTGGCTACGATCCCAGCAGGGCCGATCCGAACAATCCTAACCAACTTGATCCGAAGCCCTGTCAGCCGACGCAACCGCACGTTCTGAAGGGAGCTGCCCGCTGTGCGGCGCTCGGCGCGGTTGGTGGCGCAATCACCGGAGACGCGGGCAAAAGTGCGGCTGCCGGGGCAGCGATGGCGGATTGGCTGGCGGGTTTCGCAGAAGGGATGAAAAACGTCAGCAGGCTGCTGAGCAGCAAGCGAATGCTGCCTCTGCCGTGGCCTCGCAACAGATGAACTATACTCGCGCGATGGCCGCCTGCCTGGAGGGGCGCGGCTATAACGTCAAATGACACCGGCTCAAAGGGAACGGTTATGGGCCTTACAGGCAAAAGGATGAAGGTCATCATCGTCGGCGGCGTGGCCGGCGGAGCGTCGTGCGCGGCACGCCTGCGCAGGCTGGATGAAAACACCGAAATCATCATGGTGGAGCGCGGGCCCTACGTCTCGTACGCGAACTGCGGTCTGCCGTATCACATCTCGGGGGTGATCGCGAAGGAATCGAGCCTCATGGTGGTCGCGAGCGAGGGGATGTTTCGCGGGGTCTTCGGGATCGACGCGCGGACCAATTGCGAGGCGATCGCCATCTCCCGGAAGGAAAAGACCGTGCAGTTGTTGCTCTTCAACCTGCTGGCGCAGCATTACGAACGCCGCTCGGCCATCATCACCAGCAATCTCGCCTCCTCTGAGTGGGGCGGATAAAGGTTTAACCACTATCAGCCCGAGTGTGGGTCACTTTTAAATCGCGAAATGGAGTGAACCTTTCTGGCTGGACACCGATGAGGCGGGTAATCGGACCAAGGCGTCGGCGCTTAAGTTGGGACTTGAGCGCTTCTGTACGCGAATAAGGTCGATCCTTGTTCCATCGTTGGGTCTATTAACGCTTTACGGTCAAGCCCTTCATCTAATCGAGGGCGGAATTTTTCGACATTTAACTGGATCCCGGAGCACCGTGAGACCTCGAAGCCCGAATTAGCTCTTCAGCGCGCTCCTCTTCCTTGCCCTGCAACCAGACAAATAGCATGCAACCCACGGAAAATATCACTGCCGACAGAATAGCGGCCAGTATGAATTCTATCCCTGTGTCCAGCACGCGCCGCGGTTTTAACAGAGCGGTCAGCCACAAGACCACAAATAGGTACGGTAGAAACAGCCACGGTTCCAGTATATGGTCGAGTTGTCCAATCCATGGACAAACCCAGACTTCCTTCCACCAGCCTTTGATCCTCTTTCTCGGCCATCCCATGAGTGGCAGGTCTTCCTCCTGCAATGTCCCCTGCTTCGCTCGCGTGCCTAGGAACTGGAGATATCCTCGAGCCAGGTAGCTCTTGTAGAGCATCACGAATGCTGAGAGCGTTACAAAAACCCCCGCGACTGGAAGCATAAAGTGACCGGCTGCACGCTCCCCAGAAACAAATGCATTGGCGATAAACCCTTGGCCGACCAACAACCACATGATGCGATGATTCGTTACGTCGTCTTCATGCTTGATCATCTCATGAATCACGCTTGTATAGTGTTCCTGGCGAACGTCGTACATGGATAGGCATCCCTTCCGGCCGCTCCTTCCAGCTAGGGTGAGCAACCGGGAACGCGAAGTGTCCTTTTCATGCCCTGCTTGGCAACCTTTGCTGTTTTGCGGTAGTCACTTCATCATTGATCACTACCTGGCCTTCATCCCGAAAATCGACGTGTTTTGAGGTAGAGTCCATCGCCGGTTGACCTGTGCTGCGTATACGCTGATAATCTGTCCGACGAGTGGCCGCGAAGGTCTCAAACCAAAATGATTGCTACCTCACTAGCCGGATCGTCGTGGTCCGATTAAGCGGTCATTTGTCTTGTCAGCGAGAAGACAGCAGCGCCCCAAGAAGGTACATCTAGGTATAGTCCACGCGCTTGCAAATCATCGCCTTGCCGATCGTAAGCCTCCTCGCCGATCAAATCCTCAAGCCGCCATAGACGGTTGCAGAGGTCGGTGAACGGCAGCCGCACATAACGCTGGCTCTGGTTGGGAGCATAGTTCACTGTCACCAGCAGCCGCTCGCCGTCGCGACCTTGCCAGGCAAATGCCAAGAAGCAGTCCCAGGTCCAGTTGCCTTCCCACGCCGGTATGCACTCGAGCAATTGCCATTGGCCCTCGCGGACAACAGGTTGGCGTAGCACGCTGCATAGCCGATCGTAGAATTGTTCCAGCTGCTGGTCCAGGGGTTCCGCCGGACCTCGAGACAGATGGGGAGAGATTCGTTTCCTTCGACCCTGGAACTGCCCCTGATGTAAGAAACGCAGCCCCGGAGACAGGAAGGTGATCACGGCCGCCGCCTGGTGAATCCGCGGAGGGAACGTAGCGGCCGCCCGCGGCTCGTCGTGGTTTTCCAGAAACCGGGCGAGCTTGTTCTGGTAATCGAGTCCGGCGTGGAGATGCTCGCGCACCGGCCGGGCGTGCCCCTCGCGCAAGCGGTCGTACAGCCGCTTATCGTAGGTGTAATCGAATCCCTGCTGTTGCATTGTCCATTCCAGATCCCAGTAGACCTCGGCCATGAACAGGAAGTGCGGATGTGCGCGCCGCACGGACTCGGTTGCCTTCGGCCAGAACAGGTCAGCCCGGATGCCCCACGTGCGTTCGAACACGTCGGGCAAGACCAGCATGGCCATGTCGCAGCGCACGCCGTCGCATTGCCCGGCGATTCGCTCCAGCTCACCGATCATGGCTTGCTGCAAATCCGGGTTGCCGTAGTTGAGCTGCAGCGTGTCGGGCCAGCCTTCAAAGTACGGGTCGCGGCCGTAGGCGAGCACCAGCGCTCCGCTCTTCGTTTGCACGCGGCAGTAGTTGCGCGGTGCGCGTGCCAAATCACTCTCGCTGCCACGGACAAAGTAATCCGGGTGCTCGTCGATCCACGGGTGGTCCGGGGCCATGTGGTTCGGGACAAAGTCGAGCATCAGCCGCAACTCACGCTTTTTCAGCCGCTCGCGCAGCCGGGCCAAAGCGGCATCTCCGCCCAGATTGCTATGCACTGTGTAACCGGTGATCGCGAACCCGGACCCGGCGATGTCTTCTTCGCGCAGGTCCGGCAGGGTTGCCTGAAACTCCTGGCGCCATTCAGGGCGACTGCGTGAAACCTGCTGCGCCGCCGGCCCGGTCTGCCAAACGCTCAGCAACCAGATCCAGTCAAACCCCATTTCAGCCAGGCGGTCCATCTCGGCGTCCGGTATGTCGTCCAGCGTCGTCGGCCGACCAAGAGACTTCGACAGCTCGGTCAGCCACACGCGCGTGTTGATCTGATAGAGCGAGGGCTGAGGGGGTAAGGACTTCATTGCTGCACCTCACCTCTCCGCTTTCCTCGGACGAAGGCCGCTGCCTTGCCGGCCTCAAGCAACTGCTTCGCATCGAGCAAGCCGAAAAGCTGGATCAGCTTCGCTACCAATCCGGTCCATCCAGTCTGGTGACTCGCTCCGAGCCCGGCACCGTTATCCCCATGGAAGTACTCGTAGAATAGGATATGGTCGCGCCAGTGCGGGTCGGCCTGGAATTTCTCGGTTCCACCGTAGACAGGCCGACGGCCGCGCTCATCGCGCAGGAAGATGCGGGTGAGCCGGTCCGCGATCTCCTTGGCCACCTCGAAGAGGTTCATCATCTTGCCGGAACCGGTCGGGCATTCGATCGTGAAGCTGTCGCCGTAGTACTCGTAGAAATTGAGGAGGGCCCTGATGAGCAGGGCATTGACCGGCATCCATACTGGACCCCGCCAGTTGGAGTTGCCGCCAAACATGCCGGTGTTCGATTCGGCCGGCAGATAGTCCACCCGGTACTCCTGACCCTGCACGTGGAAAATGTACGGGTGCTGCTCGTGAAACTTGGAGAGCGAGCGGATGCCGTAGGGGCTCAGGAACTCGTTCTCGTCGAGCATCTTCGTGAGAATCCGGCGGAGCCGCTCCGGATTGAGTAGCGCGATGATCCCCCGCTCGGCTACCCCGAAATGCCCAGGGCCCGTGGGGTGCATCGTCTCCATCAGTTCGGGAATGCGGTGCAGGCGTCTCAGAAACGCGGCCATCGCGCGCGGGACATGCTCTCGCTGCCGCTTTTCGATTACCGTGGTGGCGCACAGGGGCAGGAGCCCCACCATCGAGCGGACCTTGAGCCGGGTGGCGCTGCCGTCGGGGAGCCGCAGCAGGTCGTAATAAAAGCCGTCTTCCTCGTCCCACATGCCGACCTGGCCGGGCCGGTTCATAGCCGCGGCGATAAAGTAGAAATGCTCTACGAACTTGAAGACCATGTCCTGATAGGTGGGGTCGTGGACGGCAAGCTCGACCGCGAGTTCCAACATGTTCTGGCAGAAGAGGGCCATCCACGCCGTGCCGTCCGCCTGCTCCAGGTGGCCGCCGGTGGGAAGCGGGGCGCTGCGGTCGAAGATGCCGATGTTGTCGAGGCCGAGGAAGCCGCCCTCGAAGACGTTCTTGCCGAAGCGGTCCTTGCGGTTGACCCACCAGGTGAAGTTCAGCAACAGCTTGTTGAAGGTCGACTTGAGGAAGTCCAGATCCACTTCGCCACGCAGCGCCTGCTCGGTGCGATGGAGGAACAGGGTCGCAAAGGCGTGGACCGGGGGGTTCACGTCGCTGAAGTTCCACTCGTACGCGGGCATCTGGCCGCTGGGGTGCAGGTAGGCGCCACGGAGCATCAGATCCATCTGCTGCTTGGCGAAATCGGGGTCCACGATCGAAAGCGGGAGCGTGTGGAAGGCGAGGTCCCAAGCGGCGTACCATGGGTACTCCCACTTGTCGGGCATGGAGATGACGTCCTCGTTGAGCATGTGGAACCACTCCGAGTTTCGGGAGTTACGATATCCGGTATGCAGAGGGTTGGAGTGGTGCTCGTCCAGCCAATTGTCACCATCGAAGAAGAAGAACTGCTTGCTCCAGAGCATGCCGGCGATGGCCTGGCGCATCACGTTGGCCGCGTCCGGGGAGACCGAAGGCGGGGTCACCGAGCGGTAGAACTCATCTGCCTCCTGCAACCGAACGGCCAGCGTCTCGTCAAACCGTGCGCCGAAGCCGGATGGGTTGGCTTTGAGGTTCCCACTCTTACCGGCGGCGGACTGGCCGGTGAGGCGCAGCCGCACGGTGGCCGACTCGCCGGGAGCAATCGTCACGCGATAGTGCGCCGCGACCTTGGTGCCTTGCTTTTCGGGGTTAACTGCTGCGTTCTTGCCCTGTACCACGTAGTCGTTGATGCCGTCCTTGACGTACGGGCTCTCGTTCTTTTGCCCCGGGAAAAGCCGCTCGTGGTTAGTTGTATTATCGGTGAAGAGCAGCGGCACCTCGCCGTCGCAGGAAAAGACGAACTCGCCCAGCAGCGAATGGGTTGCCGCTACCGCGCTCGTGCCCGCCGCTGCATCTATCTGCCTGAGGTTCGGTTTCTCGGCCGCTCGGTTGGATTCGGCAATCCACGACGCCCAGTCGTTGCGGAACCACAGCGTCGGCAGGAGGTGCAGTTCGGCCGGGTCCGGTCCCCGGTTGACTGCCGTGATGCGCACGAGGATGTCTTCCGGACCCGCTTTGGCGTACTCCACGAATACATCGAAGTAGCGGTCGTCATTGAAGACGCCGGTGTCGAGCAATTCATACTCAAACTCGCTGCGGGAGCGGCGACGGTTCGTCTCCACCAGGTCGGCGTAGGGATAGGCCGCCTGCGGGTACTTGTACAGGTACTTCATGTACGAGTGGGTCGGCGTGCTGTCGAGGTAGAAGTAATACTCCTTGACGTCTTCGCCGTGGTTGCCCTCTGAGTTGGTGAGCCCGAAGAGGCGCTCTTTGAGGATGGGATCCTTGCCGTTCCACAGGGCCAGTGCGAAGCACAGGCGCTGCTTGTCGTCGGAAAGGCCGGCGATGCCGTCCTCACCCCAGCGGTAGGCACGCGAGCGGGCATGATCGTGGGTGAAGAAATTCCAGGCGTCACCCCCTTCGCTATAGTCCTCGCGCACGGTCCCCCACTGTCGTTCACTTAGATAGGGACCCCACTTCTTCCACGGTACCTGGGAGTCGTAGCATTCGCGCAGGCGCGCGCTCTCTGCGTTGATCGCGGTGGCGGCCGGCTTTGAATCTTCAGGTGCCCGTTTCATGGTTGTCCTAGTCGGGGAAAGTGCCATTTTGATGCTGCCTCACTGGGAAACATTTGCGCGACAAACGTACTCTGCATTTCACGACGCTTTCAATAGCATTACCAAAACTTCATTTGGCGAATATCTCCAGAAGGAAGATGGTACAGTCCGCGCTCCACCGCCACGCCCGCCGACATACCGTCGACCAATTGCATAAATCGCGACGGTCTCGAGGACAGTAAAGAACACGAATAAGTAAATGGTCAGAAAAAAGCGTTGATGAACGTCAGGTAGGGAACTCGCGGCAATGTGAAGGACATTGCATATGAGAACGCGATAACGCTTAAGAACGTAGGCATTGCTATAGCGAGCTGTTGCGCGAAGTTGGCGGGCGCGATCCAGAGCACGCTCCATGCAACTATCAGCATGACGATCAATGGCAAGATCATCGTCCAGATATAAAAGCCCGCGCGCCGGCTGGCGAACAAGCGGAACTCGACTTGGCCTACCAGAATGTTTTCGCCAATCTCCATGGTCTGCTCAATTGAAGTGATTCCGCCTAGTTTCCATTGTTCGAGCTCAAGAAAACGGCCAGGCAGCAAGCGCGTCAGCTTGCTACTCGGCTTTAACTGAATCAATGCTGCTCCGGACGCAAAGGGGGCAATTACAATTTCGAGATTCTGCGAATCGAAGGGAAACCTTTGTAGATGCAATTTTGTTGACAGCGTTGCTGCGAAGGGTTCGACGTAGTAGACCCATCCGTTCGACGAGACGTTAATCGTGGCCGACCCTGAAAGCGGCGTGATCGCATTGACCATCTCTAACCCCGGCGTCCAGATCTGTTCTTGATCGTAAAAAGCGAACCCGTTCGCTGGGACGAGGGTTGAAGGCCAGACGTGAATCGCGCCATACGGCCATGATCAAGCCACTCAAACGAAATTGCTCGTGCGCTTCGTCAACTTCAGACAGGTTTGTGATCGTCAGCCCTACCTCAACGGTGACGGGCCCGTCGGTCTGAGGGGGGGAGCGCAATTGATCGGGCAATTGGCTTCTCTGGACTTTGGGTTGCCGCGCAAGCCACGCCCCAGGGCATGGACGATACGATCATCAGGCCGATCAGCGATGTTGGCAGGCGCAGTAATTCTCTTATTCGCGAACTCATCGGATAGCGCCTAATCGAACGTTTACAAGGGCAATACGGAGATAAAGCAGTCCGGCTATGATTGACGCGGATTCCGGCTGATTTTAACAGCGACGGATACATCTCTCCCTGGCCATTCCCTTTTGATTTGACTCATTTTTTGGACCAAATGGAGTCAGAGACTCTCGTATGGCATTTGGCAATAAGAAAGTCGAGTCTGCTCGCGGCTTATCGCCGGCGTCGGCCCAAATCGTCAGTGCGGTGATTGGTCCAACGCCCGGCACGGCCACCTTGCGGCCCACCAGGCGGATCTGCGACGCAAGGTCATGCCAAGAGCGCCGGTGCGTGACATTATCGGGTTGATGAACAAATCGCGGGTACAGCCCCATCTATATCTGGCACCGCGTACGATACAAAATCGGTAACGCTTCCGCCAGACGGAGTCGTAATTCCAATGGCCGATCAGAATTCGCAACGCGCACCAGTGCTCGACACCGCGACACGACTCGCCTTCGAGCGCACGCGTAATTCGTATGAAAACACCATGACGTCGTGGATCAGAACCTCGACTTCGCTAATTACCTTCGGCTTCAGCATCTACAAATTCTTTCAGATCGAAGCACCAAACCGCCCACAGCAGAATCACCTCATCGGACCGCGCGACTTCGCGCTCATGCTGGTGAGCATCGGGATCTTCTCCCTGCTGCTAGCGACCCTTGAACACCGCCAGAGTATTCGAGCGCCTGTACCACAATACACCGGCAAGCGACATTCCCTGGCACTACTTGGTCGCGGCGTTGATTTCGATTCTCGGCATCCTTGCACTACTCGCGAAGATTTGGCGACTGGTCTTTCGAGGAGCCGCTCGCCGTGCTTCTCAAGGCTTACGAAGAGGAATCCGATTTGGCTGTCTTCGGCCGAACCGCAGTTCGATGGGGCATGCACCCGTTCCTATCGAATTTGCTGCGAGGCGGATCATAAGCATCGTCAGCTTTTTGAATTCCGGAACTGATTTTCGAGGGGCAGCCTATGCAGAGCGAGAACGTAAACGAAGTCCCAGAGCTTTCGCTGATGGAGGGAGGGCCAGGCGATGCCTTGATGAAGAGGCTCATGCTAATTCGGCCCGAACTCGGCGCTGCTTCGGCGAGAACCGCGATCATCCTGGCGGCGATTACCTGGATCCCTCTGCTGGTGTTCTCGCTTGTTGAAGGATTGGCGCTGAGCGGCGCGAGAATCCCGTTCGTATATGATTTAGCGGCACATGCACGCTTTCTGGTTGCAGTACCGGTTCTTGTATTGGCCGAAATTCCGATCGGAAAACGTCTTAGGGGGATCGCCAGGCATTTTCTCGACGCCGGCCTCGTTCGCGAGGAGGAGCGGAAGCGATTCGCAACCGCCGTCGTTGATACTGTGCGCCTTCACGATTGGCGTCTCGCGGAACCGATACTGCTCGCCTTGGTTTACATCACAACCTACGCCGCATTGTCGAAGGCGTCTTTGCAAACCGGAAGCACGTGGTTCGAGCCCTCTTCGACCGCCGGTCTTTCGCCAGTGGGTTACTACTACGGGCTGGTCTCCCTGCCAGTCTTTCAGTTCCTGATGTATCGATGGGCATTCCGAATGGTCGTGTGGACAAGATTTCTATGGCAGGTCTCGAAGCTCGATCTTTTCCTTACGGCGACCCACCCGGATGGCGCTGGCGGTTTGGGTTTTCTGGGGAAGGGAACGATCCCTTTCGGCGTCATCATTTTTGCCTTGAGCTCGGTGGTCTCGGCCGCGATCGCCAGCAGGATTCTTTTCAGTGGCGCCAAGCTGGAAGACTTCCAGCTAATTTATGCAACGTTGATCCTGATTCTACTTATAGTCTTCGCCGGGCCGTTGACAGTGTTTGCTCCCAAGCTGCTCCGTCTCAAACAGGACGGTCTACGCAGGTACGGCAGGCTCGCCAGCCGCTATACGCAGCTGTTCGATAGCAAGTGGGTGGAGGGCGTTAATTCCGCTGAAGAACCTTTGTTGGGTACGGCAGACATACAGTCGCTTGCTGATCTCGGGAATAGTTACGAATTGCTCCGCAAGATGCGCATCGTCCCTATTGCATGGAGCGACTTCCTTGCGATGGCGCTTGCCGGCGTCATCCCTGCACTTCCTCTGGCCGCTACCGTTATGCCGGTTAGCGAAATTCTGAAAGGTATTCTCCGGCTTCTAGGATGAAAGCCGTGTTTAAATTCGGGGACGACTTCGGGCTCGTCCCAGCGCGGTCGGCGGCCGAGTCGCGCTTACGTCGCTCTTGAGTCGGTCGTCTCTTTCGGTCTCATCCGCAGCCCTAACTCCGAACCTAAGGCACCAGCAGGGATCGATCAAGGAGGCGTGTTCGTTGAAGAAAGGACTTCGCATGCTATTGCTGCTGAGCGCCGTTCTGGCGGTGTCCGCGCGTGCGCAAGAAGCCCCGTCACCAGCAGAACCGACGAGGAGTATCGTGACCGATCAGGAGCTGGCGATAAGTGTCCACAACCCGCTTGAGGATTTCGTCAAGGTCCCCGTTCAATCCACGACCGGATTTCAACTCGGTTCGCATAATAAGGTCGGCGATAGCTGGAACATCCAGCCGGTAGTGCCGTTCTCGCTGAACCCGCAATGGGACCTGATCGCGCGACCGAGTCTGACCGTAACTTACCTACCCAGTCCGCATGAACAATCCGGGCTGGAAGATTTACAGACCTCCTTTTTTCTGACGCCAGCCAAGGAAGGCACCTGGATCTGGGGCGCGGGACCGATCTTTCAATTTCCCACCGCCAGCAGCTCGGGATTGGGAACCGGCCGGTGGTCGGCCGGGCCAACGGCGGCGCTCCTCTACTCCGAGGGTCCGTGGTTCAACGGCATCCTCGCATACCAACTGATGTCGTTCGCTGGAAATCGCGACCGTGGCAGTGTTAATTTTACCTATATCGAACCCGAAATCAGCTATAACTTCGAAAGCGGTTGGTACGTCCAGTGCGATCCGTCGATTACGTACGACTGGACAGCCGAGGCCACCAACGCATGGACTATTCCGATGGGCGCCGATATCGGCAAGGCGTTCAAGATGGGCTCCCAGGATTTGAGTCTGCAGGGCGGCGCGTACGACCTCCTGAAGCGTCCGGATGGCGCCCCGCAATGGATAGCTCGCATAAGCGTAACATTCCTCTTCCCTAGCGCGCACTGAAGCGCGCACTGAGACGGTTGAGCCCGGTCAGTTTCCTGACCACCAATCTCTTAGTTCCGGAAACGCGACCGTCAAACCGAAGTTGATCGTTGTCTGCGGCGCGATCGGGGCGTATTGCCGATACACCATCCACTGTCCTGTGATAAAGAAACTCATCGGCGGCAGCCCCGGCCGCACCAGCGTTCGCCCGAGGCCCAGGCTCAGTGGCAACATGGTTGAGGAGTGGCGGCGCCAACCCATCGTCCAGTTGGCTTCCGCTGAGCGCAAATACCATTTATCCCACAGATGAAGCGCCAAAACGGGTTGGAACTGAAAGGTGTTTTGCGGTGTACGCCCGGGTGAGGTATACGCGAAGCTGATGGGATTCTGCGCAACGAACCCTATCAGCAGTCCCGGAATTCCGCTGTAGATGGCTCCGAGAGCGGGTCCCGCTTGCCACGCGCCCTGGCCGGCGCTTTTGGAAGTCGCCGTCGGAAATACAAAGGTCGGTCCCACACCGATCAGGAGCCCGGTTTTATCCCGGTCTGGCCACGGCAGAACCGCGATGTCGAACATCGGCAGGTCACCGAACTCGGTCCGCGTTCCACCTCGCGAGCTTGGCACGGTCACCAATGCAAATGTCGGCCGGACCAACTGAGTAAAGGGTAGCAAGGTGTTTGCCGGTATGCGCGGAATCACTGGCCGGATGATGAGTTGGTTGGTCTCATCATTTCTGACGCATGCTTGTGGCGTGCAAGGTCCGTAATTGGCCGGCGTGTAGCTATCCCTGACGAGCAGCTGCGGCAGGGTTGTCAACGGATCGGTGAAGTCCCGCTCCAGCTTTTCTTCGTCAGATAGTGTCGTTTGAGCCTGGGCGAATCCAGCGCTTGCGCTGATCGTCCATAAGACCATCAGCAACACAGCGAGCGCTCCAGGAGTTTTCATCAACGTCATCTATCTCGCTGACGGCGTTGCACTTATCGCAGTGCGGTCGCTAAACGACTCGGGCTCAAGTCGCTTTTTAGGCGGCCACTACGGACCGCCTTGACGAAGGTCGCATAATCGCGCTCAACCTGATCGGCGTAAGCCACGGCGTAGTCTCCAATCGCCTCGTCAAAATGATCGATGCTGCCCAAATACCCCGCGATCATCGCCGCATCACCGGCTTTATCGTGAGCCCGGGCCAACGCCAAACCGCACAGCGCGGCATAGATCCGCATCACCTGCGGAGTAATGGTTTCGACCGCGGGTGCAACTTTCATATCGCGCAGTTGGCGGACATAGTAGTCGCGACCTCCGGGTCCTCTGGACCAACCCAGGAAGATGTCGCTAGCGGACTGCATCAGGCGCTGCCCGACCACGATGCGCTGACCGTTGTGTTTTACGCGCGCACCGCCCACATAGCGTTCGAGCACCGAGGGCCGCGCCTCTTTGATCTGAAGGAACAAGGGGTCGTCGGGAGCGGCAAGAAAAAGCCCGACGAAGCAGCGCGTGCCGACGCTCCCTACGCCGACGACCTTCAGTGCTCCGTCGACAAATTTGAGACGATCGAACAGGATGCGACGCTCCTCGGCGAGAGTTTCGCGATACTTCTTAAAAAAGACTGCGACTTCGCGTTCGTTAAATAGGTCAGCGTGGTAGAGCAGCGGGGGTTGGTCGACTATGCGCGGCAGACCCCTGGACGGGGTAGTGAGCTTGTGGAGGACGTGCTCTTGGGTGCTTTTGCTCGCTTCAGAGGTCCTCTTCTTGACACGGCTGATCAGTTCGGCATCCTTGCCCGCCAGCTCAAGTACATCTTGAAAGGTAATCCTCGAGTACCACGCTTCGAGGAAGCCCGTCCCCGCGCGCTTTCTCATCGATTCCCGATATGACGCGACGGCCTGAACCGCCATTTCCCTTGCCTGACCCGGCCGGAAGCCGCGCCAACGCGCCGCGATGACAAAGCTCGCGGCGAGCCGCTTCAAATCCCATTCAAACGGCGCGGGCAAGGTCTCGTCAAAATCATTGATATCGAAGACGAGAGTTCGCTCGGGCGTGGCGAAGCCGCCGAAATTCATCAGATGACAGTCGCCGCAGGCCTGAACGTTTATCCCGCTTTTTGGCGTGCCGGCGAGGTCGTACGCTTGTATTCCTGCGGTTCCCCGAAAGTACGCGAACGCCGACTGGAGCATCCGCCCGTGGCGAACAGGGATCAGATTTTTGAGCCGGTCTTTATTCGAAGCCTCGATCAGCGCGACGATGTCGCGCTTCTCTCCTTGCCCCAGAATGACCTTGCCGTGCGACAAGCGCGGGCACTTTTGCCGTAGCGACTTGCCGGCCTGATAGCGTTGTTCCTTGGTGAGAAGGGTTACCTTTGCCATGTGACTCTCGTTTTTCGTTGACCGGTCAATCCCGTTCATCGTCGATTTTCAAACTGGCCACCGCCAAATTCTCGGGCGCCTCAGGAAGTTCATGGGCCGGTGCCCATCGATATCCGTCAGCTTGAGTTTTCGCCCGCCACAAGTATCGTGAATGCAACGCAATTGCCACGACCTCCGCCGCGTGGGGTCAATCCACGGTCAAAGGGCGCAATGAGAGCTCGCGCATTCCCTCTTGAGGCTCAGATCGCCATCGCGCCGATTTGGTTGGATTTCACAACCCCATTCGAGTTCAGGAAGCTCCTGGTATCGATCCCAAGATCGATTAGGACTTGGACGCTCGGGCTTGCAATCATCGCCCTGTTTGCCAGCGCCTGCGCAACTCCGGTCGGAGTCGAGCGGCTCGACGAGCAAGCGGCACATCGCGAACTGAACGCGAACATTCTGTCGACGGGCAAACCGAGCGAGTATGCGACCCAATTGCTCGAGCGCAACGCACTTGGCGACCGTTTCGATCAAGATCCGGAAAGAGTCCTTGCCGAACTGAATTCCGGGCTTGGCCGACCGGACGAGCGCGATCGGCTATTTGCATTGTCCGAACTCTCCTTCGCCTATGCCGAGGAATCGCGTAATCAAGCTTATTATCTGGCATCCGCGGCTTATGCGTTTGCGTTTCTGTTCCCGCCGAACCCGGCTGAGGCACCAGGCGAATATGATCCGCGCCTGCGGCTGGCCGTTGACCTCTACAATCGGGGTGTCGCTTTAGGGCTGGCGACGAATGATGGAAAGGAAGTTGACCTTAGCGCACGCCAACTCAGCTTGCCCTTCGGAACGCTCGATCTGGCGGTCAACGCGAAAGGCTTCAGTTACGGCGGATATCACCTGACGAAATTTGTATCGCTTGCGGATCTGGAGGTGCGCGGGCTCCGCAACACCTACCGCGAAGCTGGCATCGGCGCGGCGCTCTCAGCAAAAGCCGAACCATCGCCATGCAGCACCGCGAACCGCTGGATACCCCCGGCTGCGAAAGTCCCGATCACCGCGTTCGTGCGCTTCGACGATCCGCGCCGCGCAATGAGCGACGGCCGCCTGCACGGTACCATGGAGCTCTACGACGAGGCCGAGACGCCGACGGTTCAAGTCGGTTCCTACGCGGTGCCGCTCGAATCGGATCCCAGCGCGGCGCTCGCCTATCGCCTCGAAGGCGCGCCGGTTTGGGATTTCGAACTTGCGGGTTTCCGCCGGGGCGACTTTTCGTTTCTGAGCAAAGGCGGCAACGGCGAAAACGGTCTCTACATGCTGCACCCGTATCTTCCGGGACTGATACCGGTGGTGCTCGTTCATGGGACAGCGTCGAGCCCGGCTCGTTGGGCGGAGATGGTCAACGAACTGCTCGGCGATCCGGCGATCGCGGCGCACTATCAGATCTGGCTCTTCATCTATAACAGCGGCAATCCCATCGTGTTGTCAGCGATGCGGTTGCGCGAATCACTGCAAGCGGTACGCAAAGGCGTCGATCCCGAAGGAAAGGACACGGCGCTTGACCGTATGGTCCTGATTGGCCACAGCCAGGGCGGACTCCTGACCAAGATGATGGTCGTCGATAGCGGCAATCGCTTCTGGAACAATGTTGCGAAGGTCCCGTTTGAAAAAGCGGACCTCGATCCTGAGACTCGCGATTTACTCGCCCGCGCAATGTTCTTTAAGCCGCTGCCGTTCGTGACGCGGGTGATTTTCATCGCAACACCGCATCGCGGCAGTTACATGGCGAGCAATCCTATAGTTAAGTTCGTAAACAAATTTCTGAACCTGCCTGGCGGTCTTGCCAAGACCGTGGTTGCGCTCGGAAAGTTTCGCGAGCCCAGCATGATGGGAACTCCGTTTACGATCCCGACCGCGCTCGACAACATGGATCCCTCCAATCGGTTCATCAAGGCGCTCTCCGCGACGCCGATCGCTCCTAGGGTGAAGGTCAACTCGATCATACCGGTAAAAGGCGACGGTCCGGTCGCGGAGGGCAACGACGGGGTTGTTGAGTACAAGAGCGCGCATATCGACGGCGTCGAATCCGAGTTGGTCGTACACTCCGGTCACTCGACTCAAGCTACACCCGAAACGATCGAGGAGGTCCGCAGAATTCTCTATGAGCACGCAGGGATCCATTAATGATCCGGCGCGTTCTCCGCTCGATGGTGTCGGTGGTGTTATCCGCGATCGTCGTCGCCGGCGTCGCCTGGGGCGCGCTGGCGCTGTGGTTCGACGGACCAATTTCGCGCGTGCTCGCGGGGACCATGGCCGGCGGATTGGCGTTGACCAGCATCGCTTTGGCGGCACTCGTTCGGCCCTTCCTGAAAGGGCTTGTAGCTGCGCTGTTGCCCGTGGTTGCTGTCGCTGTTTGGTGGGCGTCGATTCCCCCAAGCAATACCCGCGATTGGCCCCCCGATGTCGCTCGCACGGCGCGCGCAGCTTTTCACGGGTCGTCCGTAACGATCCAGAACGTGAGGAACTTTAAGTATCGATCCGAATCCGACTACGACCAGCGCTGGGAGACGAGGACTTACGACCTCGACCGGCTTCGCGGCGTTGACCTGTTCCTGTCGTTTTGGGGACCGACCCAAATCGCACATACGATCGTCAGTTGGGAGTTCGACGATGGCCAACACCTCGCGATTTCGATCGAGACACGGAAGGAGAAGGGCGAATCATACTCGGCGCTTCGCGGCTTCTTCCACCAGTACGAACTTTATTATGTGGTCGCCGATGAGCGTGATCTCGTCGGATTGCGAACGAATTGCCGCGGCGAGCAGGTATATCTGTATCGGATCCGCATTCCCCGCCCGCAGGCACGGGCTCTGCTGGTTGATTATCTCAATGAAGTCAATCTGCTCGCTGAGCATCCGCGATGGTACAACGCCTTGACCCAGAACTGCACGACCACGATCCGCGGACACGCGCAAAACGCGGGCGCCGGCGGACGCCTGAACTGGAAGCTGATCGCCAATGGCCACCTCGATCAACTCCTCTACGAACGGGGTCAGATCTATTCGGATCTGCCGTTTGCAGATCTTCGGGCACGCAGCGACATCACTGAAAAGGCAAAAGCCGCGGGCGACTCTCCCGATTTCTCCGCCCGCATCCGCCAAGGCCTGCCCGAAGCCCACGGTCGGTAATTTCCGGCGCGTTACGGCAACTGACCAAATTCTGGAGCGTTTTCAGAACCAGGTCACGGTTCGCATTCACAAGTAGAGTCCGCCACTTGAAACCCGCATTTTCGACGCGTAGGATTTTGCCGCTTATAAGCGATTTAACTGCGATCAAACGCAACCGTTCAGCCAAGGTCGAGCAGCAGAAAGACTGATCAAGCCAATCAAGCTCCAGCTTACGGTGTTAGCCAAGGAGACGCGACGATGTATGGATTGACATTCACCCGGCGCGCGACGGTGTGCTGTGATTGGAACCTGACAATCCCCGGACTGGTGACGCAACTATCTGGACGTAATATCCGACGTTTGGGGGCTTAATTTCCCAGTCTATTGGAACCAGTCTCGCTTTCAGCGTCGCTGACCCCAATGGCAACAACGCTGGCACATCAGTGACGCCATTGGGTACATCGCCCCCGACTCGACTGGGTTTAGGCCAGTATGATTTGGATGGCGCGCTACTTGCTCAAGACGGTAAGGACCGCGCCGTCACCACACTGCCGCCTCCTCCTGAGCAAAACGGACCTGAAACGGAGGGCCTACCAAGACTGTTCATACGCGCCGCAACATAATCCCGCAACCTCCGGTCGGCTTATTTTCAACAAGTATCTTCCGGTGTGTTCCCTCCCACTGCACACCGCTCAACCGAACGATCGCGCCGACTCCGCTGTGAGACGCCCGCTCGGGCTCCGCAAGCTCCGCCGCTCACGCCTAACCATTAGCCCAGCCTTGTAGTCGCCGGTGCAAAACTGACCCGGGTCGCCGATTGAAAATTGACCCACCCCGGCGTGGGTACTCCGCAGCGGAGGGCCTCATGCTGGTGGCGGAGGAAGCGGTGAAGATCCGGGTCTTGAGCAGGCAGGGCAGGAGCATTCGCGAGATCGCGCGGACGCTCAACGTGTCGCGCAACACGGTACGGCGCTATTTGCGGAGCCCGGGGCCACCGCATTACGAGCGTGATGCGCGTCCAAGCAAGCTCGATCAGTACAAGCAGTACATCGCCGAACGGGTTAAGTCCGCTGCGCCAAAGTGGATCCAAGCCCGCGAAAAAGTGCTCCACGCGGAAAAGGTCAAATCCGAGCACGTCATGGGCCGTGACCACGATTGTTGGGATATTCACACCAACAAAGACCGCTATTGGGTTATAACCTCGCCGACCAATCTCTATTCCCAAGAGTATTTTCCGAGCCTCGATTTCACGCTCTCGTTTCACATAGGCGTCACAGCACGAATTATGGCCCGCTCGCGCGGCGCTCCAGACGATGCACAAAAGGCGCGCCTCACGCCCGTATGGCGGCGCTGGGAGCAAGCCGCCGATACCCTCGATATGGCAGAAGAGGCCGAGGACTTTCAGGCCGTGGGCATGAAGTGCCGCGAATGCCTGATTCAATTGGTGCGATCGCTCGCAAAGCCGGAGATGGTCCCGCTCGGCCAAGATACTCCTCAGCGCAGCGACTTCATCTCGTGGTCTGAGTTGATCGCTAACACCGTTGCCGGCGGTGCGAGTGCGGAACGCGTTCGCGGGCACCTGAAAACGACCGCTAAATCGGCGTGGGAATTGGCGGGCTGGCTCACTCATGCGAGTGGTGCCGCTCGTCACGATGCGGCCTTTGTGCTCGACGCGACGCACACCGTCCTCTCAGCGTTCGGCCGTGCCGTCATACGGCACGAAAGCGGGAGCCCTGAGCGATGCCCGCACTGCGGTTCCTACAATCTCGACGTAGGCTTCAACCCAGACTTGCCCCGGCCTTATGTCTCCGAATGTGAAGAATGTGGATGGCAGAGTCCCGAGATGCGCTAGGCCGCCATCGCATAAAGTTGGCCAGCAAAAATCGTATCACCGTAGAATGGTAGCAATTATGCGTTTCAGTCCATCTGCAGACGGTCGCGGTCGTCTGTTTCACACTACCGGGTTTGGGAAAGTATGGATTGGTCCGCAGCTCACAGAAATCGCGACCGGTTCGCGTTGGGCCGAAGATGAAAGCGACCAATTTCCATCTGACCAACAGTGGTCTGATGCGTTCGAACAAATGTTAACTTGGTTCGCGGGAAAATTTTCCACCAAGTACCAAAGCCGCGTCATCACGCGCTTGCGCGGTACACGCCGCTCCCGCGACGAGACCTTCGCCGAAATCATCGCGGCCTACTTCATCGAGCGGGCTTGCGGTTACCGGGTCATAGATTGGGAACCTGATTTCGCTCACGGCAACACTGCCGATTTCACAATTGTTGCTCCGCCAGGAACACCCTCGCCGGAAATCTTGGTAGAGGTAAAAGCCCCTAGTTGGACGCGCGAACGGGTCGAGGAGATCCAGGAGCGCATCGAGAGCTTGGAGGCGCGGCGTCTCAGCGCCGCCGGCGAAGAGATCGCAGCTGAATTGGATGCCAGCTTGGCGAAAGAGAAGGATTCCTTGAGGCGGATCAACTCGGAGCGCAAGTATGGCGATGATCTGAAAGGTAAATCATTCGACTTTCGCGATGATGTAGAACGCGCCCTCATCAAGACCTGCTTTGCGGACGACGCTCGCACTGCTCGGCTACCGAGTGACTGCCCCACCCTACTAATAATAGTCGACGACTTGCAGCTGGGAATGCAGGAGCCGGGTGGCGAGTTCACGGTAAAGCGCAGCCTCTATTATCAGCCGACTGTGCCAGCGTATCTGCACCTGCGCGGGCTTTTCCTCGATACACGCTTCAACAGACTCGGCGGCCTGGCTACGATGGAAAAAGCGTGGCTATACGAAAGACGCAATCCTGAACGCTTCTTCACCGTGTTCCAGCACTTTAGGGCGCTACCCGCGTGCTGTTTGCCTAATGGGGCGTTTTCCGACTTTTTGGCAGACCTTAGGCAATTCTAGCCTCGCCCATCGCTCATAAAAGGAGAGCTAGATGACGGTTTGGGAATACGTCACGTTGTTCATTCTACCGGCAGCGGGAGCCTTCTTCGGTTCTTATCTCAAAAAGAAAGGGGAGAACCTCGCAACCCACGAGGATATTGACAAGCTGGTTACGCAAGTGTCTGCGGTCACTGTCGCGACGAAGCAGATTGAGGCGAAAATTACCCGAGCGTCGCGTGTGTATGAGCGCCAGCTTGATATCCTTGGGAAGCTGTATCGTCTTTTTTTTGAGGCGCAAGTACTGTTTCAGCGTATGACGGCTACTGGGCGTCTGGCGGGTGAAAAAACACCGGAAGAGTATCAACCCCTAGTCACCGCGGCCATGAAAGCGGCGTACGAGGGATTTTTAGACGGAAGATTATTCATTCCATTGTCACTTGTGCAGCTATGTGAGGATTTCTTTACCGCGGCGTCTCAGGGCGAGTTGAAGTTTGCTATCTTTTCGCTTTACCCGATAGCCGGACGCGAGCGAGCCGATTTGTGGGATGCAGCAGCGAAAATTGCACATCAGCAGCTTCCGAACATCCTACGGCAGATTGACGATACCGCCCGTGGCATCATACACGACTGACAGCGCGCTGGCGCGGCGGGTTTAGGTGCTTTTCTTCTCGTCCGGAGCGTCTTGTCCCCAGTCAGCCTCCGACCGCTTAGGACGCCTCTTTCTTACAGGAGCATTGCTGGGATATCGACCGCTTGATATCCAATCGTCGCACCCTGATGAGGCAATCCATCGTCCCATCCAAAGTGGATGACCTTTTCACAGGAACCAACCATAAACCTTAGACCCTGTGGTCGATATGCGTGGTTTCCGATGAAGGTTTCGCCAAGGTCCTCAGGGGGCGCGGACATGGCGAGAACGAAGCGTTCATCATTGAGCGATATTCTCGCCCCGTACACTCCACCCATCTTATTGGAGAACGAGATGAACTTAAATCCACGCTCGATATAAGGCTTGTCGCTTACCTCACTGTGAAAATACAGCCCGCAACGTGCGCGAAACGGCTTTTCACCAATAAGAATCTGGAGCCACTCCAGAGGTGGTCTCCAATTGGACTCGCCGGTCCTTATCTCCGCATTCCCTGAGACGACGGCACCACACAGCGTTTTCAGCATCCATCGCTCAATATCGTGAGCATTACACAGGAAGAATCGATTCTCATAATTCCGAGCACTCAATTCGTGGTGTAACTCATCAATGCGCCGAAACAGCGTTGCAGATGCTGCGTCAAGCGGGGACAACGCGAGATTATGCCTGCTGCAAAGTATTTTACCGGTCAATGTGGCGGGCGGAACGCAATTAACGGCACGCGTATTCTGCCACGGAAAGCCGTCGATGGTGACCCTTCCCTCAATGCTAAGCCGTCTCAGCAATGCGTGGCTTACGTAGTGCTCCCGAGAGATATCGGCCGAGCAGTCGGCCAAGGCGCCTGCGTAGCAACCACTGTTCCGAATGCCTGTCTTTGGCACTGGCGTACGCGTTACCGTGGCCGCTGGTCTTAATTCTCCACCCGCCCTAAGACAGCACTCTCGGAGCAACCTGCCACTTTCGCACGGGCATTTGTCATCTATACAAAGCTTGATCATTATCGGAATCGGTTAGCCTCTTTGCGCCGCCTGAATCCAGATAAATCCCGCTCCCCAGATTGTAACGGAATTTCCGAGAAGAGCCTCTACTGTCGCAAGTGTTTCCCGGCCCGACGGCTTGCCAAAATCGTTGGGACCATAATCGTGACCGCGCGCAAGTGCGGCCACTACTCCTGCGAAATTGCTGGCAGTTCGGTAATTCCCGAACTCCTGGACCAGGGCGTACCAAGACGCGGGATCCCGACCGGCTAAAAACTGAAAGATGAACGGGGGGAATTTTTACCGGGGCGTCCCGGACCCGATTATGGGAATGTGAATTCCGCAATCAACGCGTTGCCGCCGTTGGGAACTCCGCATGCCAGGCAGCGGTTCTCCAGGGCATTGGACGTGACAGGATAGTCGCGCGAAGTAGTGTATCCGACAAGTGCGACATGTCCCGATGAATCAACGCCAATTCCCAATGCGGCGTCGCCAATCCACGCCGCGAACGCCGAGCCGTCGAGCAGGCCGAACGAGACGTCCATATGCTTCTCGGGCGTCACGCAGCTCGCAGACTCGCCTGCTCGATCCGCTTCGCTCCACTAGCGAACTCAGGTTCGTACCGCGGCGGGTTCGCGCGACGACGCTTACGGCTTACGACTTTTGCGCCCAGCCGGTCTCATACGGCGCCGCGACCCGAATGATCGCGCGCAGATGCTGATACTTCCACTCGCCGTTGATCTTGACGTAGTCGTCCTCATAGCGGCACGCGATCCAGCGAGCGTCGCCTTTTTCGCGGAAGGTGAAGGGTCCCAGCAGATACCAACTCGCATGGGCGCGATTGCCGCTGATCACAATCTGGGGATTGAAGACATTGTGCTGCGAGAAACTGATGAGCTTCTGGAAGCCGGCAAAGAGTTTACGAATCGCCTCATGGCCCTGCGCCTTGCCGAAATCGCCCCCTTCCCAGATGCCGTCCTCGGCGAACAGCTTCCAGATCCGATCCGGATTGTGGTCGTCGTCACAAACGTCGCAGTACAGCGCCTTCAGCTTCTTGATCGCCTCGATATCTTCGAGCTCGGTAATCCGTTTTTCGAGATCACTGGCCATTGGACCAACCTTCCTTAAGGATTTGCTGTAGCGAACTTAAGCCCCGCGCGCGATTCGCGTCAATGTTGGCCGCGCCTCGCAGGATCGGAGAGAAGCGCGCAGAAATTCTTATTGCGTTATCGCCGGCGGCGCATCAGACCCCTTCGCCTAACGACATCGAATAGGCGCGCGCGGACTTTCACAGTGGCATTGCTCCGCCGCAAATCGCCTGGTTCGAGGCGAAATCTTCAAACATTTCGCTAGTTTGGGCGCGCGCAAAGCGACTGGATTTGCGGCGCGGATTGAGCGCACATGGACACCGGATGGGAGGTATCCATGGGGCAATCAGTCTCATCGAAACGAAGCAGAAAGCGGTCCACCTTGGGCGGCGATTTGGAGGAGTTAGGGCGAGAGATTACGCGCCTTCCAGCGCTCGACGTGCCTGCCCTGAGGCAGAGATGGGCGGCGCTCTTCGGTGACGAGCCATCGCCAAACCTGGGGCGCGCGTTGCTGATCAGAGCGATTGCGTACCGGCTTCAGGAGAAGGCCTTGGCCGGCCTCAAGCCGTCAACCCAACGACTCCTCGGCCGGATTGCCGATAATCGTTCAAAGGACGCGCCGCAATCTATTCCGCAACGGCGGGCGAGTGCCGGGACCGTGCTGATCCGGCAGTGGCGCGGCGTCAGTCACCGCGTCACCGTCCGCGATAACGACGTCGTCTATCAAGGACGCCGCTACAAATCGCTCTCGGAAGTCGCCCGCGCCATCACCGGCTCGCGCTGGTCGGGGCCGCTGTTCTTCGGTCTGAAGGGAAACTCCAAGGAGGCGGTCAATGGCTAATGCTACCAGACGCTGTGCAATCTACACCCGCAAGTCCTCCGAAGAGGGACTGGAGCAGGACTACAACTCGCTGCATGCGCAGCGCGAGGCCTGCGAGGCGTTCATCAGAAGTCAGGCGGGTGAAGGTTGGCGGCTGATCAAGACCGCTTATGACGATGGCGGGTTTTCCGGCGCAGGTTTGGAGCGGCCGGGACTGCAACAGCTGCTCTCGAATATCCGCGATGGCCTGGTCGATACCGTGGTCGTCTACAAGGTCGATCGGCTGACCCGCTCACTTACCGACTTCGCCCGGATGGTCGAACTGTTCGACGCCAAGGGCGTCTCCTTCGTGGCCGTCACCCAGCAGTTCAACACCACCACCTCGATGGGGCGGCTGACCCTCAACGTACTGCTCTCGTTTCGCAGTTCGAGCGCGAAGTGATCGGCGAACGAATCCGCGATAAGGTCGCGGCCTCCAAACGCAGGGGCATCTGGATGGGCGGCGTGCTGCCGCTTGGCTACGACGTCCGCGAGCGCAAGCTGGTCGTCAACCGCGACGAAGCCGAGACCGTGAGAGGTATTTTTGAGCGCTACCTCGAACTCGGTAGCGTCCGGCTGCTAGGGAACGACCTCCATCAGCGCGGGATTGTTTCCAGCGCCAAGGTATCGAGGAAGGGCAACGCTCGCGGTGGCAAGCAATTTTCGCGCGGTGCGCTTTACCATCTGCTCTCCAACCCGATCTACCTGGGCGAGATCCGGCACAAGCACGAACGCCATCCCGGACAGCACGAGGCTATCGTCAGTCGTGAGCTTTGGGAACGGGTCCAGCAACGGCTGCGCGATCAAGGGACGCGCAGTGGCGAAGGCCGCAAGACCGAGGCGTCGAGCAGTCCGCTCGCCGGCAAGCTGTTCGATGAAAGCGGCGAGCCGCTATATGTGCAGGGGGCGGCCAAGGGCCAGCGCCGCTATCGCTATTACGTCTCCAAAAACTTGGTCAGGGGCGGTTCGGAGGATGCGGAACAAGGGTGGCGAATATCCGCGCCGGAGATCGAGCAGAGAGTCGCGGCTGCGGCTCGAGCAGTGCTCGGCGACCGCCCGGCGATCGCACTCGCGCTCGAAGCGTCCGGCATCGATCCGAATCGATTGCCGGCGGTCTTGAAGTCGGCTCACGGATGGAGTGAACGGCTGGCGTCAAGGAGTGAAGCCGCAGCGGCGCTCGGTGAGCTCATCGACCGGGTCCAGCTCGGTCGCGAAAGCCTCCACCTCTCGCTAAAACTGCCGCTCGCTCTCACCGAACCGGATGACGTCGCGAGCCCGGTGAACCTGCCGCTCTCCAGACTCGTACCGATGCAGATGAAACGTCGCGGTGTCGAGATGCGCATCGTGCTTGAAGGCGACACCACGCCCAACCCGGTCGACCTGCCGTTACTGAAGGCTGTCGCCCGCGCCCGCAGATGGGCCGAGGAGCTGGTATCAGGCAAAGTGCGTTCCGTCGGCGAACTGGCCAGGCGGGAAGGAATCGACGGTCGCTCGGTGCGGCGGCTCATTCCACTAGGCTTTCTCTCGCCGCGGATCGTCGAGGCGATTGCCGAGGGGTGCCAGCCGGTGGACCTGACCGTGGAGGCGCTCACGCGGCGAATCGATCTTCCGTTGCTCTGGAGCGCGCAGCACCAGGCACTCGGAATCAGATAGTTAGGTGACGTTGATTTTCGATCGAGTCTCGAAGCTCAAATAAAGATCGGGGCCCGAGCTCTCTGATGAGCCCAAGCCCCGATTAGTTTCCGAACCTCAACTAATACTACTTGGCAGCTTTCGTCTTCCGAGGACGAACGGTCTTCTTGTCGCTCATGTGGACAATGAGCGAAGGCTCTCGGGCCTATCGCTTTGTCATCCACTCCGACGATCAAAAGCCCTCCGTCCGTGCTCGCGAGACAAACGGCCGCGTCAGCGATCTCGTGAGAGAGCTCCCGCTCGTCTTTGCACCGGAAGGAGCAAAGAATCGAGAGAGCGAAACCTCTCTTGGTCGGCGTCTAGGACACAGACCCGCGGATCATCTATTCGAAGCTGGGCTTATTGGTGCGCCAGTTCAGGCGGCCGAGTCACCCGCGCAGTCTGTGACAGTTGCAGCCGTGCTGATGTTCGGTAAAGAAGGGGTCATCAGGTCGGAGTTTCCGTCAGCAGAAACTGTACTCGTTGAAGAGACTTCGGTCACGCGACCGGCGAGCAGCTCTAGTTGGGCCAATATCGTCACGGGCTTACCGTACTTCATCACGAGGATAACGCAGCTCCTTAAGACTCCAGACTCAGACATTCCGCAAGGCATCCTGCGCGAGCTTCTGGTTAACGCTTACGTGCACCGATGTTACCGTACACATGCGCCAATTCAGATTAAAATTCGCCCTGGGGAAGTGGAAATAGTGAATCCCGGTGGGCTTCTTGGTGGGCTCAGTTCTGAGACGTTGCTCTATTCGCCGCCCACGTACCGGAACTTCCTTCTGGCGGATGCTGCAAGACAGTTCGGTTACTGCGAACGCGTTGGGAGTGGCATCGACAAAGTCTATTATCTATCGCTTATGGCGGGGTTCGATTTCCCAATCCTACAAGTAGGAAGCAACTCTTTCAGTGCGCTCGTGAGGACCAATCGTGATCGGGCCTTTGAGAGCTTTATTAGGAATTACGCTGGTGGCCTGAGCATTACATTGAATGAGCTTATTGTCCTGCGTGGGCTTCGAGGCAGGCCATCTCGGAGCATAGGTGAGCTGTGCCATCTAGCGCAGCGAACTCCGGACCATATAAGCCTCGTGCTTTCGGGCCTGGAGAAACGTTCGATCATTGAACGCGACGAAGAAAGGTATCGGCTGTCCAGGCAGGCCCTCGACACGATTGCGCAATATGACGAGAGCGGACAGATGAAGTTGTTCAGCTGAATCACGTAGCTGAATGACAGTCGAGTATTGGGAAGCGAGGCTTTTGTGGATAGCCAGTTGGCACCAGAGAGTGTTCGGTCGCATACGCGCCAGAGGTTAACGCTAACCATTATTCTAGTTGCAATGGTTTCAGTGGTTGTAGCGTCCGCATTGCTTCCGCGCCGCAAGGTGTATGGCCCGGTCGGACTTCCCAAATCACTGGGGGATCTCGTTGACGCGGCCCCGCATACCGACATGGGAACAACTGTCGTTGGTCTGGCATGCTCCGGCGGTGGAAGTCGCTAGGCGTATCTCACGATGGCCATCCTTCGCGAGGTCCACAAAGAGCAGCTCCGCCTCAACCTCCCGACAGAATCCGAAGCCGACCGCGACCTGCTCGATCAGATCGACTACGTGTCCGGAGTGTCAGGCGGAGCTCTCTCGGCGGCCTATTTTGTCTTGAACAAGGACGCGCTGCGGCGGCCAGGGGACGGACCAGCGTGGACAGATTACGCAGATAAGATGGCAGCCGCCTATCGTCGTCGGCAGTGGTATCTGCTGGGTCTGGCTAATCCCTGGTCATGGGTACGATGGGCGTTCACAAACTTCAACCGAGGTGTAATCGCGCGTGAGGACTAGGCCCGGACTCTGTACGGCTCGGTAACCTTGGCGGACCTCCCTGACCGGCCATCACTCGCCGTCTTAGCCACTGACGTCTTCTCGGGCTTAAGTTGGTGCGGACGAGGGCCGGCGGCGGCCTGATTTCGTCGGTTAAGATGATCGGCTGTTTGCGCACCCAAAGCCCCTGCCCCCGAGCCGCCCTGTTTATAGCACATAAAGGAGATTATGTGCTATAAACAGCCGTAACCAAGGGCAGGGGGGCCGCGCCAGCAATTTGACTTCGGTTGCCGGCGGGCGGACCGCACGATACCATCAACTCGTGGCCAGGCCGAAAAAAACCGCGATCAAGCGAAATGCCGTGCGCGCGCGCGTGCGTGCCGGAAGCCTTGAGCTGCTCGACCGGATCCCGCTTCTTCGCGAGGGCGACGAGGTGCTTGTCAGCATCTCCGAACCCATTCCAGCGAGAGACCTCGATGCCCTGCGCCGAGCCGCGGGAGCCTGGAAGGACATAGTCGACGCTGACCTTCTGATAGCGAATATCTACGCCGATCGCCTCGTCGCCACCCGCCCATTGCCCAGCGTCTGATCGGTGCGATATCTCCTTGACACCGATTGGGTGATTCATTATCTCAACGGCCACCCGGAGATCGTCCCACGAGTTCAGGAACTCAGTGCAGAGGGCATCGGCTTATCGCTCATCTCGCTCGCCGAGCTGTATGAGGGCGTGCTCTATTCCCGCAACCCGCAGCGCAGCGAGGAAGGACTTCAAGCTTTTCTCCGCGGCGTCGAGTTGGTGGGTATCGACGACGCGATCACGAGAGTGTTTGGTAGCGAACGCGGCAGGCTCAGAGCCCAGGGCAAAACAGTTGGCGACTTCGACCTTTTGATTGGGGCCACCGCATTGCATCATGGCGTCGCCGTCTTGACCAACAATCGGCGGCATTTCGAGCTGATCGAAACTCTTCAAATCATTTCGCTGTAACGCCAAACATCTCGGTCCGTGCGCGCCGCCTGATGCGCACCGGCTTGAATGAGCACCTATCGAGTGGAAGGGATGTGTTGCAAGTTTGGCGGGGATGGCTGGTAGCCTGAATTGATCGTGAAGAACGCAACCCGACCGGCAATGTTCAAGTGGCGGCAGACGGCGCCGGAGCTGATTCTTTGTGCCGTGCGCTGGTATCTTCGGTTGTGCCTCCCGAAAACCTTATCCCGGATGACGCGCGGATGGTCGTATGGTAATCAAGCGGGCAAGGTCGCGTTTTTGACCCAGCTGCTGCTTGCTATCCGGTCGTGGTTCGCGCGGCGAGCGCGACTTGAGGCCGAGAATCTCCTCCTGCGCCAACAGTTGGTAGTGCTACGGCGCAAATCCCCCAAGCGCGTGAGACTGTGGAACATCGACCGCTTGCTGTTGGTATGGCTCTATCGACTGTACCCGTCGTTGCTGGACGCGATCATCATCGTCCAGCCGGAAACCGTGCTCCGTTGGCACCGGCGCGGTTTCCGGGCCTACTGGCACTGGCAGTCCCACCACGTTGGCGGCCGCCCACGGACTGATCGCGAGATTCGCGCGCTCATCCGGCGGATGAGCCGCGAGAATCCGCTGTGGGGCGCACCTCGTATCCACGGCGAATTGTTAATGCTTGGGGTCGAAGTCGCGGAATCAAGTGGGCAGGTATATGGTCCGCCACCGCCGACCACCGTCCCAAGGTTGGAAGACATTTCTCCGCAACCATGCCGCTGGGATCGCATCACTCGATCTGTTTGTGGTTCGCACGATCTCAGTCAAGTTGCTCTACGGCCTGGTGATCCTGCGTCACGCCCGCCGGCGGCTGGTGAGCATCAGCGTGACGAACAATCCGACCGCCGCGTGGATCGCCGGTCAGGTGACTGATGCCTTTCCCTGGGACGAAGCACCGCATCACCTGATTCGTGACCGCGATGGGGCCTTCGGTCCAACCTACACCCGCCGCATTCGGGCAATGAGGATCCGCGATCATCCGACGGCGCCACGCTCGCCGTGGCAGAACGCCTACGTCGAGCGGCTCATTGGATCGATCCGTCGCGAAGCTCTCTATCACCTGATCGTGTTCGACGAAGCGCAGTTGCGTCGCGTTCTGAAGAATTACGCTTCCTATTACAATCAGGTCCGCACGCATCTCTCATTGCGCAAGAATGCGCCTGAAGTTCGACGCCCGCAAAAGTTCGGCCCCATCGCATGCATCTCAATTCTCGACGGGCTGCATCATCAATACGTCCGGGTTTAGGTTTTGACTAAGGACAACGCTTGCAGTTTCTCCAGCATCGGCCGAGCCTGCTCTTGCCGCAACCGCTGTCGTGCGGGCGCATCGAGTTGCCTGTCGCTGGCCGCCCGCTCGATCTCGTAGAGCTGCCGGATGATCGCCAACGCCTGCGCGCAGGGTACCGCCGCCGTCGGCAGCGCTTCCTTGAAGTACCGCCGGGCGTGCGCCCAGCAGCCAACTTCGATAATCCCGGGAGATTGCGGTCCGAATCTCCGGCGCTCGACTCGGGTCCTGCACCTCCAGGGTCGTGTCATCACATTGAATCCATGGCGACTGGCGCACCTGCTCCCGGTGCATGACGCGCACAATGGCTTCGAGTAAGTCTGCCACTGCCCCGTTCCACTCCGAGAGCGTGCGCCGGGTGATCTGCACTCCGTGGCGCGCGAAGACCTGCTCCAGCCGCCGGTCTGGCCGGCGTTTTGTGACCTCAATAGACTCAAGTAACGACCTCAAGCAAAGCGCTCGTCTGGTCTTCGTTTGACAGCTTTTCGGGCCCGCCCTTCGCGTCTGCTGAGGGCGGGCCGAGAAGCTGTAGCGGTTTTGGATCCACAACCGGCGCGTCATGCACCGCGCCGGACGCCGCCGGCGGCCCAGCGGTGCACGCGGCGGCTGTGCTCCTTGCGATCCACTGCTCTGCGAAGTCATAGGGAGCATGGTCATTGAGATAAGTAAGCTCGATGTTATAGTTCGGTGCCTTAACTTGATTCGATTTCGTCATCGCGCGAACGAAAGGGAGGAACCGTTGATGAGGTCAGCAAGAAAATCCACTTCCGCGGCTCTATCCTAGTCCTGCTCATGTCGTTGTGGCTGGCGGGATGCGGCCCTACCAATGGTTTGCCGCCGCTGACCGGCGAGTTCCTCTACATTGGCAATCGAGACGGCAAAATCTCAGAATTTTCGATCAACACCGCCACCGGGCTACTGACCAACATAGGGACGTTCAATATTCCACTCAATATCGGAGAGCCGGATGCAGTAGGCGCCATTGGATTGGTTGTGCATCCGACTAATGAGTTCATTTACGCGGCCTCGGACGGTGTAAACGGTATGCTCGGCTTCGATATTGGAGACGAAGGTTTCTCAGGGACAATCTTTAGGCAGAACAGCGACGTTCCATCGCAGCTTCCAGCTGGCTATTCCTGGAACGCCGCGGTGACTCCGAATGGAGAGTTCCTCTATGCAACCAACGTGGACGCTGGTCTGGTGTCGGAATATTCGATAAACCTTACCGCTGGAACGCCAGCCGCCTTAAATCTGAAAAGTGGAGCGTTGACCTTCCTCGGCACGGCGCCTAGGAGCCTGTCCGAGTAATAGGGTTTTCGGGATTTTGGCGACAAGACCGAATGTTAATGGAGGCACGGGACCCAGCGCTGGGCCACTGGAGGGCATTGCAGTTGAGTCGACCGGACAGTACGCGTACGCCGTGAACATCGGCGATCAGACCGTTTCAGAATACGCCGTGCAGCCCAACGGCACGCTGGCAACCAACGGAACTTTGCCTCTCCCCTCCAATCCCGATATTTCGGCCGTATCACAGATCGCTATCACGCTGTGGGACAAGAAGCCTTGCGCTTATGCGCCCGACGGCGGGCTGGCGGTACTTTACGAGATGGCGATAGATCCCTCGACCGGTACTCTTTCCTACGTCGGAAACGTGGCGGCGCTCAACGATGCCTATGGAATCGCCGTGCACCCCAACCAGAAATTCATTTACGTGACGGCTTCAACCGTTAATGCCGCAGTTGTTAGCCCAATGATCCTCGTATACGCTCCCTCCTTCGATCAGAAAGTTCCCTCATGCGCGGTTGCTCTGACTTCTGAGGTCAGTGTACCAGTGAACTCTGAGCCCCTTGGCATCGCCGTAGAGCCGACCGGTCAATATGCTTACGTCGCGAATATCGGCAACGGCACGGTCGGAGAGTTTTCGATCGATTCCGCGACCGGAGCGCTCACTCCCATCGGCCAGGTCGACAGCGAGACTCCGGCGAACCCCCAGAGCCAGCCGTTTTGTGCGGTAACGACGCATTAGCAGGGTGTTGAAAAATTCCTTTTCGACTGGATCGACCGCTGGTGGAGCATCTGTATAGTTGAAAGATGGCGGTGGGGCTGAGGAGGCAGAGGAAGATGCGGGGCGGCGATGGAACGCACATGCTTAAGCATGCCGAGAACATTATTGCGGTGAATCTCAAAACTCTGGACTTTTCGCCGCTTTCGGAGTTTTTGGTAGCCACAACCGCACCACCGCCCTGGAAGATCTGCTTGGATTGCCGATCGAGCGGGTCAACGACGATCGTCTCTACCGCGCGCTGGATCGCCTGCTGCCGCACAAGCAGGCGCTGGAGCAGCATCTGCGCCGACGGCTCGGTGAACTCTTTGCGCTGAAGTACGATCTCCTGCTCTATGACGTGACCAGCACCTACTTCGAGGGTCTGGCCAAGCGCAATCCGCTCGCGCGGCGCGGCTACAGTCGCGATCACCGGCCCGATTGCAAGCAGGTCTGCATCGCGCTGGTGGTGACGCGCGAAGGGATGCCGGTGGGCTACGAAGTGTTCGCCGGCAATCGCACCGACGTCACCACGGTGGAAGAGATCGTCGAGCAGATGGAAGAGCGTTATGGGCTGGCTCGAAGCCCGTTTCACTTCTTCGCTCTAATGCGATAGCAATTCTCTCGGACTAGTCAAATTACGGTTCCGATCCAATTTTCAGTAGCGACCGGTAAAACTGCTGTGTTGGCACGGGGCTTATTAGGGAAGGCCATCCTGGCGTACGGAGGGCCAGCGGTTCGACACTCCTCCGAGAAGAACAATGAAAATGGAACGGATCCTGGTTAATCGCGGTAGCGCAAGCCTGCGCGGGAGCCGCGCCATCTCGGGCGACCACACCCGGGTCAGTCGTGTGCTCTATATGGCCGGGGTGGCTGCCATCCGCGCCAACCCGGCTAGGTCGCCGAGATGGTGACATTGGCCCTTGCAACACTAGTCATCGTTGTAGTTCTCCTCGGACCCGTTTTCATCGGAGCGATCGAACGAAAACCGCTTGTATAATGGGACAATTCAAAGCAGCGCTCGTCCGGGCCGCCTTGAGTGAGCCTTTGTCATTCACGGTGGCCGTTCTGGTTTTTGGCGCTTCCTTTCGTCTTATGCGGGACTATCTGGATCAACTACTTCGTCGGCTGATCCTGCTGCTGGACGCGCGGATTCTCTGTTTCTGCCTGGCGATCACACTTGGCTTTCTTGCCGCCTTCATAACTCCGGTTGTATCTGCCCTTGTGTTCGTGGAAGCAATTTCCCTGCTTCGTTGTGACCGATGGGTCGAAATTGCCGCGACAGTATTTGCGTGTTTCGCGATCGGCTTCGGTGCAGGCCTCACGCCTTTGGGCATGCCCGGTATTGCGGTCGTTCTCCGCTCTCTGCACGCTGACTTCTGGTACCTTGCCCATCTTCTCGGCCCCTTCATTGTTGTCGGAGTCACTCTCGCCGCGGTTCCTATCTTGTTTTTGCCGTTCGCTTCCAGCAAGCCGCTAGATGCAACTGAAGAGAAGGATTCATGGAGGCTTGTCCTGTTGATTCGCCCCGGCAGGGTTTACGTTTTTATTGTCGGACTTGTCGCACTTTCGGATGGACTCAGGCCCCTGGTCGATGCGTACATCCATCGCCTTCCGTATGGATTGCTGTTTTGGATGAACACCATTTCCGCGGTGGTCAACAATTCGACCCTGGCAGCCGTGGAGATAGGACCCTCTCTGAGTATGAGTCAGCAGCGGGCGGCATTACTCGGTTTATTAATCAGCGGAGGGGCGCTTGTCACTGGCAACATACCGAATATCGTCGCCGCGAGCCGACTGGGAATCACAAGCCGCGAGTGGGCGACGATTGGCCTTGGCACTGGGGCTCTGCTGCTGATCCTCTGTTTCGCAGTTTTGAGCTCGATGGC
>JBEKJC010000041.1:0-30898 GCA_050011435.1 Binataceae bacterium (SeqCode)
CGGATAGCCGGAAAGAATAAATGTATCGATACCCAGTTCCTCATATTCCCTCAGGCGCAGCGCGACGGCCGCGGGATCACCGACCAACGCCGTCCCCGCGCCGCCGCGCACGAGTCCAACCCCAGCCCACAGGTTGGGGCTTATCTCGAGTTCGGAACGATCGCCGTTATGCAGTTCCATCATGCGTTTCTGACCGACCGAATCGTAACGATTGAAGAACCGTTTGGAGTCCAGCTCGAAGCGTGGATCCGCGATACGGACGTCGATGGGTTCAACCTGGCCTACGCCGTGACTCCGGAAAGTTTCTCGATATCGAAACTCAGCCGCCGAAGTTGATGCACGCGTATGCAACGGTCTGCGGACTGACGCTGGTACGGGCCCACGACAAAGCGGGTGATGCCGCAATGATCGCCGGGTACCTGGGCAGCAGCGATCAGTTTGACGAGGCGATTGGCGACTACGCCGTCGCCTATGCCGATCAGGTAGAGGTCGATTACAAAGCCTTCGTCAAGGCGGTCCGCAGCGGACGGCTAAAAGCTGATGTAAGCCCGAGCCGTTTGGCGACCGCACTCCGATGAGTTCAGGGTGGTCCAATTCGAAATCGTTTTTCAAGCAAAAAGCGCGTCATTCACGGGCAGTTCGGGATCGACACGGGTGATAGCAGTATTCATGGTCCACCATGCTTGGTTCCGAGGAAGTAAGAATGACCGTGCACCTTCGGTCAGTGTGAGTGACGCAGAATCGATTAGGGTCGGTATGCCTTCGTCTCTTCCACCGAATTGTTGTGCGTACGCGTACGAGCGTTCCATGGCCTATTTCTGCGAAACTTGATGCCTGTACGACCCGTCCCACATGCCGTTCTGGCAGGAGTGGTCCGGCGCCAAAGAGCTTTTCCCGGAAGGTGCCGGGCCGATACTCGCGTTGCATCAAGCCGCGCCTCTGCAGTTCCGGCGCAAGGTACTCAATGAAGTCCTCAAAGGTCCCCGGCGTCGTGGTGTACATTACGTTGATCCCGTCCACGCCGGCTGCCGCCCATGCTTCCAGGCGATCCGCGATCTGCTCGGGCGTCCCGGTGACGCGCGTGCCCTCGCCGAGGGAGCGTGCAACGTCACCAACGGTTGCCGCCCGTTTGTCCCCAACACCGGCGACGACACCCTGCAGGATGCTTCTGACGCCCTCAACCGCGACCTGCCCGATCGGTTGATCCCAAGCCATGTCACCGAAATCCACCCCGGTGGCACCGCTCAAATGTGCGAGCATTCCGTCGACACTGAGATATTCGTCGATCTCCGCCTCCTTGCGGCGGGCCTCCGCTTCCGTACTCCCAATGACGAAAGTGAGACCTTGAAGGAACATGATGTCCGCGGGACGGCGTCCACAAGCCGTCACACGCGCACGGATTTCCTGGATGTACGATTTGGCGATTTCGGGACGCGGCGCAACAATAAATTGAGCTTCGGCGTGGAGCGAGGCGAATTCGCGGCCCGCGCTCGACGAGCCCGCCTGCGCCAGCACGGGTGTTCGCTGTGGCGATGGCTCTGACAGATGCGGTCCTTCGACCCGATACCGTTGTCCGCGATGATTGATTTTGTGAATTTTGGCGGGATCGGCATAGATGCTGTTTCGAACGTCGCGCAGCAGCGCATCGTCTTCCCACGAGCCCTCCCAGAGCTTGTACAGCACCTCGAGATATTCCTGCGCCCAGCGATACCGCTCGTCATGTTCGGTCAAATCATCAAGGCCAAAATTCCGCGCGCCGTTGACCAGTGCATTCGTAACGATATTCCACGCAATTCGTCCCTTCGTCAGATGGTCGAGGGTTGAAATCTTGCGCGCGAAGTTGAACGGATGCTCCTGAATGACCGAACTGGTGAAGACCATTCCGAGATGTTCCGTCACGCTGGCCAACGCCGAAATGAGCACCGATGGATCGTTACTCGGAATTTGCAAGCCTTCGCGGACATAGGTGTCCCAGCCGCCGCGATAGTCGCCATATAAGCCAATCACGTCAGCCAGAAAGATCGCGTCAAATTTGCCGCGTTCGAGGAGCTTGGCCAATTCGGTCCAGGTAGTAAGATCGGTGTACGCGAGTTGCCGCGTCCGGGGATGGCGCCAGAGCCCATGATAGATATGGGACACCGTGTTCATCGTGAAGGCGCAGAAAACCAATCGCTTTGTCATAACGCGTTGCCCTCGATTATTCTTCACAAAATTCGGAGCTTCCGTTGATGGAGTGCTTCCGCGGCCGACCGTCGAGATTCACTACCTGCAATTCGTCACCTAATGCTCTTTGGGAAAGAGGAATGTTACACTCGCGCGGAGTATCCATTGCGGTGCACCCTCCGGACGCTTCAGGAGGTCGTAGGCGCCGACCTGTAGACCCAAATCCCGGGAGCCCAGCTTGAACGCTTTGCCGATATCCGCGCCGATCGGAATGGTCCACGCGCTGGCGGTGTCGGCTGTCCAGTCGTATGTAATGGCGGGATCGCAGTCGACAGACCAACCGCTCTCGAAGCTGTAGCTGATTTCAGGCTCGAGGTAGGTCTGATTCACGCTGCCGCGGTCGCGATCTCCGGCAAACGACATCAGTTGGTAGGCGAGCACGTAATTGGACCACGGACCCTCTGAATAGACCAGCGCCGCGGTCGGTCCGGCCGACCAGCGGCCGGTCCCCAATTCTTTGCTGGTAGCGGTCGGAAACTGAAAGATCGGCCCGACGCCCCAGATCCAGGCGGTCGCCTTGGCCGGCGCCAGAAGAAAGGAGGCTTGCAAGTCTTCCAACCCGAACTGCTCATGGGGACTGGGCAGGTAAGTGACGGACAAGCTCGGCCGTGCGAACAGGTCCCAATCCGCATTCAGCGAGATCGGCACCAGCGGCTCGATGTTCAAGCTATCGCCGGCGTTATGATTGTGACCGACCTGAAATCCCGTTGTGGATTCAATTGGGATCTTGACGAAATCTTCGAACGGATTATGGACGCTTATTGCCAGCTCCTGATCGGTAAGGCCGCCCGCGGGCGAGGGTGCGGGCGGTGGCGCTTCTTGCGCGTGAGCCGATGCCGCCAGAAAGGCAGTCAGCAGCGCGCTCAAGAACGTGACTTTGATCTTCAAGCTGGCACTTCCTAAGGGGTGCCGCCGAACCACTTGTCGTAGATCCGCTGATAGGTGCCGTTCTCACGCAGCGCGATCAACGCAAGATTGATCTTTCTGCGCAGCGGGCTGTCCAACTGCACCATGATGGCGGCCGGCGCAGTGTTAAATTCGGGACCGACCGTCTTCACCAGTCCCTTTCCCTCATGCGCCGCATAGTAAAGGAGCAGCGGGGCGGCCGACACCACGGCATCCACCTTCTTGTCACGGAGAGCTTTAAACACTTGGTCAGGCGTGGGGAACTCCTGGACCTGTGCGTTATTCTCCCGAAGATAATCGGCGGCGGTGCTGCGCGCTATCGTGGCGACCTGCTTACCGGGCAAATCGCCCGGCCCCTCGATTGCGCCGCGAATCTGCTCGACGGTCAAAGTGGTCGTTAGCTGGGCGGTATAGAACGCAACGAAAACCACACCGACAAATATCCAGAAGATTGAGAATGTGCGCGCCACCCAGTGATGCGGCATCCCCTCCGGGGATCCCGTCAGCGTCGAAATCGCCCAAAAAATTGCCTCGAAGATGCCGGGGAAGTACTTCCGGCTAATCATGCCGTCTTGGTGGCGCCGTTCGGACAGCCAGACCAGATGGGCCGGGATTAGGACGAGCACCAGGGCCATGCCGAGCCACAGTAAGGTCGTTTGCGAAAATATCAGACGGAGCATGTCCCAAAGCGGGTTTACAGTCTGTGCCTTTTCGCCCGTATCGCGCACCATAATTTGCAGGCCGGCTTGCAATGTCGGGACCGAAAAATCGAATTCCTCGTCACGCGCCGAAGTTATAAAGAGGCCGACAGTGAGGTCGGCGCTTTTGGACCGCAACGCTTCTTCCAAATGGCTCACGTCGGGCACGACCTGATAGCTCGTTTTTACCTTCAGCCGCGCGGCAATCGCGTTCCAAAGATCGACGCTGAATCCGGTCAGGGTGCCGTTCTGTTCCATAACGCCCGGTGGAGCAATGAACGCGGCCACACGAAGCTCCGGGGTTTCGCCCTGTGCCGACGCGGCCGAAGCACCGGCGGTTTGCGAATAGCCGGGAGCCGCGATGGCGGCGCCAAGCATCGCGACAACGAGCATCCAAAGACATTTCCTCACCGAGTGCTCCTCTTCGGTCCCTGCTAGTGCCTTAGACTCGGCGCACGGGACGCGAATGTGACCAAACCGTATATGAAATGGTCCATTGGCCCATAGTTTTCATGCGTTCTTTTCGGCCAGCGCTATTCACGAAAAATCATCGCGAAGAGCGCAAAGATGCCGAGAATCGAGATCAGCACGGCGACCAGCACGGACAGTGAGCGCCGTTTACCGGCGTATTGCGCTCCGAGTGCGCGGATGTTCCGGCGGTTTTCAATGGTAGCCAGCACCAGCGAGAAGAGTCCAATACAGACCAGCGCGAGAGCGAACTCGCGCGGGCCGATGAGGTAATTCTGTTGCTTCTCGCTTGGTGCTTCGATCTGAAAGAATTTGTATATGCTGAAACCGAAGGTGATTAACGAAGTCGCGGTTCTGATCCACGACATCATGGTGTTTTCGTACGAATTGCGCGTGCGCTCGAAGGCCAGTCTGGTCGAGTCGTCGAGCGCCGTTGCGCTGTGCGGAGTCTGCTCTGCCATTTGCGTCATTCCCTCAGCGCCCCAGTGTTGTCCTTAAGCCTGATGGTCTCCGGCGCCGGCTGCCTTGACATGACGAGATTGAAACTCCGTCAATAAAATCTGCGCGCTAATCAACAGCATCCAGATCGGGAAGACCAGCGTGATCCATCTCCAGTTGGCGATCACCACCAGCAGCACCAAGGCACACGCATAGCCCGAGAACGCCACCCAACGCGGGAAAATGGCGGTACGCAACCCGATGGTGCAGGCTGAGATCATGAAGACTCCCGCCATCTTCATGGCAAACAGATTCACTAGCGCGTCGCTTACACGGCGGCCGAAATAGTAGGTTTCGCTATCGATATTGCCGGCCGCCACTGACTCAATCAGCGCTCCCATCACCGCCGCTGCGACGAACAGACAAGCCACAAACAGCAACCCGCTTGCCAGAAACACGGTCGCGAAGAACTGATCTTCAAGCTCTCCCAAGCGGTTGCGGAGCACACCGATGAACCACAGGAATGCGATCCCGGCAAACGGCACCAGGTCAAGGGCAAATCGCACTGCGTTTCGGCGATCTGGGTCGGTCATCCAAACGCCCGGCAAGTTCGGATCCGCCGGGACAGCGTAGCGAGCAAGCCCCACACCAACGATCAACAAGATCGAAAAAATTACGCCGGCGATGGCTGCTCCTCGCGGTGGCGCAATGGTCTGCTGGCGAGGAGCATTTGCTGTGCTGGTCATTGTGATTCTCACGCCTCGACACTATGTCGAGGCGTGGGAATTAGCATCAAACGCCGGTTCGCGCGATGTGCGGACTTCGGCTGAAGGCTCAAAATGATTTCGAATGCCAAGCCTATGTGCGATATAGAAAACTCCAAGTGACTGGATCAAACGTCCACTGATCGATTTCGCAATAGCGCCAGCGTCATTGATTTCGGGCTTTCGTATTTGATCAGTGAACAAGGTGTTTCTGCGATCTCTGCGGCCACCGCGATCAGATCTATCCGCGACCGCCGGTCGATGGAATCGCGCGAAAGAAAGCTGAGTTCATTCAACGAACCCAGCACTCTGCGGCTCGAAGTAGCGCCGATCCGGACCTGCGACATCTCCTTCAATTCGCCTTCGATGAGACCTCCTGTTACGCGGATGCCCTCCATGACCGAACGCACGGCCTCAAGGATGGAACCTGGTCTGGACTCTCCGTTCGATAATGCGCAAACTCTAAAATCTACACTTTAACGAGTAGCAGGTTGCAAACAACCCTGGGGAAAGTCATGTCAACAGAAACAAAGTGCCCAGTCTCGGGCGGTGCTAGCAAACACGCAATGGCTGGGGCCACAACCAACGTAAACTGGTGGCCCAATCAACTGAACCTGAAGATCTTGCACCAGCACTCCCGAAGCTCCAATCCCATGGACAAGGCGTTCAACTACGCCGAGGAGTTCAAGAGCCTCGACCTGGATGCCGTGATCAATGATCTTCGTGCCTTAATGACGGATTCGCAGGACTGGTGGCCGGCGGACTTCGGTCACTACGGACCTTTGTTCATTCGCATGGCATGGCATAGCGCGGGCACTTACCGCATCGCTGATGGCAGAGGTGGGGCGGCCAGGGGCGCACAACGGTTTGCGCCCCTCAACAGCTGGCCGGACAACGCGAACCTCGATAAAGCGCGCCGGCTTCTCTGGCCGATCAAGCAGAAGTACGGCCGGAAACTATCTTGGGCCGACCTTATGATTCTCGCCGGCAACGTCGCCTTGGAGTCGATGGGGTTCAAGACGTTCGGGTTCGGCGGTGGGCGCGAAGACATCTGGGAGCCAGAGGAAGACATTTACTGGGGGCCTGAGGGCAAATGGCTGGCAGACGAGCGCTACAGTGGTGACCGTCAGCTCGAAAATCCTCTCGCCGCCGTTCAGATGGGTCTGATTTACGTGAATCCGGAAGGCCCGAACGGCAACCCTGATCCGATAGCTGCGGCGCGGGATATTCGGGAGACGTTTGCGCGCATGGCGATGAACGACGAAGAGACGGTTGCGCTCATCGCGGGCGGTCACACCTTCGGCAAAACCCATGGTGCCGGTGATGCAGCACTGGTGGGCCCTGAACCGGAAGCTGCCGGCATAGAGGAGCAAGGCCTTGGCTGGAAGACCCGCTTTGGCACAGGCAAAGGCGGCGACACGATCACCAGCGGGCTGGAAGTCATCTGGAGCACGACGCCAACGAAGTGGAGCAGCAACTTCTTCTGGAACCTGTTCGGCTACGAATGGGAACTGACCAAGAGCCCGGCCGGGGCGCATCAGTGGAAACCGAAGCATGGCGCAGGCGCCGGTACGGTGCCGGATGCGCACGACCCATCGAAGCGTCTCGCTCCATCCATGCTGACCACTGACCTCGCCTTGCGGTTCGACCCTGTTTACGAAAAGATTTCAAGGCGCTTCTACGAGAATCCGGATCAGTTCGCGGACGCCTTCGCCCGTGCGTGGTTCAAGCTGACGCACCGCGATATGGGCCCCCTGTCGCGTTATCTCGGCCCCCTCGTGCCTGAGGAGCGGTTGCTGTGGCAGGACCCCATTCCCGCGGTCAATCATAAATTGGTCGATGAGCAGGATATCAATGCACTGAAGGCCAATATCCTCGCATCCGGACTTTCCATCTCCCAACTGGTCACGACGGCCTGGGCGTCGGCGGCAACGTTCCGCGGCAGCGACAAGCGCGGCGGGGCGAACGGGGCGCGAATTCGCCTTGCGCCGCAGAAGGATTGGGAAGTCAACCAGCCCGCCGAACTGACGAAGGTGCTGCAGAAGCTGGAAGCAATCCAGAAGGATTTCAACAGCGCGCAGTCTAGTGGCAAGAAGGTCTCGCTGGCTGATCTTATCGTTCTCGGCGGCTGTGCAGCCGTCGAGGCATCTGCGAAGAAAGCCGGCCACGATGTCAAGGTTCCCTTCTCGCCGGGGCGCATGGACGCGTCGCAGGAGCAAACCGATGTGAACTCGTTCGCTGTACTGGAGCCGACGGCAGACGGGTTCCGCAACTACCTCGGGAAGGGACATGAGGGATCGGCGGCTGAGCTGCTGGTGGATCGAGCGAACCTGCTGACGCTGACCGCTCCCGAGATGACAGTTCTGGTCGGTGGCATGCGCGCCCTGAATGCAAACTTCGGGCATTCCGAACACGGTGTTTTCACCAAGCGGCCCGAAACATTGACCAATGACTTCTTCGTGAATCTCCTCGACATGAACACGAAGTGGCAGAAGTCGGCCACATCTGAAGGAGTTCTGGAGGGACGCGATCTGGCGACGGGCGATCTCAAGTGGACGGGCACGATTGTCGATCTCGTCTTCGGTTCGAACTCCCAACTCCGAGCCCTTGCAGAAGTCTATGCGTGCAAAGACTCGCAGCAAGCCTTCCTGCGTGACTTTGTGGCAGCTTGGAACAAGGTGATGAACCTTGACCGCTATGACCTTGCGTGAGGTGAAAGTTACACACAAACTTACACATTTTCACATTCTTTCAAGAAAAGGCCAATATTTACAAAGGATTGTTGGCATATCAAAGCAACCTAAAATCCTCTGGAGCGCAAGCTCCGTGCGGGTTCGAGTCCCGCCCCCGGCATTGCACACTTTTTCTCCCGGTCTCTAGAGCCGGGAGCCAACGGGACACCATGCTCCCGCCCCGGCGCCATTTGTCGCTCGGCGATTTCAGCCCGGTCGAATTTGAGCGACGCAACTATCGGCGGGTGGCAGCTTAATCTGGGTGTCCGCCGACTCGGGGCAAGTTCACAGAACGCCATCGCCTCCCCCAAAGGAGATCGCGCCAAAGAGGACGCGGCTCGCGCTCGCGACGGCACCCGTCAGGAGCGCGGCGCTGTCCGCGATGAGTGTGCTCCGTTTGGCCGCAATGGGCGCGCATTGCGGTGACTCTGGATCGGCAAGGATATGAGTCACGAAAGGAAAATCAAGGATACATAATCAGGTAACAGACCGGTTGTATCGTTCCGGCGCCGACAAACCGCCGCTGGTTTCTCCGCCGACCGGGGGTTTACTCGTCGAGTCATAGAGCAGGGAGCAATCGATTCATGAAGAAATTCATTATGGCGTCCATCGTGGTGGCGCTCCTCGCGGCCGGCAACGCCGGCGCTGGCGAGGGTCCGGTGCCCGAGGGCATCCCGCAACTAGACCACGTGTTCGTGATCATGATGGAGAACCACGCGTATGGGCAGATCGCCGGGAACCCGCAAGCGCCGTTCCTCAATGGGCTGATGGGCTCAGCGAACCTGGCGACCAACTACTTCGCCATCGCTCATCCCAGCTCGACCAACTATCTCGAAGTGACGGGCGGGTCTAACTTCAACAACCTGTCCGACCAGTATCCCAACTGGCACAATACGTCCTGCACGCCGAACATGTTATCCGGCATCACCAATGTCGACGTGCATCAGGCCAGCTTCCCCTCCGTCGTCGGTACGGTCTGCCCGATCGCCGGTAGTGGCGGCACCGATGCCAACATCCCGGTAAGTGACACGACGAATAACGAAACCAGTTCTCCGCCCTTGACCAATCTCAACGGCACGGTTGGGATCCCACCGGACACGGACATCATCGGTGAGTCCATCGCCGATCAGCTGGTCGCGGCGCGCAAAAGCTGGAAGAGCTACCAGGACGGACTGCCGATCATCGGCCCCGACGGCGTTAATGTCAGCGACGGATACTACATCACAGGTGGCAAGAACGCCGCAGGCGTTAATGTCAGCACCAACTTCACCCCGCTGTCCACCGCCGGAAATCCGAACAGTGCTTCCAATATCGTCTACCTGTATGCGATTAAGCACGACCCCTTCGCCTATTTCGCCTCCGTTCAGCAGGGCAGCAATCCGGCGCTGAGCCTGAACCAAATAGTCCCATTCGAAGGCCAGCAAGGGCTCTACGCCGATCTCAGGGCGGGCAAGGTGCCAAACTTCGCGTTCATCGCGCCCAATCAGTGCGACGACATGCACGGGCGCGGCAACGGGACATCCTTCTGCCAGTATGACTCCGACGACAACGGCACGCAGACCGGCCTCAATCCCGCACTCATCATGCAGGGCGATCTCGCGGTCCAGCGCATCGTCACCGCGATCAAGGCATCGCCGGTGTGGTCGAAGAGCAAGAGTGCCATCGTCATCCTGTGGGACGAAAACGATTACAGCACGACGACGGCCAACCAAGTGGTGGTCATCGTCGACACCAACTACGGCCCGCACAAGATACAGAGCTCCCAGTTCTACGACCACTACTCGCTGACCAAGACGCTCGACGGCGCGTTCGGGCTGCCCTGCCTCAACCACGCCTGCGACACCGGTGTGAATGTCATGGACGACCTGTTCGTTGACTCCGGTCATCATCATCCCTGAGGCTTCTAATACCCGGTCGCTACGCCCGGAGGGAGGACCTTCTCCCTCCGGGATACACTCGTCGATGACCCGTCCGTCCAAGGCCTCGGTGGTCGCCCTCGCCGCTCTACTCGCGTCCGGCACTGCGGCGGCCGGCACAGAGCCCGCGTTCGATCCGCGTAGCACCCAAGCCGCGCCGTGCGGCGTCGGGGTCCCGCCACCCGGCCATGTCGTGCCCGAGTTGCATACGTCGCCAAACGGACTCACGCTGACGGTGCGGCAGGACGGCAGCCGCCTCTGCTATGTCGCGGACGGCAGCGCCGACGCGCCCGTCATCCGGGTGCGCCAGGGCGGCGACCTGACCATCACGCTGCGGAACGAGATCACCGATCCCGCGGCGATCGATGCCGTCACCACCCCCGGCCGACTCAAAACGCCGAATGGTCCCGTGCCGCAGCTGGCGGGCTTTTATAAGGTGATCCCTGGCACGCGGCACCATGCAACCGGCGCGACCAACCTCCATGTCCACGGCTTCGCGGTGCCGCCGGTGGCACCGCAGGATGAAGTGTTGATGACTTGCACCGACCCGGCGGTCGGGCCTGCCACCTGCGGGCGGCGCGAGTTCACCTATCGCTACCATGTACCGCCTGACATGCCGGCAGGGCTCTACTGGTATCATCCGCACGTGCATGGCGAGGTCCAGCCCCAGATGCTGATGGGGCTCAGCGGGGCCATCGTCGTCGAAGGGCCGGAAGATGATGCGCGACGCGCCGCCGGCATCGCGGAGCGCGTGTTGATCGTGCGCCAGACGCAAGATCTTGACGCCGGCAAGACCCAGGGCGCTGTCATGATTGCCGCCCCTGCGACACCGCCGGGTGTCAAGTCGCTCAAGGGGAAAGCGGCGACTGCGATCGACACCGCCCACGAGCTTCTCTGCGCGCCCAACTCCGGGATCGACCAGATCAGCCTCAACGGTACGCCGGTACCGGTCGGCGACGCGCCCGATTCCGCCCTTGCCCGACTCGAGATCGCGGCCGGCAGGAAGCAGCTTTGGCGGATACTAAACGCGACAACCGACGCCTTCCTCAACCTGGCGATCGTCGATCAAGCCGGCCTTCCGCTGCCGCTTGAGGTCGTTGCCCGCGACGGCGCGCCGCTGACCGACGATGCCGGGCGACCGTGCCGCCCGGTGCAAGCTACTGAGCCGCAAATGGTGCCGCCGTCGGGCCGGATCGAAATCCTGGCCGCGGCGCCGCCGCCCGGAGTGAAGGCCTATCTCGTCACCCGTGCCGTCGATACCGGCTGCGCCGGTGACCGGCTCCCCGAGCGACGCCTGGCCGTGATCTCGGCGTCACCGGCCACGACCGCGGCCTCCTTCGCTGCGTGGCCGCCGACGACCTCCCGGCCGGACCTGTTCGCGGGGTTGATGTCGCGCAAGACCGACCGCCAGCGGGTGATCGCGCTGGCCGAGTACCCGCGTCCCGGCGCCGACGACCGGACCGATTTCTACATCGTCGAGCGACGGCCCGGCGCGGTCCTGAAGCCGTTCGAAATGGGCGACCCACCGGCGATCACGGTGGAGGCGGGAACGACGGAAGAGTGGGTCGTCGAGAACTGGACCAACGAGCTCCACGCCTTCCACATTCACCAGGTCCATTTCCGGTTGCTCGAAATCGACGGCGAGAAGGTCGCCGAGGCTCCGCTACTCGACGTGGTCACCGTCCCCTACGCGACCGCGACCGGCTATCACAGTAAGGAAGGGCCGGTTCGGCCGGGCCGAGTGCGAATCAAGCTGACCTTCCCAGAGGCGCTAGCTGGCGATATTCCGTTTCACTGTCACCTGGTCGACCATGAGGACAACGGTATGATGGCCGTGCTGCGCGTCGTGCCACCGAGACGCCCCCGGAGGGCGTCGCTTGCCGAAACCTCGCTGGAAAATCCTCTGATCTGTGGGCGAGCGGCAGTCCTGGGTGTCGCTACCAAAAACCTCGTCCGAGGTGACGGAATGTGAACAAGCGCCGGTTCGGCTCAATGGATTCAATGGCCGCGATTCGGCGCAGCGCTTTATTCATGGTTCTTCAGGTGTTCTCGATCGCCAAGCCCATACACCATTGCGGTCTTGGTCGTGCCAAGCTTGATCCATTCCGCGCAGTCGAGCTGCACTTTTTTGTAGAATTCTTCCGAGAGCTCGAGCGATTCCTTGTTCACCTCGTCAATCCGATCGAACTTGCATTGAAAGGCGAACTCGCCCGATAGCGATTTTTCCAGCGCCCGGCTCCGCCAAATCGCGATAGTAGTCTTACCCTTGAAGTGGTGTCCGAAATGGATCACGCCCATTGTATTTTGTACTTCTTCGACTGCGACATTGTTGACCAGTTCCATTTTGGTTCGGGGCCGAATGTCGATTCGCTTGAGGGTCGGAAAAGCGCGGGTTATATCCTCGACACCCCGATCGAGCTCGATGTTGGGCGACGTAAGTACGCATCCGTGGGAGTAGACACTGCGCACCCCGCCGAGGCGATCGCGCTCGAGCAATAATTCCTCTTTGAACTTTATCTCGTCGTGGCCGCCCAATTGCGGACGCACGTCAACGGCCGCAGCGGCCTTGAGCTCCGGATCGCGATATTTGAAGGTCAACTCGTGGCCGGGGCGGGGCCATCCCTGGTCGTAGAAAGTGCGCTTGCGCAAGATAAAATGATGGTTGTAGAGGTCGAACTGCGGAGTGTCATAAAAGAGCACTTCCCGAACCTGGCTGTCGAAAGCGTGGGGATCGATCTCCACCTTGAGTCCGAGTTTCTTCAGCGTCTTCGACGCAGCCTCCCAGAATTCGAGAAAGCCATGCTTGCTCGTAAAGCGATCGGGCTGCAGCAGAATTTTATATTCGCGGTAATGGACTGTGTCACCGGCGAGATGCTGGGTCTCGGAATGTTTGCTGATGTGCTTATCCATGAGCCAAATTGCACCATATTCGGGCGACTTTGGCAAAATCGCTCCATGCTCATTTTCCACCGGCAAACCTGGCAACCTTGCCGGCGCGGCCGCCTTGGCATATTTCAGTTCTTTGGATAACAAATCCTGCTCTTCGCGCATGCCACTGCTGACGTAAGCCGACCTCCGATCATGTAAAAGATTTGTATCCTCCGTCGTTGGAGGGCGGTTCTCGTCATGCCAGGTTTGTAGGAATTTGCGTCAAATAGGCATTGGACGGCAAGGACCGAGGCTGGTCGGGAAGAACCGGACCTTTCGAGCACGGTTCGGATCGACAAAGAGGAGGGGACTGAACGACATGGAATGGGAAAGTGCGGAACTGGGTTCATTGTTCGCGCCGTCGATTCTGACGCCCGAGCAATATTACGACGAGCGACGCGACGACAGCGCGCTGCGCCCGATCAAGCGGCTGATGCTCGCAATTCTGGAGGACGCGCTGCGCTGCATGCACAAGCATGCGCGGGCGAAAAATGGCGGCCGCCGGCGCATGTATCGGGAAGCGGAACAATGGCTTTGCGGCGAAAGCGGCAATGCGATCTTTTCTTTCACAGTGGTCTGTGAAACCTTGGGCATCGAACCCGAATACTTGCGTTCGGGACTGCGCCAATGGCGAGAGACAGAATTACGCGGCGAGAGCGGACAACGCGTCGGGCGACGCTCCCCCGTGATGCGCAATGGCTCAATATTTACCGGGAGCTCGGCGCGCGTTCGCCGGAATCGCGCTCGCCGCATCCCGGCTCATTGACGATGATCGCACCGCGCCCGATCGTTTTTGCCCCGCTGCCGAAGGTTCATCCCTATCGGCGGTTCCGACTCGGGAGCCTCCAAATCACCAATTAGAGACACGCTTGATGAACGTGTGTCTCCCCCATCAATCGGAGAGTCGAAAATGAGCGAATTCGTGACCGACCTGAAGAAAATCAAGGAACGCGCCCGCAGTCACATGGAAAAGGGCGCCGTGACCGAAAACTACAAGGCCGATATCAAGGCCGTGATCAAAGTGCTCAACGATGTGCTCGCGACCGAAATCGTCTGCGTCTTGCGCTACAAACGTCATTATTTCATGGCGGCCGGGATCAACTCCGACGGCGCCAAAGCCGAATTCCTGGCGCATGCGAACGAGGAGCAGATGCACGCCGACTGGATCGCGACACGCATTACACAGCTCAACGGCGAGCCCAACTTCAATCCGGAAGGGTTGGCGTCCCGCAGCCATTCCGAATATGCCGAAGGCACCGACCTCATCTCGATGCTCAAAGAGGATCTATACGCCGAGCGGATCGCGATCGAATCCTATTCGGAAATCACAAGATGGCTCGGCAACGATGACCCGACCACGAGAAAAATGATCGAGGACATTCTCAAGATGGAAGAAGAGCACGCCGAGGATTTGAAGTCGTTGCTCGAAAAGATGTCCTAGCAGGGATCTCGCTTCGGCGAGGCGTCGGGAAACGCGAAAGTACCACTAATATCATAGTCGGTCGCTTCTCGTCGCCCCGTGAAAATCCTGCGTTCGGGGAGATCGCCTGCCGGTTCCCCGACGGGGCCAGCGTCCCGCCCTAGCCGACCGCTCTGATCAAGCCGCCTGCGCGGCCAGAGATCGCGAAAGCTCTCCCGCGCTCACGATGAATTGCCGTCCCTGCCGAACCAGCAGGTGGTCGCGCTCCATCTGGCCCAGGTGTTCGGTGACTCGGGGCCGCGAGGCGCCGACAATGCTGGCGATGTCCTTGTGGCTGAACGAGACCGTCAGCAGCGTGCCCCGCGAATCCTCGATACCGAAGTCGTCGCACAGATCGAGCATCGTGATCGCGACGCGTTCGTGGAGATCGAGGTTGAGCAAACCGGAGGTGCGGCGCAGTAACCGATACCAATGCTTGAGATCGTTCTGATGGAATTTCCTGAACGCGGATTCGCGGCCGTTCGAGGTGATGCTCTCGAAGCCCTGCCAATCCAAAGTGCCGACCCTGCAATTATTGTAGGCTTCGCAGCGAAAATCGAACCGGCTCATTAACAGCGAAGGCAACTCCGGAATCGGCCCCGGTGCGATCAGCGCAACGGTCACACGCTCATTGCTGGCGTTGAGGCAGGTGATGCGCGCAATTCCGGCCAGCAGCACGTGGGCCTCATTCGCGCCCGCGGATTCACGAAAAATTACTTCGCGCCGCTTGTAATTGAACATTGTGAGCGCGGCTCCCAGGACCTTAACCTCCGCCGGATTCAGCCACGAGAAAATCTTAAGCCGGCCGAGTTTTTCGAAATCGGTCTCACGAAGCGTTTTCAAATTAATCATAACTGCACCAGGAGGAGTCTCGACTCTACTCCTAATGCGCCACCGTGAGAAACGAAATGTTATCGAGATAACAAAAATAACAATGGCTTAACAACGTGAAAAAGTATCGCCGCGAGACAATTCCAGAGCCGCCGTCTGGTCGGAGACAGCCAGATACACCGTACGGAAGCTTAATTGATGGAAAAGTCGGGAACTTAATTGAAATTGCTGCTGGGATGAGCTTCGGCCAGGAAACTCTCCAGCCGCTCGCGCCGAATGATCAATTGGCGCTCGTCGCGGATTATGAAGTGATCATGCTCAAATTGGATGAGGAATTCAGTTACCCGCGGACGCGAAGCGCCCACCAGGTCCGCGAGATCCTTGTGTCGTGCGGCTACCGTCAGACGCGTTCCGCGCTTGTCTTTGACGCCGAAATTCTCGCTTAGCTCAAGCAGAATCAGCGCTAGACGCTCTTCCAGCGTGCAGCTCATGAAGTTTGCGCAGCGCAGTTGAACCAGGTCCCAGCGCCCCAGATAGCTGATGGCCATCCGTTTGAAGTCTTCCGAGGCTATGCCCAGCGAGATCTCGATAAACTTTTCCAGGTCAAGTGTTCCAACTTGACAGTGGGTGATCGCCTCGCAGCGAAAGTTATAGCTGATCCCGGGTACCGGCGGCGGAAAGCCCGGAATCATCCCGGGCGCAACCATAATTACCAGCGTGCGATCGCCCTTGCGATTGCGGCAGGTGATGCGCGCGACCCCGGACAGCAGGATGTAAGCGGCTTCTGGAGAATGTTTGTCATCGATAATTATTTCGCGCTTTTCGACCGCGCTGATCGAGAGCGCGGTGGCAAGCCGATTGAGCTGGCGCGACGAGAGCCAAGAAATATTCCTGAGCCCCCTTAAGTTACGAATTTCGGCAGCCCGTCCTTCGGTCATGACATAACGCTATCAGACTGACAGGGCCGGCATGAGTTTCGTTCGACCGTATTTGTTCTCTGTATAACCGACCTGAGCGAAGACCGAGTGGCGAATCACTCTACAGCGTAATAGCGTGACTGATCAGATTGTGAGTTTGGTCATGGCGGACATACCGATGCCAATTGAGGCAGCTCGCCTTAAGCTTCGGTCGAGTTGCCATGGCCACCCGTCCAGCAGTCGCGAGGCTTCGCCTCAAGGCACTGGTGAGCAGGAGGGCATCCTGGAGAATTCCCCCATCCTCCGTGGATGCCCTCTGAACTCTTCGCCGCGTCATCTCGCTGCGTCATCCTTTGCCCTCGTCGAACATGAGGACGACCTTTACTGGCCTGCTACTCGCTTACCACCATGCTCGGAAATCCCGCCACAGGAGGTGCCGCTATTAGCTGAAGACGAGACTGACGTTGGCAGATCAGAAGAACAACCATGTCAGCAAGCCGAACAGTGGTAACAGGATGCCTCCCGACCAAAGCAGATATCCGAAAAAACTCGGCATCTTGATGCCGCGCTCTTCGCAAACTGACTTCACCATGAAGTTGGGCGCATTGCCGATATAACTACTGGCGCCCATGAAGACAGCGCCCGCGGAGATCGCGACGAGCGTCAAACTTTTTTGACCCATCAGAGCGTGGGCATCGCCGCCCGCCAGATTGAAGAAGACCAGGTAGGTTGGAGCGTTATCGAGAAAGCTCGAGAGCCCGCCGGTCAGCCAGAAGTACGCGCTCTCAATCGGACGCCCGTCTGACCTCGTGACCAGGGCTAGCAGTGGTGACAGACTTCCTTCACGACCGGCGCGAAGGATTGCCAACGTAGGAATCATCGTTAGAAATATGCCGGCGAAGAGCATCGCCACTTCCTGAATCGGCGTCCACGTAAATGCGTTTTCAATCCGAATCCGCCGGCGCGTGGTTCTCCACGAAAGATAACTGAGAACCAGCAGGATGATGTCCCGAGCGAGATCCTCAACTGGTATCGCGATATCGAACCCGATCGGCAAAGCAACCCCGGAGTGCCACAGGCCGCTCACGAGTACCGCGCCGACCACGCTCGCGAGATAGAAGACATTATGCAGCCCCTCGATCCGCAGTTGATCTTGTTTCGTTGCGGAAGCTCGATGCCGCTCACGGCGCCAGGCATACGAATCGATCGCGTAGAAGACCGCGAGCAGCACCGCCGTCGCTACAACCATCGGCGCCAACATTCGTTTGACGGTCCACAGAAAATCTACGCCCTTCAGAAAGCCCAGAAACAGAGGCGGATCGCCCAGCGGCGTCAGGGAACCGCCAATATTTGAGACGAGAAAAATAAAAAAAACAAAAACGTGGATGTGGTGCCGCCGTTGATGATTCGCCTGGATCATCGGCCGGATCAGCAACATCGATGCGCCAGTGGTACCAACAAGGCTCGCGATCATCGTCCCGAATGCCAGCATCGCCGTGTTCATGCTCGGCGAAGTCGCCCGAGCGCCTACCAGGCGAATTCCCCCGGCAATCACGAACAACGCGAACAACAGAATAATAAAAGGCACGTATTCGACCGCCAGCGTATGTGCGGCCTCGGACGCAGCCGTGTAAGGGCCAATTACGATCGCGCACGGCAATAGAAACACGGCCGACCAGAGCGCCGCAACCTTGCCGAAGTTGTGCTCCCAGAACCGCGGCGCCAGCAGCGGTAATAGAGCAATCGACAACAACATTCCAACGTAGGGAATCGCCCACACGATGCCAAGCTGGCTGCCGACCAGGCGGTGCAGTTCCGGGTGCACAAGCGCACTACTGGCAGTCATTGTTGCCTAATGCGGCGCCCCGACGCGCTTAGCGCGATGAATCAGGCATGGACACTCGAGCTGAGAGGACTCAGCCCGCCCAGGTCGGTATTTCCCACGCTGCCCTGGGAAGCACCGACGTCGAGATTAAGCAACCGCCTATTGATCGTGGCGCTACTGCGCGAGGCTTCCGTCCTTTGCCGTCAGCCAATTCGATTGCGACCAAGTCAACGCGAGTGCGAGCTTAGACCGCGCTCAACTGTGCCATGGTTCGACGATGATCTTGGCGTGCGTTTCCGGCGACGCAAGATCCTCGAAGGCTTGCGCAACGCCCTCCAGGCCGACTTTGCCCGTGATCAGCGGATCGCCGTTGACCTTGCCCTGTGCCAGGTTATGCAGGGTGGTCGCGAACTCTTCGCCGTTGTAGCCAAGGACGAACTGGATATTGAGTTCTTTATTGATGCCGAACATCGGCTCGAAATGGTCTCGTTCCATGCAGACGCCGACGACCACAATGCGCGCGTTGCTCGGCGCGGCAGTCATAATTGAATCGATCACGCCCGGTACGCCGACGCATTCAAAGATGACGGCGGGCCGCAAGGCCGGACCAGGTAGCCACGGGGGCAATGGCGGGGCCTTTGCAGGGTCGCTGTAGGCGGCCATCGCGCGCCAGCTTTCGTGTGGCGATTTTTCCTTGGGATCGACGACGACATCGGCCCCCATCTGCTGCGCGAGTTGTCGCCGCCGCTCCGAGAAGTCCGCCGCGACAATCGGATGCACGCCCTTGAGTTTGAGCGCGGCGATCACCGCGAGTCCTACGGGCCCGCAACCAATCACCAGCGGGGCGTCGTCGGCGCCTAGATGGGCCTTGGCCACCGCGTGATAGCCGACCGCGAGCGGTTCGGTCAGCGCCGCGCGCTCGGTCGAGAGGCCGTTGGGCACCTCGATCAGCAACCCCTCGGTCAGCCGCATGAACTCGCCGTAGCCGCCGGGATTGTCGTTGGAATAGCCGACGGTCTCAATTCCGCTTTTGCGGATGAGCAGCGGCATCGCGCACACTCGCGTGCCCGGCTTAAGGCGCCGCTTTGATTCGGGGCCGTAATCCACGACCTCGGCACAAAATTCGTGTCCCATCACGATGTCGCGTTTCAGGTCCATTATGAAAGGACCACCAGAACGCCGTGCGAGTTCGACCAGCCGGTCCGCGTGCTTGAGCGCGTGCAGGTCGGAACCACAGATCCCGCACGCGAGCGTCTTTACCAGGACTTCGCCCGGACCGGGCTCCGGCCTTGCGATATCGGCGACGACCAGCTTTTTATCGCGCATCACGGTGGCACGCATGTTGGTTTCCTCCAGAATAGGGTGGCAAAATCAGCAGCCCCTGCGTCGCAGTTTATACACATCCGACAGCGCCTTCACCATCGGAATATGCCCTGAGTATTTTCCTTAGTGAGGCCTTGCCGCCGGGTGCCACCAACACGTCCAGCGGTTTTCCCCTCGGAATGGCGGAGTGCGGCTCAAAGGCTACTCGAAAACCTCTCAAACACGATCGCGCTTTCGCTTGACGGCGACGGGCTCGGAAGAGAACGATTGCTTCGGGCAAATACCGCGACCCGATATCGCGATGAAGCGCTAAAGGCCGGAGGGAAACATGATCCAGGTAACCGAGTTAAGCTACATGGGTGTCGGCGTTAAGAAAGTCGACGAATGGAAGAGCTTCGCTACCGAAATTCTCGGGATGGAACTCACCGATGAGGGCGAGCGCGACCGCTGCTACCTGCGAATGGACTACTGGCACCATCGCATCGTGCTCCATGCGGATGGCACAGACGATCTCGAATACTTGGGTTTGCGGGTGGCGGGCGCGGAGGAATTCGGCGCGATGCAGCATCAACTGACGGCGGCCGGAATCGCGTTTCGCGTTGGTTCCGAAGAGGAAGCGGCCGAGCGTCGCGTACTCGAAGTGATGAAGCTGACCGATCCCGGCGGCAATCCGATCGAAATTTTCCACGGCCCCGAAGTCCAGTACAGCCAGCCGTTCCATCCGGGCCGCGGGATGCACGGACGCTTCAAGACCGGTGCCGGCGGGATGGGCCACACCATCGTGCGCCAGGACGATCCGGCAGCCGCGCAACGCTTTTACACCGCGCTCGGGATGCGCGGGGGTGTCGAATACAAATTCCGCATGGGCAAGAATGTGGTCGCTCCCATCTTCATGCACTGCAACGATCGCGATCACACCATCGCCTTCGGCATCGGCCCCCAGAGCCGGCGTATCAACCATCTTATGATCGAGGTCGATAATTTCGACGACGTCGGCCTGACCTATGATCTCGTGCGCAAGCACAAATTGCCCGTCATGATCACGCCCGGCAAACATTCCAACGATCACATGTACTCATTCTATGTCGGCAATCCGTCTGGTTGGATGTTTGAATATGGCTATGGCGGCAGGCCGGCGACCCATCAATCGGAATACTACGTCGAAGATTTGTATGGCCATCGGCCCGAGGCCGGCGGCTTTGGAACGGAAAAGGAAAAGAAGTAATCGGTTCAATCGCCTGCGCGGTGATCGATTCACTGCAATTGCCGCGATCGGCGGTGCGCCTCTATCATTTGTCGGGCCGCCGGCGCCCAAGGACTGGCGCAAACCGCACCGTTATGGTCGCCGCGCCGGCGTGGTGATTTCCAGTTCCCGCGTTAGCATGCGGTGGAACAGCGCATAGAGCGTCGCCTTCAGTTCGTTGCGATCGACACTCTTCACCGCAGGACTCTCGTGCAGGGCTTCCTGCATATCCGCCAGCACTTCCTGCAGTTCGAGGTTGCGCGTTCCGAGCACTTCCGCCGAAGGGTATGGCTGGCCGGATTGGGTTGAGCGTTCCAGGACCTGGCGCGATTTCGTGTGGACCACCCGTATGCGTTCATTGCCTTCTTCAGCAGCCACGCGTTCCAGCACTGGAAGCATCCGTTCAAGTGTCTGCGCAATGTCTTCATTGTCGGCGTACAGGTATGGTCCGGTCTTGTCCCAGACCAGCGCCACTCGTCTGATAATTCCTATCGCCGCCTGAATTTGCCGCCGTGTCGTCCCGGCGGGTATCTCCGGCAGCACGCGTTCGCGCAAACTGGCAGCGACACCGCTCAGCAGTTCGCCGATGGTGGGCTTGATCACTTAGCGGTCCTCATACTCAGTTCCGGTAGCCAGTCGAGAAACTGAATCAGATAACTGGTTACAGTCGATGCTCGGTCAGCAATTACTATGTTTCGCGTTCTCCCATCGTGAAACGACTTCGCGCCCGTGAGCGAGATGATGGTGTGCTTCATTTCATTGAACAGGCGGTAGAAGAGCAGGTTGTCGGGGTGTACCGCGATTCCACTCAATTTCGAGTAGCGCTCGACGAATTCTTCCAGCGACATCACCGACGCCGGGCTCCACAACGCTCGATAGGCCCAGGTCAAGTCCTCGACCGGGTCGCCGAGGTGCACCATCTCCCAGTCGAGCAGTGCGTTGATGCGCTTGCCTTCGTAGAGCAAGTTGCCGTAGCGGAAATCGCCGTGCACGATCGTGATTCGATCCGCCACCGGCTGATGTTCCTTGAGCCAGATGAAAGCGCCGACGATCATCGGATGCGGCTCCAGCCGATGCTTGCGGAATAGCGCTTCCCAGTAGTCGACCTGCTGCGCGGCAGCCGTTTGCACGCTGGTCGCCGGCAGGAAATCCAGACCGCGCGCACGCCAATCGACCGTGTGCAGCCGGGCTGCAACCTCCACCAGGTGCTCCGCAACCCCGCGGCTAATCTCAGCCCCTTCCGGCCTCAGCAGTGCCGGAAAATCCGAAGTCCCCGCGACTCGCTCTAAAATAAAAGCAGGCCGCTCCACCCATTTGCCCTCAGGGTCGATCCACAGGGCGCGCGGAATCGGTACGCCCGTGCCCGCCAGCGCTCGTATCACTTCGAACTCGGGAATCAATGGCGTCTCGAGCTGTCCCGCCTCGGCCTTGCGCAACATCACGCACCCGACCATTTGTCTGGTTCCGCCCTCGTCCCAGCTCGCGTCAAACGACCACGCATTGCGCGTATTACCGGCGGTCAGCGGCGAGAGATTCCCTACCTCAATTCCCTGCGCCGCCGGCGTTTGCGCTCCGATCAGTTCGCGCAGCTGTTCACGGAGTATGCTGACGGCGTTACCTGCGGCCGCACTCATTCGAGAAACCTCCATCCCGGAAGGTTCTTTACGCACGCCTCGTACGCATCCGGTTCGAGCGGTTGAAGAATTCCGATCGTCGTTTCGCCGTCACAGGTAACTTCGCATTGATGCTCGTCGAGGCCGATAAGACGGCTTCGCACTTCCGCCCGAGTAACATCGAAGCGATCGCCTTCGACCACGTTATCGCCGACGTACACGCCATGATGAATGTTCTTGTCCGGCGTGCCTCCGTACATTCCGCAGCGCATGTATGCGGTCTGGTATCCCAGTCGCCGAAAGGTAACGTGCTTGATCGCGCCGTCGCCAAGTGTGTAATCGATAACTCCTTCTATGAAGATATGAGTATCGGGCTCGAACCTTAGCTGCCGCTCGGTCTTGACGACTTTGCCCATGCGCGGGCGCGGGTCGCCGAAGTTGTAAAGCACGGCATTACCCCAGATTGCGAAATCCTTAAAGGAGATCCAATTGCCGCCAATCCATCCCGCCGGCAAGGTCTGTCCCAATTGCAGGTTGGGTCCGCCGACGCCGCGCCCGATACCCCAATGGCGATCGCGAGTCCCGCCGCAGGTCGCCTTGGTCAATTCGAGGCGCCGATCGCCCACCTTGACCCAGCCTTCAACCGCGCCGAAGCCCTCGAAGCCCGCCGTGACGTCGCTCTGCCGCCCCCGCGGATAGCTGCTACCTGCCGGCAACGATGACGCGTGATAAATCTGCCGCTTGGTGTCGTGCCAATGAAAATCGTAGCTGATGCCCCATTCGTTCTCCTCGAGCACGTAGCGCCATAGCCGCATCCCCCGGATGATCGTGGGCTTGAGCGGGCCGACGTGCAGATTCATCCGGTCCGCGCCGAGCCGTCGAAACGCCCGCACTGACCGGTGATCGCCTCTGTAATTCACAATCGCATAGGCCTCCGCGGTGTCGAGGCTCGGATAAAAACTGCCGCCGGTAACCAAGAGCAGATCGCCGGCGTTGTCGTGGCAGATGACCCAGTAGCGCTCGTACGTGCGGGGGTCGCTCGACCACATCACCCGGATTGGGTCCGGCGTTTGATGGATCATATGGTCGTCGATGGGCGTCAGCGGAAACTGTTCGTCGAAATGATCGTCGCCGACGGTCAGGTCAGCGGTCGAATCGGGATCCTTCATACTGGTCTCTCTATACGTGCACCCGCCGGTCAGCTTCGTGCCGGCGGCGCGTTGCTTCCTCGATGCGAAAGCTATAGACGATATCACCGTTAGTCAGGAAGGGCTCAGCCTCAGCGTTATCCTCCGCCGATTCTTCGCTGCGCCCTTCGCGCCTAGCGGACGATCTCCGTTAACCACGAGGTCATAGCCCAGATTAGCTGCTCCAAATTCAAAATTTGAGCCGTTCGAGCGGTTTGGCGAATTCGCTCGACAGTAATCTGAGCGTAATCACAGCGTAACAATCGATCTCTATCCTGCGCGTGCCCATTCCCAAAATGTGTCCGGGCATTAGGAGGAAAGATGAGAAACGGTTACCGAATATTAGCGGTTTGTCTGGCAATAGCGCTCGTGCCGCTGGTTGCTGGAATCGCACGGAGCGCACTGCTCATCAACGGCGCCGGCGCAACTTTTCCGTATCCGATCTATTCCAAGTGGTTCGACGAATATACCAAGATCGATTCGTCGGTGCACTTCAATTACCAGTCGATCGGTTCCGGCGGCGGCATCACGATGCTGCGCAATCAGACAGTGGATTTCGGGGCCAGCGATGCCCCGATGAACGACGACCAGTTGAAGCAGAGCCCCGCGCCAGTGCTGCATTTTCCATCGGTCATGGGCGCCGTGGTGCTCGCGTACAACCTGCCCGACGTTAAACAGAAGATTCATCTCACCGGACCTGTCATCGCCGACATCTTCACGGGAGAGATCGTCAAATGGTCGGATCCCAAGATCGCGCAACTGAACCCGGGGGTGACCTTACCTGACGATCCGATCGTGACTTGCCACCGCTCCGATGGCAGTGGTACCTCCTACATCTTCACTGACTATCTATCAAAAGTAAGTCCGGGTTGGGCCAAAGTGGTCGGCAAGGGAACCTCGCTCAAATGGCCAGTGGGACTGGGCGCCAAAGGGAACGAGGGTGTTACCGGACTCGTTCAGCAGACGCCTGGAGCGCTGGGCTATGTGGAATTGATCTACGCACTCAAAAACAACATTCCATACGCAATCGTCAAAAACCGCGATGGTAACTGGATAAACGCCACCCTTGCTGGGGTTACGGCCGCTGCCGCGGGCGCGGCGAGCAACATGCCGGCCGATTTTCGCGTCTCGATAACCGACGCGCCGGGTGCGGATTCCTATCCAATCTCTTCCTTCACTTGGCTCCTGATTTACAAGAACGAGACCGACAAGGTGAAGGGCCAAGCCATCGTGAAGTTTCTTAAGTGGGCATTGACCGACGGGCAGAAGCTCGCGCCCGCGCTGGACTATGCCCCGCTGCCGCAAGCGGTTGTCGAGAAGGAACTTCAGCAGATTAATCAAATCAACATTCCCTGAAACGAATGTCGCTCAGGATAGCCAAAGCCTACTATTTTACCAGTCAATTTAGCGTGCCGATCTCGCACGCTAAAGGGTTCAACTACGCACCAGGTAGTGCGTTCAATAGTAGACTGCTGCCCACGAAGGGTTCGATCGCGAATACTGTTCCACTGGACATGCATGCGTTCTTCCTGAATATGGAATTCGCGTATTAATCAACGCACCACATAGATCGGCTATCGTGCGGCCTCCTGAAATGAGACGCGCCGCCTCGCAAGGGGCGGCGCGTTCGTTTTCGCGTACCACGGTGTTCTCGGCGATTCGACGCATCGCCATTGCGCACTCAATATGACTGGTTATGTATGCTCACCCGCTCGCGACGGCAGTTTCACGATGCCCTTGGCCCGCACCGACAACTCGCCATCCTGGTTTACCGCCGTCTGCGTGATCTCGACCAGGTTCATGCCCTCTTCCTTGAACGCACGCGTGACTTCGCCGCTGATGTAGAGCGTGTCGCCGACCGGATTATGCCGGCGTATCTCCACCGCGATATGCCGCAGAAAACCCGCATCGCCCATCCAGTTACTCAGATGATGCGTCATCCATGAGCAGCGTTCCGGCCCGTAATCGTAAGCCGCCGGCGTACCCACCAGCGTCGCCATGTCGTCCTCCCAATGCACCCGTTCGGGCACGTCAGGGATGCCGAACTTGTTCGCGATCCCGAGTCCCGGGTGCTTTTGCAATTGCTTCCATGCGAGCTTGTTGGCGCGGATGTAGAGCCCGCCCCAGCCTTGCGCAAACGCGATAAAGCCCGAGACTGTCATCGGTCCCTTCACCATCGTCTGCAGTTTCTCGCCCGCCTTCACGTCCTCGAAGTAGCGCGGCTCCGATCCGCGGACCTCTTCGGCTGCATAGAGCGCGAAGATCTTCGAGAGGTCCTCGCGCGTATAATACGCTGGCTTCTTAGCGTTGACCTCGGTGTATTTCGTCCCGCGCTCACGTGCCGTATCGCGTTCGGTGCGAAAACACCAACTGTCACCCTCGGCTACCATCTCACTTTTCTGGTTGAAGAATTCGCAGCGATAGATCTGCTGAATCGAACGTCCCGCGAATCGCGTCTGATGCTCGACCAGGTCCTTGAGCCAAACCCTGGTCGTGAATTCGTCGCCGAGCAGCATCGGCTTGTGCCAGGTGACATCCATCCCGGCGAACATCGCGTGCACACCCGGTAGTCCGCCGACATATCCGCTGAATACTCTGTTCAGCGGGTAGATGAACGACGGCGGTGCTACCAGGCGGCCATACTCCGACTTTGCTGCGTACGCCGGGTCGCACCAGAGCGGATTGTCATCGCCGATTCCGTGCGCCCAATGGCGCAGGTTGTCGCGCGTGGCCTCGTGGCACCATGGCTCAAGCGTATCCTCGATCGTCACACCGACCAGTTGGCGCAGGTCGTTGAGGCTTTTTTCCGTGATAAGCGAGAAGCGCTGCTGCTGTATCTCTTCCGACATTGATGAACCCATTTTGCTGTGAACGTTGAGCAAGGCGGAGATTCGTAGAGGATCCCGGAACGACCTCACCATGGCACTCAACCGCAGTGAATCAAAAGTACACTTCCGCGCTGCCGATATGTACTGAGAAAAAAGTTGAAAGTTTGAAATGGCAAGCGGTCAAAATATTCGCTTTCAACCGCCTGCCCTGTACTTCATGACTATTTATAGCGCTTGACGATTTCTTTGCCGAAGGTACGGACTTGCTGCTTTACGATCTCGAGCGGCAGCAATCCCTGATCACCCTGCCACACGAACCACTCGGGATGAACATTCTCGACCATCGCGTCGAAATCGCGCCGTACCTCGTCAACCGTCCCCGTGTACGAAAAACCCGAACGCTCGAAGCGCTCCATCGTGATCTCGGAAGCCGGCAACATCACTTTGCCGCTGGGATAACGTGCTTCATCCTCCGGTTCGCGCCACGCTTCCGAAAAGCCGAAATGATGGAAGAAAACCCTGAAAGCCGCGAGGACACCATCATTGGCGATTTGGCGCGCATGCTGTTTGCTATCGCCGAAATTGACCGTGTGGACCACGCCCGTGTTTTCGCCGAGCTTCAGATTGCGCCCCGCCTTGCGTGATTCTTCCTGATAGGCCTCGACGAACTTGCGCACCACCGGCGCCTGCGGCAGCAGGATCGTCGGAATGATTCCCTCGCGCGCGCACCATCTGACGGTTTCCTCGCTGACGGAGAACGCCTGGAACAGCGTCGGATGCGGCCGCTGAAACGGCTTCGGGACGATGTTCATCATTTGAATCCGACCCTGCTCATCGACTTCGCCGGGGAAACCATACTCACGCGTCCACTCATGCGCCGGCCATGGCGTTCCCGCCTGCGGGTACGGATATTCATAGTACTTGCCCTTGAAGCGAAAGGGTTCGTCGCCCCAGGCCAGCTTCAGGAAACGAAACACCTCTTCAAAGGCCTCGCGATTGACGCGGTCGCCTTCGCTCTTGTCGCTCGCGGTGGCGCCGACGTGAATTTTCTGCGCCATCTGGTTCAGCCACCGCGTCTGGTATCCACGGGCGAAGCCGACGAACGTGCGGCCCTTTGTCAGTTGATCGAGCCACGCGATTTCGAGCGCCAGGCGCAACGGATTCCATCCCGGCAGCACGTATCCGATGGGCCCCACTTTGATGTGCTTCGTATTATGAATCACATGCTGAGTCAGCACCGGCAGGCTGCCCATCTCGATGCCTTCGCTGTGCAGGTGATGTTCCGGGAAGCACACGGCGTCGAAGCCGACTTCCTCGCACAATTGCGAGATCTCCGTTACCTCGCTGATCATCCGCTGCCAGCGTTCGGGATGGTTTGCGATGGGCCTGAGTGTGCGCCGCTCCTCCATCGTCGCCGGCAATGAGGGCAAAAAGAAGTACATAAACTTCATAACTTTCTCCGTGTGCCGATCCGGGCAATTTTTTTCTGATTCCCTGCCTGCGATCCCCTTATCACCATTTGGCGTCCAAGGGCTAACCCTAATCCGGGGCTCGCGACGGCGGCGGCTTGGACTCAAAGGCACGATTCGCGCAAATTAAATATCAGGCCGTATAATCACGGCGCGGACCTCCCGACAAGGAGAATATTCTATGCAGATGGGAATGATCGGACTCGGCCGGATGGGCGCGAACATGGTGCGGCGCCTGTTGCGCAGCGGCCATCAGTGCGTCGTTTTCGACGTGAGCCCCAAGGCCGTCGCGGACCTCGCCAAAGAGGGCGCGGTCGGCGCCGCCTCGCTCGAGGACTTTGCCGCCAAACTCACCAAGCCGCGAGTCTCCTGGATGATGGTGCCGGCCGCCGTGGTCGAACAGACCGTCAACGATCTCGCGACCCGCTTCGAACCCGGCGACATTATCGTTGACGGCGGCAACTCCTACTATATCGACGATATCCGCCGCGCCGAGGCGTTGAAGGCCAAGGGCTTGCATTACGTTGACTCCGGCACCAGCGGCGGCGTCTGGGGACTCGAGCGCGGATTCTGCCAGATGATCGGCGGCGAACCCGATGTCGTTAAGCACCTCGATCCGATCTTCGCGACGCTGGCGCCGCCGATGGATTCCGCGCCGCGCACCCCCGGTCGCGAAAAGGTCACCGGCAGCACCGCCGAATACGGCTATCTGCACTGCGGTCCCAACGGCGCCGGACATTTCGTCAAGATGGTCCACAACGGCATCGAATACGGCCTGATGGCGGCGTATGCGGAGGGTATGAACATCCTGCGTCGTGCCAACGTTGGCAAGGAACATAATGCCGCCGATGCGGAAACTACGCCGCTGCGGCATCCGGAGCTCTATCAATACGATTTCAATCTTGCCGACATCGCGGAAGTGTGGCGTCGTGGCAGCGTCGTCGCATCGTGGTTGCTCGATCTCACCGCCGGCGCGCTGGTCAGCGACCCCGAGCTCAAAAACTTTGCCGGCCGCGTTTCCGATTCCGGCGAAGGCCGATGGACGGTCGATGCCGCGATTGACGAGGGCGTACCGGCCAACGTTCTGAGCGCGGCGCTGTTTGCGCGTTTCTCGTCTCGTGGGCAGGCCGACTTCGCTGATAAGGTGCTGTCCGCGATGCGCTTCGAATTCGGCGGTCACGTCGAAAAGAAGGGCTGATCCACTCGCCGCAGCCCGGCGCCGCGCATCTCGTTCGGGGCTCGATCGCTCGTGGCAGAAAGTCGTCTCTGCGTGGATGTGCGCCGCGGGATCCTGATTACGCAGTCACTATCACCCGGACCGATTCGGGATCGGCGAGACCGGTTTCACCTGCGACCGCTACGCCTACCGATTGAATGTACTCGGACTGCACGCCCTCCGCATTGGCGATCGCGTGGTCGCGGGATCGGCCCTTCACCGCGACTTCATACCAGACGACTACCTGCACCCGAATTGTAGTTCTTCAGAAAAGCAGACCTTCTAGCGCCGGCGAGCGGAAAGCGGAGTCGGACCAAGCGGCTTTCCTGCGCCCGGCGCAATCGTCCTCAGCCTGAGCAGGGCGTCGGCAAGTGCGCTCAAATCCGCGCTCGCGCTATCGACCAGATTCCCATCGACGAAATCGACCGACGAAAGATAAACTCCGGTCGGCGCTACGATTGCGCCGAACCAGGTCAGCACGTCGCGCAGATGCCATTCGACGCCGAGGAAATGATGCGCTGTCGCACCCATCGCGACGATTCCGCACGGCTTGCCCATCAAGGCCTCCACCGGCAAATGGTCGAGCAGATTCTTGAGCGCGCCGGTGAATGACGCACGGTACACCGGGCTTGCAAGCACGATAATATCGGCGGCGACAACGCGGTTGACCACCGCCGCGGTATCGTCACCGTAAACATCGGGCGCGCGGCCGTCGGCGAACGCAATGCGCACGTCGGCGAGGTTGACGATGTCCACTTCGAGCGCGGGATCGGCAGCGCGCGCCGCCGCGGTCATCGTGACGAGCGCCTTCAGCAGGCGTCCGGGGGGCGTGACACTGCCGAGCACGGCGGTCAATTTGCTCATGTGACTATTTTCTCGATTGCGGGCGCCGATGCAATCGATCGCAACCACGCGAAAGCCGTGCATGATCGCGCGGCGCCAACATCCAATGCCTCGGCTATTTAACTTCGATCAGGTTCGTGCCGATAGTCATATCCGGCGCCGCCGACTTGACCACCGATGCCGCTCGATCCTTGTCCGCGTCGCTGCCTACTTGGCCGCTGAGAAAAACGGTCTTGCCGATCACTTTTACGCTCACCAGCACCAAGCCGTTCTGCTGCAGCATCTGATTGATGTGGTTTTGCGTCAATAGCCATTTCAGAGATTCGGTCGTGAGCGCGTTGATGACGCGCTTGACGCCCTGAACCCCGGCCACCGTTTGTTCCGCAGCGCCCTTCGCGGCATCGTCGAAGACCTCGCCGTCGAGCACGATTACGCCCGGCTGCGTGATCGCCGCATGCACGTTCTTGAAGCGGGGATCCGCCTCCAGCGCCAACTGCGCCTTCGATTGAACTACCCAGTTGGGGGTTTTGCGCGGAGCCTTGCGCTTATGCGGACGGCGGGGCGGTGTTGGTCGCGCGGATTCGTCGGGCGCCTCGGTGATTGTCGGCGAGATCGTCGCCGGCAGTGCAATCGGTGTAGGCGCTCCGGTCCCAATGGAAGAGCCACCCAACGGCGCCGCGCCCGCTTGCGCGAATGCCGTCGCCGGAAAGGCGACGGCATTCGCGCAAGCGAACCAAAGCACACTCACCACGACCGCAGACGCAACACTCGCGCTCCTTGCGGACCGCCTCGCGCTGGCGCCCGTCATCCAGCAGTAATGGTACCGGGTGTCGCGCCGTCGACCCGTTTTGATCGCTGGCGCTTTCATAACAGGCTCCCGCCGCACCACCCCTCATTCTCGATTGAGCATGGCCGCAGTCCCGCCAAACGGGACTGCGGCCATGGTTGAGATTGCCTCGGCGGCCGCGGCGTCGGGCGACGCCGCGGCTGCCCGAGGGTGGTTTATTGGTCGACCGGCACCAACTCGACCCGGCGGTTCTCGGCCCGGCCCTCGGCGGTCTTGTTGGTCGC
>JBEKJC010000042.1:0-30661 GCA_050011435.1 Binataceae bacterium (SeqCode)
GCGGAGACCGGTTCCATCGCGAGCGCGGCTGCCGCGACGGATTCATCGCTGAGAGACCTTCGGCATCTGCTGTGGGCGTCAATCGACAACGATGATTCGCTCGACCTCGATCAGCTTTCGGTCGCGGAACAACTCCCGGGTGGTCCAGCGAAGATTTTCGTCGCGGTGGCGGACGTCGACGCGATCGTAAAAAAAGGCTCCGCCATAGATGACCATGCGCGGACAAACACCACCTCGGTTTATACCGCCGCCGAAATCTTCCCGATGCTTCCAGAGAGGCTCTCGACCGACCTCACTTCGCTTGCCGACGGTAAGGAACGGCTGGCCATCGTGATCGAGATGGAGGTTGGCTCCGACGGCGCGGTAGGGAAATCCGACATCTATCGGGCCGTGGTGGTGAATCGCGCGAAGCTCGCCTATAACGGGGTCGCCGCATGGCTGGATGGAACAGCGCCCGCGCCGGCGCCGATATCCGCCGTACCGGGCCTCGACCAGAATCTCCGCCTCCAGGATCGGGTGGCGCAGGCGATGAAAACACGGAGGCATCATCATGGTGCGTTGACGCTGGAGACTATCGAGCCCCGCCCCGTGTTCGATGGCGATTCGCTGAGCGATCTGCAAGCCGACCGGAAGAATCGCGCTACCGAGCTAATCGAAGACTTCATGATAGGGGCGAACGGCGTGACGTCGAGATACCTGGAGGAGAAGAACTTTCCGTCACTGCGACGGGTCCTGCGCTCGCCCGAGCGTTGGGCGCGAATCGTCGAGCTGGCAAAGGACTTGGGCGAGCGTCTGCCGCCGCGTCCCGATTGCGAGGCACTCCAGAAGTTCCTTGAGAAGCGCCGGCAGGCTGAACCCGAGCGCTTTCCGGACCTGTCGCTTTCAGTAGTCAAGTTGCTGGGCCGCGGCGAGTACCTGCTCGAGCTTCCCGGCCGGCGGGTGGCGGGGCACTTTGGGCTCGCCGTGAGGGATTACACTCATTCGACGGCGCCGAACCGGCGCTTCCCGGATTTGCTCACGCAGCGCCTGCTGAAGGCAGCGCTTTCCGGGGCGCCGACGCCGTACCGCGACGACGAGCTTGGCGAATTGGCGCGGCACTGCACGGAGCAGGAGGACAACGCGACCAAGGTAGAGCGGAGGGTGCGAAAGTCGGCTGCCGCACTGCTGCTCGAATCGCGCGTGGGCGAGCGGTTTGACGGGATCGTGACGGGAGCTTCGTCGAAGGGAACATGGGTACGAATCGACCATCCGGCGGCGGAGGGAAAAGTCGTGCGAGGGTACCAGGGCCTTGATGTTGGAGATCATGTCGTCGTCGAGCTGGTCGACACTGACGTCGAGCGCGGCTTCGTCGATTTTGCGCGAGCGAAAAAATCATGAAATCGCGCAAGCTGGATCCGCCGCCGACCAATCCACCGCTCGCCTACAAAGACGAGAAGTTTCTCGACAGTGATGAAGCCCGTCCAGTACGGATTCTTGCCGAATATCTCGAGCCGCTTCGGATCCTTTGCCGCGAGCGGGTACACGAGACAATCGTGTTTTTCGGCTCTGCGAGGATTACTCCCGACGGTCCGCTCGGACGCTACTACCAGGAAGCCCGCGAGCTGGCGCGCCTGATCACGATCTGGTCGAAGAGTCTTCGGTCGCACGCTCATCGATACGTGATCTGCTCGGGAGGCGGTTCCGGAATCATGGAGGCGGCCAACCGCGGCGCCTCCGAAGCCGGTGGAAGGAATATCGGGCTGAACATCGGGTTGCCGCATGAGCAGCGGCCCAATCCCTACATCACACACGGGCTGTCCTTCGAGTTTCATTACTTCTTCATGCGCAAGCTGTGGTTCGCGCATCTTGCGCGGGCGCTGGTGGTTTTTCCCGGAGGTTTCGGCACGCTCGACGAAATGACGGAGATTTTGACGCTGAAGCAAACGCAGAAACTGGATCGCCCGATCATTGTGCTTCTCTACGGCTCGCAATACTGGAAAGAGATCATCAACTTCGACGCGCTGGTGCGGCACGGCATGATCAGCCCCGAAGATCTCAAACTGTTCAGCTTTGCCGACGATCCACTCGCAGCCCTTGGCCTGCTGCAGGAGGGGCTGAGCGCACAGCCTGAGGAAACGCCGCCGGCCTTTGCACACTCGTGCACGCCTTTATCTGAACGCTAAACGGAGGAGCTGACAGGGTTATCGCGCGTCAGGCCGCCGTCGTCCACCATTTCAGTCGAAGAGGCGATGTCCTGGCGATTGCGTTTTTTGGCAGACCATGGCGCGAAAGGGCACCGGCTCGGTTTCAGACAGAGAGAATCTGGAACGTATCGGCTGCTGCAGGCTGAAACTGTGCTTCTCCGGTGCCCTTAAGTCGAACAAACTCCGCGAACATGCGCGCTATTTTCGAGTTTTCTGCAGAGAACGCGAAAACAGAGGACTGCTTGGCGGATGACGCAGTCTGATGGGAACCAGTCTCCGTCAACCGCAAAAATGGTTGACACCCATACGGCGGTTGACAAGCGGCGGTTGACGCACGATGCGGCCGTGGATGGCTTCTACAAGAACAACGTTTTATTTTCTACTTTTTCCTGCCAAAAGTCCTGCTGATCTTAATTTGCGTTGGTATTCGTGACTGGCTTGATTCGCCCGCCAGTCACGCACGCGGCGGGACGAATTGCATCGCTTGGAACAAGCTTTCTGATCTTTGCGAAAGGCATAAAAGAAGCGGCCGCATACTGGGCATTGCCGCACACGAACGGCTTCGACGCCATCGAGCGCGGCTAAGAAATCTTTGAAGGGATCGACCCACTTCGTAGTGACAGTGCCATTGCGTATGCAGATTTCGCCCCGCGAGGCCCCAGGAGTCTCGTAGAGTCGTTTGATGAACAGTGGCTCTTCTCCGACCGCTTTAAGAACCTCAGGAGTTACCGCCGTAACGAGCGTATGAAGTGCGGCCGCAATCTCGCCCACCAGATCGAGAAATCGGCGGGCATGATCGGAATCCTCTCGCAGGAGTTGTAAATCCAGGGTGTCGGTGATGCCGAGCGCTTGCGCCAACCGGGAGCGCTCGAAACGGTGCACAAATTCGTCCAACGGTACGGTGCGACAGTCCGCCCGCCACCGCTCGAGCGGCTCTGGGTCCAAAAATCGCAGTTGATCACGCGAAGGCGGCGGCGGGAGAAGGTTGGCAAACTCAATCCATGGTCCGAGGCGCTGTTGAGCCTTTCGCGGAAGTTCGATCCTGTCATCTATCGCCTGTGTAACACTTTGTGTTCGATCTTGAGAGACGATCTGTTTGGAAGGAGATCGCCTCTGACCCTTACCAGACTTCGTCTTTCTCGTTATCATTGGCACAAATGTCCGCAGATCAAATTACAATTAAAGCGTAACAGGAGGAACCGGGAATGGCCAGCCCGCGACTCGTCTCAATTTCCAAGGGACTCAGAAGCAGCACAGCGTACGAAGGTTGCAACCATGCCCGAGCCTGATACCGATCGCGCGGTCGGTGCGCTTCGAATTCGAGATCGGATAAGAGAGCTGCGCCGGGTACCGGCAAAAAGCTTGCTCCCCAATCCCAGGAATTGGCGCAGACACCCTAAGGCTCAGGCCGAAGCGTTGTACGGGCTTCTTCAGGAAATCGGTTACGCCGATGCTTTGATCGCCCGCGAACTCCCTGACGGTCAGCTCCAGCTGATCGACGGACATTTGCGCGCGGCGACGACCCCCGACCAAGAGGTGCCGGTCTTAGTACTCGATGTCACCGAAGAGGAGGCCAACAAACTCCTGCTGACGCTCGATCCACTCGCGGCGATGGCGGAATCAGACTCAAAGAAAATCCAGTGGTTAATTGAGACGGTGCAGAGTGACAACGAAGCGGTCGTAGATTTGCTCAGACGGGTAGCAGGCGAGCGCCTGTGGGAAAGCGTTCATCCCGATGAAGTTAACGAAGCCGAAGTCCCTCTCGAAAGAGCCGACGAGCTCAGAAACAAATGGGGCACCGAGGTCTACCAGCTTTGGCGTATCGAGCAGCATCGAGTGATCTGCGGAGACTCTACGGATCCGGTCGTGGTGGAACGTCTCTGGGCTGACGATAGTCCGCCAGCACGAATGATATGGACCGACGCGCCCTATGGCGTCGGTTATGGCGAGAAGACCATCTCCAACCATCGGCATGGACATGGACGCGGTAGACGTCCAATCAAGAACGACTCCCTGCCGCCCGACGAGCTACGAAAATTGTTCGCTGCCGCGCTCGATATTGCACGCGAATACTGCATGCTCGGGGCGGTCATCTATGCCACGGTGCCGAGCGTCTTTCTCAAATACTTCATTCAGGGCCTCGAGGACGGGGGCTTTAGTTATCGGCATTGTCTGATCTGGGTAAAACAAACATTCGTTCTCGGGCGCGGCGATTACCATTACCAGCACGAACCGATTCTCTACGGCTGGCTCGATAACGGCCCGCATTATTTCATTAACGATCGAACGCAGAGTTCAGTATTCGAAATAGATCGACCGACGTCGAGCCCCGATCACCCGACCTGCAAGCCGGTCGAGTTGATCGCCCGGATGGTCGCCAACAGCAGTTTGCCCGGCGAACTCATTTACGATCCATTTTGCGGCTCCGGTTCGACCATCGTTGCCGCCCATCAGCTTGGGAGAATCGGTTATGGATGCGAAATCGACCCTGAGTATTTGGCGGTCGAACTCGAGCGACTTTCGATGCTGGGCCTAAAGCCCGAGTTGGTTCGAAAATGACAAGGCACCCCGATGGGAGGTGGCGGAACCCCAATCGATGGTCGCGTCCGAAGCCACGCTCCGCGCGCGGTGGATCGAAGCCGAGACCATCCGCCTCAAGCAGATGGCGCTGTCCTTCGACGCGATAGCGGAGCAGATCACCCGCGTAGGACTGGGGCAAGCAGCTCCTTTGGTCGCTGTTCCCGAGGGCGTGAAGTTCCCGGCTGAGTACAGGATTACAAAGCAAGCCTGTCATAAGGCTTTCCGCAAAGCCCTCGCTCGTGAGCCGGCGTTGGAACTCGAAGAGATGCGCAAACTCGACACCGCGCGGTCCGAGGAAATGTTTTTCAACCTGCAGCCGGCTATCCGCAAAGGCAAGGAGCGAGCGGTCGAGGCCGGCATCAAGCTGCTCGATCACAGTGCGAGAATCAACGGGTACGCAGCCCCACAACGACACGAACTGACCGGCAAGGACGGCAAGCCGCTGACGCTCGTTCAGCTTATCGAAGCGGTAGGACCCTTAGATGGGGGAGAAGATGAAGAAACAAGATAACGGCGACCTGACGTTGCTTCAAAAGTATCGGATTCGAAGGGCGCTGAAAGATCCAGTTCTATTCGCGGAGCAAATCCTTGGTGTCAGTCTGTGGGAGCGCGAAGTCGAGATCTTGCGGTCAATCAAAAAGCAGCGCCGAACCGCGGTGAGGGCCTGCCACGATGTGGGCAAGACCTTCACTATTGCGATCGCTACCTTGTGGTGGCTGGCGCGTCATCCTGAAGGTATCGTGCTGACGACCTCCCCGACGCAGCGCCAGGTGAGGACCCAGCTGTGGGCGGAAATCCATCGCTTGGTCAAAATTGCAAAAGTGCCCTTTCCGAAACTCAAGACAACCGAGCTCAAATTCAGGGGTGACAATAACTTCGCGATGGGCTTCTCGACCAACCAAGGCGAAAATTTCCAGGGCTATCACGGCAAGCAGGTCTTGATCATTGGTGACGAGGCGCCGGGAATCGAGCCAGGTATCTTCGACGCAATTGCGGGCATCATGGCTGGCGGCAACGTTCATGTCGTGATGGCCGGGAATCCAACCATCCCTTCGGGACCCTTTTTCGACGCGTTCTCGACGGAGCGACGCATCTGGAACTGCATCACGGTCGGCGCTTTCGATTCGCCGAACTTGAAGGGACTCGAACTCGAGCAGCTTCTGGCTTTAGATCCAGCCGAGGGTGGTCCGCTCGATCAAAATCCGTTTCCGTACCTGGTGACCAAACGCTGGGTCTACGAACAGTACCTCGCCTGGTGGCACGGCAGCGAAGGCGGCTCCCCTAAATGGATGTCCCGCGTTATGGCGCAGTTTCCCAATCAGTCAGAATTTGCGCTGATCAAGATGGCTTGGCTGGAGCGGGCAAAACGGCGCGCACTTGCTCCGATCAGCGATGCCGAATCTGGCCGGCTGATCGCTGGAGTAGACGTCAGCGGAGGGGGCGCGGCCGAAACGGTGGTGTTCGTCTGCGCGTGCTATCACGATCGGCGCAGGATAATCGCCACGGGGGCGTGGCGCGGAGAGGACACCCGAGGGCAGGTCGTCAATTTCCTCAACCAGTACCGTTCGCGTCTCGCCCTGGTCAGGGTTGATTCGATCGGCGTCGGATATAATTTCGGGCTCCATCTGCGCGACTGCCGCTTCCCGGTCGAGTTGGTAAATGTCGCGATGCCGTGCGAGAGCAAACCCCGATCGGGAGAGAGGGATCCGGCGCGACGCTTTTTAAACTTGAGGGCCTGCTTTTACCAAGAACTCGCCGATGCCTTCGAACGCGACCAAGTCGAGGGGCTGCTCGACGAGACCACCATCGGCCAGCTTGCAGGGCTACTTTACGAATTTGATTCTCAGGGTCGGATGAAGATCGAGTCCAAGGAGAAAGCACGTGAACGAGGCATTGTTTCACCGGACCGCGCTGACGCTCTCATGCTTGCCCTTTGTAAGCCGTATGAAAGTCTAGCTGCTTCGCTAGCCGCTCTGTACCGACCCCGGGTTATCAGCAGCGGACCGCGAGACCCAAGGGCCGAGGAATTAGAGTATGAGCGGCGGATCGATTCCGGAGTGCGCTACACGAATCCCTCAAGATTTTCGCGCTTCAAGGGCGGATGGTGATTCAATGGCAAACCCGCGCCGCGGCCCGCACTGCCGCGCGCACTGCTAATCAATTGTAAAGTTACATCTTGGAATGATAGAATTTTATCATTCTACGCAAATCGAAACAAGGCAGATCCAAGCTTCCAGCGAGGCTCGATCGATGACGCGAAATCTGAGAAACCGGAAGGGAAACCCCGAAGACCTGGTCATGTCAGCGCTCGCAGAGCGTTTGCGTGAAGCTGCTGAAAATCGCGATGTGGGAGAGTTAGCCACCAAGGTCGGCGTGACCCCGGTGACATTCTACCGATGGATGAGCGCGAAGTTCGATCCGGGTGTAGCCAAGCTGAGCGAACTTGCAGAAGCACTGAACGTGAGCCTGGCTTGGCTAATTACTGGCCAAGCACCCATGGGGCGCCGCCAGGCAATTCGCCACGCGCGTCTCGCGGACTATGGGGCGCCCGAATACGTGGCGCCTCAAAGTAGCTCCGACCAATCTCCGATCGCCTTTCGCGAACCTTGGCTGTTTGGGTTTCTGTACGGTCATGGCGATTCGAACACGATCGTTCTCGGCGATATGCTCCCGCCGCTGCTGCTCAATGTCCCTGACGATTCGATGGAGCCGACGATAAGGAGGGGTGCTCTGGTTTTGATCGATCGGTCGTTTGGGATGACAAAGGAAACGCCAGCCGACGCAGGTTCAATTTACGACGGAATTTACCTCGTTGTACCCACCCCCCCGTCGGAGCGTTCGGAGAGTGTGCCAACCCGGTACTTGCTTCGGCGGCTACTGTACAGGCTGGACGGAAATATGATCGTTCGATGCGACAACCCGAAATATTCAGATGAGATTTACACTCCAAAGACCCGAAATTGGCCAAAGCGTATTGGTCGAGCGGTGTGGCTTGCTGACCGAATCTAAATACCAGAGAGCTACTAACCACGCGCGCGTTCTTGCTCAAGTGGATTCCGTTTTGAAAAGAGAGAGGACCGTGTGTCAATTTGATCTCGAAGTGGAGGCGTACAACATCATGCATGACGTCGCAATCCATCATCCAAAGATACTGAGGAATCGTTTGATTGAGATTATCGGCGAAGTCGTCGAGGGTCGGGGGACCCGGATGAGGCGAATCGCGGCAAGGGAAATTATTCGCCGCGATAAAATCATGATTAACACTAACGACTGGGATTCCTTGATGCTCGAAATCGCTGACCTTGAATGTCGGCTCGCGCGTCCTGCTACCTATTTCGCCGGAGACCTCCTCAACGAGCCTGTGCCCTATTCAGCCGACGGAATATTATTTCCCGTTCTCGTTCACCTTGTCCGTCGTATTGAAGAGGATCTGTTCGGCTGGGGATGGCTCCCGGAACAAGCACGCGCCCTCGGACTTGCAGTCAATCCCGGCGAGGAACTTGCCTGGCCGACCAGCCCCGATTCCTATGCAATCAGAGATGCGAAGGGAAACTGTCGCGTATACTATCGCATTTCTTAAGAGCTCTACGGCGGACTCACGCAGGGCGAGCTGACGCGGACGCGCCGTCCTCGATCAGATGACGTTGGACCGGCAGGGATTCGTCTTGCGGCGTCATGAAACCGCCGTATCGAGTTTTTATGACCAGGCAGAAGTGAGTTCGATTTACTACCCGGAGGTCGAACAACTCCTCCGGGAGGCTACTGGAGCCGCAAAAGCGGTGGCCTTCGAACATGACGTGCGGTGCGCCTCGACCGCCGAGCGCGAAGCGACTGGCGCACGCCAGGCCGTGAAGGTGGTGCATGACGACTACACCGAGAAGTCAGCCCCCGAGCGAGTGCGATTGTATCTGCCTCAAGAGGCCGAAGCTCTGCTGAAAGAGCGCTTTGCCGTGATCAATGTATGGCGGCCGATCAAAGGCCCGGTGCTCGATACGCCGCTGGCCGTCTGCGATGCGCAGACCCTGGCTGAAGAGGACCTGATACCGACCGAAGAGGGCGTCAAACACGAAGTGTACCCATTCAACTTCAGCCGCAACCATCGCTGGTACTATTTTTCCGCAATGACTACGAGCGACGTGCTGCTCCTCAAGTGTTTTGATTCAATCAAAGATGGCCGCGCGCGTTTCACCGCACACAGTGCGTTCGACATCCCCACGGTGCCGGCCCGGGCGCAGTCACGCCAGAGTATCGAAGTTCGCGCGCTGGTTTTCTTTCCGCGCAGTGCCGCGTCATCGGCTTGACGCCCCGCGCTATTCGGCGCCGATGAAGTCGGCTGGCGCTTATCGCTCGCATCTGTTCGGCTGCCGCAGGCTCAGGCAACCCTCCGGCTGATCAACAGCCGCTTCGCGCAATCGCTCAGTTAATCAGTTCCCGAGATGAGCAGAGTTCTCCCATCTAACCGGCGATGTGTCATATTGCCCGCTGGTTGACGCCGGGTTGATAGCTACGCTCGCGGGTCGCCGGAAAGAGGTTTCGCTCCGGGACGCTCGAGTCAGCACGTAACTGCGGTATTTTCGCGGGAGTTCATGATGCCAGCAAAACCCACACATATTCTCGACGGGTACAAAGTGATCGACTTCTCACAGGTGCTGGCCGGGCCGACGGTGACTCGATTGATGGCGGAGATGGGCGCAGAGGTAATCAAGATCGAATTGCCGCCCGGTGGCGACCGCTCTCGCCACCTCCCCTACCTTCGCGACGGCCGGAGCGGCTACTTCGTTCAGCAAAACCGTGGCAAAAAGAGCGTCTGCGTCGACCTCAAGAATCCAGCCGGTCACGCGATCGTTCGCGACCTGGTGAAGGCGGTCGATGTGATGGTCGAGAACTTCGCGCCTGGCGTGATCGCGCGGCACGGCCTGGGCTTTGAAACGGTGAGCGCGCTCAACCCGCGGCTGGTGATGTGTTCGATTTCACTGTGCGGTCAAGCCGGTCCGTCGGCGTTCAAGCCCGGCTTCGACCATATCGGCGCGTCGCTGGCCGGCGTGCTCGATATGACCGGCGAGGCTGACGGTCCGCCGCTCCTAAACACGATGGGCATCGGCGATATCAGTACCGGGGTTCACGGCCTGAGCGCGGTGCTTGCCGCGCTGCTGTATCGTGAGCGCAGCGGCAAAGGCCAATGGGTCGATGTGTCGTTGGTCGATACCTACTTCCATTACCATGACTTGAGCGCGCAGGCGTTGAGCCTGAGCGGGGGCGCGATCAAACCGCGCCGCAGCGGTGGGCATCATTACATGATTACCCCAGGTGGCATCTTCAAAAGCCGCGAAGGTTATATTTTTGTGGTTGCCCTCGATCATCAATGGCCCGACCTGTGCCGCACGATGGGTCGGCCCGAATTGATCGATGACGCGCGGTTCAATACCAATCCGGCGCGCGCAAAAAACGCTACGACCGTGATCAAAATAATCGAGGATTGGCTTCAGGCGCAGAGCAGCGATGCGGAGGCGCTGCGGCGTCTCGACGAGAATCGGGTGCCGAACGCGCCAGTCCTGAGCGTCGAGCAGGCGGTGAATCATCCGCAACTGCGTGCGCGCCGTACGATACGCAGCATTCACGATCGTATCCTCGGCGAATTCCAGGTGCCCGGATTTCCTCTACGCTTTTCGGAGTTCCCTGACGAGTTGACGCTCGAGGCGCCGTTTCTGGGCGAGCACAATCACGAGGTACTCGAAAAATTCCTGGGCTATTCGGCCTCGCGCGTGAAGGAACTCGTGACGGCTGGAGTGTTGTATCACGCCGACCGCTAGGACGGCGCATGGTGCTCTCGGATCCGGATACGTTTTTCAAGAGCAAAACTGCCGAAAGCGCGCGGCTCGTCAACTAACTGTAGACGCTTGTGGAAGCTGGATGCGCGGCAACTCGGTTTGGCGGGCGGGAGACGGAGGCGGAGCCGGGCACCGTTTGCCCGAACGGAATCACTTCGAGCACAATCCGATCCCCAACCAATAGGCGGTAGCGCGTTGCGGCGCAGGAGATGCGAGTGTCCTTACCCGAAACGAGTAAGTTCGAATTGGCTTCCGGCCTCACGATTTGCCGACTGCTCAACGGTATGTGGCAGGTATCCGGAGCCCACGGTCGCATCGAGCCGAGGTCCGCCATCGCCGAGATGTTCACCTATCACAGTGCCGGGTTTACCACGTGGGATCTGGCCGACCACTACGGACCGGCAGAGGATTTCATCGGCGAGTTCCGCAGCGAATGTGCCCAGCGCAAAGGCCGTGAGAGTCTCGCCGAGATTCATGCATTCACGAAATGGGTGCCGGCTCCAGGTCCTATGACACGCCGCGTGGTCGAAGACGCGATCGAGATTTCGCTCAGGCGAATGCGCGTGGAGTCTCTCGACCTATTGCAATTCCACTGGTGGGACTATCGCGACGACGCCTACCTGGACGCCCTCAAGCACCTGGCCGACCTTCAGCAAGAAGGTCGCATCAAGCATCTCGCGTTGACCAATTTCGACACCGACCATCTGCGCCTTATCACTGAACGGGGAATCCGGATTGTCTCGAACCAGGTGCAGTACTCCCTGATTGATCGGCGACCCGAATTACGAATGGCAGCGTTTTGTGCAGCTCACGGAATCACGATGTTGACCTACGGGACAGTTCTCGGAGGCCTGTTGTCGGAGAGATACCTGGGCCGACCGGAGCCGCGCCGCAGTGAGCTCACGACCGCGTCACTGCAAAAGTACAAGAACATGATCGATGCGTGGGGTGGCTGGACGCTATTCCAGCAATTGCTCGCCGCGCTCGAACAAATTGCCAAGAAGCATCGAGTGAGCATCGCGAACGTTGGGGTCCGCTACATCCTGAATCGCCCGGCCGTCGCCGGAGTCATCGTCGGAGCACGCCTCGGCGTCGCGCAGCATCTCGATGACAACGCGCGAGTCTTCACCTTCACGCTTGACGCGCAAGATGAGGCCGAGATCGAGGCGGTTCTATCGAAATCACGCGACCTGTTTGCGTTAATCGGCGACTGCGGCGATGAGTATCGCTGAGCCCCCCGCCGAAGGTTACGGTCCTCGTCCGAAGATGCCCGGAGTTCTCTGCGATGATTTGATGAAATTTGCACTTGAGCTTTCGCCTTACTTGAGAAGATTCTGAAGTTCCTCGGCACTCTCCAGCTTGATAAACACCGGTCAGAGGAGAAAGAGTCGCAAGCCCTCGCGCTAGATTTAAAGAAATACATACACGGTGTGACGCGGTGTGTATCGGCGGACGCCACAACTTCAAATAGGGAGGGTATAGCAGATGTTGGATTTACTGATCCGCCACGGCGAGGTCGTCACGCCTCAGGGAGTCGGGCGATGGACGGTGGGCGTTAAGGGTGAGCAGATCGCATACGTCGGTATGGACGACCCCTCCATGCAGGCTGGCCGAACGGTCGATGCCGCGGGAAAGATCGTCGTTCCCGGCGGCATCGAGCCGCATGCTCATCTCGACATTTTCGATCTCACCAATCCCGACAGCGGCAAGTCCACGTTGGGACCCGAAGAAGACACGCGCGGGATGGCTTTTGGCGGAACCACGATGCACCTGGATTTCTGTTTCGTAGAACCCTCGATGGAGATCACCAAGGCGATCGAGGAACGCTGCGCGCGGTGGCGAGGCAATTCATATGTTGATTACTCATTTCACGTCGGACTGATGGGCGCGGTGCCGCTTAAGACGTTTGACCAGCTCGCAGATGTTATCAAACAGGGCTTTCCCAGTTTCAAGGTGTTCACCACCGACGTTCTACCGCCTCATCCCAAGCGAATCTCGGTCCGGCTCGATATGGGACGCATCCAGCTTGCGATGGAGAAAGTAGCGAGGAACGACGGCATCATGGTGGTGCATGCCGAGGACGACGAGCTCGTCCAGTTCAACTACCAAAGGTTCGCCGCCGAGGGCCGCACCGAAGGACACAATTTGCACCTGGTGCACACCAAGCTCTCAGAGGAACTCGCCTTTGAGCGAATCATTCGACTCGCCAGGGCGAGCGACGCGGCGGTTTACTTCGTGCATACTTCTGCGCGCGAAGGCGTCGAGGCGGTGGTCGAGGCCCGCGGACATGGCCGGCCGATTTACGCCGAAACCCTTCATCAATACGCATTGTTTAGTGCCGACGACTACAAGAAGCCTCGTGGTTTTTGCCACCATACCTACCCATCGCTGAAGTATCCCGACGATCACAAGGCGCTGTGGCAGGGGCTGGTCGACGACGGGGTATCAACCATGGCAACCGATGAATTTCCCACGACGCTCGAGCATAAGCTACTGGGCAAGAGAATCGACAATGTAACGGGTGGAAACCTCGGCGCCGAGGCGCGGATGGGCATAACCTATACCGAAGGCGTGGTGAGGCGCCGCATGTCACTACCGCGCTTCGCCGAAGTGACCTCGACGAACGCGGCCCGGATTCTCGGTCTGTATCCGCGCAAGGGGGTCATCGCTGCCGGCAGTGATGCGGATATCGTGTTGATCGATCCCTCGATCAAAAAGATGCTCACTCGCGACGATTTCCACGTTAGCGATTATAGCCCGTGGGAGGGATGGCCGGTTGAGGGATGGCCGACCACGACGATCTTGCGCGGCAAGGTCATCGTGGAAAATGGCCAGTTGTTGGGCAAGCTCGGCGATGGACACCTGGTGCCGCGCAAGATTGACCCGGTTATACTTCGTCGTCCCGCCAGCTAACCGCAGCCGATACGGCGTCTGCATTTCGTATTACGGGCTTGAGTCAGAAAGGACCGTCCGAGCTAAAACGTTGCCGAGGAAGGTCGTTAGGTCTGCACGGCGACGGAATCGGAGAGTCGAAACGGAAATCCCGGATTGAACGAGAGGCCGACGCGAGCAGACCCGCAGTCGGCGCAACGGGATCATGGCCGCTCTAGGTGTGGGTCAAGCCAGCGCGGGGCTCAATGCCAGCAGGAGCGCCGGACCGCCATGGCGCCGGACTGCGGACGGCGTTTGCGGCGCGCGACAGGAGTGTGCAAGCCTTCGGCAAGAGAGCGTCACGTCCCGCAGCAGCGTGTTGCATCGGAGGCGAATATGAAGGGCGAACTCGCGAACCTTGATGCCACCGAACAGGCCGACCTCGTCCGCCGCAAGGAGGTGTCGCCGCTCGAACTCGTCGACGCGGCGATCACCCGCATTGAAAGAGTTAACCCGCAACTCAACGCCGTCATCACGCCGCTGTTCGACAAGGCGCGTGCGCAGGCCCGGGAGGCACGCGGCAGTTCGCTTCCCGACGGCCCGTTCAGGGGAGTCCCGTTCCTGCTGAAGGACCTGGTCTGCGCCACCGGCGGCGATCCGATCTACGACGGCATGCGCTTGTTGCGCGACGCCCGCTTTGTGGCGCCGTACGACACTTATCTGGCGGCAAAATTCCGGGCCGCCGGATTCATTTGCCTCGGGAAAACCAACACTCCTGAGTTGGGGCTCAATGGTACAACCGAGCCCGAAGCGTTCGGCCCTTCGTGCAATCCGTGGAATCCGACCCGATCGACCGGAGGCTCCAGCGGCGGTTCCGCCGCCGCGGTGGCGTCGCGGATGGTGGCGGTCGCCCACGCCAACGACGGCGGCGGCTCGATTCGCATCCCGGCCAGCGAATGCGGCTTGGTCGGGCTCAAGCCGTCGCGCGGCCGCGTATCACTCGGGCCCGACATGGGCGATGCCTGGCACGGACTGGCCATCGAGCACGTCGTGGCCCGCTCAGTGCGCGACAGCGCGGCGGTGCTCGACGCTATCTCCGGCAACATGCCAGGAGACCCGTATTCGGCGCCGCCGCAGCGCCGGCCATTCATACAGGAGGCCGGCGCCAGCCCGGGCCGGCTTCGGATCGGCCTGATGAAGCGATCGCCAAAGGGCGGCACTCCGTTGCACCCCGACTGCGTGGCCGCCGTTGAGGACGTCGCAAAGCTACTTCAGTCGCTGGGCCATTCGGTGGAGGAATCGCATCCGGCGGCCCTCGACGAGCATGAACAGATCCACCACTTCGGCGTCGTGGTGAACTGTCACACCGTGCTGGCGCTCGAACAGATCGGCGCGATGGTCGGCAAAAAGATTGGCCGCGACGACGTCGAACTGTGGACGTGGACGATGGCCGAGCGAGGGCTGAGCGTGTCCGCGGGTGAATACTTGGCTGCGATACATTGGTTGCAGGTCTGGACGCGGCGGATCGCCAAATGGTGGTCCGACGAGAAGTTCGATCTCCTGCTGACGCCGACCATCGCCGAGCCACCACCTCCGCTGGGCGAGCTAGTCACAACGCGGGAAGATCCCACGGCGGGATGGGAGCGGCTGATGGAGGTGATCCAGTTCACGCCTCCGTACAACGCCACCGGCCAGCCGGCGATCTCGCTGCCGCTGCATTGGAATGCCGCAGGTCTGCCGATCGGGACTCATCTGGTCGCCGGCTTCGGGCGCGAGGACCTGCTGATCCAGGTGTCTTCACAACTCGAGCAGGCACGACCGTGGAAAGACCGCCGACCACCGATCTGCGCGTAGCAAAGACTCTAGCGAACTCGTTCTGCTGGCATTTCCAATCTGGTTCGCACCGCTGCCTACCCGGAGCGATGCCCATCGTTGTGTCTAGCCGGTTTGGCTGGTTGTCGCGCAACAGAACTGTATCATCATCAGTCCGCACGTCAGCGCGCATTAATCTGCCGCTTCTGAGGTTTGAGCGGCTTCGGCCCACGAACTAAAGGCGCTACATCATTTTACATTGTGGCCCGGCAGAGCCTGCAACCATGAAGCGTTACGGCCTTGAGTGACAACAGGAGATCGACAATGGAAGACTCCCAGCTAGCGAAAGAGGCAGCTCGACGTCATCCGCTGGATCCATTGAGCGCGAAAGATGTCGAGACAGCCGTCCGCACTCTGCGCACCCATGGCCCTACCAGTGATGAATGGCGCTTCGTTTCGATCAACCTGCACGAACCGGCCAAGGCCGAACTCGAAGGTATGAGCACCGGCATCACTCTGGATCGGCGCGCCTTCGTGATCGTGATTGATCTGGCTGCTCGACGCGTGCTGGAGGCGCTCGTCAGCCTGCGTGACGAAACCCTGCTCTCATGCGAAGAGCGCCGTGGCGTCCAGCCCGGCATCATCGTCGAAGAGTTCATCCTGTGTGAAAACGCAGTCAAAGCCGACCCTCGATGGCGTGCCGCGCTCTCGCGCCGGGGTATCACCGAATTCGATAAGGCCATCGTCGATCCGTGGTCGGCGGGTGCCTACGGCGATGAACGTTTTCCCGATCGCCGGCTTGCCCAGGGCCTTACGTGGATTCGCGGCAGCGATGCTGACGTCGGCTATGGCCGTCCGGTTGAGGGATTAATTACCTTCGTCGACCTCGAGAAGATGGAGGTGCTTGAGGTAATCGATGATGTCGAGGTGCCGCTTCCGCCTTTGACCGGCACTTATGCCGCGGAAAGTCTGGGACCTTTGCGGCAGGACCTGAAGCCACTGGAGATATCGCAGCCCGAAGGTCCGAGCTTTACCGTGGACGGCTATGAGGTGCGCTGGCAGAAATGGCGCTTCCGTGTCGGCTTTACGTCACGCGAGGGCCTCGTACTTCATCAACTCGGATACGAGGATAAGAACCGTATTCGTCCAATTCTGTACCGGGCGTCGTTATCGGAGATGCAAGTTCCGTATGGCGATCCCACTCGAACGCACAACAAAAAGAATGCATTTGACGTGGGAGAATACGGCATCGGCCGCATGGCTAACAGCCTCAAGCTTGGATGTGATTGCGTAGGCACGATCCACTACTTCGACGCGCATATGGTCAACATGGCGGGCGAGGTCGAAACCATCGGGAACGCCGTCTGCATGCATGAGGAGGATTACGGCACGCTGTGGAAGCACACCGACTGGCGTACCAATCATTGTGAGGTTCGGCGCTCACGTCGCTTGGTGATCTCCTTTTTCGCCACCGTCGGGAATTATGATTACGGGTTTTTCTGGTACCTGTATCAAAGCGGCGAAATACAAGTCGAGGTCAAGCTAACTGGATGCCTGTCGGTCGGTGCCTATCCGCCAGGCATGCAACCGACTCATGGCGTATTGGTCGCTCCGCAGCTTTACGCGCCGATTCATCAACATTACTTCAATTTCAGACTCGATATGGATGTCGACGGGCCGGGCAACTCGGTCTACGAGGTCGACACCATCGCCGACCCGCCCGGGCCCGGCAATCCGTATAACGGCTCGTACCGTCCGCGATACACGCTCATCAGCAACCAGTTGGAAGCAGCTCGCGATGCGGACCCCGCGGTCGGGCGCGCCTGGCTGGTCGTGAATCCATCGCACCGCAACGCCGTGGGTCAGCCGACCGGCTACAAAATCATGCCCGGAGCGGACGTGGCTCGGCCTTTCGCGCACGAAGGATCAAGCATGCTGAGACGCGCCGGATTCATTCGTCACAACCTATGGGTCACCGCCTACGATCCGGCGCAGCGCTATGCGTCCGGCGAGTATATCAATCAAAACCCTGCGCCTGACGGCCTTGATCAATGGATCAAACGTGATCGCCCGCTCGAGAATACGGATCTAGTCGCATGGTACTCATTCGGCGTGCACCATATTCCACGGCCGGAGGACTGGCCGGTGATGCCCGTTGCATATGCCGGCTTTATGCTCAAACCGGTCGGTTTCTTCGAGCAAAATCCCGCGATGGATGTGGCTCCGCCACGGCCTCGCCACCAATGCTGCAAGTAGCACTGGCACTCGAATATTCGGAACGAGACCAACAAGCAGGCGTGCTGGCCCCCGCGATCTGAGTGGGGGATACAACCTGGCGGCGGACCGTCGGTCGCCAGCGCGGGCCCGTAATGCCGCTAACGTCAGACACGTGTCAATCCAGCGGCCGATGGCGTAGCCGACCACCCGCCGCGACCAGGCGTCGAGAATCACCACAACGTAGACGAAGCGCTCCGCGATGGCCGTCTACGAACCCTCGAAAACGACATGAAAGCATTGATACCTGGCTTGCAGCCGTTTAAGCCGACCCTGCCGCCGGGTCGGTGCAATCCAGCAGCCGACGGGCCCGCTCGGCCGAGAGCAGCAGGGTCTTGCCGAGGAGAGCGGCGTAGATTGCAGAAGGCATAATTCGATGAGCGCCAAAGCATCAGCGTTTGTGGCAGAGATCGAAAGAGACATAGACCGAAGGATTGACTATTTAGGATTCGGACCGTCGTCCCTAATAGCGCGGGAATAGTAGCGGCTAAACTATGACTAGCCTGACACCGAAATTTCGCGCAGAGTTTCCGACACGGGGTATTGCCGGGTTGAACTTCGTGCCAGTTCTGCTTCGCGCTCGCCACTGCCACAAGTCACTCCGCGACAAGTCATTCCGCTGGATCGACGTCGAGACGCACGACGACATCCTTCAACGCTGAAGACGCCGCCGGATAACGCTTCATGACCAGCGGGTCATGACCGGGGATGATGTGACGCCGCGAGTCGGCGAGGCGCTCGACCTTGCGAAAAGAGTCGAGCGTATCAGCGATGTTCACAACCGCTATGAACGGGCGGCTTCTCTGGATGTTTTCGTAGTAATGGCTCGAATCGGAAGCGAGGACGACGTAACCCCGTTGCGTGTGCACTCGCGCGACCTGAAGGCCAGCCGTATGGCCAGGCGCGAAATGCAAACTAAAACCCGGTGCGAGTTCCACGTCGCCGTCATACATCTCGAGCCTGTGCTTGAAGTTCATACGCACCATACCGACCACATCTTCCTCCTCGAAGCCGTGACCGAAATACGCGTAGCGCACGAAGCGGCCGGTAGCGAAGGCCATCTCACGCTCCTGGATATGGAAGCGCGCATGGCGAAGCTTGCTGAAGTTGCCGACGTGATCGTAGTGCAGATGCGTGATGACGCAGTCGGTAACCGAATCCGGATCGATATCGAGGAGCTTCATGCTCTCGATAGGACAACGCAGAAACTTGCGGCCGCGGCGAGTGCCTACTTCCTCGGCAAAGCCGGTGTCGACCAGGAAGACCCGGTCCGGACCAACGACGGCCCAGGTGAAGTAGTCCATCGGCATGGGACCGTCGTGAGGGTCACCGCCAATGAAATGGTCGGACCGCCGCGCATCACGGGTCGCATACTTGATTGCGAAGATTTTGTACTTGGGCAGCTTCTCAGTCATGTCAGTCCCTCGCTCGAAGACAAGGCGATCATGAGGCCTTCGGATCGCGCTTCCTGGAATCACGATCGCGATCCTGCACTTCGCGGATTCGACTCTGGTCGACCGCGATATTCACGCCGGCACGTTCCTCTTGCAGCAGCATCGCCACCCGGGAATCGCGTTCGCCCCAGCCGCGGTTAAGCGCCTGGGTCAACTCATCGAGGGCGAGGTTCGCCATCGGCATCGGCACGTCCACCTCGCGGCCGAGTGCGATGGCGAGCGTTACGTCCTTGTGCGCGAGGCGCAGGGCGAAGTCCGGCGGGTCGTAGACTCCTGGAAGGAAATGGGCGGCCAGTCCATCGAAGGTTCGCGCCCGCCCGAGTGCGCCTTGACGGACGGCTTCCCATAGAGCCAACGGCTCGACGCCCGCCTTGACGCCCATCGTGAATACTTCGGACAGCGCGCGCTGAAGCATGTACCCCGCGCAATTATGCACGAGCTTCGCCACAGTGGCCGCGCCGATCGGACCGACGTAGCGCGCCTGATCGCCGATAGCGTCTAGCACGGGCTTGTACTGGTCGAAGATCTTCTGCTCTCCGCCGACCCAGATCGCGAGCTTGCCGGTTGCGGCTCCACGCGGGCCGCCGCTGACTGGCGCGTCCAGCATATGGACGCCTCGCTCGGCGAAAGCAGCATTAATTCGGCGCACGACAGTCGGCGAATTGGTCGACAGGTCGAAATATGCTCCGCCTGGACGCATCCCGCCGAGAACGCCGTCCTCGCCCAATGCTACCTCTTCCACCTCGGCCGGACCGGGTAGTGACGTGAACACCACCGCGCAAGCCTCAGCAACCTTTCGGGGCGAGTCGGCCCAAACCGCGCCCGCGGCGAGATGCGGGACCGCTGCCTCGCGCCTCGTATCGTAGCCCATGAGGCTGTAGCCGGCCCTCTGAAGGCTCGCGGCCATCTTGCCGCCCATCGTACCCAGGCCGATGAAGCCTACCTGCATGTTAGCCTCCAGATATGGGCCAAGCAGGGTCGCTGCCGGCCGGTGCTATTTCTGCTCTTCGAAAACGGCCTTTGCTATGCCGGCCGCCGACATCGCCGTCGGCCATCCGGAGTAGAAGGCCAGGTGAGTGATGATTTCGCTGATCTCGTCCTTTGTCACGCCGTTGGCCAGCGCGCGTCCGAGATGGCCGCGGAGTTGCTCAGGGCGGTACAGAGCTATCAGGGTCGCGACAGTAATAAGGCTGCGGTCGCGCTTGGAGAGTCCGGGACGTTCCCAAACGTCACCAAAGAGAACCTTCTCCGTGAGGTCGATGAGCTTCGGAACTACCGCGCGAACTTTTTCCCTGGGATCGGACGATGACGGTGTAGGCATGTTGATTCCTCCTCTATGCCAAGTCGAGAGTTCCGCGCCTCGAGGCGAATGCCCGCTTGGTCAGCATACGTTCCCGAGCGGGCAAGAAAGGATTCTCGGCAATCCTCGGCGGTCGGGAGGGGCTATCGCCTGGACGTTCCGGATGAAGGCATGTGTATCGCCGCCCAACACAAAGGGCAAGTGAATCGGACTGCTCGGCGCTGTGTTTCAATGACTGTGCCGGCGACAGCGGTCAGCCACCGTCACCGGCACGGAGGCGCGAAACGCATACCGCAAGCCACGACCCAAGCCGGAAGTTGAGAAATAAGACGAACCGAATAGTTCCTGCGCGACTTCTTTCTTTGCGCGGCTGATCTCCCACCGATTGCAGTAAGCGCGGGCGTCATTTTTAATGGAGCAATCTTTTCCAACAAGCTGTAGGCTTGCGGCACCCGTGTCGCGCTTCCGATCGGCTCCGGCATAGAGCATCGTGTGAAACTCTCTGCTTTTTCGCCGCATGCGCAGGAGTAACTCAGTTTTGGACAACCGCTTCGCCCATGCATTGAGGGCGCCGGCGTGCACTACATAATGGTTCCACGCTCTCTTACCGCTGTTGCTGTGTGTCTGCTCGCTACGGTTGAACCGGCTCGCGCTTATGCCCAGGAGAATATTCTTCGCAATAGTGATTTGACGTTGGGAAAAGACGCACCGGATTCTTGGAGCAACGAGGTTTGGCAAAAAGGGGCGGACTTCACCACCTTCAATTGGAAGCATACGGCGGGCGCGCCGGGTGAGGTGGAGATTCCCAGTCTCAAGCCGAACGACGCGAGCTGGGAGCCGTTGTGGCTCCAATCTTCGTCGCGGTTTACGGACTTACGGTGGCCGCCCCCCTGATGCTGTTACCGCTGCTGACGGCGGAGTCATTGGGATTAAAGCGCTTCGGATTTATTTCGGGTCTGACCGGCTTGACGCAAACCTTCGGCGCAGCGATCGGTCCGCTGGTTGCGGGCCGGATCTTCGATCTAACCAACGGCTATGCGGCCGCTTTCGATTTATGTATCGCGATCAATCTGCTCGGCGCGATTGCGGCCCTCGGATGCAAGGCGTATGCGCCGGAGTCCGCGCCGCTCGCGGCGATCACCGAGCCCGCGTCCGCCTGACGTTTCGCGCAAGCCGCGGCTTTCAATTGGACTCTTCAGGTAGTGTAGGCGCCGCCAGCAGACATAACATTCCTGTACGCTTCGGAACATCGCCGTACCGTTAGCTGTCGGCAGTGAGGTAAGCAGCATGGAGAGATACGACGTCATCATCGTGGGTGGCGGCATCGCGGGCGCTTCGGCGGGATTCGCGCTCGCGGATAAGGCGAAGGTGCTGCTAATCGAGCGCGAGAGCCAATTTGGCTTTCACTCAACCGGAAGATCAGCGGCGGTCTTTCTGCAGACGCACGGCCCTGACGTTATTCGCGCGCTGGCGATCGCGAGCAAGCCGTTCTTTTTGCATCCACAGGCTGGATTCACCGAGTATCCGATGCTGAAGCCGCGCGGAATGTTGTTCATTGGACGCCACGATCAGATTGCCGAACTGGATCGTACCGCCAACGAATGCGCACGATTTATCAGCGGCGTGCGCCGTCTCGACGCGCGTGAAACCTCCGCGATGGTTCCGGTGCTGCGCGAAGATCGCCTCGCGGGAGCGGTGTTCGACCCGGAAGCAATGGATATCGACGTGCATTCGGTCCATCACGGCTTTCTGCGGGGAATGCGAGCACGCGGCGGCAAGACCGTGACCGACGCGGAATTGTTGGGCCTGCAGTATGCAGGTGGTTCGTGGACGGTGACGACGCGGGCCGGAACATTCGCTGCGCCAGTCGTCGTGAACGCGGCGGGAGCATGGTGCGATAAAGTCGCTGCGATGGCCAATGCTCGACCGGTCGGACTCGTTCCGAAGCGCCGCACCGCCTTCATCTTCGACCCACCGGCCGGAATTACAATCGACCACTGGCCAGTCGTCCACGACGTCAGCGAGACGTTCTACTTCAAACCGGATGCGGGAAAGATTCTCGCGTCGCCAGCTGACGAAACTCCGATGGAACCCTGCGACGTTCATCCCGACGACCTTGACGTCGCACGGGCAGTCGAGCGCATCCAGGATGCGGCGCGAATCCGAGTGTTGCACATCATCCGCAAATGGGCCGGCCTGCGGTCATTTGTGCGCGATGGATGTCCGGTGGTCGGATTCGATCCGGACCGCAGCGGTTTCTTCTGGCTCGCGGGCCAGGGTGGCTATGGCATCGAGACGTCGCCTGCGATGGGACGCCTGTGCGCGAGCCTGGTCGGCGGCAGGGGGGTACCGGCCGACCTCGGGGATCTGGGTGTCATGCAGGAAGCAGTTTCACCGGGGCGACTCGCACAGGAATAAAGTTGGACAGATGAACACTGCGCGGACGCGCACGAGGGCGTAAGCAAGAAGACCTGTTCACGGCGTTCCCTCTTTCGTTGCGCCACACGCCCCTTCGGATCATCGGTTCGGCCGATGATGATTCGTTCCTGCGTGATGATGAACGACAGCCGCGACACTTCGATGAAGTTTGCCTCGTTGGCGCGCACGGCTGCGTATTCCGTCGTTTTTGCCGACTCGCGCATCGCGTTGGTGTCGTCGAACCAGACCTGCGCCACCCCGCGATAAATGGGTTGCGCCCGTCGCAATACGCGGAAGGCCGCACATGGCTCTGCACGTATTGCCGCATCTGCTTGATCGTCGCCCCCAAATGGACCGTGCACTTCGGTCCAGTACTTGTAAAATGCGGCGTCGATCTTTACCGATGAAATCCAGGTCTACCTGGGGCCCCCGACCGCCCGCTCAACCTGAGAACCGTTCGCGCCGACAAGTTCACGGAGCAGGTCACGCGCGTCATCAGCCGTTTCGCCGTCACCCAACATTTTCTCTCTGACTATCACATCGAGGTGAACGGGAACGATGCGGTCTGTATGAGCTACATGCAGGCGCAGCACTTTAACCAGGGCCCAGCCGACTTGGGACATCGTCGGCGACTACAACTATAACCTGGTCCGGACCGACGACGGCTGGGAGATCCCCAAGTACACGCTTACCGTGACCTGGGAAGAGCACCGGCCTCCCGACTTCAAGTTCTGAAGGACGCTCCCGCGGCCTCGGATTGCGACGGCGATCCGTTGCGGAAATGCGGGATGACGTATTTGCCGAAAAGGTCGATCGCGTGCATGGTCTTTTCGTGTGGGATCGCCCAGAACTGCATCATGGCCAGCAACTGATCGAGCTGCGCTTCCTTTTGCAGCCGCTCGATCTGCCTGACCACGGTGTCGGGGCTGCCGCAGATGCACATGCCGTTGTCGATCAGCGAATCGAGCGTGACCTTGCTCGGGTCGAGTCCTTCGTACTCGTTGGGCAGCGCCGTGTTCAGTCGGCCGGTCTCGGTCGGATCGACTCCGGTTTTTTTGGCCTCCAACACGGGAGCGTTGGCGACGAGCGTGGTTCGGACGTAGGACATAAACGCCTGTTCGGCTTCCGCGCGCGCCTGTTTGTCCGTATCGGCAACATGCGTCATCGAAAACGCGCCGGCGCGATTATTGGCAAATGCGCCGTAGGGCTTCGCCGTTTTGATCGCTTCGCGGTAGGCGCGGACCCGCCGTCCCAGATGCTCGGGCGTGACCAGCAGGGTGAACGAGAGCAGGCCCAATCCGAGCTTGCCAGCGAGTGCATGCGTATCCTCGCTGGTGCACGCGACCCACAGCGGCGGGTGTGGCTTTTGAAGGCATCGGTACCACCGTCCGTTCCGGAATATCGAAATACCTGCCCTTGTACGAGAAGGTGACGTCCTTGCTTTTCCAGATGGTGGTGATGATGTCGAGGGCCTCTTCCCAGCGCGCGCGAGTCTCCTTGTAGGGGATCCCGAAGCCGCCCAGCTCGACCTGCGTAATCGATCGCCCGGTACCGACTTCGACCCGCCCATTGCTCAGAATGTCGAGCGTCGCGACCCGTTCAGCGATGCGAATCGGATGGTTGTACGGAAAAGGCAGCAGCACGACGGCGTGACCAATGCGGATTTTGCTGGTGCGTTGCGAGATTGCGCCGTAAAGCACTTCGGGCGCCGAACAGTGCGCGAAGCCGACCTGGAAATGATGCTCGACGGTCCAGAAATGGGTAAAGCCCATCTCCTCGGCGCGCACGACCTGGTTCATCACGTCATGAAATGCCTGGTACTCGCGCTCGCGATGCTTCAGTGGGCTCGCTACCTGGATTTCGTAAAAGATTCCGAAGTCCATCGACCGTTCTCCTTTGCCGCCGGCTCTATCGCAAAGTCTGGCGTGCGCATCCTAAGAGCTATCAAGCGTTGTTTAGCAGAATCGGCGAATTTGAGAAGCGCCGCCCACATCGCAGTAAAGCTACATCATGCGGCATACGTGTGCCGTGATCTGGAGCAAACGCGGAAATTCTACGAAGACATACTCGGATGGCCGATGGTGGCGGCCTGGCGAGAATGCGACAAGGTGTTCGGCGAGGATGAGCTGTACTATTGCATGGTATAAGCCGTGCACGTTAAACCGTGTGCGGCCCGGCACAACGACGTGGAGGGGTTCAATCGGCGAAGTAAAGCTTTCCAGGTCCGGCAACAATCTCAGCCTGGCGGCAGGCCGCAGTCTAACGGGGTCCGCGAATGGCTAAAGAATAAATAATAACAGAATCTCAAGCACGCTTATCATATAGTCTATCACGGTGTTGCGGCAGCAGAAATCATTGCGAGTCCGGCTTTTGGCAGCCGCTGTAGCGGAGCACAGCAGGTCAGCACTCATCGGCAACCGTTACCTCGGTAGTGATCAGCGAGGCTCGGGGCTGTCGTCTGGAAGTTCCAGAATCGGTCTGGGAGTTCAAATCCACTTTGCTCCGCCACACAGTCTGTAGATGTTACCCTCAATTTGGAGATAAGCTAGAACTCCGCGCGGAAGGCGGCGTTCATAACGCCCGTAGCGCATCGGAGAAAGCGCCAAGGCCTGGGAGCTGCGCGCGACGATGAGCCTTGCACGGCTACTCGCGCAACGAGGCCGCCGCGACGAAGCTCGCGCGAGGCTCGCGGAGATCTACAACTGGTTCACCGAGGGCTTCGACACTGCCGACCTGATAGACGCCAAGGCCTTGCTTGATGAATTGGGCGGGTAGGCCCCCCCGCATGGGTGCATCGAATTCCCGGCTTCGTGTTGAACCTGGATTTCCCAGATCGGAACTACGCGCCTTTGAAATTGGCCGGGCGCTTTTGCAGGAAGGCCCGCACGCCCTCCTTGAAGTCCTCTGAGGCACCCGCCTTGCGCTGCATCTGGCGTTCCAGGTTCAATTGCTCTTCGTACGTATTGTCGAGACTTTCCCAATAGAGCCGTCGAATGAGTCCCAGCGCGATAGTTGGCCCGGCAGCCAACTCGCGTCCAATCTCATGCGCCTTTTCCATCAACTCATCGTCCGCAAAAACCCGATTCACGAGACCCCATTCAAGCGCCTTGTCAGCGGGCAATCTTTCGCCCAGCAGGGAAAGTTCGCTGGCGCGCGCCTTGCCAATCAATCGGGGTAGAATCCAGGTCGAACCGCCATCCGGCACCAGACCTATGCGGCGAAAGGCTTGCAGGAAGTAGGCCGAGCGGGCGCACAGCACGAGGTCGCCCATCAGCGCAAAACTCATCCCGACGCCAGCCGCCGCGCCATTGACCGCTGTAACCAGTGGGACCGCGAGCTCGCGCAAGCGGCGGAGGAACGGATGAAAAACTGTCTCCAGGAGCATCCCGGCATCGGTGCGCTCTCCTGACGCAGGCTGCAAATTTGCTCCCGCACAGAAGCCCCGACCTTCGCCGGTGATGATCACGCAGCGCACTTCATCGCGGTGCCGATCGACCTCGTCCAGCGCTTTCATAAGCCCGCCGACCATTTCGGGGGAGACGGCGTTCATCACCTCCGGATGGTTGAGCTTGATGGTGGCAATCTGTCCATCGATATCGAGTTTTGCACGTTCAAATTCCATAGTGTCTCCAGGCACGAGGTTTAGTCGTGAAGCCGCGGCGAATCAAGGAAGGCGACACCCAAAATCTTCTGTGGCACTCGTTGCTTAGCGAGCGCCGAAAATCTCCTCGAAGAACGACTGCATGGCCTCCCACGAACGCTCGTCGCTCAACTTCTTGTACTCGATCTAGTCGATGGTCCGTGACGCCGCATCGGGATACGTGAAGCCGTGCTTCGTTCCGCTATAAGTGACTATCTGCCAGTCCGCGCCCGCCTTGGTCATCTCCGCTGCGAACGCGTTGACATGCGCGACCAGGACGGTCGGATCGTTCGCGCCAGTGAGTATCAGCAGCTTCGACTTGACCGCCCCCGGCGTCGCCGGACTCTTTGTTTCAAGCCCGCCGTGGAAGGTCACGACACCCGTCAGCGGCGCGCCGTCACGCGCCAGTTCAAGAACGAATGTCCCGCCGAGAGAATAGCCAATCGCGGCGACGCGATTCGGATCGACCCACGGTAACGAGATCAGCTTGTCGAGCGCAAACCGCCCGCGTCGACGGAATCCTGCCGTATCCGCGCGCAAGGTGGTCACAAGGTTGAACACTTCCTTGATGTCGTCAAATTCGCCTCCGCCACCATAGGGGTCACCCGCGAAGGCGACGTCGCCCATCCGGGCGAGCATCTCGCAGCGCGACTTGGCATTGGCACCGAATCCAAATCCACCCGGCATCACGAGCACTCCGAGCCGTCGTTCGGGGTTGGTCTCGTCGTAAGCGAGATACCCGCGCAGGGCTAGATTGCCATCTTGATATTCGATGGTTTCAGTTTTCACTTAACTCCAGACCTCATTGGCTCTGCAATCCATCGATCCGCGAGCAGTCCCGCAAAGCTTGGGATGCATCTGTGCCGAATCGCAGATTTAAGTGAATTCTTGCAGGTTGAGCCGTATTGTCCGAATCAGATGTAACTTCGCGGACCGATCGCAGGTGTTCGGCGTTTACTCACTTTGTATCCTGAAAAGAGTGGTTAGGATCCGGATTCCTTTTCAAGCGCGATTGCGACCACGTTCGATAATGTGAGCACGATTTGGTCTCCGACCTTCAGATACTTGAGATTTGTCGGATTGGCGACAGTGATCGTTTCAACACTGCCATCAGGACCTTTCACGGCCACGGTCTCTTTGTCGATGTCGATCGCGTCGACGGTTACGACTATTTCCCGGCGAGTGCCGGCGACGGCCCCAGGCACCTGTCCCGGCATCGCACTCACAATGCCTTCGGCCACGGACGCGACTGGTTTGGACTCGCCTGGCAGCTTTTTCCGAACAGTCACGATTTCGTAGAACTTGGCCACGAACGGCTCGCCCGCTTTAGCCGCCGCGAGGTTGTAGGGGTTATATACGTGCAGCGTGACCAGCTTACCCTGGGGACCTTCGAGCGTTACCAGCTTTTTGGACCGGTTCACTGTAATGATCTTCCCGTGAATCGTAACCACCGTCGCCGAACCGATGCCCACGAGATGTTCCTGAGCAGGCAGAGTTCCGGTAGCAGGTGACGGCGGGGTAGTCATTTGGGTAGATCCACCGGACATGGATTCAGGGGCGGATGAAGCCGAGGGCTGCGCTGTAGACAGATTGGCTATGCCGCCTGCCGGGCTAGCAGGATAGGAGCTGGAGCAACCTGAAAGGAAACCGATCAGGCAAAGACTGGCCAAAACGATTGACGATGCTACGACGTAGCAAATGAAACCTGCCGTGCTCTTGGTCATTATCACCTGAGATTTCCCCTTTGACGCTCCGATGTCGATCGCCTTGTAGACCAAACGGCATCCCTCGGCAAGGTTCCGAGGTAATGGTCGGGTCTGGCTTCATTTTAGTCCTTTCAGCGCCCATACGTTCTCCACTTGCATTAGGGTCCGTTGCATTTTTCGCCATTTCCATTCGCCGGACACCTCTCGGCGCAGCGACATATGCTTCGTTCGGTTCGCGTAATCGCTTCACCGGCAGTGGCATCGCGCAGGAACCACGCGTATAAGAGTTTTGCGGAGTTGCTGTAAAAAAGCCGAAGCGGAGTCTGACAGATAGTGTCCGCTAGATAGATCGACGCGGTCGCCAAATGTAGGTGTGTTGTTGGTCAGAGGCAGCGGCTGGCGGATGAACATTCAGACCGTCCGCAAAGGCCATCTCCACATTTTCGTCTGGCATCACGGATGCGACCGCACCGATGGGGGCACAGTGTCACTTTCAGAATTATTTGCCGCTATTGGGTAAATTGGTAGATGCGTCGCACGGCCTCAACGTTTTGCTACTCGCTCACTTAGAGCAATCTACGAAGGTGCGTCTTCCGGGTTACGCCCGGTAGTTGGGGACGATTTCCTCCGCGAAGCTGCGCACCCAGGCGCGGTCGGCGGGGCCGATCGAAAAGACGATGTGGGTCACGCCGGCGGCGACGTAAGCGTCGATCTGCCGGCGCGCGTCGTCGAGCGCGAACATGCCGCTCACCAGGACCGATTTCTCGATCGTCGCCGGGTCGCGTCCGACGCGCCGGCAGTGCTCCTCGAGCTGCGCGATCTTGGTGCGGAAGACTTCGGGCGTGCCGAACGAATTCCACATCTGCGCGTATTGCGCGACGATGCCCAGCGCGACATTCTCGCCACTCGCGCCGATCAGTATCGGCGGATGCGGTTTTTGTATTGGTTTGGGATTGAAGCTCGCATTCTCCAGTTTGAAATGCTTGCCGTTGAAATTCGCGCGCTCCTGAGTCCACAGCAGCTTGATCATCTGGAGCGCCTCGTCGAGCCGACTTAGCCGACCACCCGTCGTATGAAATGGGACGCCGTACTCCCGATGCTCGAGCTCGAACCATCCCGCGCCCAGCCCGAGAATCAGCCGGCCGCCGCTGATGATATCCACCGTCGTCGCCATCTTGGCCAGCACCGCCGGATGGCGGTAGGTGTTGCCGGTTACCATCAGGCCCAGGCGGACCCGCCGGGTCGCCATCGCCAGAGCGGCGAGCGCGGTCCAGCCCTCGAGACACGGCCCCGTAGGATCGGAGAAGATGGCCAGGAAATGATCGAACCCCCAGGCGGTGTCGTAGCCCAGCGTATCGATCTCCTGCCAGAGCGCCAGGAGCTCCGGCCAAGTGGCGTGCTGCTGTGGCGTCTGGATACCGAAGCGGATGGGATAGGTTATCATTTTAGTTGAATGGACTTGTTCTGTTTCGTCGGCACTTCAGGACCCTGACCCATGGACATCCCGGACTAACTGGCTGAGCGAAGGCTCGTCCAGGATGTGCAGCGCGTCACTCAATTTCTTGTCGCCTGCTATCCCGGGTGCGAAGTCGGGGCCATAGGTCTGACGCAGAGTCGAGATGAGCGTGTTGCCGTGTTTCCTGTCGATTTCACCATTCTTATCGCGGTGCCGCTGATCGAGACCAGGCTGCTTCATGGCGATTAACCTCCCCGTACAAGAAAACTAGACCAAAGGGTCTTAGTCGATCCTTTTGTAGCACACAACGTGTGCTGTAAACGCCGGGTATCGTCTCGAAGAGCCGCACGTCGGCGCGCGGCATCCAATCGGGGGGTCGGCCGTTTTCGCGAGGAGCCGCTATACGCCCTGCTCTCGAATCCGATTTACATCGGGGAAATCCGTCACAAGGAACTCCGCCACCCGGACCAGCACGAAGCGATACTGGATAGAGCGCTATGGGAGCGCACCCAGCAGCAGCGCCGCGAACGGACAGTTCGCGACAAGACGACGGGGCGGGGCTCGATCGTCTCCAGCGTCAACGCACCATGAAGATGCCTCCGTGTTTTCATCGCCTGCGCCACCCGATCCTGGAGGCGGAGATTCTGGTCAAGGCCCGGTACGGCGGATATCGGCGCCGGCGCAGGCGCTGTTCCATCCAGCCATGCGGCGACCGCGTTATAGGCGAGCTTCGCGCGATTCACCACCATGGCCCGATAGATGTCGGATTTCCCTACCGCGCCGTCGGAGCCAACCTCCATCTCGATCACGATGGCCAGCCGTTCCTTGCCGTCGGCAAGCGAAGTGAGGTCGGTCGAGAGCCTCTCTGGAAGCATCGGGAAAATTTCGGCGGCGGTATAGACCGAGGTGGTGTTTGTCCGTGCGTGCTCATCGATAGCCGAGCCCTTCTTTACGATCGCGTCGACGTCCGCCACCGCGACGAAAATCTTCGCTGGACCACCCGGGAGTTGCTCCGCGACGGAAAGCTGATCGAGGTCGAGCGAATCATCGTTGTCGATTGACGCCCACAGCAGATGCCGAAGGTCTCTCAGCGATGAATCCGTCGCGGCAGCCGCGCTCGCGATGGAACCGGTCTCCGC
>JBEKJC010000043.1:0-37673 GCA_050011435.1 Binataceae bacterium (SeqCode)
CTTCCGTCGTAACGAAGGGTCTCATCTAAATCTTTCGCAAGACCGACTTTCCCGATCTCATTGTGGGAAGTTTGAAACCTTTCAAAGGTTTCAAGTTCTGCCTCCTCCCCTCTCAGCTTCCCTGCTCTGCGGAGCAGGCGCAGAGTGAATTGCGTATTGGCGGGTGGGCCGATACGATCGATCTCGATGCTACCGAAACGGCCGCCCGGCGCGCTCAATCTGATCTTCGACGCCGACGACACGCTGTGGGATTCCAATATCCATTTTCTCGAAGCCGAGACCGCTTTCGTCGCTCTGCTGGCGCGTGCGGGAATCCGCGACCAGCGCGAAATCCGCGCTGCGATGAGGCGGCATGAACTGCGCATAATCGAGAGCCACGGCTATGGCCGGCGTCCGTATGTGATCGCACTGCAGCGGGTGGTCGCGGAAGTGGCCCGGCCGCATCATCATGAAAATCTGCGCGGCGAGGTCGAACGGATCGGCCATTACCTCATCGATCGGCATTGCGAATTGCTGCCGGGCGTCGCGCCGACGCTCGGCGAACTTGCGCGGCGCCATCGCCTGCTGCTCTTCACCAAGGGCGACCCGCGTGAGCAATTGCGCAAGCTCGATCGTTCGGGACTGCGTCCGCTGTTCACCCGCGTCGGCGTGCCGGTGGAAAAAGACCCCGGCACTTACCGGCTGCTGATCGCGCAAGCCGATCTCGATCCGGAGCGCACCTTCATGATCGGCAACAGTCCGCGCTCGGACATCAATCCGGCGTTGAAGGCGGGATTGCGCGCGGTCTTCATCGCGCATCCGCACACCTGGGAGCTGGAACACGAGGAAATCGACCACGCCAACGCGCGCATGATGGTGATCGACGCCTTTCCCCATCTACTGGAAGTGTTCTAGACTAACGGGGCCAATGGCAACAGCACATCTCAGGGTCGCCGGCGAACCGGCTGAAATTCGGCGGCCTCCGCAAAAGCAAAAGCATAAGCGCAAGCCGCCGATGGCGCTGCGTCCGCTCCATCGCATGTGGCGGCGTACGATCGACGACGTCGAAGTGGTCCCGGTGGATTTGCCCGTGCGGCAATTGCCGGCGGCGCTGACCGGTCTGGTCGCCTGCCAGATCAGCGACTTACACGTCGATCGCGAAGAGGATCTGGCGCGGCTCGAAAAGGCCGTCGAGACCATCAACCGCCAGCATCCGGATTTCGTTTTCCTGACCGGCGACTATTTTTCGGGCCCCGACACCATGCGCCGCTATCTCGACGGCTTCCGGCGTGCGCTGGCGAATCTCAATCCGAAAGTCGGCGTGTTCTCGATCGCCGGGAATCATGATCACTGGTCGTCGTTCAGCATGATCTCGGAGGCCTTGCGCGCAGCCGGTGCGCGGGTCTTTGCCAACCAGCACGAACGGCTCAAGATTAACGGCGAGAACCTCGTGATCGTCGGCATCGACGACCTCTGGTCGCGCTGCGCGGAGCCGTCGCGCGCGTTTCATGGTGTGCGGCCCGAGGACTGCACAATTGTGCTCGCGCACAATCCCGACACCGCCCTCTACGCGCATCATCTCGCACCCGGCGTGATGTTGTCGGGGCATACGCACGGCGGCGTGGTGCGGATCCCGTTTTACGGCTCGCTCATCCGATCGATCCTGCGGATCGGGCCGGTTTTTTCCGCCGGACTCAATCGCTATGGCAATTTCTACATCTATACCAATCGCGGGCTTGGGACGTTCTGGATGCGCATACGGATCAATTGCCGTCCGGAAATCTCGCGTTTCAGCCTGGTGGCGCTCCCCGATACCGGTCATCGCGATATCCCTCCGGCCAAACCGCAAAGGCGCCGCCGCCCGCGACACGCTTAAGTCTGTAACGCTAACCCCCCGGTCTCCGTCTGTAAAATAGCTTCGATTGCCGCCAGCTCCGGCGATAGTATGAAGGATGATCCGCGCGCCGCGGCCGGCGAACACCTATGAGCGAGAACAGTCGGGAAGATAAAATCGTGCGAATTGTGGCGATCGCCGGGGGCTCCGGATTTATCGGAAGCGCAATCGTGCGGCGGCTTGCCCCGATTCCAGGGCTGCGCCTTCGCGTGCTCACGCGGAACCCCGAAAAAGCGCGGGCTGCGATCGCGGGCCCCGAAACGATCGAATTCGTCGCCGCCGACGTCACCGATCCTTCCGCGTTGGCGGCCGCGATTGCGGGCGCTGACACGATCGTCAACGCGGTGCAGTTCGACGGTTATCCGATTGAAAATCCGGCGCGCGGGCTGACTTTCAATCGCGTCGATTATGGCGGTACGGTCGCGCTGATCGCGGCCGCGAAAGCCGCGGGCGTCCCCAACTTCATTTATATCAGCGGCGCGGCGGCCGACGAGCGATCGCCCAATCCGGCCTTTCGCGCCAAGGGGCGCGCCGAGCGGGCGCTGCGCGAGTCGGGACTTACATACACGATTTTGCGGCCGTCGCTGGTCTACGGGCCGGAGGATCGGGTCGTCAATGGAATCGCCAAGGCCTTGCGCATGACGCCGATCATGGTCGTGCCGGGCACCGGCCGGCAACAGTTGCACCCCTTGCTCGTTGACGACCTCGCCGCCTGCGTGGCGCTCGCGATCGGCGGCCGCGGGCGCAACGGGATATTCGAAATCGGCGGCCCCGACGCGATGGCCTTCGATGACCTCGTGCGGCTCGTGATGGAGATTACCGGGCGCCGGCGGCCAATCATGCATGTGCCCGAAACCCTGCTACTGATCGCGGGCACCATCGCGGAAAAACTTCCCGGGGCGCTCTTTTCGCGCGACGCGGTCGCGTTTCTCGTCGCCGATAACGACTGCGATACCAAACCGCTGACAGCCGAGTTCGGCCTCACCTTGACGCCTGCACGCGACGGTCTCGTCTACCTCGCTAGCGCTCGCGCGTGAGGCAACTCACTTACCTCGCGTCGCGAGGCTTTGGCTGCATTAGAGTTGACAATGCCTGCCTACGCTATGCTGATCGCCAGCCCGATCCCTGATGACCGAAGCTGAAAAGATCGGGGTGAAGGATTTCGGCGAGAATTTCCAGCGACTCGACGATCCGCGGACCCGGTCGGTTGAAATACTGATTCCCCTCACCGAGGAAGACCTTGCGCTCGCGCACCGCCTTGAGCCCGGCCCATTCGGGGCGAGCGGTGAGCAGCGATAATTCGGCGGCAGTGCGATCCATGTTGAAGCCGCAGGGTGCGATCAGGATCACGTCGGGATCGGCCGCGACGAGTTCCTCGAACTTCATCCACGGTGAATGCTCGCCGGCCTTGCCGAATAGATTCTCGCCGCCCGCCATCGCGATCAGTTCCGGCATCCAGTTGCCCGCCGCCATCAGCGGATCGATCCATTCGATACAGGCGACCCGCGGGCGTGATGCGGCTGACGCGGCGCGCATCTCGACTTCCTTGACTCGCTGCGTCAGCCGGCCGACGACTTCCATCCCACGCTCGGCCACGCCGAGTTCTGCCGCGACGTGCTCCATGTCGTTGAATACGTCGCGCAACGCATAGGGCGCGAGCGACACGACCTTGGGCCGCGCTCCGGTCCATTGCGCGACCGCTGCTTCGACCTCACGCATGCTGACGGCGCACACGTCGCATTGCGACTGCGTCACGATAAAGTCGGGCTTCAAATCGCGCAGCCGGTCGGCGTCCACGCGATAGACCGCAAGCGCTCGGCCAGAATGGTTTTGACGCGTTGGTCGACTTCCGCGCTGGTACCTTCGGGATTGAATTTGGGACTGGTCAATGAGGGCAAGCGCGTGACGGAATGCGGAAAGTCGCATTCATGCGAGCGCCCGACGAGCTGGTCTTCGAAGCCGAGCGCGCAAACGATTTCGGTGGCGCTGGGCAGTAGCGAGACGATTCGATGCACGGCGACGGTTCTCCCTGGCCGGCTGGCGGTCGGCACACCGTCAGGTTATGCGCGCGCGGGCGATGCCGCAAAGCACCATCGCGAAGGCGCGTAGGGCGCGTCGCCGAGGACACATCGCTATTACTGGCGCGGGCGTCAATGCTATACCGGCGTCAAGTTGCGGAGGCGCAAGAAATCAGAAATTAGAGGTAGCAAAATGTCAGGACTGCTCAATGGAAAAGTAACGCTCGTCACTGGTGCGGCGTCAGGAATCGGGCGGGCGGCGGCGATCGCGTTTGCGCGCGAAGGGGCAAAGGTGCTGGTCGCGGATGTGACTGAAGAGGCCGGCCGCGAGACCGTAAAGTTGATCAAGGATACGGGCGGCGAAGCAGCCTTCTTCAAGTGCGACGTCGCGCGCGCGGCCGAAGCCGAGGCGCTGGTGGCGGCGGCGGTGAAGACCTTCGGGCGGCTCGACGGCGCCTTCAATAACGCGGGCGTCGCCGGCAAAATCGCCCGCACGGCGGACGATACCGAGGAGAATTTCGACCGCATCATGGCGGTCAATCTGCGCGGCGTCTGGCTGTGCATGAAGTACGAAATTCTGCAGATGGTGAAGCAGGGGCACGGCGGTGCGATCGTCAATACCGCGTCGGCGGCGGGGCTGGTTGGATCGCACGGGATGCCCGCGTACGCCGCGTCGAAGCATGGCGTGATCGGCCTGACGAAAACCGCGGCGCTCGAATATGCGCGCGCGGCAATCCGCGTCAACGCGGTCTGTCCGGGCGTCATCGATACTGCGATGGTGGCGGGAATGGTCTCGGCGCATCCACGGCTTAAGGACAAGCTGGTGAGCGTCGAGCCGATCGCGCGGATGGGCAAGCCGTCGGAAATCGCCGAAGCAGTGACGTGGTTGCTGTCGGACGCGGCATCGTTTGTGACGGGCGCCGCGATGCCGGTTGATGGCGGTATGATCGCGCAATAGCGCGCCGCCGTCCTCGAGATCCTTGCGCAGCTCGCAGACTCGCACTTTGATGGGCAAGTCGCCAGAGACATCAAAGATGGGAGAGCAAACACGTTCATCGCGAGGGAACGTGTTTGCCCTACCAGGGGGTTCTACGCGATTCGTCGAGCAGTGGATGAAGTCCTCGGCAGTTTCCTATTTTTGCGCGGCTACGGTCGCTTTGCTCGTTGGTTGCCAGGTCGCATCCGGATTGTAGGCCGCGATATCGCCGGCTATCTGGTCGGTATTGGAACCCAGGTCCTTTTGATAGACCTGACCGTCCTGATTGACGATGAAGGTCATCACTCCGGAGTCGCGATAGCTGGCAGGATAGGCAACCAGCGCGAATCCACCGGTCATCTTGCCATCGACGATATAGCTTCGGGCGCCACCCGGAGCATTGGCTCCTTGACTGGTCAGCAACCGGTAAAAGTAGCCGTGGAAAGGATGCGGCTGGCTGGTGTGTTGATAGCCTTCGCTCGCCGCTTCAGCGACCAGGGGACCGAGGGGGCTTTCCGGCTGCGCGCCCGCCTTGACCTCCCAGAACAAGCCGTCTTGCGTTCCGGCGGTGCTCCGGAACCTCTGAGCGTATTGATGCTCCGACGCACCGTCGTGCAGCGCGGCGAAATAGTCTCGCTGGGCGTCGGAGATTGCAGCGCAGACCTTGATCACATTCAGCTCATTGCCGCCGATTCGCCGATATAAGATCTCCTGTTTGCCGTAATCCGTGTCGAAGTACCACTGAGATCCATTTTGCCGCAGTGGTATCGGAGTCGGCCAATTCTCGGGGCCTATGTAAAGGAAGGTTCGTCCATCGCCAGCAGCGGTAAACTGATGCGATGCACTATATTTCGTGGCAAAGGTATCCTGTTTGTTCCGGTCGGCCACCGGGTCGCCGGAGGAAATCAAGTCTTTGCCTGACGGACCCAGGATCGCGAGCATCGCCGTCTCATCGTGACTCTGAACGGCTGTGGCGAAAGCATCAGTCGCTTCCGTAGCCGAATTGAAGGTCTTCTGGCCGGGCTCTTGTGCTAGGGCTGCCGGAGCGCTGCCAAGCCCAAGTACCAGGCTAACCGACAAGAATCCCAGCGCTAGCCAAACACTTGCGCTTCTTCGATTACTTCCTATTGGTTGAAGCATTTCTTTTTCCCGCCCTCGGCGCTTAATGAGCATGACCGTTGCCTTCAGGATGACTGTGTCCGCCGCCGCCACCACCACCATGTCCGCCTCCTCCTCCGCCATGTCCTCCACCGCCGCCGCCATAGCTAGACCGGCCACGGCTGCTCGCGTCCCAAGCCTCATGAGCCGGAGCATATCCACCGAATAAACCGGGCTGCGAATACCCGCCATAGCCCCGGTAGACGTTGGTCGAGTAGTAGTTGCTGCTAGGGTAGCTAGTTCCGTAGCTCGGGTAGTAGCCCGGACCTCCGCCCCACCCACCGCCGTAACAACCCGTCACCAGAGTTGCGAAGAGCAGCGCTATAAGGATCGTTCCTTTCCGACTGCCGATAGATTTGATTTCCATTTTGATCAATACCCAAAGAAGAGGTTGATACCTTGCGGCGGCGGATTGTACTGCGGCTGAGGTGCGTAGTAGTAGTCCGGCTCCGGCGCGCTGTAGTAGTTCGGCGCGGGCGCGTAATAATTGTCCGGCTGGGGCGCAACATAGACGTTGCGGCTGCGTTCGCCGTGATTGCGGTTATCGTGATGATGATCGCCACCGCGATCATCATGGCCACGATGATCGTCGGCGCCCGCCGGACCGACGGCGACACTGCAAATCACGAAGGCAAATGCGAATGCCGTCGCAATCCTGCCGATTTTAGAGCGCAATTCCTTTCCAGGTTTGGACGATATTTCCATGATGACTCTCCATCGTCGGAGCGACTCCGGCTGGGGCGCAACATAGACGCCGTGTCCGCGTCCACCCTATCGTGACCCTGATGGCCCCGCGATCAAAATGGCCACCATCCCCACCACCGATGCCGACGATGCCGATAGTAATCCGGCCCCCCGTAGTCCCCGTAGTAGTAGTCCGGCTCCGGCTCGGTGTAGTAGCCCGGCCCGGGCGCGTAATAATTGTCGTAGCCATCACCGCGATAGCCACCTCGATAGCCACCGCCGCGATAGCCGCCACCGTGGCCCCCGCCACCGTGGCCCCCGCCACCGTGGCCCCCGCCACCGTGGCCTCCGCCACCGTGGCCTCCGCCACCGTGGCCTCCGCCACCATGGTTACCGCCACCATGGTTACCGCCACCATGTTCGGCGGCGTGAGCCGGCGCGACGCAGACACTGCCGATCACGAAGAAACTGCCAATCACGAGGGCAAAAGCAAATGCCGCCGCGATCCTGCCGATTTTAGACCGCGATTCCTTTCCAGGCTTGGTCGATATCTCCATGGTGATTCTCCATCGTCGGAGCGACTCCCGGTTCACTTAGCCTCTTTTTTCGCCGTGGCGCGCTGGCGGCTCCGGAACAGGGCGTCGGCGGCCTTCTTCTGCGCATCCGACATGCTGTTGTAGAGCGTCTCGAAGGCCGGTATGAACTTCTTCATTCCAGCCTCATGCGCTTCGATCACCGCGCCGTAGGATTTGACGACATCGACGGCGCTCATCGAACTGGTATCGGCGGCCTGTTGCTGCTGCAGGTCAACCATCGCCTTCGCATTGTCGCGCATCACCTGGGCAAGGTCGTTCCATTGAGTGTCCTGCGCGGCCGTGAGGTGAAGCCTTTTGTGCAGGTCCTTGATCCGCGCCTCGATCCGGTCTGACGAAGCGGTCTCGGCGGCAGAAGCCGCGGCCGGCGAAGTCATCGCCTCGGGAGAAGCAGCCTGCGCGAGCATCTCCGGAGCCGCGGGAGACCTGGCCGCAGACGCCCGGGAGAGATCACTTGAGGCCGCAAACAAAGGACTGGCGAAAAGCATAGCGCCGAGCAGAGTTGCCGCCACGTTAGCTTTACGTACGACTGGATGCTTGAACCGGATCATGATGACACTTCCTCCCCGTCAGTTGCGATAGCCGAAAAGTTGAAAACTTCCGCGCGGTCAAAATTTGCCGCAATTTCAATTTGATTATTGCCACGTCGCATGCGCATGCGGTGACCCCGCCTGCCGATAGAACCCAACTCCACTTTGACCGGGATTTCCCTTTTTACTCTCTGATTTCAAATCGGCTGGTGTCCTAACCACAGCATCCACACTTCGATATTACTCGCTTCGCCGCAAGCGCGTCCGCGATCCCAAGTCGAGAATCCGTACTCCAGAGAACAAATGTGTGCTGAGGACTGCTTCTGCACGCGGAGATGGACGAGGAGAACTAAGCGCCACCCAGAAACAAATCGTGCAATTCAACCCGAAGCTCGCAATTCACAGTAGCTCCCGCGCAAACTCGTCTTCCCCTCGGGTGACCGCGGATGATGCTCCGCGTATCCCGGTCTGGATTGACTGGAGGTAAGCGACCGATCGATGTATCCGAAAGAAACATTATTTGGTGCTCTCAGAGACACGTTCCGAGGCGTAGCGGCAACTTGTCCGGACACCAGCCGCCAGATGCTGGTGAAGAGGTCATTTCGGCGCGGCAAACGATGGTACGGTCCTTGCGTTTGGGGACTAGAGACGTAGTTCCGTTTGGCAAGAAAAAGTCGAGTCGCGACTGCTCATGGTGCAGTTTATGATTAATTTGAAAACGCTTCGCGCAACCGATCTTGAAAGGCTGGGCCGGCTTAGCATTTTCTCGTGGCTCACTCCGTCCGAGCTAAAGGAGCTAAGCGCTTCGCTCGCAAAGTCGAATTATGCGCGCGGTGAATTGATCGTTCGTGAATCCGCGCTCGCGAATCAGGCTCACGTGTTGATCGCGGGAATTGCGCGGATCACCTGCCTCAATGCTGACAATGAACGTGTGACCATCGCCTTGATCGCGCCGGGCCCAATTCCCGAGTTGCTCTCGCTGCCAACGAATCGTTTTGATTTCCGCTGCGAAGCCTATAGCGACTGCAGGGTCGGCACCTTGGATTGGAAAGGCTTCGATCGCATTACCTTGAACGGCTGCGAGGCCGCATTCAGAAAATTTCATCACAACGATCTGAAGCATTGGTATCGGCTATTGCGCCGCACCTCCGCGGTGCTCAACCTCGATCTCCACGAACGCGTTGCGCTCACGATGCTCGATCTATGTGAGGACTTTGGTATCGAAGATTCGCGCGGCACGCTGCTTACGGTCTCAATCAGCCAAAAGGATATCGCGAGCATTGTCGGTGCCTCGCGGCCGAGGATCACCGAGCACCTGGCTCAGATGGAGCGCGACCACCTGCTGGTGCGACAAGGACGGCAGTTCATCGTGAACACCGCACAGCTTTCAATTTTATCAGCCGCCCACCCGTTAATGTGTACTGAACGTGACTGGAGCGGACATAGAACAGCCCAAAAACGAGTTACGGCTGACTCACGGAGAGCGCGTTCCGTCCAATGGCCGACAGGATCAAATGGCACAATTGGAGCCCGGCCCGGACTATCCTAGCAGGCTGTTGAAAAAGGCTTTTCACAGCCTGCTTCCCCTCACTCGCTCTCTCCCCAGTAGGGGCGAGAAGATAAGGAAAGAAGCCATTTTTCACGCAGGGTGTTGAGTTGAAATACACCCTGCTAGAGGGGAACTTGCGGCATATTCGCGCATGCTACTCATGTTTGCCGACGTGACGATTCTGCTCGCGGGATGCAATTGAATCCCGAAGCCCGCAATTCGCGATAGTTCCCCCGCAGCACCGACGACCCCGCCTGCGGAACTATTAAGGGCGCCTACCAGATAGCTTCTCGATGCGCTGCGCCGGCTAGCTGCTGCGGACTCACCACAAGAATCCCCAGCTGCGCCTCTGACTCGATTGATATTGTGAATCGACGCGCCTGCAATTCCGGTTGTCGGCATCGCAAACCATGCAGTTATTGCCATTGGCGTCGCACACCATGCGGCCCGATCCATACTCGGGCCCATGCGATTGATAGAAACACCCTTCGGCGCCGAGCATTGCGACACCGCCTATCGCGGCGACCATCAGAATCATTCTTATTCGCACAGCCGACCCTCAACCCGATCGGGATTAGTCATTACGGATTTCAGCGAAGTAACCTTATGACTGATTATCCGCGGCGCCCTTTTACTGTTTTCTTTGCCTTGTCGATCACGTGCTCCACGGCCACCTTAATCTTGCCGGTGGTTTGGTCCAGCTTCCCTTCATTTTTTAAACGTTGGTCATCCGTCAAAACACCAACTGCTTCTTTCACGCGGCCTTTGATTTTGTCGCTCGTTCCACTCATTAGAATGTCTTCCTCTTGGTTAAGACCATTGCGCGACGAGCGATCAGCATTACCCAATACATCTGCGCTGCACGTCTGGCGATAATCGCGACGGCGGCGACGCTACCAATTCGCGCGTCGAGTTAGCGATCTGCGCCGATGCGCAGATCGTCCTCGACCGCGCGCACACCCGGGATCGAGCCGAGCGGCACCATCGGCATAGTCCCAGCGTGGTATCAACAATGGCTGAAAAGCGCGATCAAAATGATGATGGGGATCGGCACGCCCAGCAGGAAAAGCAAAATTGAACGCATAGTAAAGCCTCCTCAACTAGTTTTATAGCCGTCCAAATGCGCGGGCAGAAGCGAGGAATCGCTAAACAAGCTCCACATGATCCCGTTGGCTACCTCCGATGGTCGCGGCATAACTCGCGCAAAACGCGCCAATCAGGAGAGCAACAAATATCCACAGGGACAGGTGCGCCACGGCTTTGCGGGCGATTTCTAGCGACTGCTGAAGCTCCACGAAAACTTCGGACACCCGTTTCTCAGCGTCTGTTCGGCTAAGTCCCGTTTTCGCGACTACCAGTTGGGCCAGATAGGTTTCGTCTGCCGCAGAGAGATTTTTTTGCCGAAGGGCATGAGACAAAATGCGTGCGGCTTCCGCCCGCACTGGAGCATCGTTGCGGTCTGCACTGGGATGATCCGAACGGAACAATGTATCGATAAAATACTCGCTCGGATCAAGGTTTTGACCTCCTGGCAGTTCTGTTACCGTCCCGTTCCCGCCGGCAGTCGAAAACGAAGTTGCCCGTTGTGTCGCACCAACTATGGAGGCGGCTGCGGACGATAAAAAAGATGCGGTGATTACGAGCCCTACTGCCCACACCAGAAATCCATGCGCGGTATCACGAAAATACACTTCGTCCGTGTGAATAGTGGCCCATTTCGTGCGGAGTCGGCCCGCCAGATAGCCGCCCATAGCCGAAGCGATGATTTGGATAATAATCAGCCAGACGATGGCTGCCCTATCGATGGTCGAGGCCGATGCGCCCACGTTCGACCAGGGCGAGACGGAGGATAAACCGAGCCCGGTGCCCAACGCGAGCAGGATAAGCGACAATGCGGCGGCTACAAATGCGCCAGCAATCACTGCGGCCCATGACACACCGGACGAATATGCCTCGTTCCTGACGAAATTATCGGCAAATCCGAGTTGACCCTCGGCGACAGTCAAAGATACATGCTCCATGCTGATTCCTCCTCGGTGGCTGATGATTTGGTAGGCACTTTGTTAGCTCTACTTCGAGCGGTTCGATGCAAGCGGAAACAAAATCACTTTATCTATCGATGTTTGCGCACAAATTAAATGCTGGAGCAGGTCAACTGGACCTGCTCCAGCAGTTGCGCCTATTTGATTTGCACGCATCAATCGTTATAGGCCTTAGCCGAACCACACGGACACTTGTGATCACACTCAGCCCGAGCAGCACTTCCTAGCTATATCCAGTAAGGTTTTCCGACCGTAATAGGTATAGACTTGTGTACCCCACCTTGAATCGGCCATGTTCGGCCAGTGCGGTAATCGGGGAAATGCACCATTGTTAGGAGTCCTTTACAGTTTTCTTTGCCTTGTCGATTACGCGCTCCACGGCCTTCTTAATTTTGCCGGTGGTTTGGTCCAGCCTCCCTTCGTCCTTCAAACGTTGGTCATCTGTCAAAACGCCAACGGTTTCTTTCACACGGCCTTTGATCTTGTCGCTCGTTCCGCTCATTGCTCTGTGCTCCACTTGGTTAAAGCCATTGGTCGGCCAGCGATTAGGTTTACCAACCAAATTCATCTGCGCTGCTCGTTCAGTCACGATAAATGCGACTACTCAGGTCACTTCACGTAAATTCCGCCTCGGCATTTTCGTTCCTGTTCAAACTGCGGCTGGATCCACACCTTGAATGTTACTCGTTGTTACTCGTTTCGGAACGAGCGCGGCCAAGTCCCGAGTTGAGAATTGGTGCCTCGGAGAACCGATTGTAAGCTTGCCGAGGACTGCTTCCGCTTAGGGAGATGCATTTGGTGTCGGGGCGCTGCCGCATAAGTTTAGTGCTCGGCTACCCGAGGCGGAGATCGTCCTCGACCGCGCGCACACCCGGGATCGAGCGCGCTACCACTGCGGCTTGCAGGCTCCGCGCCCCGGTTGCAACGCGCCCTGTCAGACGCACGACACCGTTCCTCACCTCCAGGCCGACATCTCTGAACTCATGCTCGTCGAGAGCTCTCCTGACCTCGCGCTGGAGATCTTCGTCGCGCGCGCTCACCGCTTCCTGCTTCGCGCTCGGCACCACTTGCAGTTCATTCACTACGCGCTTTACTCCGCTTACCTTGAGGGCATCGTCCTCGGCGGCGGATTTCGCCTCGTGCGAGGATACAATCCCGAAGAGCGTCACCACCCCGTCGTACGAGTCGAGGTCGATTTCGAGCCCCGGGACCTGGTTATCGGCCAGCAAGCGCATCCTCACGGCTGAGGTGATCCATATGTCACTGGCTGCGTCCCAAACTCCGGATTTCTCCGTACGATCATGCCGCGCGGGCTCGCGCCATATCTCCGCATCCGCGAGGGTATCGGGACTCTGAATCTCACTGGCGACGCGGTGGACACCCGGCACCGCGGCCACCACCTCGACGGCGCGGAGATGAGCACTCAAGGTCTTGGCCGTACCGCTCAATAAGACCACGCCCTGGTTAACGGACTGCACGGCGATACTGCTGGCCTTGAGCGAAGGATCGGCCTCCAACGCCTGTTCGACCCGCTGCTTGAGGGCGTCATCGGACACTTGGAGCGCCTGCTCGTGCTCGGGGGCGACCACCTGCAACAAGTTGCGAACACCTTGAACGCCATCGACTTTCCGAGCGACGGTCTCGGCCTTCGCCTTTTCCTCGGCGGAATGCACCTTGCCGTAGAGGGTGACCTGGCCGACAACGGTGTCCACCTTAATGGCGGTGCCGCTGACGCCGTCTGTGGTCAACAGGGCCAGCTTGATTTTTGTGGTAATCCAGGCATCCGAAGTCGCTGCCCGGGCCGGAGCGGCCAACGCAAGGCTCACCACAAGGGCGAGTGCGCCAGACCAAATCCACATCCACGACGGCTGGTGCAGGATATTTCTTTCAGATCGAAGATCGCTCATCGCATCATCCCACCACCCATCAGGAGCCAGACCACAAGGACAATGAGCACGATGGTCAGTACACTCATTCCACGTCCGCCATAGTAGCCACTGCGATATCCGTAATAACCACCGCCGCCGCCGAACAGCAGAATCAGCAGAATAATCAAAATCAACATAAGACATTTCCTCCACTAATTATTTTGGTACCAGTGCTGAATGAGTCTCCCATCGAGGTAGGGCAAGTACCGTGCCGATCGTCCGCGGGTGCGAATGATCTTTTTCCGCGAAGTTTGGGCGTCCGAATTCCCGCTGATATCCGGCGGGCGCGCCGATACGCTTGATAGGGTGTACCCGATAGAACCAGCGAGTGGTTCTATCGGCGTCAGTGTGCTAGACGCGCTTGCGGCAGCTCGACGTGCATCATGATTTCGGCGAGTCGCTGCTGCTGGTCTTTCTGATATTCGCGCTGATACTCATGGCACTCTATGAAAGCTGGTCGCTGTCAGTGGCGGCGAGGGAAGCCGCAGAGTCCGTCAATGCGAACGATACCAGCGCCGGACGAGAGGCTGCCCGGACCCGAGCGGGCCGCGGGCAGCGCCTGAATTAAACCACGCGACGGACCTAGAGCTTGGCCGCCGGCTCGACGAAGTCGCGGGCTATTTTTTCGATTTTCGCGACGAGCTCCCGTTCGCTCGCCGGAATGTCGAAGTTCACCAGCGCTACTTCGTCCACGCCAAGGTCGCGATAACGTTTGAGATCGTCGGGCTTCATTGGCTTCATATAGGGCGAGACCGCGATCTCGACGTCTGAGCGCTTGCGCCCGCCGGTTTTCAGGAGCTCCTCGATTCTTTTGATCTTCGGCGCGGCCTCGTCGACGGAGAGGTTGAAGCCGATCCAGCCATCGCCGTACTCCGCTACCCGCCGCAGTGCGGGACCGCTCTCGCCGCCGAACCATATTGGCACGCTGCGATTGCGCGCGGGCTTCGGATAGCTCAACGCGCCGCGAAAGTTGACGAACTCGCCGCTATACGAGGCCTGCTCACCCGACCACAACAGTCGCATCGCTTCGATGTATTCGCGCGTGCGATGGGCCCGGCGCTCCCAGGTGACGCCGATCGCCTGAAACTCCTCCTCGAGCCAGCCGATGCCGGTGCCGAGAATGAAGCGGCCGCCGCTTAAACGATCGGCCGTAGCAACCGTCTTGGCGAGCACCAGCGGGTTGTGCTCGGGCACGAGACAGATGCCGGTGGCGAGGCGAATCTTCGAGGTCAGCGCCGCCGCATACGTCAAAGTCGTGAATGGATCGCCGAACGGGGTGTCGATCGGCATCGGAAATTCGCCCGCCGAATATGGATAGCGCGACGCATATTCGGAGAGCAGCACGACGTGTTCCGGCGCCCACAAGGTCGAAAAGCCGAGCCGCTCGGTGGTAAGCGCGACGGTCTTGATCAGAGCTGGTTCGGTTAATGGTCCAATTCCGACGGCGAAGTATCCGACTTTCATGGCTGTTCCACTCCTGCGGTTCGTAGTTTATGTCGCGACCCGTGACGCGGCTGCGCGAGGTTCAGAGCGCGGCGGCGGGTTCAACCCATTCGCGCGCAATCTTTTCGAGGTCCGCCACCGTCTCGGCTTCGGCGCGCGGCGGTCTCAGAGTAATCAGCACAACCTCGTCGGCGCCGGCATCGCGATAGCGCTTGAGATCGTCCTTCGTGATCGGTTTCGAATAAGGCGATACCGCGATTTCGAGATCGGAGCGCTTGCGCCCGTTGGCCTTGAGCAGCTCCTCGATCTTGCGGATTTTGGCCGCGGCTTCGTCGGGCGTGAGATTAAAGCCGCACCATCCGTTGCCATACTCGGCCACGCGCCTTAACGCGGGCGCGCTTTCGCCGCCGAAAATTACCGGCAGCTTGCCGCCCTGTACCGGTTTGGGATTGCTGCGAACATTTTTGAAATTCACGTATTCGCCGCTATAGCTGCTGGGATCGTTGCCCCAAAGCTGGCGCACTGCTTCGATATATTCCCGCGTGCGTTTCGCGCGATGTTCCCACGGGATGCCCATCGCGACGAACTCCTCCTCGAGCCAGCCGATCCCGACACCGAGCGCGAAGCGCCCGCCGCTCAGGTAATCGAGCGTGGCGGTGACCTTCGCGAGCACCAGCGGGTTGTGTTCGGGCACCAGGCAGATACCGGTGGCGAGACGAATTTTCGAGGTCGCCGACGCCATGCACATCAACGCCAGGAACGGGTCGAGGATTGGCGCATTAGTCGCTGCGGGCAACTGTCCATTTTGCGAATACGGATATTTCGACGCGTACTGATCGATCAGGACGACGTGTTCGGGCACCCAGAGGGTCGCGACGCCGAGCCGCTCCGCGTTGGCGGCAACCGATCGAAGTAGAGCGCCGCCGGCCATCCGGTTGGTTCCCATCGCGAATAGTCCAATTTTCATTAGCGTTCTCCGGGTGCGCCTGCGTGAGATGCGGTCACGGCGACCATTACTACGGCGCGAACGGGAATGACAAGCCGTGCGCGCCGGGGATTAGCGCAGGGGGGGCGTCAGTACCAGCGCAAAGCGAAAATCAGACGTGATTGCGCAGCATCAACTCCTTGGGATGCGGTTCGAGATAAACCTGACCCTTGAGGTAGCCGATGTCGAGAGTGCGGACGTGATGACGCACCAGCGTGATCGGTACGATCAGCGGAACCAGTCCGGCGCGATAGTCCTCGATCACGGCGGCGAGCTCGCGGCGCGATTCCGGGTCGAGGCGATCGCGAAAATAACCGGCCATGTGCTGGAGCACGTTGACCTGGCGGGCCGGCGTCGCGATTTTCTTGAGCGCGCCCATGAACTCGGTCTCGTAGCGATCGCGCAGTTCGCCACGCCCGACGCTCGCTGCGTTTGCGACCATCCGGCCCAGCTCCGCATACGCGCGCGGGGCATGAGCGAGCAATTGCAGCTTGTGAGCCGTGTGCAGCGCCACCAGGCCGCCCGTCGTCCAGCGCCCGGCGAAAAATGTTCGGAGCCGACGATAGGCGAAGACCCGCTCGATGAAGTTGTCGCGCAGGCGCGCGTCGTTGAGACGGCCCTCCTCTTCGATCGGCAGATTTGGGAAGCGGCGCATCAGTGCGTCGGCATAAAGCCCGCGGCCGTCGCGGGCCGGTATCCCACTGGCGGCGTAAATGCGCACGCGCTCCATCCCGCAGCTTGGCGAATCCTTTTTGAGCACGTAGCCGCTCAGGTCGTCGTTGGCCAGGGTCGCCGTGCGGCGATCGGAGTAGCGGCGCATCGCATCGGTTTGATTGGCGCCGCTCTTGTTGCCGAGGAGCCGCACCTCATCGCCGTCGCGCACCAGGCGCAGCGTCTCGCGCGGAACGCCCAGGCCAATTTCGACCTCGGGGCAGACGGGAACGAATTCGACGAAAGGACCGAAAATGTCAACCAGAAAATCGCTGCGCTTGTGGCCGCCGTCGAAGCGCACCTCCTGCCCGAGCAGGCAGGCCGAGATGCCGATTCGAATCGGCGCGTCGGCAGGCGTTGGAGTTTCGGCGGAAGCCATTCGCGTATGGCAACTCTACGGCGGGAATCAGACGAGCGTATGCGGATAGACGGAGGTGAGGCGCGGCATCTCCAGTCCGGCCTGATCGAAGCGCCGCTCGAGCATCGCCAGATACATCTCCGCAAGTTCGCCGTTGTCGCGCGCCTTGAGCCCGTAGCGGATACAGTCGAAGGTGAAGCCGCTGCCCGGCGGTCCAAAGAAGTTGACCGCGCGCGGAAGCCATTCGCGCGAGGCCGCATTCACGCGATCGGTGCCGAAGCGATTGGAGGCCTCGCGCAACTGATCGGCGGCGAACGTATCGTGGTCCTCTTCCTCGTCGAGGATTATTTGGGCGGCGCGTTGATGCGGCGCGTAGCTCGATTCGCGGTAGTTGACGCCGATCATCAGCAGGCCGGTGACGTCGAGGCTGAGCGACGCCATCAGCAGTTCGAGCGCGTCACCGGCGTGCTCGGCGAAATGGCGCGGCGCTTCGAACGAGGGCGACTTCATCGCGGGGATCATCGAGCGGTCGGCGTGAACTTCCGACATGCCAAGTTGCTCGAGGATTTGGTAAATGAGACGCGCGTGCTTGCGCTCCTCGGCGAGGTTTTTCTCGATCGTCGCGCGCAGATTCGCGTCGTCGATGGTTTCGAGCGCGCGTTGATAGCCGACCGCGGTCAGCTTCTCCGCGAGCGCATGCGCGGCCAGCAGCCGCATGAGAATTTTGCTGTAATGGGGTTCGACGCGGCCCTCGATCACGTCGGCGGCTTCGATCGCACCGGTTGCGTAAAGGCGCTTCACAAATGCCTCCGATGCGGCCGCGGCATGCTCAACCGCCGGCGTTGCGCGAGGGCAGGATGACAGTGGCGGTGCCGGGCGTGGTCTTCTCGCCCTTGGAGTTTTCGAGCCAGATTTCGCAGTCCACCGAGGGCTTGCCGCCATCGACGTACTTCTTGACGACCTTGCCCTTGCACACCACCGGCGTGCCGGGCTGATCCATTCCGCGATATTGCACCGAGAGCTTGCGCAGCCATCCGAGATCGCCTGCGAAGTCGGTCATCAACTGGCCGAGAAACGCATTCTTCAACGCGCCGTGCAGGATCACGCCCGGCAGATGGTTCTTCAGCGCGAAATCCTTGTCGTAATGAATCTGGTAGAAGTCGCCGGAAGCGCCCGCATACTTGACCAGTTGCTGCGTCGTCGGATGCTTCTCAAGCGCTGGAATCGCGAAGCCAACTTCAACGTCTTCGAAGTAGAATTGTTTGTGCGCCATGGTCGAATCTCCAGAGAGCGGGCAAAGTCAGTTGTGAAAGAACAAGGAACTTTTAGTTTTCCTTTTGAAACCTCAGTGAGGTTTCAAACTTCCCATTTGGCCTGACGCTCGCGTTGCTCGAATCGGGGGCCAAGTCCCGCGGGAGGGTGACGGCGAGCGATATGCGGAAACCACCTTGCAAATCACGACGCTAGTAACGAATCGCAGTTGACCGCTGAATCGCGCAGACCTGACCGAACTGATTCGTGTAACTGGTCTCGGTCGTGATGAAGACCATCGGGCCGAGCCGTCCGGCGCTCTCGCGCAGGTCGGCGATTTTGGTCTGCACCGTGATGCGGTCGCCCGGCCGAATCGGCTCGAAATATTCCCAGTCGGAGCCGCCGTCGAGCCCGCGAAACGACTCACCCATGTCGAGCTTGACGTCAGGGATCGCGGCCGAGAGCGATCGCCCGAAGGTGGGCGGCGCGATCATCCCGCCGAAGTGCGACTGGCGTGCCTCACGTTCGCTGTTGAACACCGGATTGGCGTCGCCGATCGCCTCGGCGAAGCGGCGAATCGCACCGCGCTCGATTTCGATCGTGCGGGTCTCGCCGACCTTGCCAATCTGCTTGATTGCTTCTTCCGTAACGTACTTGTTCGCCATCTGCGTGCACCCGCGGGGTTACTTGCTGCTTGCGCCGGTCATTCTCCAGCGGCCTTCATTGGACCGGCGGCCGCCGCAGCGGACAGTTTGGAATGGTCCCAGCTCGCCCATTTCTCCGGATGGATCCTGATTACGACGCGCTTCTCCGCCTGGCGCCGATAGGCGTCCGTGATCACCACGCTGCCCGGCTCAACCGGCCTGCCGGCGATGCGCGCCGCCTTGCCGACGACGAGCCGCATCGCGTCGAGCACCGCGTTGGTATCCTCGACGATTTCGGCGCGCCCCCGAATCATCACGCCCTTGATCTTGTCGTACGCAAGCCCGTGCTCGACCATCACGGCGACGCGCGGATTGCGCTTAAGATTGATGACCTTTTGCGCCTTGCCGAAGCTCGTCATCACGATATTGCCCTGGGCGTCGAGTGCGAACGACATCGCGACCAGATGGGGATAGCCGTCGCGATCGAGCGTCGCCAGCGAGCAGTTGGGCGTGCCTTGCAGCATCGCGTCAGCTTCGGCGGGCGTCATCCGGATGATTTTTCGGGTATCGGTTTTTTCCACGCTGCGAATGTCCTGACGGCGGATTGCCATTATGCGCCGGCTGCGTTCAACTGGTCTAATATATGATGCAGGCGCACGACAAGCGAAGCGGCGCTACCTGCCGGAGGGAGGAAATGGCGATGGCGAAACTTACCGCGGATGAAATCGCGACCAAAATTAAAACACTGGCCGGATGGCAGTATAAGGACAACGCTATCAGCAAGCGTTTTCAATTCAAGAGCTTCATGGATGGCATCCGCTTCATCGGCAGGGTCGCTGAGATAGCCGAGAAGGCCGACCATCATCCCGACATGCTGGTCAACTACACGCGCGTCACTTTTATCTGCTCGACGCACGACGCCGGCGGCGTGACGGAAAAGGATTTCGCGCTGGCCAACGAGATCGAGCGGGCGTTCACGGCTCATCCCGGTTGACCGCAGCGCCGTTTGCTCGCAATCGATGGTGCCGTGATTGCGGTTTTACGGGCAATTCAATTACAGACTCGCGGATGGATGTTGATCCAGCCGACTTTTGCGCTTGGCGCGCGGATGCACACTGACTGAAACGACCACGTCTTGATCGAGACGGTTGAGAATCGACATCAGTCGGTCGATCGTGAAGCGACCGATTTTGGCCCGGCGAATTCGCGAAAAATCCGCCGCCGCAATGCCCGTCAATCCATGTGCGTTACGTACGGTCAGCTTCTTTAGGTCCAGTACCTTGATGATTCGAGCGGCCAAGATCGCTCGGAGCTGCTCAAGATCGGGGTTCGGAACAGCGAGGTCACGAAATATATTGCCGCTACCACGCTGGATTTCGATATTGTTCTTGTTCATTGCGCGACCTCCTTCAGGTGCTTCAGGCGCTCACGCACCAAATCGATCTCACGCTTCGGGGTTTTGATTCCGCGTTTCGATTTTTTCTGGAAGGCGTGGATCACCCAAATATCTCTTCCGACGTGTAAGACATACACGACCCGGAACGCGTCGCCGCGATAGCGGAGCGCAAGTTCCAGGACCCCGGAGCCGAACCCCCGCAGTGGCTTCGCGACGTCCGGCATCCCGCCCTCGGCAATGATCGTGAGAGCGTGGCCTATTTCGATCTGTGCGCCGCCGGGGAAGTCCTCGAAGTCCTTTCGGGCGGCCTTGATCCACGAGATCGGCCGCGTGTCTCTCATTGAGTGATGTTGTCAGATATGACAACGTTGATCAACTTGGTTGCGCATTGAAAGAGGAATTTCGAATGGCGCCGCGGTCAGCGTTTGCGGGGGACGAAGTACTGGACGCCCTTGCCGGCGCGGTCGATCTCGCGAATGAGATCCTTCAAGTCGGACGAATCCTCGACGAAATCGAGCTCCGTCGTATCGACCACCAGCAAGGGGGTCTCGTCGTAATAGAAAAAGAAATCGCGAAACGCCGACGAGACGCGCTCGAGATACTGCACGCTGATATGCCGCTCGAAATCGCGCTTGCGCTTGCGCAGCCGCTCGATCAACACCTCGACGTTCGCGCGTATATAGACCACCAGGTCGGGCAGCGGCATCTGCGCGTCGAGGAGCCGGTACACGTTGTCGTATAGCGCGAGTTCGTCGGGCGCGAGATTGAGCGCCGCGAAGATGCGATCCTTGCCGAACAGATAATCGGCCACCGTCGCCTGCGCGAAGAGGTCCTGCTGCGCGAGTTCGCGCTGCTGGTTGTAGCGCGTGAGCAGGAAATAGAGTTGAACCGGAAGGGCGTACTTATCGGGGTCGTCGTAAAAACGCGCCAGAAACGGATTGTCCTCGACCCCCTCGAGCACCAGCCGCGCGTTGAGTTCCTTCGCGAGCGCCCGCGCCAGACTGGTTTTACCCACTCCGATCGGGCCTTCGATCGCGATGTAGCCTCCCCGCCGCTGCATCTAGCCGCTTGGGTCGACCCTCCCCTGAGGTGGACGGCGCGCATACCGCCCGCACGATATTGCGGCCGCTACACGCGCGGACCGCTGACGCCGAACGGCGCCCGATAGATCATTCGTCGGCCGGTTTGGGCAGCGGGAAATGAATCCGCTCCTCTTTGATCTTCATCAGTTCGACGACCGCGCCGCGGCGCGAAAAAGCGCCGATAATCTCCTGCACCAGCCATTCGGGCGACGAGGCGCTCGCGGTCAATCCCAGCGACCGCGCACCCGCGATCATGTCGGGCTCGACGTCGGCCAGCGAATCGACCAGGAAGGCGCGTCCGCCACGCATTCGCGCAACTTCGACCATCCGGTTGGCGTTGGAACTTTGCTTCGATCCGACCACCAGCACCACGTCGCTAACGTCAACCAGTTCCTTGACGGCATTCTGGCGATTCTGCGTCGCGTAACAGATGTCGTCGGTCTTGGGCGTCGCAATCGCCGGAAAGCGGCGCTTGAGCGTAGCCATGATGTCACGGGTGTCGTCCACACTGAGCGTCGTCTGCGTCACCGCCGCGACATGAGCGGGATCGGGAACCTCGAGCGCCTCGGCCTCTTCGAGCGTGCCGACCAGCAGCACTTTGCCCGGCGCTACACCGAGCGTCCCCTTGACCTCTTCGTGGCCGGCGTGACCGACGAGGATTACGGTGTTGTGCGCCTCGGCGTAATGCTCGACTTCCGAATGCACCTTGGTGACCAGCGGACAGGTGGCGTCGATCACGCGTAGTTTGCGTTCCGCCGCGCGATCCCATTCGCTCGGCGCCACCCCATGAGCACTGAAGATGACGCGGTGGCCTTCTGGCACCTCATCGAGGGTATCGACGAAGATCGCGCCCTCGCGTTCGAGCGCCTCGAGCACGAAGCGGTTGTGAACTATCTGATGACGCACGAAGAGCGGCCGCCCATAGGCGCGCAGAGCGCCTCGCACCGCCTCGACGGCGCGGTCGACTCCGGCGCAAAATCCGCGCGGCTCAGCGAGAATTACTTTTTCAACCGATGTTTCGGTGGGTAGCATGCTATATGGGTTAGATAATCGATACTGGCCGCTCGGTCAATCACATATCCCCCTGACGATCCCAGCTCGTGAGTTCGGAGAACCGCACCCGGCTCACATGATCTCGTCAACCGTGCAATTCCGGCGGATGCGAAGTCTGACAGCCGATCCAGACCTCGCCGCCCTCGAAATATTCCTTCTTCCAGACCGGAACTACTTCCTTGAGGCGATCGATCGCGAACCTACAGGCGTCGAAAGCTTCTGCGCGATGGGCCGCCGAAACCGAGATCGCGACTGAGGTCTCGCCGATATCGACGAAGCCGATGCGATGCTGGATGGCGATGCGCACGATTTTGAAGCGCTCGCCGGCCTCGCGCGCGAGCTTGCGCATCTCGCTGAGCGCCATCGGCTCGTAGGCCTCGTACTCGAGCCGCAGGACGCGTCGCCCGGCATTGCCGTTGCGTGTGGTGCCGGCAAACGTAACTGTTGCGCCGGCGGACGGGTCAGCGACGGCACGTTCCAGCGCTTCAATATCCACCGGCTCACGGCCAATCTTGACCGGGCCGATCCACTTATAATTTGCTGAGGGCTCGTCGATACCGCCGCTGACCGGCGGGATGAACGCTACCTCGTCTTCGTTGCGCGGGCGAAAACCCTCGTTGACGTATTCCTGGTTGACAGCGAAGGCCACGCCGTCATGATGGCCGCCAAGCGCGGGGAATTCACCGAGCAGGCGACTCCAGATTTCGCCAACGGTCGTTCCGTCGGGGAACTCGCGGCTGAGTTCCGCGGCACGCGCCCGTTCGCGCAGCGTCGCAAATAGTTTAATCGTTAGCCGATTCATAGTGAGAACAATATTCGGTTAATCAATGACGATCGCCGTCAATTAATGTTGATGGCCGCGCGGCGCCAACCCCAGCAGATGCGCCATGTGGCCGAGTTCGGGCAGCAACAGTTTTTCCATCGCCAGCCGGCATGCGTTGGGCGATCCCGGCAGCGCAACCACGATTTTGCCGCCGCTGATTCCCGCCAGGGCGCGGCTCAGGAACGCCGCCGATCCAATCTCATTGTACGAGAGCGCGCGGAACAACTCGCCAAAACCTTCGAGTTCCTTGTCGATCAACGGCCGGATCGCTTCGATCGTCGAGTCGCGCGCCGCGATTCCCGTACCGCCGTTGATAATGACGCCGTCAAGATCGTGCAGGCCTTGGCGCACCGCTTCAGCGATTTGCTCCGGCGAGTCGGGCAGCACCTCGTAATACGCCACCCGATGACCCGCGCCTTCCAGCAATTCCCGAATCAACCGCCCGCTCTCGTCGCTGGCGGCGTCGCGCGTATCGCTCGCCGTGATCACGCCCAGCTTCAGATGGGTGTGCGCACTGTGACGATGATGCTCGTTGACGGCCATGGTCTCAGATTTACAACATCGCGGCGTCTATTATAAGCATGGCGCTTGCACCCAGACATCCCACTGCACGCTCCACTAGCCGGCGAGCAAGACCTCACAATGTCAGTTTGGGGTAAATGGCGGTCCGGCGCGAAATTGACGACGCCTTGATGCGCGTCGCGCTAAAAATCACGATCGGCTTGGTCGCGTTGATCGTGCTTCTGGCTGCCGCGCGATGGCTCGGCGTCGGTGGCGCGTTACGCAGCCTGCTCGAATGGATCTCGTCGCTCGGTACGATCGCACCGCTCGTCTTTATCGCCGCATACATCGTGGCCTGCGTCCTGTTTATTCCGGGATCGATCATGACGATCGGTGCGGGCGTCCTTTTCGGCGTCGTCCGCGGCTCGATTTACGTCTCGATCGGCGCGACTATTGGCGCCACCCTCGCCTTTCTGATCGGACGCTACTATGCGCGTGACTGGGTTGCGACAAAACTCGCCGGCAACTCGACCTTCAACGAAATCGATGCGGCGGTGGGCCGCGAAGGATGGAAAATCGTCGGCCTGACCCGGCTCTCACCGGTGTTTCCTTTCAACCTGCTGAATTACGCGTACGGACTGACGCGCGTGAGTCTGCGCGACTATATAATCGCGTCGTGGATCGGGATGCTCCCAGGGGCCGTGATGTATACCTATATCGGATCGTTGATTGGCGACCTCACGCGGCTGGGCAATACTCCGACGGCGCGGCCGGCCGGGTTCTGGGTTCTCAATGTCGTGGGCTTCGCGGCGACGGTCGGGGTGGCGTTTTACGCGGCGCGGATCGCGCGCCGCGCGCTCGCCCAGAAAAGGCTCGCTCAAGGGCCCGCGGAGACCTGAAATGGACGCGCCGCCATCAATGCTGCCACTGGCGCCCGCGGACGACCACAATCGGCGCCTGACCGAACACGTTCATCCGGCCGGATGGGCAAATCCGACACCGGCATCGCGCTACAACCTGGTCGTGATTGGTGCCGGCACCGCAGGACTGGTAATCGCGGCGGGCGCTGCCGGCTTGGGCGCCAAGGTCGCGCTGGTCGAGCGTGATCTGATGGGCGGCGACTGTCTCAACTTCGGCTGTGTCCCCTCCAAGGCGATCATCCGGGCGTCGCGCGCCGCCGCTGAAATTCGCGATGCGGCCCGTTTCGGTATCCACGTGCCCGATGGCGTCCGGGTGGATTTCGGCGTCGTGATGGAACGGATGCGCCGGTTGCGCGCCGACCTCAGCGTCAACGACTCGGCCGCACGCTTCAAGAGCCTCGGCGTCGACATCTTTATCGGCGACGCGCATTTCAGCGGCCCTGACACCGTGGTCGTCGGCGACGCGACACTGCGCTTTCAGCGCGCCGCGATCGCGACCGGCGCGCGCGCCGTGGAGCTGCCGATCCCGGGACTCAAGGCGGCCGGCTATCTCACCAACGAGACGGTCTTCTCAATGACCGAACTGCCCCCGCGGATCGCGGTGATCGGTGGTGGACCGATCGGCTGCGAACTGGCGCAGGCGCTGCGCCGCTGCGGCGCCGAAGTCACGATTCTGGAGGTCGCGCCGCAAATCCTGATTCGCGAGGATCGCGACGCCGCCGCTCGGGTCGAGCTGGCGCTCGCGCGCGACGGGGTCACACTGTTTACGGGCGCCAACATTCTCGACGCGCAACGGCGCGACGGCCAGAAAGTGCTTCGTTTCGAGCGCGACAGCACGGCCGCCGAACTTGCCGTTGATGAGATAATCGTCGGCGTCGGGCGCGCGCCCGCCGTCGCCGGACTCAATCTCGAAAGCGCGGGCGTCGCCTATGACCGCATCGCCGGCGTGACCATCGATGATTATCTGCGCACCACCAACCCAAAGATTTACGCGGCGGGCGACGTCTGCTCGCATTACAAGTTTACTCACATCGCCGACGCGATGGCCCGAATACTCATTCGCAACGCGCTCTTCTACGGCCGCGCCCGCATGAGCGATCTGACTATTCCGTGGTGTACCTTTACAGATCCCGAGATCGCTCACGTGGGGCTTTCCGAGACCGAGACGGCGGCGCGCGGAATCAAGGTGAAAACTTTCGTGCAGGAATTCGCCGCGGTCGATCGTGCGATCCTCGACGACGAGACCGGCGGCTTCGTCAAAGTCCACGTCGCCGCTGGCAGCGACCGTATGGTCGGTGCGACCGTAGTCGCGAGCCACGCCGGCGAAATGCTCTCCGAGATCACGCTCGCAATCGCCAAAGGGATCGGTCTTGGCGCAATCGCGGACGTGATCCATCCGTATCCCACGCAGGCCGAAGCCTTCCGCAAACTCGGCGACCAGTACAATCGGACGCGCCTGACGCCGCGGGTCAAGTGGCTATTCGACCGTTGGCTCGCATGGAGCCGCTGAACATGCTTTCGCCAGATCGTCGCACCGCGCAGACTCAAACTACGTACGCACGTCGCGGACTCCGTAGCTCGGTTCGCCTCGCTCAATTGGTGAACTCGGCGCGCAAGCTTGCCTAATCAAACATCAGTACAGTTCGTGCGACCTCGCCTTTCTTCATCGCTGCAAAAGCGTCGTTGACGTCTTCGAGCCGGCCGCGCTTGCTGATCATATCGTCGAGATTGAGCCGCCCTTGCAGGTAGAAATCGATGTAGCGCGGCATGTCGATGCGAAAGCGGTTGCCACCCATCATGGTGCCCTGAATTTTGCGCTCGGTCAGGAACTTGGGGCCGTCGAGCGCGACCTTTTGCCCGACCGGAATCATCCCGATAATCGTGGCCGTGCCGCCCGGCTTGATACAGTCGAAACACTGCTCGGCGAGCTTCGCCACGCCCACCGCTTCGAACGAGTAATCGACGCCGCCCCCGGTCATCGTATTGATCGCCTCGACCGCGTTGGCGTGCGACGCGTCGATCGTGTGGGTCGCGCCGAAGCGCTTGGCCATCGCGAGCTTGTTCTCGAATTGATCGACCGCGATGATCTGCCGCGCGCCCGCCAGCTTCGCTCCCTGTATCGCCGAAATTCCGACGCCGCCGCAGCCGAAAATGGCGACCGTCGAGCCCGGTTCGATCTTGGCTGTGTTGAGCACCGCGCCGACTCCGGTGGTGACGCCGCATCCGATCAGCGCCGCGCGATCGAGCGGAATGTCCTTGGTGATTTTCACCAGCGCGTTCTCGTGCAGCAGCATTTTCTCGGCGTAGGTCGAGAGGTCCGAGAACTGCCGCACCATCTTGCCGCCCTGCGAGAGCCGCGGGGTGTCGCCCTTGGGCCGCTGCGTCGCGCGCCGATTCGAGCATCGATGGAGATTGCCGGTCATGCACTCCTCGCAGAAGCCGCAAAAGACCGACGGGCACGAGATCACGTGGTCGCCCGGCGCCAGGTAGGTGACGGCCTTGCCGACCTTCTCGACCACGCCGGCGGCCTCGTGACCGAGGATCGCGGGCGCGGGATAGGGATAAAGGCCGTCGACGAAATGGAGATCGCTATGGCAGACGCCGCTGGCCGCGGTGCGCACGAGTACTTCGTGGTCGCGCGGGTCGTCGATATCGACCTGTTCGATGGTGAGCGGCTGCTTGGGTCCGTGAAAAATTGCTGCTTTCATAATTTCATCGTTCCTTAAAGTCCCGCGATTGACAATTGCACAACTGAGTAATGGCGAAGGTCTCCCGGCAATGGCTATTCGAACATCAGTACAGTGCGCGCGACCTCGCCATTCTTCATCGCCCTGAAAGCGTCATTAACGTCCTCGAGCTTGCCACGCTTGCTGATCATATCGTCGAGGTTGAGCCGTCCTTGCAGGTAGAAGTCGATGTAACGGGGCATGTCAACGCGAAAGCGGTTCGAGCCCATGTTGCTGCCCTGCATCTTACGTTCGGTGAGCAGCTTGGCGCCGTCGATTTCGACTTTCTGGCCGACCGGAATCATGCCGATGATCGTGGCCGTGCCGCCGGGCTTGATACATTCGAAGCACTGCTCGGCGAGCTTCTTCATGCCGACGGCTTCGAAGGCATAATCGACGCCGCCGCCAGTGAGTTCGCGAATCGCTTCGACCGCGTCGGAATGGGAGGCATCGACGGTGTGCGTCGCGCCGAGCTTCTTGCCCATCGCGAGCTTGTTCTCGAATTGATCGATCGCGATTATCTGGCGCGCGCCGGCGATGCGAGCGCCCTGGATCGCCGACAAGCCGACTCCGCCGCAGCCGAAAACCGCGACCGTCGAGCCCGGCTCGATCCGCGCGGTATTCAACACCGCGCCGACGCCGGTGGTCACACCGCATCCGATCAGCGCAGCGCGGTCGAGCGGAATCTCGTGGGTGATTTTGACCAGCGCGTTCTCGTGCACCAGCATGTTCTGCGCGTAAGTCGAGAGGTCCGCGAACTGGCGAATCATCTTGCCCTTTTGCGACAGCCGCGGCGTGTCGCCCTTGGCGCGCTGCACCGCCTGCTTGTTGGTGCAGCGGTTGGGATGGCCCGACATGCAATCCGCGCAGTAGCCGCAAAAGACCGAGAGGCAGCAGATAACGTGGTCGCCCGCTTTGACGTAGGTGACCTCGCTGCCGACCTGCTCGACGATTCCGGCGGCCTCGTGACCAAGCACGGCCGGCGCGGGAAACGGGTAGAGTCCGTCGACGAAATGCAGGTCGCTATGGCATACGCCGCTGGCGACGGTGCGCACCAGGACTTCGCGCTCGCGCGGCTTGTCAATCTCGACGTCTTCAATCGAAAGAGGCTGATTGGGCCCATGAAATACGGCGGCTTTCATCGCGGGACTCCTTGTAATGTAAATGTTGAATGCTCCGGGTGGCTTGCCGGCTGCTACCGCGAAACCACACCGGCCTTCATCAGCCGGGCTGCGAACCATCGTGGTCCTGCGTCCGGACACGCGAGCGTTCTCAAACGGCGATCGCCGCTTTTCCGCTGACCGTGGATAGACCACGAGGCTGCGGGGGCTGTCAAGGAATCCCCCGGCCCGGCGCCGCTCCGGGATTGCCTTGACTGTATCGGCCTGCGACCTTAAGTTGAGTTGGTAACGCGCCGCCGAGGAGAAATGACGTAATGGCCAGTGATAAAGTTTTGCACGTAACGGACGCCAGCTTCGAGCAGGAAGTTCTGAAGTCTGCGACGCCGGTGCTGATCGATTTCTGGGCTCCCTGGTGCGCGCCCTGCCGCGCGATCGCGCCAATGGTCGATGAACTCGCGACCGAGTACGAGGGCCGCCTCAAGGTCGTGAAGATCAACGTTGACGACAATCCGCAGGTGCCGGCGCGCTTTGGCGTGCGCGGCATTCCGAACCTCGTAATCGTCAAGGGTGGCGAGGTAAAGCAGCAGATCGTCGGCGCGGTTCCAAAGCGGAATCTAATCGAAGCGGTCAACAACGCGATCGCGTAAGCGGCGCCGATCCTCTCACCTCGAATCTCTTTAGCGGGGGCCCTGACTACTTTGCCGGTGACGGTAAAGATTCGGGGTCTTCGACTTTTTCGGGGCCCGCATTCTTTTTGAGACCTTCGGCTTTCAAGACCCACTGACGGTAGAGTTCCGCGCGCTTCTCCTCGAACGATTTCTTCACCTGCGGCGGCACATAGGCCATCAGCACCTGATTGTAGCCGAGCACCTGGGGCGCGAGCCGCGAGTCGCGCAGCAGCGCCGGATTCGGCGGCAGCACCGCCGTCATCCCGAGCACCACGAAACCGGCGATTATCGCGCCGATCGATGCGCCCAGGACCGCACCGGCGAGCCGGTCGATCCAGCTCAGATGGATTATATGCGCAAGCCGGACGACGGTTGCGCCGGCATACTCGACCGCTATGAACACGATCGCGAAAACCGCCACGTAACCGATCACCGCGCTTACCGTGGGACTCGTCGACAGGTACTTGTGCGCGATCGCCGCGGCCCGTCCGTAGTACACCGATGCCGCGTAGATCCCGAGGACCAGCGACAGAATCGAAGTCGCCATCCTGAGCGCTCCGCGCGTCAGTCCGCTAAACGCACCCACACCGATCAAAGCAAGGATCGCATAATCGAGGCCATTCATTCCTGCTGTCGTCACGACGCGTATTCTACTCCGCTGGGACTGGGCGCTCGATAATCCGCCGGCAAGCGCCTAAACTTGAGCGCATGTCGTGGGTCTATATCGAGGACTTGGGGAGCCATCTCGGCGAGAAAGTCACGCTCAAAGGATGGCTTTACAACCGGCGCTCCAGCGGGAAGGTTCATTTTCTGCTGATTCGCGACGGCACCGGCGTGTGCCAGTGCGTGGCGTCGATCAACGACCTCGGTCCCGAGGCCTTCGCGGCTGCCGACCATCTGGGGCAGGAGACCTCGCTCGAAGTTACCGGCCTCGTGCGCGAGGACAAGCGCGCTCCCGGCGGTCGCGAACTAACGATCACCCGCCTGAAGGTCCACGCGCCTTCGATCGATTATCCGATCACGCCCAAGGAACACGGCCCCGCCTTTCTGCTCGATCTGCGTCATCTGTGGGTCCGCTCGGCGCGTCAACATGCGATCCTGCGGATTCGGAGCGAGGTCGAGGCCGCCTGCCGCGACTTCTTTCACGAACGCGGATTCGTGCTCTTCGATTCGCCGATCCTGACGCCGACCTCGTGCGAGGGCACGACCAATCTCTTCGAGATCGACTACTTCGGCGAACGCAAGGCGTATCTGACGCAGAGCGGGCAGCTCTATGCCGAGGCCGGCGCGCTCGCTTTCGGCAAGGTCTATTGCTTCGGTCCGACCTTCCGCGCCGAGAAATCCAAGACCCGCCGCCATCTGACCGAGTTCTGGATGGTCGAGCCGGAGGTCGCCTACTTTACGCTCGATGAAGATATGCAACTGGCCGAGGATTTCGTCGCCTATATCGTGGCGCGGGTGCTCGATCGGCGCCGCGAGGACTTGAAGGTACTCGAACGCGACACCGCGAAGCTTGAACTGGCGACCGGCAAACCGTATCCCCGAATCACCTACGACGAGGCGATCAAGCGGCTCAAAGGCAAGGGATTCGCTGTGAATTGGGGCGACGATCTCGGCGCCGACGAGGAGACCGCGCTGTCCTCGGACTTCGCGACGCCGGTCCTCGTCCATCGCTACCCAGCGGCCTCCAAACCCTTCTATATGAAGCATGATCCCGAGCGTCCCGACCTGGCGCTATGCGTCGATATGCTCGCGCCCGAAGGCTACGGCGAAATCATCGGCGGCGGCCAACGCGAGGACGACTACGATACCTTGAAACAGCGCATTATCGCGCAGGGCCTGCCGTTGGAGCCCTTCAATTGGTACTTGGACCTCCGCCGCTATGGTTCCGTGCCGCACGCCGGCTTCGGCATGGGAATCGAGCGCGCGGTCACCTGGATTTGCGGGACTCATCACGTGCGGGAGGCGGTGCCGTTCCCCCGCATGATGGAGCGCCTTGAGCCATAAACAAATCTTTCACCGGCGGCGCAAGCTACTTGAGTGAGCCGATCGAAAATATTTTTTTTGGCCTTGTGCGCCACCCGACGCCATCCACAGGCTGTGGATAAAATTCAATCTGTTAATCTATCTTCGTTTGGCGAAGCCGGGAGTTCCCCGGCCGCCACATCGCCGTCCGCGGGAAGCGCTCCGCGTCCCCGGAATGTCGGAACTCCCATGCTGGCTTGCGTTACGCAACGTTACGGTCGTGCCGATCCGAAATCACCGCCTAATCAAGATTAGAACAATATCCATTAGCCAATCTCATAATCTGCGGTTTGGTCACGTGCGCGACAATTCCGCGATCTGCACGATTGCAATATGAAGTCAATATGATCATCGGGTTTCCGGCGTGTCGCGGGACGTTGCTCAAGCGCTGACCACGCGCTAAACACAGTTGAAGGTAGTGAAAGTCATCTTGTGACTTAGTGCTTCGGGACGCCGCGCGGTCTTCGGCGACCGTTACTGAATGGACGGATCGTCAAGGCGGCGCGCCTTGCCAGCCAGGGCTTGGGATCATCGCGCGGGGGACATGGGCGGGCGGACTGCGGGAATCGCTGATGACGAGCGGGGCTGATGTGTGCGGGAAAGGGCCACGCATGTTACGGGTTCGGACGGGCGCTTTTCTCCAAACCGACTCCACGGCGATAGCCGGTGGACTGCGCTTACCTTTTGCGCTGGCATCGCGATTCGCCACGCCGAAAACCAAAGGAGGTTGTCACCTTGCGGACCGGACCCTTGGTGCGTAGAGGCGCTAACGTCTCGCGAGTCGTCCCGGGAGCGCCAGCAACGGTGCGGCGGACCCTGTTTCCTCGAATATCCAATCTTACGGAATTAGAAGACCTCTCCTTACCGTCACCCATCATTGAATCATCGTGTCTGCACGTCGAATGTAAACTGCCGATTAATCTGCGTCAGTTCCTCGCTCAGCACTTCGATCCCCTGCTCGACTCGGACAACGACTCAATTCTTGACATGGCCGCGCAGGCCGACGAGGCGACGTTGAGCCGAATCGCACGCGCGATTCGCCGCTATTCGACCAGTCGCGCGCGCGAAGCCTGGGCCGAATGCTCCGTAACGCTGGCCGATTTTGAGCGCGCTGACGCGAGCCCCGCGCCGGCGGCCACGCTATGCCTCGAATGTCGCCGGTTGGAGTTCGGTGCGGATGCCCGCGACGCGCATACCGGGCCGCACTGCCTGTCGGTGAATCTGCTGCCGGCTTGTCCGCAGCGCGAGCGTTCCCCAAGCCGCTCCTCGTCGCCAATCTCGGATCGCCTCCAGCGTCTGATCGAGGAGTTCCGCGCGATGCGCGCAGCCTTCGGCCTCTCACATTTCGATTTGGATTGTTACGTGACGAATCGCCGCGTTATGTTTTCGTGGCGGCCCTTGGATTCTGCCCGCACCCGCTCGGTCGAGTAGTTCAGGCCCCTTGCGCACTATCGCGCTCGCCGCCGAAGGAGTCGGGGCTTTCCGAAGCTCTGCATGTGATCGGAGAGGGCGGCCCACCGTCGGGGGCCTGCCGTCAAGACGTTCGTGATGAGGTGCGCCGAGACGCTGTCGGCGCACGCTCGCGGAGAGAAAATCAGATCGCTGACGCCCGCCGCCGCCGTTGTTCCTTGCGCCGTCGTCGCTGCGCCTCGGAACGTTTGCGCTTGCGGCGCACGCTGGGCTTCTCATAGAAAGCCCGCTTCTTCATTTCCTTGAATACCCCCTCCTTGGCGAGCTTGCGCTTGAGCACTCGCATCGCCTGGTCAAGGGAGCCTTCGACCCTGATTTCCATAATCCTCCGCTCGCCTTCGAACTAGACAGATGACAATAGGGGCGCCTCCACCGACTGTCAACCGCCCGCCGGCTGTGGGTAGTGTCGCGAAACTGTGAAAATGCCGCCCGCCCGTGTTATTTAACCGTCCAGCAACGATCGAACCGGCGAGGAGACGACGATGGATCTGGGACTCAGCGGAAAAACTGCAATGATCACCGGCGCGAGCCGCGGCCTCGGCCGCGCGATGGCTATGGCGCTGGCCGCCGAGGGCGTGCGCCTCAGCCTGTGCGCGCGCGGCGCCGACGCGCTCAATTCGACCGCCGCGGAACTCAAGGCGGCGGGACACCAGGTGATCGCGCAAGCCGCCGACATCGGCGACGCCGCCGCGATGGAGCGCTGGACCGCGAATACGGTCAAGGCTCACGGCGGCATCGATATCCTGGTCAACAACGCCGGCGGCGCGAGTCCGGGTAGCTTGCAGCAAGTCAACGACGCCGCGTGGCTCGCCGCCTTCGAGCTCAACTTCTTTTCGGCGGTCCGGCTTTCGCGGCTGTGCGCGGCCGAGATGGAAAAACGCGGTGGCGGCTCGATCATCAATATCAGCTCGATCTATGGCCGCGAGGCGGGCGGTCCACTCACCTATAACACCTCGAAGGCCGCGATGATTTCGTTTACCAAGGGGCTCGCGCGCGAACTCGCGACGAAATCCGTGCGGGTCAATTCGATCGCGCCAGGGTCGATAAATTATCCGGGTAGCGTATGGGAAGCACGGTTCAAGCAGAGTCCGGAATTTGAAAAGGATTTCGTCGGACACGAGTTGCCCGCCGGACGACTCGGGCGCCCCGACGAGGTGGCGTATGCGGTCGTGATGCTGGCGTCGCCGCGCGCGAGCTGGATCACCGGCGCGACGATTCCGGTCGATGGCGCCCAGGGCCGCTCGAACACCTGAGAGCAGTCCGCGCGATCGCGGCGGCGCCGTTGGCCTAGGCGCCTCGCAATTCAAGCGGCAGAATCTTCGGCCCGCGCACGACGAAGGAATCAACCCAGGTCGGCCGCGGTTCGCGCAATTGAATGCGCGGAAATCGGCGCAGCAAAGCGTCCATTGCGACGCTCGCCTCAAGACGCGCCAACGGAGCGCCGAGACAATAGTGGATGCCGAAGCCAAAGCCCAGATGGTCCTGCGGATTGCGCGCCAGGTCAAAAGTGTCCGGATCGGGGAACTGGCGCTCGTCGCGATTGGCCGAGCCATAGAGAATCAGCACCCGGCTACCGGCCGGGATCGTGCTGCCCGCGATTTCGGCGTCGGTCGTCGCCAGCCGGAAGATTGCCTGCACCGGCGATAAGTAGCGGAGCATCTCCTCGATCATCTGCGGCACGATCGAGAGGTCGGCGCGAACCTGCGCGAGTTGCGCGGGATGCGAGAGCAGCGTGATGACCGTATTGCCGAGCAGGTTGGTGGTGGTCTCGTTGCCGCCGATAAGCAGCAACAGGCACATCGCGAGAACTTCACGCGCGGTCAGCGCCTGGCGCTCTTCCTCGGCCCGCACCAGCGCCGTGATGAGATCCTCTTTCGGATTGCGGCGACGCTCCTCGATCACTTGCTCGAAGTAGCGCGAGAGGTCAGCGACGCTTGCGCGCAGCCGTTCGAGTTCGGCCGGTGCCACCGCGCCGCCTGTCATGCGCAAAAGGTCATCGGACCACTGCTTGAAGTCCCGATAGCGTTCGGACTCGACGCCCAGCATTTCCGCGATCACCATCACCGGCAGCGGCGTCGAAAAGTCGCGTACCAGGTCGAAATCGCCGCCATCCTCGATCCGGTCGAGCAATTGCGCGGCGATCTGCTTGATGCGCGGCTCGAGCCCCGCGACCATCCGCGGCGTGAAGGCCTTGTTCACGAGCTTGCGCAGCGGCATGTGCGCGGGCGGGTCGGTCGAGATCAGCCACTTCACCTCGGGCACCGGATTCAGTTCGCCGAGAATCGCCGGGATGATCGGCGCCGAAGAAAAAAGTTGCGTGTTCTTGCAGATATAGGCGACATCTTCGTAACGGCTGACCGCCCACGATTGGAGCGACTCAACCCAGTACACCGGGTTATGATTTCGCAGACGCGCATAATAGGGATACGGATCCTGCTTGACTTCAGGCGCAAACGGATTGAATTCCATGGTCGATCTCCTGAATCCTGCGGACAGCCTTGGGAAGCGAATGAGTGTCCTGAGTCAAAAGTGTCCTCAGGACAGCGATAGAACGGAGCCCATAATTTGTCAAACGATCTCCCAGTCCCCGCGAAATCAGGCCGCAAGCCCAAAGCAATAAAATTCCCGGCGCGGAAGGCGGTTAAATTTAGGGCGGCGGAAACGGCCGCGGGCCAGCTCCTCGAGTTCTTCTACCCGATTCATTACAAGGCCGGCATGGCGCTCGAGGACGCCATGCGCCGCGGCCAGCTCACGCGCACGCAGGTCGCCATTCTGTGGCTGATTCGCGCCGAGGGCGAAGCCGGCGCCATCATGCGCCGCAAGGATATCGAGCGCCGCATCAGGTTGTGGTTCGAAATCACCAGCTCCGCCATCACCAAGGCGCTGCGCGGGATGGCGCGCGCGCCGTTAAGCCTGGTCTCGGTGGTTGAAGACCCGCATTCAGCGCGGGAAAAGCGCGTCGTTCTGACCGCCCGGGGGAAGCACTTTCAAAGCCTGATGCTGGCCGAGGGACGAAACTTCTTGCGGAGACTCATCACCGAAATTTCCGCCGCAGACGTCACGCACGGGATCCGCTTTCTCGGCCGTGCGATCGCCGCTCTTGAAGCTTCCGAGGAGGCGAACCAACAGAGCAATAGCAGTCGCGATCGCGGTTCATCGCGCGCCTGATTTGCGCGGGCGCTCAAATTATCCGAGATGGTCGATTAAGCGAGCGTGCAGGAGAGCGTATGTCCGGTCGCCGACGTGACCCGGACGGTGACTGTGTTGCCCGCCGTGAGGCCCTCGCGTGCGGGAAATATCGCGGTCTTGTAATGCGGGGTCTTGCCCGCCAGCATCCCCACGCCGCGCCGCGCCGGTCCCTCGATCAGCACCGGGAACTCGCGCCCCACCAGCGCGCGATAACGCTCGAGCGAGCTTTTTTCCTGCAGCGCGATCACTTCGCTCAGCCGCCGCGACTTCTCCGCTTCGCTTACCGTGTCGCCCAGGCGATGGGCCCGCGTGTGCTCGCGCACCGAATACTTGAATGTGAAGGCCGAGTCGTAGCCGACCGTGCGCATCAGATCCAGAGTCGCGCGGAAGTCGCTGTCGGTTTCGCCGTGGAAGCCGACGATGATGTCGGTCGAGATCGCGATTCCCGGAATCGCCGCACGCACCCGCGCGACCAGGTCGAGATACCGGGCCGAAGTATAACCGCGGTCCATCGCCGCGAGGATTCGGTCGGACCCCGATTGCAACGGTAAATGCAGATACGGCTGGACCTTCGGCTCTGACGCCATCGCGTCGATCACGGCTGGCGCCATGTCGCTCGGATGCGGCGAGGTGAAGCGAATCCGTTCGATTCCATCCACCGCCGCGACCATCCGCAGCAACTCGCCGAAACCCACCTGCTCAAAGTGGTACGCGTTGACGGTCTGTCCGAGCAGCACGACCTCCCGCACTCCGCGCGCCGCGAGCTCGCGAACTTCGCGGATCAGGTCGGCGGGTGGAATACTACGTTCACGCCCGCGCACATAGGGCACCACGCAGAAGGCGCAAAACTTGTCGCACCCGCGCATCGCCGTCACATAGGCGCGCACCCCGCTGCCGTATTCGGGCGAGATGTCGGCGTAAGTCTCGGCGCGATTGAGGCGCACGTCGACGGCCGCATCGAAACCGCTCTCACCGAGCATCTCCGGCAGGCGCCGATAGGCGTCGGGGCCGGCGACCAGGTCAAGCCACGGCGCCTTCTCGACTAGCGCGGCGCGATTGTGCTGCGCCATGCATCCGAGCAGCCCGAGCTTCACCTCCGGGCGCGCCTGCTTGAGCCGCGCGAGATCGCCGAGCCGCCCGATGACCCGTTCCTCGGCATGCTCGCGAATCGCGCAGGTGTTCAGCAGGATGACGTCGGCCTCTTCGGGCTTGGCCGCGGTGACGTAACCCGCGCGGTGAAGCACCGCCGTCACCAATTGCGAGTCCGCGACGTTCATCTGGCAGCCGTAGGTCTCGAGCCAGACGCGCGCCTGCCCGCTATGTTGATTGTCAGCCATTCGTGTACCGCAGAATGATAGGCTAAGCGCCCACGACCTCACAACGCAGCGGTTATTTCACGTTCGGGGGGGTTAACGGGGTTGAAAAGCATCAGAAAAGCTCCGAATAGTGGCTGCGGCCCGGCATTATTGCTTGTGCTACCTGGAAAAATGGTTTTGTTTTGTAAAAAAGGATTTTGGCGGCAGGTTTTTTCAGTAATTGACGAAGAGCCCAACAGTCTTGACCTGACTTTTCGGACTGCTCGCGTTGCTCGGTATGCGGCCAAGTCGTAGCAGACTCCTACTATCAGTATAGCACGGATCGGACTCGATTCTAAATTAGAACTTCGCAGAGTCGCTATAAGAAGAGCAGAGCAGTGAAGCGATGACACCGGCAAACGTGGAGACCCGAATTGCCCGGCTCGACTGGGACGCGATCCGCGCGTCGATCGACGATCGCGGTTACGCCACCACACCCGCGCTGCTCACGCCCGCCGAGTGCCGTGAACTGATCGCGCTTTACGATTGCCGCGAGGTCTTCCGCAATCGCGTCGTGATGGAGCGCTTCGGCTACGGCCTCGGCGAATACAAATATTTTGCCGCGCCGCTGCCGCCGCTGGTGTCCGCGATGCGCACCGCG
>JBEKJC010000044.1:0-42770 GCA_050011435.1 Binataceae bacterium (SeqCode)
ACTCGGCTGCCTTCGCCCGTCACAAAAGGACCGACTCGCCGCCCGACCTCGCCTTCGGTCGCCTCGACCTTGATGACGTCGGCGCCAAGGTCGGCGAACATGCATCCGCACATCGGGCCGGCCCAACTGGTGGTCGCTTCGAGCACGCGGATTCCCTGCAAGGGTCCCGCGAGATCCCGCCGTGCGTCACGATAGAAGTGCTGCTTCTCCATTTGGTTATTTCCTAATCACGTGAGGTTGTGGGCTATCCCGGCCAGCCGACCAAATCTATGAGTTTTGGGGAATGAATTCGAGAAGGTGACTTAGTTGACTCTCCACAACCTCTACGTCTCCCGAGAAGCATATCCGGATGAAGGACTTGTGGGCGTTGGGTAATGAAGCGACCGATGGTCGCGTTTCTGACGCAGCAGCTGCTTGTTATCCGATCATGGTTCGCGCGGCGCGCGCGGCTTGAGGCCGAGAATCTGATCCTGCGCCAACAGCTCATAGTGCTATGCCGCCAGCATTCAAAGCGCGTGCGGCTGTGGAACATCGATCGCCTGCTGTTAATGTAGTGTTCGCGAACCGTCGCCAGACTCTGAAAACGGTCCAGGATTTGCTGAGTTATCGCAACGCCCCCGTAGATTACCGACCGTGGGCTTCTGGCAGGCCTTGGCGGATGCGGGCGGAAAAATCGGGAGAGTCGCCCGCGGCCTTTGCTCTTTCCGTGATGTTGCTGCGTGCCCGAAGATCTGCAAACGGGAGATCTGTATCGATCTGACCCCGTTCGTAAAGGAGTTGATCGAGGTGGCCATTGGCGAGCAGCCTCCAGTCCAGGCGTCCGCCGGCGCCCGCGTTTTGCGCGTGGCCTCGGATAGTAGTCGTACAGTTCTGGGTCAAGGCGTTGTACCATCGCGGATGGTCCGCGAGCCGATTAACTTCATTGAGGTAATCAACCAGCAGAGCCCGCGCCTGTGATGCGGGAACGCGGATACGATAGAGATATACCTGCTCGCCGCGGTAATTCGCTCGCAACCCGACGAGATCACGCTCGTCGGCAACTACGTAATAAAGTTCGTACTGGCGGAAGAAGCCGCGAAGCGCCGAGTATGATTCGCCCTTCTCCTTGCGTGTCTCGATCGAGATCGCGAGGTGTTGGCCCTCGTCGAACTCCCAACTCGTGATCGTATGCGCGATTTGGGTCGGTCCCCAAAACGACAGGAAGAGGTCGACGCCGCGAATCCGGTCGAGCTTGTAAGTTCGTGTCTCCCAATGCTGATCGTAATCGAATTCGGATCGATACTTAAAGTTCCTCACGTTCTGAATCGTCACCGTCGACCCGTGAAAAGCTGCGCGCGCCGTGCGAGCGACATCGGGGGACCAATCGCGGGTATTGCTTGGGGGAATCGACGCCCACCAAACAGCGACAGCAACCACGGGCAACAGCGCAGCTACAAGCCCTTTCAGGAAGGGCCGAATGAGTGCCGCCAAAGCGATGCTGACCAACGCCAATCCCGCGGCCATCGTGCCCGCAAGCACGCGTGAAGATGGTCCGTCGAACCACAGCGCCAGCGCGCCCCAGGCGACGCCCGCGACGACGATCACGGATAACAATACCCTCACAATCGAGCGGAGAGCGCGACGGGCCATCAATGAATTCCGGCGTGCTTGTAGAGGATTCGACGGACCTCTTCGATCGTTTGGGGCGTGGCCTGAGTTGAGTGGCCTGAACGCACGACAAACTCCGATTCGACGCCGTCGATATGCGCGCTCTTGTACTCGACCACCCCATCGTTGCCCTCTGCGACCGGCCCGTCGCCTTTTACCGGTATGATCGAGTTGACCTTCACCCCAGGAGCGATCGGCGTCGCGGAGAGCGCCTTGATAAACCGATTTGAGCCATCCATGTTGTCGAGCGCGGTCGGGATCGTAAACGGAGTTCCTATCAGGCTGGTCTCGCGAAGCTTGCCGAGCGCAACCACGCTCTTGGCAAGTCCGCCAGGCAGGTTCAAAAACTTGTTTCCGAACTTAACTATGGGATTGCTCGCCATATAACTGCCGCGATGCGGTGTTGCAATGAAGATCACCCGCGTCACGAACGGCAGAGGTTTGAAGAACATCGTGCGAGCGGCCAAATCGCGCGTCTCAGGGTCCAATTCCGCCTGGTCAAACGGAACCGATGTGACATTGTTCCAGAAGCGATTGCCGCTATCGACGACCATCATCTTGGTCAGGAGCCCGCCCTGGCTGTGACCGATCACGACCATCTGGTCGAGCGCACCGTCCTTCTCTTCGGGATCGACATCTTTCCGCACACTCACTAGCGATTCCCGTAATCGCATAGCTGACAACGCTATAGGATTGCCGCTGTTATAGATGAAGAACCAGAGCTGATAGTGCGAGGCGATCGCGGGATCACCGAGCAACTCGTTTTCCATCTCCGCCCAGCGGGCCGGGCTCGAGGCTGTTCCATGCACAAACACCACCGGGATCAAGTTGGGATGGTACGGATGCAACATGTAGAGACCGCTGCTGTCGCCGCTATTGCCCTTGCCGAGAAACGAAAAGTCCCCGCGTCGAAAACCCGCCAGCTCGAAATCCCAAAGCGGCGAGCCTTCCAGCCGGTAGGCCAGCGCGGCGCTTGGATCCGACTCGAGCGGCACGGTGTAAGAACCGGCTTGCACCGCCGCCGTCACGTCGTCGTCATAGAGTTCCACCGTGCCGTGCAATCGGCCGTCGCTCATCGCGCGGCGTGGATCGTCGAAGCGCACGAAGGCGGTGATCGGCACCTTCGAATCCGGCGTTATCCAGCGGCTCGCGCTGCTGCCCGGCGATGGTTCGACCCGCGCCGAGAGCGCCGCGCCAATGCCGGCTCTGCGGTAGGTGTTGCGGAGCCCGCGTACCTCCAGATCCGCGAGTGATACAAATTTCGTCAGGTGATATCCGCCGTAACTGAAGCCTTTCGCGTTGACCGCCAGATCGAGCGATCCAAAAGGCAAGCTCAGTTGGCGAGCGCCAAGATCAACTTCCTCCCCATCGTTAGTCGCGAGTCCTAAAGCGATGCTCCGATTGTAGAGGTCAAGGGCGAGCCGCAGGCGCGGATCATATTCACCTGGCGCGTCAGCCGGATTTGGCGGAAACAGAAAGGCATACGCATAAGTTGCGGACGCTAGATAATAAGCTTGGTTACGCGATTCCTCGGCATACGCGAAGGAGAGTTCGGACAGTGCAAATAGCCGATCGCGTTCGTCTGTTCGGCCAAGGCCGGAATTCAGCTCGGCAAGTACTCTCTGCGGATCTTGATCGAAACGGTCGCTAAGCGCATTGCGTTCGAGCAATTGGGTCGAATACTCACTCGGTTTGCCGGTCGAAAGAACGTTCGCGCTCAGTTCGCGATGCGCCGCTTGCTCGTCGAGCCGCGTAACTCCGACAGGAGTTGCGCACGCGCTGGCAAAGAGGGCGATGATTGCAAAGCCGAGTGGCCAAGCCCTGATCGCTCTTGCGAATGACGCGAAGAGCTTCTTGAACTCGTCTGCGGCTGCGAAGTCCAACGATACCGGCGACAGAACTGGCGCAAGAGATATCTGGGTCTCACGAGGAAATGTGCGAGTTCTCATTGCGCCCTTGGACCGCGGATTGGACCCGCGTAGGATGGGGACCTTTGCAGTCGCGTTGCATAACGATACTGGTGGCGGGCAAGAACTCAAGCTCGCGGGTATTGATGGCGGCCTGCTCCCCGAAAACTCGGCCAAATTGAGGTAGCGCCCGTCACCTGGTGACCTGCCTCGCGAAACCAGTGCGGATTTCGTCTATTGATCCGCGTCACAGGCGTGCTGGCGCCCGCCGCGGGCTACGTCGCGCAGTGGCTGCAGAGCTTCCGCGAATTCCCGCCGCGCCGGAAACCCGGCAGCTTCAATCTCAACCGCGTGATGGAAACGGTGACCGCAGCGGATAAAGGCAGCAACTAACGCCGCGCTGGTGACCCCGCGGCTGCCCCATGGGCGGCCGCAACTTCACGAGCGAAGCAAAAACGGTTAAGACTCTGCGACGCGCCGGTTATTTGGCCTTTAATGGGCGACCGCACGTCGCTAACCGTTTATCCCGGCATGATCCGGATGAAAGAGGATGCGCTCATCAACGTGAAGAATCGATCTCACTCGATCACCGCCGACGTGGAGATACCCAAAACGGGGGCCGGCCGAAGGCAGAAATGTCCAAAGTAAAAGCTAAGGTAGAAATCCGCAGTAAAGAACAGCGTCACGAAGCGGGCAGGTCGCTGCGGGAGAAGTGCCTGCGTAAATCACATGGCGAGGTCGTGCTTGGGCAGGGCGACAAACGCGATGTCGTCGCGTTGATCGACGCCCAGAACAAAGACCGCCTGCAGAACCTCGTCCCTATTCGCCATGGGCGGATGCTTCAGTCAGCATTCGCGTACTTTCGCGGGACGGCGGCAGTGCAGGCTTACGATCTCGCCGGCACGCCAACCAGCGGCATAATCGTTCAGGCGTGCGGTGACTGCCATCTGATGAATTTCGGCGGCTTCGCCACGCCCGAGCGAAATCTCGTCTTCGATATCAACGATTTCGACGAGACCTTGCCCGCACCCTTCGAATGGGATCTGAAACGGCTCGCCGCGAGTTTCGTGATCGCAGCCCGATGGCGCGGATTCCGCGACGATCAGGCGCGAGAAATCGCGGTCCAGTGCGTCGCGTCGTATCGCGAGTCGATGAGGCAGCGCGAGAATACCGGCGTCCTGGAATCCTGGTACTCCAGACTTGGTGTCGCCGAACTGCAGGCCGTGGCCGGCGACGACATCGACCTGAGCGGACGCCTTAAGAAGAAGGTGGCTGAAGCGCGCAAGCAGACCCACGAACACGTTTTTCAAAAGCTCACGACCCCGGCCCGAGGTCTGCCGCGCATCGTCGACCAGCCGCCGCTCCTCTACCATGCTAATAAGTTTGGTAACACAGAAGTCAACGAGAAGATGATTGCCGCCTTCTTCCAGCAGTATCGCGAAACTCTTTCGGAAGAACGCCGGATGCTGTTCGACCGGTTCAAGTTGGTCGATTGGGCGTTGAAGGTTGTCGGCGTGGGGAGCGTCGGCACGCGCTGCTTTGTCGCGCTGCTACTTGCGGCGCCCGACGACGCTCTGTTCCTCCAGGTCAAGGAAGCGGGTCGCTCGGTGCTCGAGCCCTACACCGGAACCAAGCCGGTTGAGCACAACGGTCAACGGGTCGTCATAGGGCAGCGCCTGATGCAGTCGGCTAGCGATATCTTCCTGGGCTGGACCAGAGGCCCCGCCGGCCGCGACTTTTACGTCCGCCAACTCCGCGATATGAAGGTCTCGATCGACATCGAAACCCATACGCCGATGTGATGAAGGCGTATGCCAAGTTTTGCGGGCTTGGTTTAGCCCGGGCTCACGACAAAGCGGGAGACGCTGCCATGATCGCGGGATATCTGGGCAACAGCGATCAGTTTGACGAAGCGATTGGAGACTACGCTGTCACCTATGCCGATCAGGTGGACCGCGATTACAAGACCCTCGTTGAGGCGGTCCACAGCGGACGATTGAAGAGCGATATTAGCCCAAGCCGTCTCGCGACCATGCTGCGATGAGTTCAGAGTTGCTAGCGAGATGAATGACGTTGATGAAAACTCATAAAGCGCTGGCTGTGCTACTGATGGTCTTATCGACGATCAGCGCAAGCGCTGGATTCGCCCAGGATCAAACCACACTATCCGCCGAAGAAAAACTGGAGCAGGACTTCAACGATCCGCTGACGACCCTGCCACAGGTGCTCGTCCGGGATAGCTACACACCAGCTAATTATGGACCTTGCACGCCACCATCGTGCGTCAGAAATGATGAGACCAACCAATTAATCATTCGGCCGTTGATCCCGCGCATACCAGCTAACACCTTGCTTCCGTTTACACAGTTGGTGCGCCCAACATTTACCTTGGTAACGGTACCAAGCTCCCGAGGTGGAACGCGGACCGAGTTCGGTGACCTGCCGATGTTCGATATAGCGGTTCTGCCGTGGCCAGACAGGGAGAAAACCGGGCTCCTGATCGGAGTAGGACCTACATTTGTATTTCCGACCGCGACCTCCAAAAGCGCCGGTCAGGGCGCGTGGCAGGCGGGACCTGCCTTCGGTAGTATCTACAAGGGCATTCCCGGGCTGCTGATAGGGTTCGTTGTTCAGAATCCCATTAGCTTCGCGTACACCTCACCCAAGCGTCCACCGCAAAACACCTTTGAGTTCCAACCGGTCTTCGCGCTTCATCTCTGGGATAAATGGTTTCTCCGCTCAGCAGACGCAAACTGGACGATGGGTTGGCATCACCATTCCCCTACGATGTTGCCGCTGAGCGTCGGCCTCGGGCGAACGCTGGTGCGTCCGGGGTTGCCGCCGATGAGTCTCTTTGTGACGGGACAGTGGATGGTGTATCGGCAATACGCGCCGATCGCACCGCAGACAACGGTCAACTTCGGTCTGACGGTGGCGTTTCCGGAACTCAGAGATTGGTGGTCAGGAAACTGACCGGGCTCAACCTCCGGGCCGCTACACAAAAGCACTGCCCGTTTGCCCAATTCTCGCTGGCCCATTCTCCGAGCGGGCGGGCGTGGTTCACTACGCGCCCGCTCGCCATTTAATGCCCGCCGGGAAGAGGAGCGTTATGCTCACACGGAGTATCCATTGCGGGGCGCCATCGGGTCGCTTGAGAAGATCGTACCCGCCGACCTGTAGACTCAAATCCCGGGAACCCAGCTTGACGCCGTGCGCACTCGTCTATTCGACCAGAGGGTCAAGGGACGCCGCGCGGCCAAGGAAGCCGGCGATTCGTAACGATGCGCTTCGTGCCTCCTCGATTCTGCAATAACCGGGGCACCACAGCTTGGTCGGCGCAGATCGCCAGAATCTGGCAAAACCTATCCGGGCCTGATCTTTCCAGGTCCGCGGGTCCTCGCCTTAAATTCGCCTTGAAGAAATAGGCCCAGATGCGCTCGGCGCATCGCGCCGCATAATTGCCGTGGATCGACTTGGGATCGGCATATGAATCTTCGTTCTTAGTCGATTGCTCCGTTACGCCCCCTATCATCGGGCAGGGCGTGCTCCTTAGGCTTGTCACACCCATCGGGGCAGCGTGTCGTGCGGAATCCCGAAGGCCAGTTTGCCCAGCCACGCAAGCGCATCGTAGCCCTGGAATGGCTGATGGATGATCGCGGCGCGGACGTCGCGGTACATCTGCTCGAGCGGACTGGATTTGAAAAGTCCCACGCCACCGACCATCCGCATCGCTTTGTCCACCACGCTGACCGCGGTCTCCGAAACGAAGTGATGCGTGGCAATGATATCCATCAGGGGCTGTTCATCTGTGACCGGAGTCTCGGCGATTGCGGTCGCCGTCTGAATCAACAGAGCGCGCGCGGCGCGTAGCCCGACCTCCATCTCGGCGGCGAGAAATTGGTTTTGTGGATAATGGCTCATCGGCTGCTCGAAGGGCTCCTGCCGCCGCTGACCTGTCCAGGTAACCGCCCAATCGCGCGCCGCCTGGGCGAGCCCCAGATAACAAGCTTCGAGCGACGGATTCCATCGACAGAACATGTTCATCGACTGGTCCCAGAGGCCTACCGGCCGCCGGGTGGCGATTTCTTCGGGGACGAAGACGTTCTCCCATACGATGTCATGGCTCGCGGAGGCCCGAATGCTCATCGTGTCCCAATTATTCTGGACGTTGATGCCCGGCGTCTTGATCGGGAGATAGAAGTTCAGGATGACCGGGCCTGTCGCCGGGTCTTCGTAGCGGGCGGTCTCGAAAAGAAAATCTGCCGCAGCGCACATTGTGCTGAATTTGCCAATGCCGTTGACGATATAGCCGCCGGCGACTTTCCGGGCGCGGCGCGAAGTATTGATGACGCCGCCGAACCCCAACATGCTGTTGATTTTCGGGTCGCTGACGCCGCCGCCCAGAATGAGGCGATCACGCACGATAGATTCGAGAAAATTACGCAAGCGACCTTCCTGCCGGCCGCCGGCGCGCCAGAGATCGCTCAGCCAACCGACGGCGAACAGATGCATGTTGGTCGAGATTGCGGTCGGCAGATCGCCGCGCGCGAGGCGTTCCTGCGCGAGGACTTCGTCGAGAACGTCCACGCCGCCGCCACCGAGCTCCGCCGGGGCCGTCATGTTGGTGTAGCCCGAGGCTTTCATCGCAGCGACGTTCTCGTGTGCGAAGGAATTCTCGCGATCATGCTGGGCGACCCGCGTCTTGAAATCTTCGGCGTGCTCGGCGGCGATCGCGATAAACTTCTTCTGGCGTTCGGCTCGATCAGGATTCATGCGGGCTCTCTCCCTTTGGCTCTTCGGGATTTGCGTGGTTGGTTCGAAGCCGGAGCTTTTGGGTACATTAGGGATGTGGGTCGTCTTTGCGCAACGGAGCCTTAGCTGGAATTTCCATCTTTCAAAGAGTTGGCACTCTTGAACGCGGAGAATGGTTTCGCGGTTCATCGACCAGCTGTTCGATCTGGCTGCCTGAAACCTCGCCGCCCAGTTCCGCTCGGGACTTCCTCCGTCACCGTTTTCAAAGTTGCAACACTTCCGTTTGCGCAGAAAGAGATTCTCAGCCGCGATCGAGCTTTTAGATCGTAAACTGAGAACCAAGAAGCTGAGGAAATCGGCAAAGAGGTTCAGCCAAAGCAAGCAGAATTTCATCATGGCCCGATGCCCTTTGGGTTTCGATGTCCTTTCTTCAAATTGGTCGGAGTTTAGCTCGTTTCCGGTCAGGCGGGGAATTTTTGCGGAGGATAGCCATCCGGGCATTCAATCGATCACTTCACTCGTCGGACTTTTGGCCGTCACTAGTTCGAGCATACGGCCCGACGCCTTGATAGATATCGGCGTCGTCAACTAGACAACCAGTTGTGCAGTTGAACATTGGCAGACGTTAACCCGCAGGGCAAGGATGCCGGCGAGGTAGATACGGCGGAAGGCGTTTCAAAACGCCAGGGCCGCAGTACCCGGCCCTGATTTGAGTCAAGCTGCCGAGAGGTCGGTTCGGCGAGTTCAGGCACGCCAAGAGGTCAAAAGGCTACGGCTTTCAAGATCGAGATGTTCTCAGATTTCATCTGCCCGTTTTGCTATATCGGCTTCGAGACCGTCCGCAAGCTTCAGCCGGAGTTCGGCTTTGAACTTGACTTGCGCGGCTTCCAGATACATCCGGAATGGCCGGCTAAGGGGCTGCCGCTGTCGCAGCACCCGCGCATGATGGACCCGCAGGCACGCCGGTTGGTTTGGGCGCATATTCAAGAGCTGGCTGAAGCCGCGGGCGTAATGATGAAAGCGCCCGATGTTCTTGCAAATTCGCGGCTCGCGCTCCAGGCGGCCGAGTTTGCGCGGGAAAATGGCAGGGGCGACACATTTGATGAAAGGGTTTTCCGGGCCTATTTCAGCGAGGGCCTGAACATCGGACTGCATCGCGACGCGTTGCAGGCCCGCGGGCTGACTTTGATGGACGTGGTTCACGCGCTCAATACCGCGAACCTGATCATCCCAGCCGGCGACGCCAAGATCGGCTCAACTGACTACTTCGTTTACAGCAACAGCATGATCGAGAACCCGGACCATCAACCAGGTGCCGGTCAAGATTGGACGGGACCAGGCGCCGGACTTCCTCGGGGACGTCGGTCACGCTGAAGACGCTGCCGAAATCCAGCAGAACATCGTGCGCATCGACGGTCAGCGCTCGGTGTACATCCCGGTGATGAAGCAGGGCTCGGCAAACACGATCGCAGTCGTGCAGGGAGTCAAAGCGGTCCTGCCGCAGATTACTGACCTGCCAAAGGGAATGAAGGTCAACGCGATCTTCGGCCAGGATACTTACATCAAGGCGGCGGTCGAAAGCCTTGAGCATGAAGCGGTCTCCGGAGCGGGTACTCGCTTCGCTCATGATCCTGATCTTCCTCGGCAGTTTTCGCTCGACCATCGTGATTTTCCTTTCGATTCCACTGTCCATTTTGGCGGGCGCCTTTGGACTCATGATGAGTGGTTCAACCATCAACATCATGACCCTTGGCGGCTTTGCGCTCGCGATTGGCCGTCTGCTCGATGACTCGAAAAAAGGCCCGGCCAACCATTTACATGGTCAGCCGGGCCCGCTGCGGTATCGACGTTAACGGTCCTAGAAGGCGACTACGATATTCTTGTCGAAGTCGCAGGTATTGAGGTTAACCTTCACGGACTTGGTTTTCACGTGCCCGCCGCTAACTATCGTGACAATCATGAGATAGTTGCCGGGCTTGAGCACGCGCGTCTCATTACTCACCGTCCCGAATTCATAGTGATACTGGAACGTCGGACAGGGCGCCGTCCCCGTCACCGTCGCAAGCGGCAAGTTAACCTTGCGCTGGATCAGAATCGCCGGCGGCTCCTGGAAGCCGAACTGATTCACATAGTACAGCGTCACTTTGCGGACCGTGGCGACCGGCACCCCGCCGTTCGTTACCAGCACGCGCACGCCCCGGCCGGTCGCTTCACCGCACAACGGAACCGACTGCGTCGTCGTGGTATGCAGAATCGGATCGTTGACCCAGGGCACATTGACGCTGGCCGTCTTCGTCCGCGCGATCGTCGAAGGTGCGAAGACCGCATCCAGATCGCCGTCGCCCAACTGATCGCCGGCGCCGACCGTGTCCGGCAATGCCGGCAGCCCGGTCAGCGAATAGTCCGCGGCGTCGGGGCCGGTGATTCCCACGCTATTGATCGTGAGACCGCACTGGCCCGAGTTCGCAATCGGCAACCCGACCTGCGAATGGCACGACCCGCGATTCTGGATCACCGTCGGCGGCAGCGTCAGACCCGCCGTATTGAGCGAGATCACCGGCCCCGGAGTGTTGCCCGTCAGCGGTATGACCAGAATCGGATTGATCGGATCGTCGCTGTCAATCGTCAGATTGCAGCTCTTCGCTCCGAGCGATGTCGGCGTAAACGCGATCGTGAGCGGCAGACTCGAATCCGGGCTGAGTGTCGCCGGGAACGGATTGCCCTCGATCGTGAAGTCCGAACAGTTAATCGTCGCGCTGGTCACGTGCAGATTGCACAGACCGGTATTGCCGATCGTGATTGTCTGCTGTGCGTTGGTGTTGGCGCAAATGTTGCCGAAGGTGCCCGCACCGCTCCACGTGATATGCCCCGGCGGCGCAACTCCGCTGACGTTCACGCTCATGTTGCCGCCCGGGTTATTGGTGCTGTCGGCTGTGACGATGCCGCTGAACGTCCCCAGGCTGAGCGGCTCGAAGCGCACCGGCGCCGTTATCGAGCCCCCGCTGTGCACCGTCAACGGATAGGACAGTGTGCTCGGCGTCAGGAAGTCCGGATCCGAAGACACCATGCCGCTGACCAGCAAGTTGCAGGTCCCGCTGTTGTTAATCGTCAGGTTGAGGTCGGCAAACGAACCCAGACAGACGTTGCCGTAGTTGCCGCCGCCGGCGATCACGGTGCTGCCGTTGGGCGCACCTACCGTCGCAGTGTAGGTCACATCCTGGGTCGGGTTGACACTATCGTTGCTGTCGATCGCGAAGGTTGCGCTCTCGGGGTTCGTGCTCGACGACGTCACCGCCAGCTTGATTGTCCAGTCGACTTCCTCACCCGCAGCGATCGTTGTCGGAAATGACGGTCCGGTTATGGTGAAATCGGTACTGCCCGAAATTCGCTGGATATTGGTAATCGTGAGGGCGCTGGCGCCAACATTGAACAATTGCAGCAGCGTCGTTGGCGATTGGCTCGGACAGATGGTTCCGAAATTCTGCGTAGTATTGATGGCGAGCAGCGGACCGGTTGCCGCACCCAATTCAAAACTGCTGCGACCATACGTGCCGACCCGCAACAGCGACGGACTGACGCTGGAATCCAGCGCCACCCCGGTCACGCCCACCGTCGGCAAGCCCACTCCAAGCACCTGCCAGGTTGCACCGTTGTTGGTCGTCTGGAACACGCCGGCCTCGCCGCCGACGATTATCGTGCGCGGGTTGCTGCCCGAGCTCGGATCGACCGCGACCGCCTGCAGCGGCAGGTCCGGCAGAGCGTCGGCGCCGGTGCCGGAGATATCGGTCCAATGAGTACCGCTATCGGTCGTCATCCAGACGTGCTTGCTCGGAGACGTGCCGTTAACTCCCGGATAAACCGCGAATACCGTGGCGGTGTTGTTCGGATCCATTGCGATTCCGAGCGCCGACTGTCCCGTGCCCGAAGGATCCGGGATCGCGGTCCAGGTCGAAGCAGCGCCGAGCAAGGCGTTGGTGCTGAAGGCGAGGCTGCCGTTGTTCAGACCGATCCAGACCACGTTCGGATCGATCTTGGCCGTTGCGATCGACGACACGCTGTTGGTCAGAGTGTCCACCTCGGTGTAGGTGTTGCCGTTATCGGTGCTCTGATAGAGCCCGAAGGTGGTCGGAGTTACACCCGTCGGATCGGAGATATTGAAGCCCGCGTAAACCGTCGTGTCGCAGGTCTGGTCGAAGGCGAAAGCGCTTCCGCTCAGATTGAAACCGCCCGGTACGGCCGGCGACAGGGTCACAGTACCGCTCCAACTTCCGGCGGTGCCGCCGGTGGTAGTCTGCGAATATCCGCCGTCGTCGGTGGTAATCGCGTGGAGCGGATTGCACGGATCCACGGTCATCGGACCGCCGTCACCGTCTTGTCCAAGCTGCCAGGTGGTGCCGGTATAACCCGAGCCGAATTGCGAATTGCCGGTGTCCTGAAAACCGCCGTAGGTCCACAGCCGGTTGGCATTTGAGCCGCGCCCGATATCGATCCCGCGCAGCAGATTGGCCGCAATCGCCCCATTTGAGAATGAGGTCGTGCCGTTGATGTTGGTAAACGCGCCGTTGGTAGTGGTCGCTACGCCACCGTCCGTGCCGATATAAAAAGTCTGCCCGGTCGCGTCATGCGGGCTGAAAGTGAACGCGTGGTTGTCCCAATGGACCTGGTTGAGCGTAATCGCGGTTCCGCCGAAGCTGGTGCCGCCGTTGGTCGACTTCCAGACCTCCTGGAATCCGATATAGACCGTCTGATCGGTGGTCGGATCGACTCCGATAGTCTGATCGTATCCGCACTGGCAGCCGCTGCCGCTATTGCCGTCGGCGCCGCCGGCCGCATTTGCACCCGGCAGATTCGTCCAGGTGCCGTGCCGCCGCCGTCGGTGGAAACCCACATCCCCAGAAATTGGCTCGGCGCCAAGGTCGTTGGCGTCGTGTTCTGGACCGTCGCGTAGATTGTCTGTCCGGGTGGGTTCACGCCGCCGGTAGTTGACTGCGCGAATGCAATGAATCCGATATGGCCGCCGGTTACGACCGGGTTCTGCAGCGGCGAGCCGTTCGACGCCGTCCACAGGTTGGTGAAGGTTGGGGGGGCGGCAAGAGTAGCGTCAGTCGAAACGAAAATTCCCAACCCGCCGATCGATACGCGCACGAGCTTCGGGTTCTGCGTATCGAGGCGAATATCGTCGATGCCGTTGCCGGCGAATCCTGAAACAGTAAGCCGCGAGAAGGTCGCGCCCGCGTCGAGCGAGCGATAGAGCCCTTGGGTGGTGGCGACCAGCAGCACTCCCGGAGCAGGAAAGACTATCCGTCTGATCGCGACGCCGGTCGGGCTGTTGGGCAGCAGCGTCCAGGTATTGCCGCCATCCAACGACTTGTAGATACCGACCGCCGTGAAGTTACAGCCGGGACAATCGCCGCCGAAGGCCGGATTGTCCGTGCCGACATAAACGATCGACGGATTACCCGGATCGAGCGCCACCGCGCCGGTTGATAGCGACAGCAGACCGTCGGTCTTAGGCGCCCAGGTGTTGCCGTCATCGGTCGACTTCCAGACCCCGCCGCTGCCAAACGCGGCAAAAATCGTCTGATCGGTCGTGCCGCGCGGATCGATTGCGATATCGACCACCTCGCCCGAATCCGGCGCTACCCCTGTTGCTGATTTGCTACCGCAGTGGGCATAAAGTGATGACCAGTTGACGGCTACCCGGACTGTTAAAACGAAGGGCGCGGCTGGTAGCGCCAGGGCCTTGGACCGCTCTGCGTACGCGACGGGTTGCGTCGGCGCCGCCAACACATTACACGTCTATCATCCGATCATCAGGCGGGCTCTCGCGGCGCGCACGCCGGCCATTTGCGGCCCTCACGCGCGCGCCGCGTAAAGCGAGAAATCATGTAAGGCGAGAAATCGATGGACCGAGCACCTTTGCAGCATACCAACAGCCGCTACGAGCAGGAGCTCTCGGAGCTGCGGGAAACGCTCCTGCGCATGGGTGAGTTGGTGTGCAATCAGATCGACGACGCCATCCAATGCCTGTTCGCGGGCGACGCCGACGGTGCCGCTGCGATCGCCGCGCGTGACGCCGAGGTCAACCGTCTCGACAGCGAAATCGATGAGAGTTGCGTGCAGATCCTCGCCCTCAATCAGCCAACCGCGATCGACCTGCGGATGATTCTGGCGAGCCTCAAGATTACCACCGACCTCGAACGTATCGGCGACCAGGCGGTCAATATCTGCGCACGCCCGAGTAGTAGCGCCCGTCGTGTCGCGTTCGGCGTCGATGCCGAAATCGAACGGATGACTACGATTGCCCGAGAGATGGTCAAAAAGAGCCTGCGCGCGTTCGAACATAGCGACACCGCGCTCGCCAAAAGCGTGATCGAGACCGACGATCAAATCGACGCCTTGCATCGTCGCGTACTCGACCAGTTGCTCAACTCGATGATCGACGAGCCGGCCGGTATCGGACAGGGCACCACGCTGCTGTTCGTTTCGCGATCATTGGAAAAGATCGCCGATCATGCGACCGCCGTAGCCGAGTCGGTGGTATTCATGGTCGAAGGCCGCGACATCCGCCATCGCGAACGCCCGACTCGCTAATCACTACTGGGTCACTTCACTCACTTTACTTTAGGGCGAGTGCAGGTTATCCTGTGGTCACGCTAGGACGCATCTCCCCGTTAAGCCTCAAATCGGCTTTCTGTCTGCTGCTTCCTCGCAAATATTTCAGGAGGCCAGACAATTGGCCAGCAAGCTTTACGTGGGCAACCTTGCCTACTCCGTCACGAACGCCGACCTCGAGGCGTTGTTTTCCCAAGCCGGCGCCGTCGAAAGCGTCGCCGTCATTACCGACAAGTTCTCGGGCCAATCCAAGGGCTTCGGGTTTGTCGAAATGGCCGATTCGGCCGATGCCGCCCGCGCAATCGAGCAATTCAACGAGACCGAACTCAAGGGCCGTAATATAAAGGTCAATGAGGCGCGTCCGCGTGAAGCGGGCGGCGGTGGTGGCAATCGCGGCGGTGGCGGCGGTGGAAATCGTAGCGGCGGTGGCGGCGGCAACCGCGGTGGCAGCCGCTGGTAGTCCGGCTGTGCTCTAGCGGCTTCCTCTGCAACTCTAAAGCGAATCTGCTTCCCAGCCATCAAGTCAAGGACGCTACGCCTTGATCGCCGCACAGAACTGCACACGGATTGCGGAGCGTCCCTGGGAATGGCCGTGGTGGCGGATGACCCGCGAGGATGCCGCCATTCTGCCGTGGATCGTCTTGATTCACGTCACTGCGGCCGTTGGGTTGATCCTGTTTCCGCTTCCCGGTTGGCCCATAGTGTTAAGCGCGATCGCCTTGGCGTGGCTTGGTGGTCTTGGCACCACCGTATGTTACCATCGCGCGATCGCCCATCGGGCGCTTACGCTCAAGCCGTGGGCCTTTCTGATTCTCACCTTCTTTGCCGTTCTCAACGGTTCCGGCAAGCCGATTAGCTGGGTTTCCGGCCATCGGCTGCATCACGCGAGCGCCGATACCGACGAGGATATCTCAAGCCCGCGACACGGGTTCTGGTGGTCGCATCTGCGCTGGCTGTGGCAGGCGGGTATCCCCGATTCGACACGTTTTTGCCCCGATCTCGATAGCCGCAAATACCGCATCTGGACTTACCTGCAGCCGCCCGTGCTCGCGCTTTCGTACTTCGGCGGGCTCTTTTTCGGATGGCCCGCGTTCTTTTGGCTCGGTTCAATCCGGCTGGTTTTCGCGTTGCACGCGCAATGTTTCGTCAACAGCATCTGCCATACCGAACCGACCGCGGCGCCGGGTGAGGATTCCAGCCGCAACGTGCATTGGCTCGCACTGATGCATTTCTTTCAGGGCGAGAACTGGCATCGCAACCATCACGCCCGTCCGGGCTCGGCCCAGCTCGGATGGGGTTGGCGCCAGCCCGACGTGGGCTATCTGACGATTTGCGCGCTTGAAAAGATCGGCGCCGCCCGCGACGTCCGCCGCCTGCGACGCGTCTGACCCAGAAGTCTGTCCGCGCTCAGTAGAGATAGACCTGGTTATAAGCCAGGACCGGCGGTCCGGTCCAAATCACCAGACCAGTTTGCGGCTTCACGGATCTTCCGCGCCAACTTCCTTCCCCCAACCCCTTACCAGCGCACCAGCATCATCTCCGAGCAAAATCCCGGGCCCATCGCGAGGATGACTCCCGGCGCTCCTGGCGCCGGCCGCTTGGTGGTCATCACGGCCTCTAACACTTTCAGCACCGACCCCGACGACAGGTTGCCGAATTCCGCGAGGCATTCCCACGACAGCGCAAGCTCGCCTTGGCACAGGCCGAGCGCCGTTTCCACCGCCTGCAATATCTTGGGGCCGCCCGGATGAATCACCCAGCTCTCGATTTCGCGGCGGGTCAGCCCATTGGCGGCCAGAAACGAATCGACGTCAGCGCCGAGCCGCCGCTGGATCAATTCGGGCAACTGCTGCGAAAGCACGATCGCAAAGCCTTTCTCCGAAATGTCCCAGCCCATGATCTGCTCGGTGTCGGGATAAAACACCGACCGATTGGCGACAATCGTCGGGCCCGTCGTGCTGCGCTCCGCTCCCGCCAGAATTGCCGCAACCGCGCCGTCAGCGAACAAGCCCATCGAAATCATGTTTACAGTCGAGAGATCGTCGCGCTGCACCGTCAGCGAGCACAACTCCACCGATAAAATCACCGCGACCTGTTTCGGATAGGCGAGCACATAATCGGCCGCGCGTGTGAGTCCAATCGCCCCGCCGACACAGCCGACGCCGAAAATCGGCGTGCGCTTGATATCCGGGCGCAGCCCCATCCGGTTGATCAATCGCGCGTCGAGCGACGGGCTGGCGACTCCGGTTACCGAGACTACGTAGAGCGCGTCGAGGTCACGGCGCCCAAGACGGGCGCGCTCGAGTGCCGCATCGATCGCTCGTTCACCGAGTTGCGCCGCAACTTCCAGCCATGCCCGATTGGTCTCGCCGAAGGTCTCGAAACTGCTGTACTTTTCCAGCGGGAAGGACAGGTAGCGCTGCTTCACGCCCGCTCGCGAATGCAGCCGATCGAGCAGCGCGGGATGCTCCAGCCGCGCGCCCCAATGTTGCTTAATCGCGCCGGTGATTACTTCCTGCGGATAAAGATTCTCGGGAAAGGCGCTGCCGACGCTCAAAATTCTCATCTACAAAACTCCGTGAGGCGATTACCGCCCAGACTGTTGGCGACAACACGGCAAAGCGCTGGATGCCTGCCGAACAATTCGTGGGGACGAGCTGCGCGTGTTCGCGGTGGATCGTGAGTAATTATAGCAACCGCCGACGTGGCGATGCGGTTCCATATATAACATATATAATCGGATGGAGCAGAGCGGTTCTGTAGGGAACGAAATCTGATGCATCTGACCGACTCGCGCATACCGCTATCCCCCAGTAAACCTGATCGATTGCTAAACTGGAATTTTGAAATCCCATCGTGGGAATCTCGCGAAGGCCCCGCCGACCGATGCTTGCCCAATTTGCGACGGTGCAAAGTGGCGCCTCGCCACGCCCTTCTCGATCGGGCAGACTCGTGAGCGTGCCCAACGGCGCCACACTCCTCGAAGCGATCGCGCTGCGCAAAAGCTATGGCTCACGCCTGGTGCTCGATGGCATCAGCCTGGCCGTTAACGCCGGCGAAGTGGTCGGCCTGCTCGGCCCCAACGGCGCCGGCAAGACCACTACCCTCTCATTGCTCGCCACCCTGATTGAGCCCGATAGCGGCACCGTCCGCATCGCGGGCGCCATCCCTTCGCTCAGGCACCACGCCCTGCGCCGCCGGCTCGGCTTCGTGCCTCAGGCGATCGCCCTCTATCCGTCGCTGAGCGGCTTTCAAAACCTCGAACTGTTCGCCCGCCTTCACGGCATCTCGAAACGCCAGGCCCGCAGCGAATGTATGCGCGCACTCGAAGAAGTCGGACTGACCGAACGCGCCGATGATCGGGTCGCGACGCTCTCCGGCGGAATGCAGCGGCGGCTCAACCTGGCCTGCGGTTTGGTCCATCGCCCCGACCTGCTCTTGCTCGACGAGCCCACCGTCGGCGTGGACCCGCAATCGCGCGAGCAGATCCTCGAGACCGTCCGCCGTGCCGCGCAGGGCGGCGCCGCCGTCGTTTACAGCACCCATTACATGGAAGAGGTCGAGCGTATTTGCAGCCGCGCCCTGCTGATCGATCGCGGCAAAGTCGTCGCCGCCGGCACGGTTGCCGAGCTGATCGCGCTCGGCGGACGCCAGCCCCTGATGGAACTCACCTTCCAGGGCGCCCCGCCCCCAGCCTGGTGCGATGGCCTCGCCGGCATCACTCAAATCGCCGTCCCCGGCGCCAACGGCAACGGCAAGATCGCCCTCCAGCTTGAAAGTTTCGCTTTGGTCAGCCCTGTATTGGAGCGCGCACGCGCGGCGGGTGCGCAGGTCCTCGAATTCAACGTGCATAGCCCTAACCTCTCCGACGCTTTCATCGCCCTGACCGGTCGCGCCCTGCGCGATCTGATCCCCGATTCGTACTGAGTCGATTCCGCCGGGTTCCTTCGATGTTGCGCACCATCCGCCTCACCTTCCTCAATGAATTCCGCCTGCTCGCGCAGGATCGCGTCGGCTTGTTCATGCTGCTGCTCGCACCGATCGTGATCATCGCGGTCGCTGGTTTTTCGCTCGGCAATATCTACGGCGCCCGGATGGGCGCGCATACCTATACGGTGCCGCTGATCGACGACGACCACGGCGCGGTCGCCCGTGCGATTCTCGACGCCCTCGTGCACGAGCCCGCCGTCACCGTCGCCCAGGTCGCGAACCTTGACCTCGCGCGCGCCATCATCCGCGGACGCGATCGCGCTCCGCTCGCTATCGTGATTCCAGCCGGCACCACCGCCACGCTCGCCGCCGGCCGCGCCGCCGAGGTCGTGCTCTACGTCGATCCGATCAAACGCCTTGAAATCTCGGCGATCGAATTCCGCATCGGCGACCTCTGCCGGCGCATCACCGCCGCGGCCCAGGATCAGGCCCGCACACGCCTCGCCCACGGCGGCGCCGACTTGCGCGCGCGGCTCACGCGGATTTCCGCCAACCTCGACGCCTTGCAGACCGGCGTCGCCGACTATCAGCGGCAGTTGACCGGCGCACGCGCGCGCGCCGAGAAAGACCTGCAAGCGCAAATTCGCCGCCAGATGGGCGCGACCATCGACGCTTTGCGCGTGCAGACGCAAGCCGCGGTCGAAAAATCGATCGAACAGGCGCGCGCCTCGATCGCGACCGAAGTCAGCGCACGGCGCGGCGCGATCGCGGCCGTGACCGATTATCTCGTCGCCCTGCAGGCGAGCGAGCGCGACTTCGACCGCTGGTTCGCCGCGCTCAAGGCCGCCGCCGGATCGCACGCCGGCGCGATTCCGCCGCCGCCCTCCTTTCCCGCTCCGCCGGCGCAAACCGCCCTCGCCGAACTGGTCAAGCCGATCGACTTCGCGATCGCCCCGCCGCATCTGCCGCCAGTGGGTGACGCGGCCTCCGCCACGCCCGCATGGTCGATCGAATTGCCGCCGCCTCCGTCGCCACCCGCGCTCCCCAGCCCGCAATTGCGCGCCGATCTCGAAGCCCTCGCCCCCGCCGCTATGCCGGTCATTCCAGGTACGCTCGGATGGGCCGAGCGTACCGTCACCGGCGCCAGCGCCAACGTCAACTCCTTCGATCAGTACGTGCCCGGCTTCGGCATCACCTTTCTGCTCATCGGTATGTTGATGGGCATCTCGCTCGGCCTCATCGACGAACGCGACTGGGGCACCCTCGCGCGTCTGCGCGTCAGCGGTGCGTCATTGGCCGGCACGCTGCTCGGCAAGCTCCTCGCCCGCTTCCTCGTCGGTATGCTCCAGATGATCGTGCTGCTGGCGATTGGATACTGGCTGTTCGGCGTGTCGCTCGGCGGATATCCCGCGATGCTGCTGTTGCCCGCGGCCGCTATCTCATTTGCCGCGGCCGCTTTCGGCCTCATCATCGCCTGCGTCGCCCGCACTCACGACTCCGTGATGCCGATCGGCGCCGTCGTTGCGATGGCCATGTCGGCAATCGGGGGATGCTGGTGGCCGCTCGATTTCGAACCGTCCTGGATGCGCGCGTTCGCCCAGTTCCTGCCCACCACCTGGACGATGCTCGCCTTCAACAACCTGATGATTCGTGATTTGCCGGCGTTCAGCGCGCTGTGGCCCTCGCTGGCAACCATCACGCTGGGAGTCGTCTTCCTGGTGGTCGGCCTCTTCGGCGCCTCGCGTCTGTACGATTAGCTCCGCAGCCCGAACTGGCCCGTCAGTATCTCTATACGGTGTACGAGCCTGCCCGCCTCAATGCGCCGGTAGCACTTCCACGTGCCGCGCCGCCCATTCGCTCACGAGGTCTTTCTGTTCGTTGCTGAGCTCGGCCGCCGGATGGAATACGGTGTAATCCCACGGCGGCATCTCGCCGCGATTAACCACCCGCCCGATCGCTTCGATCGCTTCGTTCCTGCGATGTTCGTCGTAGTCCTTCCAGTTCGTGAAGTTCAGGTTCTTTCGCGCCGATCCCGAAAACCAGTACGACGGCGCCATCTTCACATACCAGGCGGCGCCGCCCCCCTCCGAATGACAGTCGAAACATGAACTGGCGAGTATCTGTGCGATCTTCGGATTCGACGAGATGGCGGCCCATGGATCTGGCGCCACCGCGGCCGCGGGCAGATGTGCCGTGTTGATCTTGGGCGAATTGCTCGAGCAGCCCGCCAATGTCGCCAGCGCAATCGCGATCGCGCCCGCGATTAGCCGCGGCGCAAGTCCAAGGTACGGCGCATTCCGACCGCGAACGTCGTTCTTTGCGATGGTCGGTCTGACTCCCGTATCCAAGGCTAACTCCTCCCGGGGGTTCTTCGACGCACGATAGCCCCTGCCGGGCGGCAGCGAAAGCGGCAAATTAAGCTGTCGGCAAAACTTGACGCGCTTGTAATCCAGACGCGAATCCGCCGCCCCGTGGATGTTGCGCGAAAGCGACGATGTTGCCGCCGTCAGCTAGATGTCTCGCGCCGTCGCTACTTACTGGCCCCTTATATTTCGCGGTTTGTTCGATCAAAAGCTGTGTCTCGCGCCAAATGGAAACATTCGTACGGTAGCCATCGTAACCGCCATCCGGCTATGATGCTGTCGTGCTGGTAATTTCGATCGGGCAACAGACGGATCTCATAGCGACGACAATATAAGACGATATGAGCACCACTCAGGCTCCCGGCGGACTGGCTGCCAACGACACCATATCCGACGCTGCTGATTCCGCTTCGTCAGCGGATCCTTCCACCACCACCGGGGCGCCCGCGACGGCCATCGCCGCCGCCAACGGCGCCCTCAACGGCGACGAGCCGCATCAAGACGTTCTCTCCGCGACCAATGGAGTAGCCTCCTCCTCCGACGTCATCACAATAGATCCAACGCTCAGGGCGCCCGAACTGTTTCTCAATCGCGAGCTGACCTGGCTGCAATTCAATCGCCGCGTCCTCGCGCAGGCGCAAGATGCGCGCAATCCGCTGCTCGAACGACTCAAGTTCCTCGCCATCACAGCTTCCAATCTCGACGAATTTTTCATGAAGCGCATCGGCGGCCTCAAGCAGCAGGTCGCCGCCGGCGTCCATGAACTCACGGTTGACGGCCGCACTCCGCACCAGCAAATTGCCGAATGTTACGCCGACGTGCGCGACTTCCAGAGCCGCCAGCGTAAGGTTATCGATGAGCTCCTGGCCGCGCTCGTCCCCCACGGCATCGCCGTCGCCGGTTACGAAGAATTGTCGGCCGACGAACAGTCCGGCGTCCGCGAGTACTACTACGGCAATATCTTTCCCCTCGTGACGCCGCTCGCGATCGACCCGGCCCATCCGTTTCCTTTCGTCTCCAACCTGTCGCTCAATCTGCTGGTCACGATTCGCGATCCGCACGACTCCGAACCCTCGATGGCGCGGGTCAAGGTCCCAGTCGGCTCCGGCATTCCGCGCTTCATTCGCGTCGGTGTCGCCAACCGTTTCGTGCGCCTCGAAGATGTCATGGCGCACAACCTCGACCTGCTCTTCCCGGGCATCCGGGTCTCCTCCTGCGAACTGTTCCGCGTCACCCGCAACGCCAACACCGAGCGCGACGAGGAAGAGGCCGACGACCTGCTGGCGCTGATCGAAACTGAATTGCGCGATCGCCGCTTCGCCCCCATCGTGCGCCTCGAAGTCCCGCACGGGATGGACCCGCTCCATCGCGGGATGCTCGCGGCCGAGCTTGGCCTCGACGAAAATGCCGACGTCTTCGAGGCCGACGGCATGCTCCAGATTCGCGACCTGATGGAGCTGGCGGCGCTCGACGTCCCCGCGCTGCACGATCCGCCCCATCATCCGATCGATCAGCCGCGCCTCCAGGCCGAGGCCCAGCGCAGCATCTTCCACATCCTGCGCGACACCGGCTCGATCCTGCTCGCCCATCCCTACGAATCGTTCTCGACCTCGGTCGAACGCTTCCTGCGCGAGGCCAGCGTCGACCCTAAAGTGCGCGCGATCAAGATGACGCTCTACCGCACCTCGCACGACGCCAAGATTATCGGCTACCTGTGCGATGCCGCCCGCAACGGCAAGCAGGTCGCGGTCGTGGTCGAGCTCAAGGCGCGCTTCGACGAAGCCGCCAACATCCAGTTCGCCAACCGCCTCGAGGATTTCGGCATCCACGTCACCTACGGCGTGGTCGGCTACAAGACTCACAGCAAAGTCATCCTGGTGATTCGCCAGGACTACAACGGCATCCGCCGTTACGCGCACATCGGCACCGGCAATTACCATCCCGGCACCGCCCGGCTCTATGCTGACTTCGGCCTGCTCACCAGCGACGACGCCATCGGTCACGACCTGACCGAGCTGTTCAACTACCTGACCAGCGGCTACCGGCCCAAGCGCGATTACACCAAAATTCTGCCGGCGCCCGCGATTCTCAAGAACGCGCTGCTCGACCGCATCGATCGCGAAATCCGGGTCAGCTCGCCCGCCGCGCCCGGACTCATCCAGATGAAAATGAACGCGCTCGAGGACGTCGACATCACGCGTGCGCTCTACCGCGCCGCCCGCGCCGGCGTGAAGATCGACCTCATCGTGCGCGATACCTGCCGCCTGCGCCCCGGCATTCCGGGCCTTTCCGAAAGCGTGCGAGTGGTCAGCATCATCGGCCGCTTCCTCGAACACGGCCGCGTGTACTACTTCCGCAACGGCGGCGCCGAAGAGTATTTCATCGGCTCCGCCGACTGCATGACGCGCAACCTCGAAAGCCGCGTCGAAGTTGTCGCTCCGGTCGAAGATCCGCTCTTGCGCCGCGAGTTGCGCGTGGTGCTCGACGCCCAGCTCAAGCCCAACCGCTGCCAATGGGAAATGCAGTCCGACGGCACCTACGTCAACCGCGGTACCGGAGATTCCGCGCCGAGCTGCCAGCAATACCTGATCGATTTTGCCGAGAAGAACCGTCTGCGCAAGAAGCGTCATAAAGGCTTCGCCCGCCGCAACGGCCGCAACAACTAACTCGTGCACGACGGCGCATCGCGACCGTTCCTCCGGCAGCCCGTAGATCAAGCAATGCCTGCGAGAGATCGAATGACGCCCCGGCTAAGAAATTGAGCGGTACGAAATACTCGCCCTGTCGTTCAGTGTGTGATAAGTCCTGAAAACTCCAATCCCTTTCTGCCACGATTGGGTATTTCTAATTAGGGAGCATTCTATGGACCGGCTCAATTCCATCGAGAACGACGCGGGGGTTAGAGAGCGAGTTTCGTCGGTCTATGTGCCCCCCCTCCAACTCACCAAAGGACAACCACCACCCATCGCTGCGAACGGCGGTTTATCCTACATGTCGTTCGATCGAGGCGGGGATGCGGGAACTGCTGCCGCGACCGAGGCGGCTCTCCACCAGCTTGCCGAGGGCGAAGGGCAGGCGGTTATCGATATGCTCGAGCATGCTCCCCCCGGCCCCATCAAGACCAAGTGGGGCGTCGGGCTTCGTAGCTACTCAGAGTGCCTGGAATATATTCGGTCGAGCGACATCAAAGTCCCTGAGGGCGGCGTGGCCCTTCCGCTGCGCTACACCGTCTTCGACCAGCCGTCCTACTCCATCGTCCCGTCCAACGCGCTCTGGCGCGACCCGGCGCGCGATGCCGACGCAAGAGCACTGCGCAAGGAAGAGCAGGACACCGGGCGCCGATCGCTCTATTTTCCGCAGGTCTTGCGCGACGCGCGACGAATCGCGGAGTACCACCCGGGCCTCTCGCCCAGCAGCCCCCAATGCATGGACAGGCTTGGCGTTGCGCTCGCGCATTGCGAGTCCAGGTGCAAAAACTTTTACGCCGCCGCGGAGGTCGAGCGCGTCTTCTACCCCGAGATGGAGAAGCTCCTCTTGGAGTTTTTCCCCGGCGCGACCGATGCGCTCGTTTACAACCACGACGTCTTTGACAAGGACTACAAGGGCGACCGCACGGAGGACCAAGCCAACAAGAACCCGGGCGTGAATGCCAACTACGCCTACATCGTCCACAACGACCTGAACGACAACAGCGGCCGCGTGCGCTGCCGCGAGCTGTTCACCAGGAACCTGCGGAACTTCGGCCGCGAGCAGCACTATACCGAGCAGCAGGCCGACGCGAAGATGTCGCGGCGCTTCATGTCTATCAACCTCGCCAAGCCGATGGAGACCGTGCGCCAGAACCCCTTCGTGCTCTGCGCCTGGCCCTCTTTCGCTGACCAGCCCTACATCACCAACTACCGCGTTTACGACGACCGCGTCGGCGAGACCACCCGCTTCACCTACCGCCCCGGCCACGAGTGGTACTGGTTTCCCCAGCAGAAGCCGACCGAGGTCTCGATGCTCAAGTGCTATGACTCTGTCACCGACGGTTCCGTCTCGCGCTGGTCTTTCCACACTGCCTGCATCGACCCGACCGCGCCCGACGACGCTCCTTGCCGCAAGAACGTCGTGGTCCGGTCCTTTGTCTTCTTCTAGGTCGAGGGACTCTGTTGCCGCTGACCGCGCTCATCTTGCGCTATCGTGAAGTGCGCGCTTGAGCGCGCTATCCCGCCGGAAGGCGTCAGCTCCACGTCCGCGTTAGCTCCGCGCCGACGCTGGCCCGCTTCGGAATCTTCCCGCTCTATCGCGCCGCGGTATCGTGCAGTGCGCGCCTGAGCGCGCTATCCCGGTCGGCTTTGAATTGCTTGGACACCATCGCCGACGGGGCGAAGAGATCGAACCCATGAAACGCCCCAGGATAAACGTGGAGCTCAGTCGGCACGCCCGCCTGGATTAGACGCTGCGCATACTCGATCCGCGACGCCGCCGCATACGCCGAGACGTCGGCCCCGCCCCCGTCACGGCCCAGGTAAGCTTTCCAACCTAACCGGTTGCTCTCGCGATTCCACATGCGCGGATCGGTAATCGCATAACTGGCAGGGGTAACGTTACGATCGTCGATCATCGGGTAGATCAGAAGTTGGAAAGCGACCTGCACTTCTCCACGATCGCGGGCCATCAACGCCAACCCCGCACACAAGCCGCCCCCGCCGCTGGCACCGCCAATCGCGATACGGGCTGGCTCAACGCCAAACTCGCCGGCATGGCGAAACAGCCACTTTAACCCGGCATAACAATCCTCGACTGGTGCGGGAAACGGATGTTCCGGCGCTAAGCGGTAGTCGACCGATACCGCCACGCAGCCGATTCTCTTGACCAGTTGCATCATGAGTCGGTCGTCTTGCTCGATGTCTCCCATCACGTATCCGCCGCCATGAATCCAGTATAGAGCGGGCAGCTTGCTCGGCTGATCGTTGGGCCTATAGACGCGGACCCGCACCGCAGGCTCACCCCGGGCACCGGGCGCAAATTGATCCTGGCTGGTTACACCCTCGACCGCGGGCAAGTCCGCCAGCAGCGCGGTCACCATTTTTTTCATCTTGACCCGGGCTGCTGGAATCTTACTGAGATCCAGCGGGCGGTCAGTCGGCAACGTCTCCACCACAACTCTCAGCTCAGGGTCTAATTGCTCGACGAAGTTCATAGTTGGATCTCCCTCAGCGTTACTTAACCGATGTCGCGAACGTTATCGCACGATTCAGAGCGGATATAAACGGCGGGTGATCCGCCTCACCCAAGCGGTTAGGTGCTCCGTTTCGCCCATCAGTGAACTTCTGCACAAGTTAATTTGAGGAATGAAGCAATCCCGGATGCTTCATTGCGCTTCAGCATGATAAAATAGTAAGAGTTTCCCTGGAAGCTGTGCTCCAAACTCCTTCTGGCGCCCCGCATGTCCCAAAACGAATATACTCCTGCAAGAAATTACGGCTCCGACAACCCGGCGAGCCCCCGGACATGCGAAAACTCTTTTTTGCAAAACAAACCCATTTTCGCGGAGTGCAAATAGGTCAATTGCCAGATGAAGTCAGGCTTTTGGCGGCCGAGGGTAATCCTTTCACGCGCACATTTGAGGGAATATCGTCATGGGAAATCGCTTACGCCAGGTCAGCCAGCGCGACGCATCGCCCGAAGTCCTGAAAATCTATAAGGAACTATTCGGCGATCGCGATCCCGTCGCCGAACCGGGTACCGCCACCGGCACTCCCGGTGACTATTGGACTACCTACGCGCTCGTGCCCGAAATACTCACTATGTCGCACGCCTCCCTGATGGCGATGCTGCAGCCGGGGCGCGCGCTCAACGCCCGCTATCGGGAGCTTGCGATTTTGCGCGCCGGCATCGTCGGCGACTCGCGTTTCGAATACTCACAGCACCTGAAGGTCGCCCGCATGGTTGGAATCTCCGAAGAGAAACTCGCCGCCATCAAGGGTTGGGCCACCAGCGATCAGTTCGACCCGAGCGAACGCGCCGTGCTCGCCGCCGCCGACGAACTGGTCGGCCGCAATCTCATCGAGGACGCCACCTTCGCCGCCCTCAAACGCCACTTCAGCGACGAGCAGATCATGGAACTGGTTTACGTCATCGCGCTGTGGCGGATGCACGGGCTTATCGTCCGCGCACTCCATCTCGAATACGACAACGACACCACCGCCCGCATGACCGAAATCCCCGCCCCTCCCGCCAAACACTGAGTACACTGAGTAGATAGACTTCAAACTAAAGATGATCAGGGCTTACCACTTTATTTCCGATGACATGCGGTCGGACGAGGACATCGTCGCCGGCCGGGACCAGCCGTGGCGCCTTGGTGAAACGCGCATCTATGTTCCAGTCACGCTGGACGCTGGAGACGGCGAATTCATCACGGAGGCTGGATACCATTCCTCGCCTTCGTTATCGGATGCGCTGATGCGGGCGGACGGTCCGATTGCCTGCGCAGTCGAGATCTCCGATCCAATCTCCGTCGGCGGTGACGTCGAACAGGGGCTTTTTCAGATCAGTCATTCCCGAAAACTGATTGCGGCTAGCGACCTCAGTTCCGAACTCCGAACGTTCGCGTGCTCTTGTGCCGAGCGCGTACTGTCAATTTTCGAAACTGCCTATCCACACAACGACCGCCCGCGCATCGCCATTAATATCGCTCGCGACTACGCGCAGCGACGCGCGACCGCGGAGGACTTGCGGGCCGCACTGATTTTGGCGCGCGATGCCGCCGATAAAGCGAGCGGTCTCGCCCGCATCGTGGCTATCTCAACACTTGGTACCGCAATTCCAGAAGCTCAGGACGCGGCTCTGACGGCGATGCGCGGCGCTCGGTGGGCTATCGACGGAAAGTCACCGACCGGGCCAGAGCGCACCTGGCAACGCGAATCCTTCGACGTGAAATTTGCGCACATCTTCGATCGGTAACAGTGAGCGAGTTCAGACCGCGGGGTGTGAGTGCTATCCAATAGTCGGATTCTTTAGTTTATGGCCGACCATGAACATCGCCGCTTCAATCTGCCTCGGTATTATCTTGATGCGTTTACTAAGTCTGGCGATTAGGCGACTAGTCCTAGACCTTTCACGTTCGTTGTAATCAGAATGACGGGGACCTAGCCGCTTACAGAGCATCGCGCGTCAACCATGATAGGGTTTTCACAGGGCAAAGCCCGCATCTTTACAAAAGGGAAGCCTGAAACCTCAGTGAGGTTTCAGTGTCCGGAAAGAACTTAAAAGTCTTGCGCTCCTCAACTATTTTTTTAGAATCCAAATCGTCGCAAACTCTCAGGAAAGCTCTCGCCCCCTACATCTTTCTCTCGTCGTCGGGCGCCGCGACGCCCGCCTTCTCCGCCGCTTCGACCGCCGCCGCACGGAAAATCCCGTGGCTCATCGTCGATCGCGATTCCGCCGCCCGCGCCGCGTAGATTTTCATCCGCGCCGCATGGGCCGTCCGATCCTCCGGCGCCGCCGTCACCGCCCAGTCGATCAGATGCGACGCCAGCGCGAGGTCGCCACGCGCGAACTTGCTATTCGCCCGCTCGATCAACTTGTCGACGCCGCCCGCCAGTTCCGCGATCTCGCGCGCCTGATCGGCCAGCGCCGCCGGCTTCAGATGCGACGGCACCCCGTCGTACCATCCCGCTTCCAGCCGCCAGATATTGCGCACGATAAATTCCGGCTCGTCGTACACCGCTTGCAAATACGGTTTCTCGATCAGCTTCGCCGGCGGCTGGACGCTCCGCACTATTTCCTCGATCGGCTTGCCCGCATTCATCAGCGCGGCCGTCTGATCATATAAACTCTGTAGATACTCCGCGGTATCGACCAGTACCTGCCGCACCCGCAGCGCACCGAATACCGGCACGCCATGCCCGGGCAGCAGCACCTCCGCGCCGACCTTCACCATCGCGCGCAAAGCCTCCGCCCATTCCCGCGCGTAACGCGTCGCCTTCTGCGGATTTCCCGCGTTGGGCGCGGCCCAGATTATGAAGTCTCCCGTGCATAGAACTTTGCGCTGCGGGATATAGACCCAGGCGGCGTCGTCAGTCTCGCCGCGTCCATGATGGCATTCGAACTTCACGCTCCCTGCCGAAACCGTAAATCGATCGTCGAAATAGGTATCGGGATATACATAGTCAGTCGGCCACGACGCCGGCCCGCTGAATTGCCGCGCATTGACTAGTCCATTGTAGCCCGCCGTCCGTTTGTAACGATCGAAGCGCGCCGCCACCGCCCGATGTCCCACCACCCGCGCCCGCGCGACTTTGTTCTTCTGCCCCTCCGCGATAAACGCCGCCATCCCCAACGCGTGATCGACATGCCCGTGCGTGTAAATCGCGGTATTGATTCGCTCCGGCCCAAAGCGCCGCACCAGCGCGACCGTTTCCGCCTGGTTGAAATGCGCGCCCGTATCGACCAGCACGATCCCCTCTTCGGTCTTCACCGCGACGAAGTTCGCGAACCAGCGGTAAAACATCACGCCCGCCGCGACTTCCTCATACTCGCCGGTGGGGATCAGCGGATGTTGCTGTGCGACGGTGATTTCACCGTTCCAGAACTGCTCTGACTGTTCTTTGATTATGCCCATATAAATCGTGCCGGATTATCCATCCCCCGCGTCGCCCCCCGCAACCCACGCCGCCGCGAAGCGCTCAGTTGCTATGCCGCTTCCGAAAAAGTATGATTTTTCTGGGCTTTTACTCGCGGAGATCGCATCGTGTTCACCGGTATCATCGAAGACCTCGGCACCGTCGCCGCCATCAAGCGCTCCCCCGCCGGCGCCGTGCTGACGATTCGTACCGCGTTGCCGCTCGCCCGCGTCACTCTCGGCGAATCGATCGCGATCAACGGCGCATGCATGACCGTCACCGCCAAGGGCCGCGGCACCTTCGCGATGGACATCTCCGCCGAATCGCTGCGCCGCACCATGCTCGGCGAATTGCGCCCCGGCGATCGCGTCAACCTCGAACGATGCCTCACGCTCGACAAGCTCATCGGCGGCCATCTGGTGTCAGGCCACGTCGACGGCGTCGGCCGCCTCATCTCGATCAAGCCCGAGGGCGACTCGCGCCTTTACACCTTCGAAGTTCCCGCCGCGCAGGCGCGCTACCTGGTTGAAAAGGGTTCCGTCGCCATCGACGGCATCAGCCTGACGCTCTTCGGCATCCGCGGCCGCCGCTTTTCGGTCGCGCTGATTCCGCACACGCTCAAGCTCACGACGCTCGGCTTCAAGCGCCCCGGCGACTCCATCAACGTCGAGAGCGATATGCTGGTCAAATACGTCGAGCGGATTCTCGGCGCGATCCCGGCGGCCAGCGCCTCCAACGGCCGCAAACGTACCGCTGCCGCCCTCAAGCCTCGCAGCGCCGCCGGCGCGATCGCCGCAATCGGAGACGCGCCATGAGCCTGATGCAGATTCCGCGCAAGATCGAGTACGCCTTGCGGGCCATGATCCATCTCGCCGACAACGTTGACGGCGTCGCGCGCGGCAGCGAGATCGCCAGTAGTGAGCACATCCCGAAGTATTATCTGGAAAAGGTCATCCGCGATCTGATGCGCGGGGGCCTGGTCCGTGCGCGCCGCGGTCCCGGCGGCGGCTACCAGCTCGCCCGTCCGCCCGAGACCATCTCATTTCGCGACGTCATCGAGGCGGTCGAAGGCCCGATCACCCTCAACCTCTGCGTCGAGGGCGGCACGCAATGCAGTCTGCAGCCGACCTGCCGCATGTTCCGCGTGTGGGAGGAAGGCCAGCGCAGCCTGCTCGACATTTTCTCGCACACCACCATTCGCGAGATCGCTTCGTCGAAGCCGTCGCCCAGCTTCTTCAATCGTATGCAGACCCGCGCCGCCGCCGTCGATCTCGCCGCGACTTCGGTCAAGAACTAACCCCATCTCCGGCCTCTTCCACAGACCTGAATTGAACGAAGCAGAAGCAACGCCACCGAGCCTCGCCCGTCCGAGCGCCCCGCAATTCACCGAGAAGACCTTCTACCTCGAGGAGTTCTACGGCAAGAGCATCCTCTTCGCGCTGATTCCGCCGAGCGGCGAGCGCCTCTCCGAACTCGATTCGATTGTCCTCACCCTGCGCGAATTGCGCCGCAACCAGACCCGCTGCATCGTGATTTGCTCGGTTCACGCCTTGCCGCGGCTCGTCAAGCGGCTCGGCCGGATGCTGCGCAACGAGCCGGCGCTCTTCAATCCCGCCAAGGGCTTGCGCACGCGCCCCTATCCGCCCGATTCGGCAGTCGCACAAATCTGGCACGGCCTGCGCGACGGCTCGATCGTCGTCGCCGCCGCCGAAACCGAGGACCCCGCCGACCTCGTCGTGTTTGCCCAGGAGCTCGCCAGCCGCCTGCGCGTCTTCAAGCTCGTGATGCTCGATCGGGCGGGTGGCCTCGCCGACGGCGACGGAGAGATCGACTCGTTCGTTGACCTGCGTCACATCCGCCGCGTCCTCGTGCGCGAGCGTGCCCCGCTGCGCCGCGCGATTATCCGCGCCGCCCGCCGCGCGCTCGACGACGGCGTCGCCTCGGTCAACCTGACCTCGCCGCGCCAGGTTTACCAAGAGCTGTTCAGCTTCGTCGGCACCGGCACGCTCTTCACCGAGCAGCGTTACGCCAACGTCCAGCAGATTTCCATCGACGACTTCGAAGAGGTCGAAGCCCTCATCCGGCGCGGCCAGAACGAGGGCTTCCTGCTCCCGCGCAGCGAGCCCGAAATCGAGGGCTTGCTCCCTTCGTGCTTCGGCTACCGCGTCGGCGACGAGCATCTCGCCGGCGTCTGCGCACTGCTGACCGAGCCCTATCGCCGCGAGCGCGCCGGCGAAATCACTGCCCTCTACACCCTCACCCGCTTTCTCGGCGAGGGCGTCGCCTCCGAACTGGTCAAGGAGGTGATCGCCGAGGCGCAGGCGCGCCGTCTCAGCTACGTCTTCGCGTGCACCGCCGAGGATCGCGCCGCCCGCTTCTTCGCGCACCTCAAGATCGGGCGGCTCAGGTTCCGCCGCGTCGGCCCCAAGGCGATCGCTCCGTCGAAATGGCGCGGTTACGAAAAGTCCCGCATCGGCCGCCTGAGCATCTTCCGCTGCGACCTCAAGTAAATTGCCGCCCCCGCTGGCCGCCGGCACAGTCCTCCGCGCGCCAATTATCGCGCGATCGAGCAACGCGAGCGTGGCCCACCGGCGGCACGGAATGCCGTGAAACCTCGTGAGGTTTCAGAAAGAAACTAAAGTTTTGAGCTCCTCGACCACTGGATTTTACTCCCCCGATACGATCGTCGCGCCCGCGACCCCGCCCGGCACCGGCGCCGTCGCGATCGTGCGCCTTTCAGGCCCGCGCGCGATCGCGATTGCGCGCACCCTATGGCATCCGCTCGCGCGCGCCCTCGCCGACCTCGCGCCGCGACAGCTCTATCTCGGCGAGATCCGCGACCCCTGCGGCAACACGCCCATCGACCGCGCGATGCTCGCGGTTTTTCCCGCTCCGCGCAGTCTCACTGGTGAGGACGTCGCCGAACTCCAATGCCACGGGGGCATCTACCTCGTTCGCCGCGTCGTCGCCCTCGCGACCGCCGCTGGCGCGCGCCTCGCCGAGCCCGGTGAATTCAGCCACCGCGCCTTCCTCAACGGCCGCATCGATCTGACCGAGGCCGAAGCGATCGCCGACCTGGTCGCGGCGCGCGGCGAGGCGGGTCTGCGGATGGCCCTGGCGCAACTCTCCGGCGCGCTTGCCGCCCGCGTCACCAATCTCCGCCGCCAGGTCATCGCGATTCGCGCCCACCTCGAGGCCGAAATCGACTTCGCCGACGAGGACATCCGCCTCCCCTCACGCGACGACATCGTCCGCGATATCGATTCGCTGACCGCCGACCTCACCGCCTTGCACGACAGCTTCACCCGCGGCCGTATCATTAGAGAGGGCGCGCGCGCCGCGATCATCGGCAAGCCCAACGCCGGCAAATCGAGCGTCCTCAATCTCCTGCTCGGCGCCGATCGCGCGATCGTCACGCCGATTCCCGGCACCACCCGCGACGTTATCGAGGATTCGATCGCGCTGGGCAGCCTACCGCTTGTGCTCGCCGACACTGCCGGCCTGCGCGAGAGCACCGACCCGGTCGAGCGTCTCGGCATCGAGCGCACGCGCCGCCACACCCGGGACACCGACCTCATTATCGCGGTCTTCGATTCATCGCGTCCGCTCGATTCCGACGACGCCAGCGTGATCGAGATGTGCGCTGGCCGCTCCGGCGTGGCCGTCCTCAACAAACGCGACCTGCCCCCCCGGCTCAGCGCGGACATGCTGCTCGTGCGCGGCCTGGAATTGCCGCTGGTGGAATTATCCACGCTTACTTCGGCGGGACTGCCCGAGTTGCGCGATCGCCTTGAGCGCGCCCTCGCGGAACTTGCCGAGGGCGAGACTAGCGCCGCCATTGACACTGAAAAAATCGCGATTTCGCGCGAGCGTCATCGCGACGCGCTCGCCCGTGCGCTCGACTCGCTTGCCGCCGCCCGCCATAGCGCACTCTCCGCGATGCCGCCCGAGATCGTCGCCGTCGATGTGATGGCTGCGGCGGACGCCCTCGGCTCGATCACCGGCATCGTCGGCACCGAGGACGTGCTCGACGCGCTCTTCCGCGAATTCTGCATCGGCAAATAACTCCCCGGGGCGCTCCTGTGGTAGGGTACGGCGATGCGTTGTACCAAGTGCGGCTCCGACAACGCCGCAGAGGCGAGGTTCTGCAATCAGTGCGCGACGCCGCTCAATCGCGCGTGTCCGCAATGCGCTCATCTGAACGCCCCCGGCGCGAAATTCTGCGCGCAATGTGCCGCCGCGCTCGCTGGTCACGCGGCGTCCGCTCCTGCAAGTCCACCTCAAGCTGCATCGACGGCTCCTAATATTCGCCTCGCGCCGGAGCAGCCGGAGACTTCGACGACGATCGAGGGCGAGCGCAAGACCGTCACGGCGCTGTTCGCCGATATCAAGGGCTCGATGGATTTGATGGAAGACCTCGACCCCGAAGAGGCCCGCGCGATCGTAGATCCGGCGATCAGACTGATGATCGATGCGGCGCATCGCTACGCCGGTTACGTCGTGCAATCGACCGGCGACGGCATCTTCGCGCTGTTCGGCGCGCCAGTCGCTCACGAGGACCATCCGCAGCGAGCTTTGTACAGCGCCTTGCGCATGCAGGACGAGGTAAAGCGATATGCCGAGAAGCTGCGGGCTGAGCAAGGTGTCAATCTCCAGGTTCGCGTCGGGGTCAACACCGGCGAGGTGGTGGTGCGCTCGATCACGACCGGCGACGGAAAGACCGAGTACACGCCGATCGGTCATTCGACCAGCCTCGCTTCGCGTTTGCAGACGCTGGCGAACCCGGGTTCGGTTGCCATCAGTGAGACGGTACGCAAGCTGGTCGAAGGCTACTTCCTGTTGAAGTCACTGGGACCGGCGCGGATCAAAGGCGTCAGCGAGCCGGTCAACGTTTACGAAGTGACCGGGCTGGGACCGTTGCGTACCCGCCTGCAACGCTCGGCGGGGCGCGGGCTGACGAAGTTCGTCGGGCGCGAGCGCGAGATGGAGGCGCTACGGGCCGCGGCCGATCGCGCAATCTCCGGCCGCGGACAGATCGTCGCGGCGATGGCGGAAGCGGGCACCGGCAAGTCGCGACTGTACTTCGAGTTCAAGGTCAAGAATCAATCCGGATGGATGGTGCTGGAGACCTTTTCGGTCTCCCACGGCAAAGCGTCGGCCTATCTGCCGGTACTCGATCTACTGCACGGCTACTTCAAGATCGTGGGCGACGATGATCAACGGACGCGGCGCGAGAAGGTCGCCGGCAGGCTTTCTATCCTCGACCCTTCGCTTGAGGATACGAGACCCTACCTATTTTCCTTGCTCGGCATCGTCGAGGGCGAAGATCCGCTGGCAGACATGGACGGCCAGTTGAAGAAGCGCCGCACGCTCGAGGCCATCAAACGGATTTTACTACGCGAATCGCTCAACCAGCCGCTGATGGTGATCTTCGAGGACTTGCACTGGATCGACGAGGCGACCCAGGAGTTTCTGAATCTGCTGGCCGATTCGCTTGGCACCGCGAAGATATTGCTGTTGGTCAATTACCGGCCCGAATACTCACACGGATGGGGCAGCAAGACTTACTATACGCAACTGCGGCTCGACCCTCTCGGCAAGGAGTCGGCCGACGAGATGCTGTCCGCGCTGCTTGGTCCTTCCAAAATCCCTCTCCCTGACCAGGGAGAGGGCAAGCGCGGCGACGAGCCGCGCGCGGGTGAGGGTTCTGACCTCGCGCCGCTCAAACGGCTGATCATCGAGAAGACCGAAGGCAACCCGTTCTTCATGGAAGAGACGGTGCAGGTGCTGATCGATGAAGGCGTGCTGGTCCGCGACCGCAGCGCAATGAGGCTTACGAAGCCACTAAGTGAGCTGAAGATCCCGCCGACAGTGCAGGGGATTCTCGCCGCGCGTATCGATCGGCTACCCGCCGATGCCAAGCAGCTGCTGCAAACTCTGGCCGTCATCGGGCGTGAATATTCGCTGTCGTTAATTCGTGCGGTGGCGCCGAAATCTGACGACGAGCTCAGCCGTCTGCTCAATGACCTGCAACTGGGCGAGTTTATCTATGAGCAGCCGGCGGTCGGCGACACCGAATACGTCTTCAAGCACGCCCTGACGCAGGAGGTGGCCTACAACTCGGTCTTGATCGAACGGCGCCAGCAACTGCACGAGCGAACGGGGGCGGCGCTAGAGCGGCTCTACACAAATTCGATCGAGGAACACCTGGCGGAACTCGCACACCATTACGGCCGCAGCGCCAATCTCGACAAGGCGGTGGAGTATCTAACGCACGCCGGCAAACAGGCGCTGAATCGCTCCGCCTTCGCCGAGGCACAAGCGCAATTGCAACAGGGTCTCGAGTGGATCAAGAAACTGGCGGAATCGGCTGAGCGCGACGCGCGCGAGCTCACGCTGGCGAGCACTCTCGCTCAGGTGCTGCTGGTCACGCGAGGCTTCACCGCCCCCGAGACGCGCGCGGCTGCCGAGCGCGCCCGCGACTTGGCCGAGAAAAGCGGAAACCTGGCCCAACTGGTAGCACAGGTCTTCGAGATTTCACGTAGCGTTATTGCCTCGGGCGATTATCCCACCGCTGGCCTGCTGGCGGACCGGCTACTCGATCTCGCCCAACGCGAGGGCAGCCCAACGAGCTTTGGCTTCGCCTACCGTACTCAGGTGAGCGTGAACTTTTATCGCGGCGACCTTGTCGACGCCGAGGAGCACTTCGTGCGTCTAAGCGGCTTCCTTGACTCGCCTGGGTTCAGGCGTGTCCCGGGCGCGGCCGTAATTACGATCGGTGTCGCAAGCTTTTGCGCGGGGGCCTTGGGTCACGCCGATATAGCGCGTGAGCGCCTTGCCCAGGCGCTGGCCTTCGCTCGGGATAACAATAACCCGTACGATCTGGCAACCGGGCGATTATGGGAAAGCTGGCTGTCTTGCTTGCTACGAGAACCGCAGCGCGCCGAGGTTGCGGCCACACAAGCGTTGGCCATCGCTGAAGAGCACGGCTTTCCGTACGTCAGGAATTTTACCCGCACGGTGATCGGCTGGACGCGGGCGCAGCTGGGCGGCCCGAGTGAAGGCGTGGCGCTTGCCCGCCAAGGCGTAGCCGGCTTGGCCGAGACCGGCAGCAGGGTGGGTATTGTGGATTATCTCACGCGTCTGGCCGAGGCCCAGGCGCTCGACGGCAAGCTCGACGACGCGCTCAGCACCATCGAGGAGGCACTCCAGGCGAACCCCGAGGAACTCGTCTTCCGGCCCAATGCTCTGACCTGCCGTGGAGAGCTGCGGCTCAAACTTGCCCAGACCGCCTTGGCTGCCGCCGACTTCCGCGAGGCGATCGCGCTCGCACAAAAGATGAGCGCCAAGTTGTGGGAGTTGCGCGCCACGACAAGCCTCGCGCGGCTGCTCGCATCCCAAGGCCATCGCGACGAAGCGCGCGCGATGCTCGCCGACATCTACGGCTGGTTCACCGAGGGCTTCGACACCCCCGACCTCATCGGCGCCAAATTCCTGTTGAACAAGCTCGGCGCGTAGCAACCCTCGATTCAATTGATTCGCAATCGGCACACCGCCCGCCTACTCTGACTAAAAAAATTGATGTAGTGAATCCCTACTTAGAGTAGTATCAAGTCGCCATCTTGGAAGCCTCCCGAACGGCCTTCCGCCTTTCGCCGGATACCGCCACAATGTTTGCGCGAGCCGCGCGAAGCGCCATAATCAAACCCCAGCGCCGAATTGACGAAAACACGAAAATACAGCGAAAATGTTTCACGTGAAACATTTTCGCTATACGTTCGATTTCGACGAGGCAGCACCGTCGATTGAGCGATCATGCAAGATGAGCGTAAAAAGTGAAACATGACGTAATTGTGGTCGGAGCCGGACATGCCGGTATCGAAGCGGCGCTCGCAGCCGCCCGCATGGGCGCGCGCACCTTAATGCTCACGCTCAACCTTGACCATATCGGCCAGATGTCCTGCAACCCCGCCATCGGGGGCATCGGCAAGGGCCATCTGGTGCGCGAAATTGACGCTTTGGGCGGCGAAATGGCCGTCGCAATCGACGAAACCGGTATCCAGTTCCGCTTTCTCAATACTCGCAAGGGTCCTGCGGTGCGCGCGCGCCGCGCCCAGGCCGACAAGGCCGCCTACCGCACCCGCATGAAGCGCGTGCTCGAAGCGACGCCCAACCTGACGATTCGCCAAGCCAGCGTCGAGCGGCTGATCGTCGAGGACGGGGCCGTCCGCGCAGTCGAATCGCAGATCGGCGAGGTCTTCGAGGCGGCCACCGTCATTCTGACCACCGGCACCTTCCTCAAGGGGCTCGTCCATATCGGGCTGCGCAATTGCAACGCGGGCCGCGCCGGTGACTTCGCCGCGATGGGCCTCAGCGACAGCCTCGCCACCCTCGGCTTTCAGATTGGCCGCCTCAAGACCGGGACATGCCCGCGCCTCGACGCCCGCACGATCGATTACTCGAAGCTCGAAATACAGCCCGGCGATGAGCCGCCCCCGCCGTTCTCGTTTCGCACCGAGCGCATCCGGCAGCCGCAGATCCCCTGCCATCTGACCTTCACCAACGAGGCGACCCACGAAATTATCCGTGGCGGTCTCGACCGCTCGCCGATGTACTCGGGCGTGATCCATAGCAAGGGCCCGCGCTACTGTCCGTCGGTCGAGGACAAGGTGATGCGCTTTCGGGACAAGGAGCGCCATCAGATCTTCCTGGAGCCCGAGGGGCGCGACACCGTCGAGGTCTATCCCAACGGCCTCTCGACCAGTCTGCCGCTCGACGTCCAGGTCGCGATGGTCCATTCGATCGCCGGGCTGGAACGGGCCGAGATCATGCGGCCCGGCTACGCGATCGAATACGACTTCGCGGACCCAACTCAGCTTCGGCCGTCGCTCGAAACCCGGCTGATCTCCGGGCTGTTCTTCGCCGGCCAGATCAACGGCACCACCGGTTATGAGGAGGCAGGCGCGCAGGGGCTAATCGCAGGCATCAACGCGGTCCTGAAGACTCGCGACGAGGCTCCGCTGATCCTCGGACGCGACCAGGCCTATATCGGTGTGATGATCGACGACCTTGTAACGCGCGGAATCGGTGGCGAGCCGTATCGGATGTTTACCTCGCGCGCCGAGTACCGGTTGCTCCTGCGCGAGGACAACGCCGACCGCCGCCTCTCGCCGATCGGCGAGCGCCTCGGTCTCATCGGGGTCGAGGCGGCTACCCGGATCCGCGAGCGCGGCGAACGGGTTGCGCGCGAGGCGGCCCGCTTGCGTGCGACCGCGGTTGCGGCCGGCGAGGACGTCAACCGTATCCTCGTCGAATGCGGCTCCAGCCCGATTCTCGAAGCGGTCAGGGCCTTCGAGTTACTGCGACGCCCGGAACTCGCCTATGCGGACGTGATCCGGATCGCGCGAATCGAGCGGGCGCTCGACTTCGACCAGGCCGCCGAGCTCGAGACCGAGGTCAAATATGAGGGTTACGTGCGTCGGCAGAGCGAGGCGATCGAACGCTTCAAGCGGCTCGAAGAGGCGGTCATCCCCGAATGGGTGGATTTCGGCGCGGTGCCCGGCCTTTCGACGGAAGTCTGCGAGCGGCTCTCCAGCGTGCGTCCGCACTCGCTCGGCCAGGCCGCGCGGATGCCGGGAATCACGCCCGCGGCAGTCTCGATTCTCGCCGTGCACATCCGTGCGCGCCACACGCGCGCGATTCCCCGCGTGTTACCCGGTGGTTGAGGAGCACAAAACCGTTGGGTTTTTCTGAAACCTCAACGAGGTTTCAGACTTCCCCCTATGAATGACGCTCGCGTTGCTCGACAGTGCGATAGCGAAAGTGTCTCACGTTCCTCAACACGAAGATGAGGCGAAAATGTTTCACGTGAAACATTTTCGCTATACGTTCGATTTAGACGAGGTTTTCACATGGATCGAGCGATCGATCGAAGTGAGCGCCCAGTGCACCGGCGGCATGGAATGCCGTGTTTCACGTGAAACATCTTCGCTTTTCAGGCGAAACTGGCTCTGCGACCGGACCGTCAGGTGAAGTCATTGGCCGATGACCCCGCTGAAATCGGGCGGGCAACGCGATCGCTTGTCGCTAAGGCGCTTGCGCAGCTCAACTATGACCCGCCCGGCCCGGACTTTCTCGGCCGAATCGAGACCTTTGCGACCGCGCTTGCGCTGTGGGGCTCGAAACTCAACCTGACCTCGGCTCCGGACGATCCCGGCGAGATCGCCTTCCACATCATTGACAGCCTGTCGCCTTTGATTCTCGCACGAGGCGCCGAAGGTATCGCCCTCGCGGGTGCGTTCGATGCGGGCGTGCGAGTCCTTGACCTCGGCAGTGGTGCCGGCTTTCCGGCGCTGATCCTAGCGGTTGCATGTGATGCCAACTTCACGCTGCTGGAAGCACGACGCAAGCGCGCGAGCTTCCTGGCCGTCACCGCCGCCGAAATGGGCCTCGCCCACGTCCGAGTGGACTCCTCGCGGACCGACTCGATTGCGCTCGAACCGGTCTTCGACGTCGCGACCGCGCGCGCGTTTGCCGAACCGGCGATTGTCTATCGAACCGCCGCTGCAACGCTGAAGACAGGTGGCCGAGCTATCATTTATGCAAGCCCCTCACAGCGATCGGCAATCGAAGAGGCAGGCGCCGACAACTTCGAACCGCCCGGCTTCATCCCGTATGAGGTTGCTCGCGGCGCGACGAGCGTCGCCCATCTGATTGCCGTCTCGAAGCGCCAACGATAAGCCGCCCCGCGGGGGCTTTTGCTCTTGCTCCCCAGAAATCCGCCGCCGATCGAAGATACCTGTGGATTAGCGGTCAGACCGTTTTGCTTTTGCGCATCGGCGACCGCTATCATCACAATAGTGCCAATCAGGGGGAAGGCGACAGAAAGCGAAATTCAGACGAAAATGTTTCACGTGAAACATTTTCGCCTCATCTTCGTGTTGAGAGGCGTGAAACACTTTCGCTGATCGGGCTGTCGAGCAACGCGAGCAGTCCGAAAAGTCAGGTCAAGACTGTTGGGCTGCTCGTGGCCCACTGGCGGCATGGAATGCCGAATGTTTCACGTAAAACATTTTTAGCGCGGAGGCGGTTGTGGGGCGGCTGATCGTTGTAGCCAATCAAAAAGGCGGAGTCGGCAAGACCACCACCGCGGTCAACCTCGCGATCGGCCTTGGACAGCGGGAGAGCAAGGTTCTGCTGGTCGATCTCGATCCTCAGGGTAACGCATCGTCGGGGATCATCGCCGACACGCGGCTGGCTGAGCTCAAAAGCTCCGGCAAGACAATCTACGAGGCGCTGGTTGGGCGGATTCCGATCAGCGACGCGATTCGTTCGGCGCGCGAGCGGGTCTTTCTGGCGCCGTCGGGGCCGGACCTGGTCGGCGCCGAGATTGAACTCGCGACGCGCGAGGGCCGCGATCGGGTGCTCAAGCAGATCCTCGCGCCGGTGCGCGACGACTACGACTTCGTGATCGTGGATACGCCGCCGTCGCTAGGACTGCTCACGCTCAACGCGCTGGTGGCGGCTGACTCGGTGATTGTCCCGATGCAATGCGAGTACTACGCGCTAGAAGGATTGAGCGCGCTGCTCGAGACGATCAGGCGGATCCGCGCGTCGCTCAACTCGAAGCTTCAGATCGACGGGCTGGTGCTGACGATGTTCGACGCGCGCAATCGTCTGAGTCACGAGATCGCGCGCGAAGTCGAAAAGCATTTCCCGGAGAAGGTCTTCCAGAGCGTCATCCCGCGTAACGTGCGGCTGTCGGAGAGCCCGAGTCACGGGCTCTCGGTGCTGGAATACGATCCGAAGTCGGCGGGCGCGGAGGCCTATCGGAACCTGGCGGTGGAGCTGCTGGCGCGGCTCGAAGGCAACGTGACGGCGCCGCGCACCGATGACAGCAACGACGGGCCGGCGCGGAAATCATGGAGCCTGCGGGCGCTCTTTGCCCGCGACAACGAACGAGGTAAGCGATGATTCGGAAGCCATTGGGACGTGGACTGGACGCGCTGATCGACGGTGGCAGGCGCGAGGCGGGGGCGAACGGGGCGCCGGTATTTTTGATGGTCGAGCCGGATCGAATCGCCGCCAGCCCGTTTCAACCGCGACGCCATTTCGACGTCGAAAAGCTGCAGGAGCTGACCAATGCGATTCGCGTCCAGGGGATTATCGAGCCGTTGATCGTGCGGTCGCTCGCGAGCGGCCTAGACGCGCAGCGCTACGAGTTGATCGCCGGCGAACGGCGCTTGCGCGCTGCCAGAGCCGCCGGACTCGCGGTCGTGCCGGTGGTGGTGCGCGAAGTTGACGACCATGCGGCGCTCGAGATGTCGCTGGTCGAGAACCTGGTGCGCGAGGATTTGAACGCGGTCGAGGAGGCGCGCGCGTTCATCAGGCTCAGTCGTGAATTCAATTTGAGCCACGAGGAGATCGCGGGGCGAATCGGCAAGAGCCGGCCTTACGTCACCAACACGATGCGCCTGCTGGAGCTGCCGATTCCGGTGGTCGAGATGATCGCGCGCGGCGACCTTGCGCCGGGACAGGCGCGGCCGTTGCTGAGCATGGGTTCGGCCGATGAACAAATGGCGGCGGCCTCGCGGATCGCGGAGGGTAAAGTGACGGCGCGCGCGGCCGAGCAGATGGCGGTCGATAATCGGCCGGTGAGCCGCAAGATCGTCAAACGGATCGTGGACGATCGCGCCGCGCGGCTCGACGCCAATCTGGGCGCGCTGGCGCTATCGATGCAGAAGGCGCTCAAGCGCAAGGTGCGGCTCACGCCCAAGCGCGGCAAGCTGGCGGGGCGAGTCGAGCTCGAGTATTACGACGACGACGATTTGACGGGACTTTCGCGGATGCTGATCGTGGCCGGCACCGCATTCAATCGTGAGTAGATAAAAGCTACAACTTGTAGATATAAAGCGGCTCGTGGCTGCCCTGCTGGAATACTATAA
>JBEKJC010000045.1:0-24985 GCA_050011435.1 Binataceae bacterium (SeqCode)
TGCGTCGGCAGGCAGGTGAAGAACCTCGAGCCGTCTGCCATCTATCATGCGGCGAACCTTTAGCTTCCGGCGCTGTTGATCGATGCTCTGCAGCCGACCGGTTTCGTGGAAGCGCTTGACCAGGTTCAGAACGCCGACCGCGATGCCGTCGCCGTCCGCGGCCATCGATTGCGCGGTGCGGTAAGCGGAGTTGATGTCCAAATAGAGATCATCATCATCGAGCCAGCCTACCCGCGCGCCCTGGGGCAACCACCGAGCCCGCTCATGCTTGCCTGTGCGCTGCGTGCACCAGCCCCAGGCTGCCGGATTCTCCGGCATGCCGCCGTCGCGCATCGCGAGATGTGCGTGACCAGCCGAGATCGCCGAGCGCAGCAGCGTCAAGAAACGATCGACCGGATTGGCTTCTCGTTGATGCTCTGACTGGCGGTGTGCAACCTCCATGAGAGCCGTCCAAACGCGGGCACGGTAGACCTCGATTTCGGCGCTCATCAGTGCTTCGGCCTCATACGCAAAATCGAGAAACCGTTGCCAGCCGAGGAACAGGTCGGCGACGATGCCGGGCGTGCGGCGATGTAGACCTGCGTGCGCCGCCTGCTCGCGATATCTGCCGTGAGCCGAGTTCATCTCCGCGCGCACCTGATCGAGTCTCGGCCCCAGCCACTGGATGTACCCGGCCGTCGCCTGCGCATAGAGACCAGAGGCCGCATCCCGCTGGCATGCGCTCAGCCGCCGCGGGTCGATGTCGTCGGGTGCAACTTCGACCAGGAACATGCGGGCGATCAGGCTTCCTCCTGACGGCTTCTCCTCCCCGGTCGCCAGGATCACGGCGCGTGGCGGATGGGCGGGTCGCAGCGAGGCGTCGGACTTCAGGCGTCCGCGGCCGGCGCCGTTGGCGGCGGCGCGCAGCAATCGATCGGCCTCGCCTTCGAGCCGTCGTCGCTCGGCTGCACATGGTCTGAAGTCGTCGATTACTACGAGTGCATCCTTGGCGATGAACGCCAGGACCTCGTTGAAATTCGCCGTGCTCGCCCACGAGCTCGGTAGACGACGGGCGGCAAAATCGGCCCCGAAGTGCTGCTGGAGCAGGGAAGCCAGGGCGGTCTTGAACCGGCCGGTCGCCCCATAAACAAACACGCTGAAGTCGGCGGCGCCGAGAATGCTTCGCCAGACCGCGCCCAGGGTCGGCACCGTTACCCGGTCAGGAGCGAGGTCCAGCACCGCCAGACTCGCGCAAATAGCGCTCCTCAACTCCGGAGCGGTCGGGGGCGCCGGCAGGATCAGCGGTGCCAGTGCTGCGGGCAGAGAAGCTTCGACCCCGGCGACCGCTCCGGTCCCGCCAAGCGCACCGCCGCCGTGCAGATAGGCCCACCCTCCATCGAGCCGGCGCCATCCGGTGTGAGCCATCAGCTCGTCTTTCATTCCAGCCGTTTCTATCCGGTTTCGAGAATTCGATCACGCCCTCGCTGTGGGCTTTCAGCACGCCCCCAATAGTCTGGTGTCAGATGACTGCGACACAGTAAATCTGCCACAATCGCAAGGTGGCGGACGATTTTCCGGTCATGAGGAACACAATGGAGCGGTTAGATGCGTGGCTGGCCGCGCTCGCGTTCCCGCTGCTCCCGCTAGAACATATTCCCGCAGGCCCGAGAGGGAGCGGTGGATTTCAGTGGGCGTTTCGCGAACAAACGGCGCGCGCGCTTTGCATCGGCAAAGCGGTTCGCATGATCAGCGGCATCAGGGCCGCTTTAATTCTTGCTGATTTGGGCTTCATTGAGGAGTGCGGCACGCTTTTGCGCACAGTCTCCGACTTCGCAAACGAGATCATTGCCGTCTGCGAGGGGTATCCTAAGCAAGAGCCGACTACCGCGCAGAGACGTTTCGTTGAGCAGTATTTCAAACCTATCGCTACAACCCCTGACGAATACGAAGCGCAGGAGCGCGAAAGATGGGTTTCTCGCGACGACTTGATCGCCGCGCATTCTCGTTGGGTAACCGAGACTGGCGGAGACGCCAATCGAGTGAGAAAGCTCTTGCGTTTTCTTGCCCATAGCTATGACAAGTTTGTGCATGGCGCGTACATCACTGCAATGGAACTTTATAACGGTCGCACGCAAACCTTTATGCTTCGCGGGCACGAAGCAGAGGAAAAGCGACGCCTTTACAAAGGCGCGATTGCTAGCAAGTTACACGAAGCGCTGACGGCCCTGTTTCAGATGGCCACAGTCGCAAATATGCCAGCTCTCGCCGACGATATCGGTCAGGCGACACAGGCGCTCTATGGTTCGAGCGAACAGTCTAGTGCGTAAACGGCTAATGAATTCGCGCTCACCTTAATTCGCGACTGTGACAAGTAGCTTGTGTCATGTTCGTTTCTAAACGTTGCTATCCCGCCGAATTTCATTTCCGATCATCCAACCGATCTGCGGCTGATCCCACTGCGGTTGCGCTCGATGAATATTCAGCGAGAGGGTTGCGTTCTCGCTATCGTCGCCAGTTATCAATAGGTCGAGCTTGAGGTTCTTTTCGGGGAAGGGAAGAATCCGCTCTTGCAGGACTTTGAAAAATCGATTGGGCGTGACGCTGGCGGCATTCAAGAGTCCGAACGGAGGACCCAATCTCCTCGGATCAACGAACCAAGCGACATCCAAAAATGCGTCCACATCATGATTTAGCTGCTTCGGTTGGGCAGCCAGCGGATTCTCGTATGACCAAGGTAACGGAAGCGGGGTTTCATCGAACAGCATGACGTATCTTTCTCCGTCCCACTGCGACACTCGCTGCAAGTAGCCACGGCAATTGTTTACGGTCGGCGACAACGCTCGCGCCAGCACTCGGACGTAGAGCATTTCGACGTCCCCCATTGCTGGCGTTACCGCAACGAATTTCCGCTGATTTGGATCGAACTCAAACCTCAAACGGGGTGCGAGATGGCTTTCAAGCGCGATTCGGTGACTACGCTCAGTCGCCCATACCCGGTACACGGTGGCGGAAAACAGTATGCCCGCCATGACTCCGAAAATCAGTCGCGCATAACTCCAATCAGACGGCAAAAGAGTGGCGAGTAACGTAAAGGGGACTGTGGCTGCACCGCTCATAAGCGCCGTCCAATCCTGATATATGACGCCCAGAAATTGACGGACGCTCGGCGGCGAGCTTTGGATCATGCACGCCAAAATAGTGTGTAAGCTGTGGCGCTGTCCAGGCACGGCGGGACACTGATCGGTCAACTTGATGGCTGCCGCTTGATGGCTGCCGCCAGCGGCCCGTTTCCTTTTTCCGCATTCTCGATTCGCTACCTGAAAAACTCTTTTCGGGCGCGTTGAGCGAGCCAACGGCGTAAACCCGCCACTTGCGCGATACCGCCAGTGAAGCAAAATAGTTGCTAAACTATCGGGGTGAGTGGCGCAATTGAATTCCGGGTCGGCACGGCCTCGTGGACCGACCCGTCACTGACCAACTCAGACCTGTTTTACCCGCCCTCCGTGCGAAGCGCCGAGGAGCGGCTGCGCTTCTATGCCGAACGGTTCAATACAGTCGAAGTCGATTCGACCTATTACGCCCTGCCGGCAGAACGCAATGCGAAACTTTGGGCGGAACGCACGCCTGAGGGATTCCTCTTCAACATCAAACCGTTCGCGCTCATGACGCAGCATCCTGCGGAAATATCGCGGCTTCCACAAGAACTGCGGGAGATGTTGCCAGCCTCCCAGCGCACGGAGCGCCGGCTTACGCGACCATCGCGCGAGGTCCTCGACACGGCGTTCCAAATGTTCTGGAGCGCATTGGCTCCGCTTCGCCAGGCCGACAAGCTCGGCATGGTCGCTTTCCAGTTTCCGCCGTATTTCGTCGCCACGCCGGCCAATTTCGACTACATCGCGAGCCTTCATGAGCGGCTGCCCGGCGCTGCAATCGCGATCGAGTTCCGCCATCCAAGCTGGGTCCGCGATGAAGCTCAGCGAGCCGAAACGATGAAGTTCCTTCGATCGCATCGCCTCTACTACACCTCGATCGATGCGCCCGAGGACGATTCCATCGTACCGTCATTTATCGAAGCGACCGGCGACCAGGTATATATGCGCTTTCACGGGAGGAATCGCACCAATTGGTTCAAGCGCAATATCACTGCGGCCGAGCGATACAAATATCTGTATTCGGAGCGGGAGCTTCGGTCACTCGCGCGAGGTCTGAAAAATTTGGAAGGACAGGGCGTCAGGCGCGCATACTCGATCTTCAATAACTGCTACCAGAACTTTGGCGTCATGAATGCCGCCACGATGAGCGCGATTCTTCGCTCCCAAGAGCAATGAGCGCGTTCGAAAGTGCCTACGGCATCGAAAAAGCGCCTCACAAAACTGCCGGCTCGATTTATCGAGCCGATGCTCAGCCTCGCGGTGGCCGAGCTTCCGGAAGGGCCGAACTGGACGTACGAACTCAAGTTCGACGGTTATCGAGCGCTCGGTTTGAAGACCAACGGCCGGGTCCAACTGCTCTTCCGCAAGGGCAAAGACTTCACCGAGCGCTTCGCCTCGATTGCTCGAGCACTCGGGCGCTCCCTGACGAGACCGTGGTCGACGGAGAGATCATCGCCTACGACGCCGAAGGTCGCCCCTCATTCAACGTCCTGCAATACCACATGAGCGAGTGACCCGCGCTGCACTTCCACGCCTTCGACTTGCTGACCCTGCAGGGCAAGGATCTGACTCAAGAACCACTCGAGAAACGGCGAGAACTCTCGCGGGACCGCGTGATGCCACGCTTGCCGGATTCCATACGCTACTCTGAGGCCCTGGAGGCATCGCCCGCCGAACTCATCGAGGCGGTGCGCGAGCAGGGCTTTGAGGGCATTGTCGCGAAGCGGCGCAATAGCCTCTACGAGCCGGGTAAGCGGTCAGGAGCCCGGCAGAAGATGCGGGTTCTCCAAAAGCGCGATTTCGTGATCGGTGGGTACACTCCGGCCGCCAGGAACTTCGACGCTATTCTGGTTGGCTATTACGAGGGCGCGAGTTGATGTATGTCGCCAAAGTACACGGTGGTTTCACGCCGGCGCTGCGGGAATCGGTATTCAAGCAATTACGCGGGCTCGAAACCAAACGATGCCCGTTCAGGAACTTGCCTGAGTCACGACGTGGTCAGTGGGGCGAAGGATTGACGGCCGCCGACATGGAAAAGTGCTGCTGGCTGAAACCGCGGCTTGTCGCGACGATCGAGTATCTGGAATGGACAGCCGCCAATCATCTGCGACACGCTATGTTAGAGGGGCTAAAGAGACTCAGCCCGGTGGGAGGCGTTACGTGATGGCGGCCCAAGAGCAGCCGGCGATGGTGGTGATTCTGACGTGCGGCTATCGCGCGAAATGTGTCGCCGGCGGATGCGGCAATGTCGCGCGAGCGATCCTCCGTTACGCTGACGCCGGCGGCCGGCCTCTGCGCCAGGAAGAGAGCTGCATTGCGCACACGACAGGAGCGAGGAACGCTGCCGTCGCGGACGGCCTCAAGGTTCACGACGACAGGAAAAGCTGAGTCGTCTGTTTATTCGCCAGTGATGGTTTAACGGTGGCATCAGGTTAAATAACTGGCTGGCAGCGCCAGCCTTACAAGGCCTCGTTTTCGTGAACACCGTCGGCGGTCTTTTCCCCCAACGAAACTGCGTCAAATGCTTGGAACGGGTGGGCGTCGCGTACCGTTGCCCCTATACTCTCCGCCATACGTTCCTCACGCTTGGCATCAAGAACGGCGCCACGTCATATGAGCTTGCTGGTATTGCGGGCCACCGAAAGATAACGATGATTGAGAGCGTCTTGCTCCGATCGGCGTGCCCACGGCGGATAAGGCGCGCGGTGTGGCTGCGTTTGGTCGTGCGATGGCAGGGGGCAACGCCCGGTACAGCGACCGGCACCCAGGGCGCACAATGAAGCTCGCGTTTGCGCAAGGTTAGTCATGTTTCAGGCGTGGTTTGATGATGGCGGGAAAGATGACGTAAGCCCCATCTACTTGTTGGCGGGATATTCCGCTCGCGTGCAGGTTTGGAAAGATTTTGCGGCCGAATGGCAAAACGAATTAGTTCGGTCACCGAAACTCAAATGGTTGCACGCAATCGAAGCCTACAATTTAAAGGGAGAGTTTGGCTTTGACAAAGAGACAGGGACCCCTTCTGAGTGGGTGATCGCGCATGGACGGGGCAATAGAGACGCCAGAGACCGGCGTCTTCTAAATTTTGTCGACATTATCGTCAAGCATCTAAGGCCCGAGACTGACTCGCACGGGATTACATGGCTGATCAGCCATAGAGAATACGACGATTTTACCGCTCGATTGGCTGCGGTTCGAACCGCAACGATTAAAGACATCGAAGATCTTCGCACTAAAGCCAGAAATCCTTATTTCATTAGCTTTCAGAAAGTTCTAGGTCAGGAGCTTAAATTACGCACGGCACAAGCGATCCTAACGGGGCGGAACGAAAAGACCGAGATTCTGTTTGATTGCGGTATCGACAATCCTAGCAACCTAGAAGAAGCCTTCGACAACTTCATGCAGGTTCTAAGGCTGGACGATCCTAGATTTCTCAATCATCTTCAGAACGCAAAACCCGAATATCGCGATGATAAATGCAATCCTCCGTTGCAGGCCGCCGACTTATTGGCGTGGCATATAAGACGGATGTGTTTGGAAGTCTCACGAGGTTCCACAAAATATGAAGACCCGGTGTGGCTTAGGCTCCACGACGGCAATCTCATCAAGTATTGGGACTTCCGCTACGAGGCGTCGGATTGGGACCGAATACTCACTCGCGTTCGTGTGAAGGCGCTTTTGGGCTTGGGGATTTGGCTTCCGCCGTTGCGATAGCGGGACGACCAAAATGTCTCGGTGCTTTTTCGTTTGGCCCGGCGACCGGCGCCCTATGGCTTCACACTTTTCTGACGGTCGCCCGTTGGCCGCGCCCGCGCTACAATTTGAGGCATGGCGGACTTACCAGAGAGCGAGCGCCCGATACCAATGGCTGCACTGAACGCCGTGAAAGCATATGAGTGTGAGCAAGGGATTGGAAAGCGCTGCCGATGCCGGTGTAAGGGAAAGTTTCATGGCACCAAACGAAAGTCGGCGCCCCGCGACGACGTACATGCGTCGGCCTTCTATTGCCCTTGCTGTGGCGCTCGTGCTCGCCTGATAAGTCGCAGTCACGAACTCGAATCTCGGCTTAGGAATCCCAGACCGGAAGTCGTCGCCGCGCTCCGCGCATTGGACCCCTGGCGCAACGCGAAGGGGAACCTCGAAGATATTTGACCGTGAAGGTGAGTCGCCCCGACGGCAACTAGTTTGTCGAGCCGGCACGCTGGCTCGCAGCGACCGACAGTGTTCGTTCAGCGATCATAGAGGCAAATCGAAAAGAATTGAGGATCGTGCGAGCAGCGCGCGCTATTATGACTGTGCAAAATGAATCGCTACCTGCTGCTAGCAGACGCAGTGGCGGTGCTCCACACCGCCTCTGTTGCATTCGTCACGACAGGGTTTGCGCTTATTGCCATCGGTATCGCGATGCGCTGGGAATGGGTGCGCTTTCTGGTTTCGTGCGGCCCTTCTTGGAGCAATCGCGATCGTATGCGCCGAGTCGCTGATGGGAGCCGTGTGTCCGCTGACGACCCTCGAGGGGACCAACTGCGCGCCATCAGCGGCGAGGCCAGCCACTCGCGCGATGTCATTGGCTACTGGGTCGACCGGCTGACCTTTTACGATTTCCCATCGTGGGTCTTCACGGTCGCTTATGCGTTGTTCGGGATCTTGGTGGCGATCGTCTTCATCCTCGCGCCCCCGCGGTGGCCCGGCCGTCGCACCGCTGCATCGGCCATACCCCGCGCGCGGTCATCAAACTAAGGAACACCTTTCGACCTCTGTCCTCCAGCGAGCCCACAATCTTGGCTCTAACGCAACGCCGCATGCAGCCCGGACCTTTTTCCCGCAGTCCATTTCGGTTATTTTAGATTTCTACCGCCGTCAATGGAAATCTCCGCGACTTTGGAAGCGGTTCGACCCTTCGATGTGCGCAGCTCCTTTCCTGCACATCTGGACATCCCGACATCAGTTGACAGTCGAAACGTAAGGGCATCCGATGCTCGGGGGGGGGGGCGTGCCTTGAAAAGCTGGGGAAGTTATTTCGGCGATCTTGTCCGTAACTGATCACGGGGCTCACCATGAATGCCTGGTTCGGCCACCGACCACAGCCATTCTTCCAAACGCGTGATCCGTTCGGGAGATGAGTTCTTGGCAGTTTGACCGACGTAGTAGTGTGCCAGTTCCGCGATATCCTCCGGAGCGGCGATGCCATTACCGCCCCAATACCAGAATGGCTCAAAGATAAGAGCGTTCTTACCATTGAGATCGCGATCTCGAATCTCCTCATGGTAGTCGTCGCGCAAGAACTTCCACCCGGGTTCCGTCAGCTTATAGATGGCATCCTGCCGATCAGAGAATCCTTTCTCGTAGTCGCCCATCGAAACGCTCTTGGCAATTCGCCCGGCCCAGGCCACATGCACTCGGCCGTCATTTACGCGCTTAGGCACAAATCCGACGACCCATTCGCCAACGCAGGCACTTTTCCGAATCAAGGGCTTGCAAAGGCAGAGAGTGAGAATCCCCTGTTCGACGCAAGGAGCCATTCCGTTGTCGGCGACGAGCGAATAACGCCATATACCGCTCATGTAAGGGTTTCTTCCAATAGCGCGGTCAGCCATGCGACCGCATTGCTCCCGTTCTGAGGCAAGGCCACGAATTCCTGTCCACGCGCCGCGCATTGCACGGTCCCGTCCTCAGCCCAACGGTACGGCGGATGGTAAGTCATACCCGATCCTCCACGTCGTGGATTCAACCAATCCGGCATGCGCCACGTGGAAGTCTTCGCACCGGCCTCAGAAAGCCGATACCCGGTCTTAAGGGCACCGGACCCGGGCAGGGGTAGCACGCGAGAGCCGAGCGTAAGTTCCTCGCAAGCTACATACAGAACATTCTGAGCGGTCCACCCAGCCTGCGCGTGTGGGTGATTATTCAACCAGGGCCGTTCGGCTAAGGCGTGCGAGCCATCTGATCCAAGTCCAACGATCTCGCCGATTTGTAGCCAACCCCAAATCCGATGCTCAGGCTTTCCGACGAACTTCCAGCGACCTTCGTGCTCCACCGGCCGAAACAGACCCCAAAAGACGAAGAGGTCTCCGCGCTCTACTCCCTGGTTTGCGAGATGCCCCTGTGCGGCGGCAACCTGTCCTAAGGCGTCCCGCCATCCGGGTCGGCGAGGCAAGCTATCAGGGTTGATGTCGGGGTCGAGGTGGCACCAATCTTCCGCCCTCAGTCTGCCCCGGGTCAGATCACTTGCGAGGCTCGCGTAAGGGCCATTCAAATCGCGGAACCGGGTCGGTGTAGGCATTTTTGACGGGATTGGCATCGACAAGGGCCGTCCATCAATAATCGGACTGGGACAGCCGCCTGCCGTGCCGTCAAAGCCTTTCCGGCTGAAGATTATTTTCAAATCGGTCCTCCAATCGCCTCCTCGCAACGCTGTTCAAAGGCAGGAGTGGCGGCACCCCATCGCTGACTCAAATATTTTAGCGCGCTCAAATTAGAATGCCGCCTCCCCATCGGCGCTTCGCGTCATTCCAAATTCGAGCCGACTATGCGCAGTCTATGCGCGAAACGGCGGTATTCATACGTAGAATCGGATCAAGCCAAGAGATAAGTACGGAAATTGTGCGCGGGAGAGCACCAAAATCACTGGCGTTGCGTGCGACGACGAGCCTGGTGTGGTTTACTGTGGGTCATGCGATTTCGGACCATTCTATCGCCGGAAGGGATGAGTTTATCGAAAGCACGGATACGGGGCGAGCCAACGGGCGCTCTTACCGTAACGGCAGGAACGGCGTATCATCAATACGTCGTTTTGCCGCGCGTCGTGCGACATTACATTAAGAGCCAGATGATGGAGTCTGAAGCTTCACGGATGGGCGGCAGGCCGCACGCAGCGCTTCAATAGTGGCTGGTGAAACCTCCTAAAAGAACCTACGTCGGGGTGGCAGAGGAACTCGAAGCTGGGAGAGCCGCCGCTCCTAACCTTTTCTCTCCCACGCCGTTGACACCTCACGATAGCGGTTCCAGCAAGGACTTCGACGCGGATCGAATTCGTGCGCAACTACGAAGGTGGCAGGAGCGTCTTCTCGACCTTACCAAAGCCAACCCGTTGCTCGGCATTAACCGAAGCCGCGTCAGCAAGCTGCGGGTCATCGAGCCTGATGCGGCTAGCCTCTTCGACCGCTTCGCCGTGCAAGCCCAAGAGTTGCGCATGCCGCGGGTGAACAAGGTTCCAACGGGAGCGCCACCAGGGAGCCCAGGTGAGGGCGGGAGCGATATTGCCGACTCCGAGCAGGTGTACGAAGTTGAGGCCGGCGATCTCACCTTCGACGCCAAGCCGATGGACCTCCAGCGGCGGCTTCGACGCATCTACGACAACTCGAGGACGACCATCGAAGAGCGTGGCGTTACGACGCTATACCTGACGTTCGGCATCCTTCGATGGAAGGACGTCGCGCTCGGCGAATCCATCGCACCCCTCTGGATGGTTCCGTGCGAGTTGGAGAGCCACGGACCGAACGCGGCACTTCGGCTACACCTCGCGGACGAGGAGATGCAGCTCAACCCGGCACTCGAACTTTATCTGCGCGAGCGACAAAGGGTAACGCTGCCGGCGATGCCCGAGGAGGAGTTGTCGGCCGGCGCACTCCCACCTCTCCTCGATCAGGTGCGGCTGCTAGTCCGCGAGCAAGGCTGGAGCGTCGAACCCGAAGCTTGGCTCTCCACCTACACCTTCGAGTCGCTCGTAATCTACCAGGACCTGAGGGCAATGGCTGAAGCTGCGCTGAACAGTGACGTCGTTGCGGCCTTGGCGCGGGCTAGGTCTCTGCCTGAAGCGTCGGAAGCACTGAGCGACGACCTTGACGCCCTGCCGACTCCGGACATCGTGCCTGTGCCCGTCCTCCGAACAGATTCGAGCCAACTCAAAGCAATCGCGCTCGCAGCCGCCGGTCGCAATCTAGTGGTTCACGGACCACCCGGCACCGGGAAGAGCCAGACCATCGCCAATCTGATCGCCGACGCGCTCGGCAAGGGAAAAAAGGTTCTCTTTGTGAGCGCGAAGATGGCAGCGCTAAACGTCGTCCACGAGCGCCTTTCGACTCTGGGCCTCGCGCGGTTGTGTCTTGAGGCTCACAGCACGAAGGCCGGCAAGGCAAAGATCGTTGAGGAGTTGCGGCGAACTCTGGAGGCCAGCGAGGCCAGAGACAGTGAGTTGCTCGCCGAAAGAGTTGAAGAGTTGGTCCGACTTCGTCAGCAGCTCAACGGCTATGTGCGCGAGTTACACCTGAAGCGCGAGCCGCTCGGCAGAAGTATCTACCACGTCGTCGGGAAGCTCGAGAAGCTGCGCGGCGCGGTTGATCTAAAGGCGCCGCTCCCGTGGAACGACCCGCTGTCCGTAACACGGAGCCAACTTGGCACCGCCCTCGAATCGTTAAGCGACCTTGCTGCGCAGGCAATGGTCTTCGATTCTCGGGACGAGAACCCCTGGTATGGCCTCGAGGTTCAACCTGGCAAGGCGATCCTTCAAGAGGAAATGGAAGTGCGCTTCACGATCATCAACGCCGCCGCGCAACGGCTAAGCGGCGTGATGCGCGCGCTTTTTGGCATCCTTGGGTCAGACTTAGAGCACCTTTCGCTCGACCAGGTCAGTAAGCTAGCGCCAGCGTTAACAGCGCTCGCGACGATAGACCAATTACCAGCATACTGGTCGGAGCGCACAGACGCGGAACTCGCAGAGGCGGCTTCTTTGCTGGACGATGCGGCGGTAAAGGCAACCGAATTGGCGACCAAGACTTCGGAGTATCGTACTGCCTTCGCGAGCCTCCCGGTAGACGATGCGCTCGAGGTTCTCTCGACCCTCAATTCAAAGTACCGCTCCTGGGTGAGAATCCTGCTTCCAAGCTATTGGCGCTGGCGATCATTTGTCAGGGAGCACCTCGCGCAGGGCACTTCAGCGACGTTACAGGCACTCCGTTCATACCTAGCGGCGGCAAAGTGCGTCAGCGAGCTTGAGGTGTGGTTCCGAGCGAACCGCGACGGTATTGTCTCCTTGCTTGGCGTTGTTAATTTTCGCGACCCGACCGCCCTCCTAGACGCCGGAAGGAGTTTTCGTGTCGCTGTCTCGTTGCGCTCGAGCGCGACGGAAATCGGATTTCAGATACCTACCTTGGCCGGTGATCTCTCCCCTGCAATCAAGAAGACTGCACGCTCGCTCCGCACTCTCGCGGACGATCCGGCGCTCGCCGAAGCCGTCAAGGCGGTAGACGCCGAGTGGCCCGGTGGTTTCACCCGCGACAGCGCCAGTGTCATGCAGGCACCGCTCCCTGCGATTGTCGCGCGCTGCGGTAAACTGTTGTCATCACTTTCTAGCCTACATGAATGGATGGTCCTTCAGCATACTTTGAGCGACTGCCGTAAGCTCGGTTTAGAGAAGTTCGTTGAAGCCCTCGGATCCTCCTCGGCCAGAGAAGCCCCCCAGGCATTCGAACGCCGCTTCTACAAGCTATGGGCGGAGGCGGCCCTACAAGGCTCCCCTGAATTGCGCGTCTTCACTGGTGCGCGGCGTGAGGAGCAGATCCACCGATTCCGGGAACTTGAGGAACGAACTCGGAAATCGGCACTGAGACAGATCCTGGCCACGGGAACGACCGGGGCGCGCCGCCTGTCGGCGGCTCAGAGCGGCCTCGCCAACAAGAGCGAGGTTGGCATCTTGCAGCGTGAGCTGGCCAAGAGGAAACGGACCAAGCCGCTCCGCAAGCTATTTGCCGAAATACCCAACGCCTTGCAGGCCCTAAAACCCTGCATGCTCATGAGCCCTCTGTCGGTCTCGACGTTTCTCAAGCCCGGTAGCCTCTCGTTTGATCTCGTCGTGTTCGACGAGGCGTCGCAAATTCCGACGCAAGAGGGCATACCATCAATTCTCCGATCGAAGCAGGTCGTCGTGGCTGGCGACGCGAACCAGCTTCCTCCCACCTCATTCTTCTCAGCCTCCGTCATCTTCGATGAAGATGGCGACGAGGACGAGTCGCAAGAGACACTGGAACCCCTGGAGTCACTCCTCGACGATTGCGTTGCAGTCTATCCCGTCTTCGACCGGGCGCATCTGCGGTGGCACTACCGCAGCCGCGTTGAGGCCCTAATCAAGTTCTCAAACCACTACTTCTATGACAACACGCTGATCACCTTCCCTGCGGCATCGAACGATAGGACGGATAGGGGAGTGCGTCTTGAATATCTACCCGACGGCATCTGGGACCGTGGCCGCAGCCGAACAAACCGCCGTGAGGCTCGTCGGGTAGCGGAGCTGATCGTTGACCAGCTCGACCGCTATCCGGAGCGTTCGCTGGGCGTCGCCGCGCTGAACACAACCCAGCGAGAGGCGATCGAAGAAGCACTCGACGAACTCGCCACTAGCCGACCCGATCTAGCGCCCCTCCTCGATTCCTCACGTCCTGAGCCCTTCTTTATAAAGAGCCTTGAAAATGTCCAGGGCGACGAGCGCGACACGATAGTAATCAGCGTCGGCTACGGTCGTGCTGCCGATGGTGCGCTGAGTATGAACTTCGGCCCGCTCAATCGCGACGGCGGATGGCGGCGCCTGAACGTGCTGATAACGCGAGCGAAATGGCACACCATTTTGGTTACCAGTTTGCGTAGTCAGGAGCTTGATGGTGTCAATCCGAACAATCGCGGAGCGCTTGCTCTGCGGAATTTCATTGAATATGCGGAGCGCGGGGAGGCACTTCCAGTTCCGCTCGCCACGGTCACCGATGAAGAAACCAACGATTTCGAGGACGCCGTCGCCGAAGCGTTGCGCGAGCGTGGCTTGCAGATAGACCAGCAGGTCGGCGCAAGCCAGTATCGCATCGACTTAGCAATTCGCGACCCGCGCGACCAGCGCCGCTGGGTGCTAGGGGTCGAGTGCGATGGTGCCACCTACCACAGAGCACGAACGGCGCGAGATCGCGACGAGCTGCGTTCGCATGTGCTTAGGCAGCATGGCTGGCGGCTGCATCGCCTATGGTCTACTGATTGGTTTCGCGATCGAGAGACTACAATTGCCGGAGTTTTGCGCTCGTTAGAGCAAGCCATGCAGATCACGAACGCCTCTTCGACAGCGGCACCAACTATCGATTCGAAGGGACCCGAGCAAGAGGACCCCGACCCTGTGCCAGACCGACCGCCGCTAGGCGCCACCGCCTCCCAATCTCGGCAGTTCAGTACAGGTGAGCCCTATCGGAAATTCAATCCGTCACATCTCAAACGAAACCGTGCCTACTTGGTGAATCCTGGCCGCTATCCGGCCGTCCTAGCGCAGCACATTCGGGCGATCGTTGAGTTCGAAGAGCCGATTCACGAGAAACTGCTCATTGAGCGGCTCAAGGAGATTCACGGCGTGGCTCGTGCGGGCACCAACGTCCTCGCAAATATCGAGCGGGCCATCGAATTTGCTATCAAGGCAGCCTCGATCGAACGTGGCTCAGATCCTCGGTTCCTCTATGTCCCCGGTTCTCGACCAAGAATATTTCGGGTACCGGGCGCCGGCGTCACTAGGCCACTGGCCCTTGTTCCACTGGACGAAATTCGTCTCGCCATCCTTTATGTAGTCGAAGACCAATTTGGTTGCATGCGTGAGGCGTTGCCACGCGCTGTTGCTGCACTCTTCGCAGTCGAACGGGCACGCGAGGGTGTTGCGGAACTCGTCGGCAGCGTCGTGAATGAGCTGATCGACGAAGGCACCCTTCGTGTGAGCGGGCTGCATGTATACCTTGCGTGATTCGGGTTCCCGCCTCGCAGTTCTCCCGTGAAGCCACGGCTGGGCGATGGCGACCCGGCCGGGAACCACGCCCTTGCGGCGTAAACTTCCGGGAGCGTTTGGGGGCTGTGGACCGCGGCCGGGTGCGTGAACTGAACGAGGACCAGTCGGAGTGCGCTATTACGTTGCCCACGTCTGTGGAGTTGTACCGTTCCGGTAGACGGTATTGGAAGCGAGTGCGCTGGCCGCGGAGCGGGCCATCGAGGCCGCTCAATCAAACAATCGCATCGGCGGCTTCGAGATCTAGCACAAGAGTCTGGTGGACTTGTCGCGCCCCTGCCGGCGACCGCAACTATAGGCCTTTGCCGGGGCTGGCCTAAGCTGAGCTGTTGCATTTCATGCCGACTGTCCCAAGTGATACGATGTTTGCTGTTCCGTTCACATTCCGGAACCGGGCCTCAGATGCTTGAGCCCCAGTCATTGCAAAGCCGATACTAATTTCGAGTTCGCTTCCAACAGCCAACTTCTGCCAGTCATCGACGAAATTGGAGATATGAAGCAGAAGTGGCTCTGCGAAGGCTAGAGTTGTGAGTAAGGCATATGTTGCCTCTCGCTTAGCAACTTTCGAACTAAACCGCCTCGCCCTTCCGTCGGAATCCAGCACCAATCCTCGAATTCTTCGCTTAAGATTGGGAGGCACTGCGCTCTCCTTGAGATTTTGAAACAGCTTTCTTGCCGCTGGGTAATCCTCGGTGAGAAACAATTCGCGAGCGAACCAAAACTGCGCGTCGAAATTCGAATCGCCCTCGCTGAAAGCACGTCTCAAGTGCGCCTTCCGAAGCCCGCATTCTGTCGGATCGGTGCTGGTCAGGTAGGTCTTCGCGATTTCGAAATGCGCCCGCTTACTTGCAGGATTTGCATCGAGGCATTCGTTAAGAATCTTGCGCGCACTAGAAAGGTCACCCTTAGCCGCTACCTTTCTGGCCAAACGGATGGCTATAAAATCCTGACGCGGATTAGCTGCAAAAGCTCGCTTCAATGCCTGTTCTGCGAGATCGCTCTGGTTGATCAGATCGCGAAACTGAGCCTCTGTACTCAACAGTTGCTCGTTCTCCGGAAACAATTGAAGGCCATCCGCTATTGTCTGTTCAACTTCTTTGGTCATCTCAACAAGAGCCTGGTCCTTAAGCTTCCCAGATCCGTGCTCATCTGGCCGAGATAACAATTCTCGCAGTCCATCAACTGCCAAGAGAGCTTTGGTGTGAAATGCATGAGGATCGTCGCGGAAGCGGTCCATCAATGGCGCTACTTTCTCGCTCGCTCGTCGCCGAAGCTTGGCCCTTTCTATCGGGTCGATCGACTCGGATGCTTGCCGCCTGAGCAACTCTGCCTGGGAATGAATTATCATTCGATCGTTCGGCTCCAGGCTGATAGCCTCGTCGATGTACCGTTCCGCCAAATCAATACTGCCCCCGGGATGACTCATCTCAAAAATACCGCGTTGTTGTAGAATATGTGCGTCGGGACCGACAAGCTCTTCCGCCACATCGTATAGTCGCCTACCGAGCTCCTGCGATTTGAACGTATCTGAGACCGTACGTCCCCGTATCAACATGCGAAATGCAAGCTCGTCAGAACTGTACGAAATATTCATTCCGCGGATCACCCGCACTAGCTGGTTGAACCGTGCCTCAGGATCGCTTAGTACCTGAGAGAAGACCATCTCTGCTACGTGCGGATGTCTGGCAGAATAAGCGAAATCACCTGCATATCGATCTGGTCGAACTTGTACAATACGCTCTAGCGGCAAAAAAAATCGCTCCTTGAATTCCTGGAAATTAATTCCACTCACTCGCGATATCAGCCCAGCGCGCACTGGGACACCTAACCGGTTCAGGGTGCACACATCTAAGTACAATGTTTTGGCCTCGTCTGGTACGATACGCTGATATTCGTCGAGAACGATCCGCTCGAAAGGTTCCCCTAGGGTCAAATCGTGTAATGCTACAAGCAGCTGTCGATCCGCACTTTTGAGAAACGCGTCGACTCGTTCCGAAAGGGTGCTATATTTCAAGTCTCCTAGTGCATCATTGACCTCAAGAAGATCTAAGAGATTTCGAATCTCTCGTTCGTTGAGATACCGAACTGGGAAATCTGTCGTCAAATACCGATCGAGCGCTTGGCAGCGCGTGTTCCACTCATTATCACGCTCGGACGCAATGATGGTGAGGGGTACTCCATTTCGCCTACATTGTTCAATCGTATCCGCGAGTTGCGAGACTACCAAAGCCACATGGTCAATAAACAAAAAGATTCGTCTACCAGTTAAGCGAAATATCTCGGCCAGAGCATCAGCGCGAATAGCGCCGTCTTCTTTGAGAAATAGAATAAGCTGTTCATAACGGTTTGCGGCTTCCCAAGCGACTCGTTTCAGGCATACGCTTTTGCCATTTCCTGCTGGACCACTGATCAAGAAGAGGTCTACCCGTGCCGTTCGCTCTTCTTCTGAAGCTAGAATCGCATCGGCGAGGACGGAATCGGTGATGCTACGTTGAGCGTCGAGATTTTGACTAATGCAGCCCCATCCGGAATCAAGACCACGATAGAAGGCGCGTGGATCCTGTGAGGTGATCGGCAGTCCAACTCTTACGTGATAAATGTCCTCCTCTAGGAACTCGCGCAAGCTGCCGCTCTCTGTCGGATTGGAGACTCTGTAGAACGCGCTCAAAGACGTCGTTCCGCCACCTAAGCGCCGCGGTATTGCACGAACTGTTGGCGAAACTGCTTGATCCAAGCTGCCCATGAAGTCCTCAAATTTGGCGATGATCGCTGTCACGCGATTCTTGGACCAAAAGCGGACCTCGACATCGACAAGCGAAGGATCCACGATAGAGTATTGGGGACGGTTTATTTGGGGATCCGTGAGGTCGAAGAGAATCGTTCGAATATGAAAGTCACTGAAGGCGTAGCCGCAGAAGATGATGTGGTGTTCGTAACCGAGGTTTGCAAAGAAGTTGAACAACCGTTTGCGATGAAGCTGCCACTGCACCAATTGTTCGTTTGATAGCACCAGCGGGATTTCGTTATCAGCCGGATAATCTATGCTGCCGTGCAATTTAAGAAATGGCACGCCGTCGACGCGCTTCTTCATTTCGAGATCGAACTGCTGGTTGTCTCTCAAAAAGATTACTGGGTCTTGGTGTGCCTTGGGTGCGCAGCTATAAGCACGCTCTACTATGAGGTCGATGTTCGTGGTGACGATTGCACTCCAGCGAAATGTGGGAATCAGTTTATGGAATTCAGCAGGTTGGAAATCAATAAACAGTTCAGCGATTGCGCGTTGTACCTCAAGCAAATTGCGCTCGTTTATGGCTAGGTCAGTAACTGCGGATAGGTTTCGCGTCTTTAAGGAGCCGTCGAAGAACCGATCGCAGAGGAAATCGCGAAGTCCATTACCATCTGGAATGGAGAGATTTCGCGGATGGACCGCACCGTAGCTCGCTCCAGCACCTAGAAACAGAACTGCTCGTTCTTCTTTAACCGCATCAACGAGAGCTTGAGGCAACGCTAGCGTCATTAGAAGATTCCCCCCTTTGCCAATTGGACGCTGCTATAATAACCAATGCTTCCGTCGGTCGAATAGGGTCCCGAAGAACACGGTATCGGTGATGGCCAGATACGATATTCGCTCTGCGCGTCGGCGCTTACTAGTTTGTCCTTTACTTGAAGAAAGTCTACTTGCACCGTGGAGCACGAGACGGCGCGACATGCCTTGGGATTCGATTAAAGGCTGACAAAAAGCGAGATTCGAAGGCTCCTTCAAGGATCTCGCCGACTCTCAAGCCGTCTCGAAGGCGACGTGTCGCGCAATTTCGATGCACCCGAGCACAACCCGAAGAGAGCCGTGCTAGAGAGCGAGCCCGCCGATCAGAATTCCAGGAACGCTGGGAGACTTGATACAGATGCTCGAAGAGTCAATGCGGAATCGACACACCCTCGGCCTTGATCTCGTCTTCCGTCCGCCGCGGGATTTTTGAGGCCTTTACCGCGGCTTAGGTCCGCCGCACGCTATGCGAATTTGGAAGGGTTCATAAAGTGATCATAAACCGTTCGATCCGTGCGAATTACGCGGTGCTCCCGCTCGCGCAGGAGCACCGTAAGTAGCTGTTTGTATTGAGGTTTCTTTGGAGCCACCCGTCGGATTCGAACCGACGACCTGCTGATTACGAATCGGAATATATAGCCCGCCCTCCGTCGCTCATTTCGATCGCAGCCTTCATTACGTTGAGTTCGCGCTCGCGCCCGACGAACTTGGAAAGGCATGCCGAAGCTTAAAGACACGACATGTCTAGAGCGCACCTCCTACCGCCTTTTGCGTCATTCGAAAGGCATGACCGACTATCGCCATCGACGCCACAAGTCGCCTCGTTCAAGTCAAATTCTTCAAACATTTCGCTAGGTTAGGGCGCGCAAAGCGACTGGATTTGTGGCCCGAATTGAGTGCACATGGACACCCTATGGGAGGTATCCATGGAGCAATCAGTCTCATCGAAGCGGAGCAGAAACCGGCTGACCTTGGCCGGCGATCTGGAGGGAACGTCAGCGCCAATTGCTTCGGCACAAGCAGCCCGCGCGCCTGAGAAATGCAAAGAAATAACGAGGAAGGATCCACACTCGGCAAGACCCTCGCCTACTCTGCAAACAACGGCCCCAGGAGTCGCCATCGCCCGAATCATGACCTTATTCAAGTGACCCAAACCCCGAGAAATCGGCCGCCGACAAGCAGAAAGAGGCGCGCGTTCCCGGTTTCACCAGTCAGCTCAAAATCGCGACCTTCAGAGGTAGATTCTCGAATTTTTTCGCGCGCTTAGCGCCGAGAGGGCCGACTGGATTCATGGCGCGAATTGAGCGCACATGGAGACCCGAATGGAGGTCGCCATGGCGCAGAGCATTTCGTCGAATCGCAAGACGGCGCAGCAGAGCTTAAGGGCCGCTGCCGAGGACCTGGCCGGGGAGATTGCAATCCTCAACACGCTCGATCCCGCTGCACTGCTGCAAATGTGGAAGGCTCTGTTCGGTACTGACCCGTCCCCGCTCCTCGCACGCATCTTCATGGTCAGGGCGATCGCTTACCGGTTGCAGGAGCAAAGGTTCGGCGGTCTCAAGCCATCGGTACAGCGGCTCCTCGACCGGGTTTGTGAGGGGCGCGCTGATGGGGGCCGAAAGCGTATGCCAGATAAGCGTGTTTCGGCAGGCACAGTGCTGATCCGCGAGTGGGGCGGCGTCAGTCACCGGGTCACGGTGCTCGACCACGGCGTCGTCTACCGCGGCCGGCGCTACAGATCGCTGTCCGAAGTGGCCGGCGTGATCACCGGCGCGCGCTGGTCAGGACCGCTCTTCTTCGGCCTCAAGCGCCGGGCGGAGAAGATCGCCCATGGCTGATGCTGCCGTCAGGCGCTGCGCGATCTACACGCGCAAGTCCACCGAAGAAGGACTCGAGCAGGACTACAACTCGCTGCACGCCCAGCGCGAGGCCTGCGAGGCGTTCGTCCGAAGCCAGGCGGGCGAGGGCTGGAAGCTCATCAGGACGGCCTACGATGACGGCGGCTTCTCCGGCGGTACGATGGAGCGGCCGGCATTGCAGCAACTGCTGACGCATATCCGCGAGGGTCTGATCGATGTGGTGGTGGTCTACAAGGTCGATCGGCTGACCCGCGCGCTGGCCGACTTCGCCCGGATGGTCGAGCTGTTCGATAATCAGAGCGTGTCATTCGTGGCGGTGACCCAACAGTTCAATACCACAAGCTCGATGGGGCGGCTGACGCTCAACGTGCTGCTCTCCTTCGCTCAGTTCGAGCGCGAAGTCATCGGCGAACGCATCCGCGACAAGGTCGCCGCCTCCAAGCGCAAGGGCATCTGGATGGGCGGGACCCTCCCGATGGGATACGACGTGCGCGAGCGGAAGCTGGTGATCAACCAGGATGAGGCACGGACCGTAAGAGAGATTTTCGAACGCTACCTGGAACTCGGCAGCGTGCGGGAATTGAAAAACGACCTCGACCAACGCGGAATGGTCTCGGCGGTCAAGCTGTCGAGGAAGGGCAACCGCAGGGGCGGGAAGCCGTTCTCACGCGGAGCGCTCTACTGCCTGCTCTCCAACCGCATCTACCGCGGCGAGATCCGCCACAAGCAGCAGTCTCACCCGGGACAGCACGAGCCGATCATGAGTCGCGAGTTGTGGGAGCGGGTGCAGGCGAAGCTGTGCGGTCATGCGGTGCGCGACGGCGAGGGGCGCAAGACCGCGGCAATGCGAAGTCCGCTGGCGGGCAAGCTGTTCGATGCGAACGGCGAGCCGCTGTACGTCCAGGGCGCGGTCAAGGGGTCAACGACGTTATCGCTATTACGTTTCCAAGCGGCTGGTAAGAGGCGAGTCACAGGAACCGGAACAGCGGTGGCGGCTATCCGCAGCCGAGATCGAGCGAGCAGTCTCAGCTGGCGCCCGGACGATGCTCGGTGATCGGGCAGCGATCGCGCTCGTACTGGAAGAGTCAGGCATCGATTCGAGCCACCTGGCGCCGGTGCTCAGGTCCACTCAGACGCTGATCGAACGACTTCAGGCCGACGGCGGAACGGCAACATCGACGCTGGGCGAGATCATTGAACGAGTCGATCTTGTGCGCGAAGGCATCAGGATCCTACTTAAGCTGCCGATCGCAGAGGAAGACCGCAGCGGCACAACGCGCCACGTCGCTCTCGCCAAGCTGATTCCGCTGCAGCTGAAACGGCGCGGAGTCGAAACGCGAATGGTGCTGGCGGGCGAAGCCACGCCGAGCCGGGTCGAGCTACCGCTGCTCAAGGCGGTCGCCCGCGCACGCCGATGGGCGCTCGAGCTGATCTCGGGGCAGGTCAATTCGGTTGATGAGATCGCGCGACGGGAGCACATGGATAAACGCTCGGTGCGGCGGTTGCTGCGGCTGGGCTTCCTGTCGCCGCGGATCATTGAGGCGATCGCCGAAGGCCACCAGCCGCCCGATCTCACGGTCTTCAGTCTTATGCGTCGGGTCGACCTGCCGCTGCTCTGGAATGCCCAGGAGCAGGCGCTCGGCCTCCGCTGATTCATCTCTGATAAACTCGAAGTCCGTTCATTGTTCTGAACCCACGAGAGAGGCCGGGCCCATCGCGGAGCCCGGCCCCCAATTCGATTTCTACCGCGCGGACTACTTCGCAGCCTTCACCTTGCGCGTGCGCACGGCCTTCTGATTGCGTGCGGCCGAACCGTAGCGCTTCTTAAAGCAGGCGCGGCAGCGCGCGTCCCGCCTCTTGCTGAACGACGGTGCGAGGTCGTCGCTGCCACAATACCGGCAGATCAACTTCTCGCCCTTCGGCTTCGCTCGCGATGACTGCGGTGGCCGACCTGCGGCCTTCCTGGTCTTCGCGGCAGGTGCGCCCTTCGGCTTGGCTGCCGCGGTCTTTTTTCTGGCGGAAGCTGACGCCTCGTTGGCGATCAATTCTCCCGCGGTCGGTTCAGTTTCGATACTCATCTCGATTCTCCTTCTCTGGCGGCGACTTCGGCGTTCCGGCCGTCCTCAGCACACATTGCTCTGACGCGGCCAGATGGGAAGTGGATTCGGCACTCTTTGTGGCCGAAAGAAGAGCGAAAGTCCTGCCCCTGAACCCTCCGACCCACGAATCGGCACGCCTCCGATCGCACGGGGTCGGACATAGGGAAATCGCGCGCAGAGAGGATTCGCGAAATTTGGCCGATTTGCGCCCACGACGCCTCTCTCTGGGTCCGCATGCGAAGGCAAATCGCGCGCACACGCGCGGATTTCGCTCAATTCTCTGAAATACCCGATAATCGAGAGACTGGTTGGTGGAGGGAAGTGGATTTGAACTTCCAGACCGCTTCCTAAACGGTCAGTAAGCCATTCAAAAGCGTCAAGAAGTTCCAAAGAGACTCACCGGAGAGGTCTCCAAAACACCGCCTTTGCGACCTGCGGCACTCGCTGCGAATCGGCGGTTGGCAACCGCGGCAAGGGGGTGAGCGGCCGCACGCAATCGATCCGTACATCGAATTCGTCGAGCGGCGCCGGGTCCCTTGATTGATGTCGAACCAAGATGATGGAATTTCCTAGCCCTGAACTGCGGGTCGGTTCATCTGCATTCCCACCAGTCGAGCTACCAGGATCGCCATGTAAAATTGACCGGTGATACCTTCAGCGACGGCGGCGTAACGGGCTTGGAGGGTCAACGGAGTGATGTCGCCAAATCCAATGGTGGAGAGCGTCGTCAGGCTGAAGTAGGCGAGGAGCGGAAAAATGTGCTGAACGTCGACTGGATGACCGGGCGGCGGAGCCGAGATGCCTGCGAACGATTCTGGATGCAGCTCAAATATCACGGCGTACAGGAACGTCCAAATGAACCCGAGCAGCAGGTAGATCGAGACTGCCATGCATATAGTCTCGCCCGTGACCGCTCTCTGCTTCAGTACGCTGCGTAATTGGCTGAGGGTCGCAAACACGACGAAGCGCAGCCAACTAATCGAACCCAGCAACTCGAGCATCCCGCTGTGCACAAAGAACACTGCCAATCGTTCGACTCCTGCTGCCGTGGCTAGCACCCAACCGATCATTCGCCGCCGCCGGCGTTGCGCCAGCAGGCGACCTCTTTCACCGATCAACTCATCGGCGTTGATGTTGTAGAGAGCAACAAGCAGGAGAAGCACGAGAGCAACACTAAATACCGCAGTGCCGGCTGGGGACTCGCCGATCAACGGTCGCACCGCAAAGGCAGCCACGAGCGCCGCGAGCAGCGCGCTGTGTCGGTGCGGCGCGAAATGACGGTGAATCGCTATGCGCCGGTCGACCATTGGTCTGTCCAGGGCTCGCGCGCCGGGCCAATCATCGGAGTGCGAACCGGCTTGGCCATACCATAATCCCCACAATCCCCTGGCCCGCGCCGAAAGACGCAGCGGTTACCACTCGCGCGTTGCTGGATCGCATACCGGGAAGCCGCGACGGTGAGCAGTATCTTCGAGCGTTACCTCGAACTCGATAGCGTGCGGCTGTTAGGAAACGACCTATCTATCGAGCCAGGCGACCTGAGGCAAAATCGTCAAGAGTCGCGGTGGCGAGCACAGTTCCATCGTTGGCGACGATATCGAACAGCTTTCCGTCAATCGCCTCGCAGAGGAATAGGACCGTTGAACCCTCCGCACCGCCGTATTCCATATGGATCTCACCGGCCGGACTCTTCCCTCGAAAGCCGGGCCTGCGAGTCTTATGGATGGTCTGCATCTCGGTGGTTTCAACAATATGATGCTCGCCCTGGACCACCCAGGACGAGGTCCGACCGAGATGTCTGTGGTAATGGCAGTAAGCGTTGGGTGCCCACTTTGCAATGAACTCGATCAGCTCTGACGCCTGGTCGACACGGGTGACCGCTACCGAATAGTCGATAGGGTAATCGAATTGCGGGCCTCCCTTCAGGCGCTGCCAATCCAGATGATTTGATTGAAGCCGGGACGTGATGTCCAGGGAAAACTCGCCCATCGCTCGCTCAACCGTGCCGGTCTGTTCGTTCAATGACATCGTCCTGAGGATGTGCTCCTTCATATCGAAGTCAACAAACGTTGCCATACGTCTGCGTAATCAGCAACCTGATTTGGTTCCTCAGATTTTGACCGCTTCGCTCTAGACGCCGGCATCGTGGGCGGATTTCAGGCGGTACGAAGAGCTCAATATTGACCGCCTGCAGGACTGGCTGTACGGCGCGAATCGAGCCATGTGTGTGTCATTGGAGCGGTCGGATCCTCGCTCCAAGAGGAGGACCACACATGGAGATTACGGTTGACCGGAGACCTTCCGGATACGCGGAAACCCCCTTATGAAGCGGCGGTCGCCTGCTCTGGGCGGTGAGACGCTAGCCGCGGAAATTGCGAGCCTCGCGAAACTCGATATCGATGAACTCCGCGAGCGCTGGAAAACGATGTGTGGAAAGGCGCCTTCACGAGAAATCGGCCGCTCCTTTCTGACCCGAGCAATCGCCTACCGTCTCCAGGAGCGGGCTTACGGCGGACTCAAGCCCTCGACCTCCCGCCTGCTCGCCCGGGCGGCAGAAG
>JBEKJC010000046.1:0-24524 GCA_050011435.1 Binataceae bacterium (SeqCode)
ACGAGGCGGGGATCCTTGCTGAGCGACGGCCTCTACCGGCCTTGAATGACATCGGTCTCCCGCCTCGTCTTGCTCCTCCTTCTTGCTACGATCAGAATCCACATACAAGAATGACAAAGGGGATACCCCCACTCGCCGAAGGGCCAATGAAAGATTGGCCCTGCGGCGGCCTCTCCCTGGACAAGGAGAGGCGGCTGAGAAGTCAGAGGAGGGCGCGGCGCAGATCGCTCAGGACGGCCGAGAGGCGGGTGATGAAGCGCGCGGCCATCGCGCCGTCAATGACGCGGTGATCGTAGGAGAGCGACAGCGGCAGAATCAGGCGCGGGACGAAGGCGCCGTCGCGATAGACCGGCTTATGCGCGAGGCGTGAAACACCGAGAATAGCTACTTCGGGCGCATTGATGATGGGTGTGAAGGCGGTGCCGCCGATACCGCCGAGACTGGAGACGGTGAAACATCCGCCCTGGATGTCGGTCATCTTGAGTTTACCCTCGCGCGCGGTTGCGGCGAGTTCAGCGGTTGCGCGCGCGATTTCCATCACGCCCTTTTTATCGACATCGCGCAGCACCGGAACGACCAATCCGTTGGGGGTGTCGGCGGCGAAGCCGAGATGGAAGTATTTTTTGAGGATGAGATTGTCGCCATCGAGCGAGGAGTTGAATTCGGGAAACTCGGTCAGGACGGCGACCAGCGCCTTCAGGATGAAGGCGAGCATAGTCACTTTGATATCCGATTTCGCGTTGGACTGGTTGACTTGCAGGCGGAAGGCTTCGAGTTCGGTGACGTCGGCCTCGTCGAACTGAGTAACGTGCGGGATCATTACCCAGTTGCGCGCGAGGTTGGCCTTCGAGAATCTTCTGATGCGCGAGAGGGGTTGGCTTTCGATCGCGCCGAACTTGGCGAAATCCACTTTGGGCCAGGGGAGGAGGTCGAGGCCGGCGCCGCCGGAGCCTTGCGGCCGGGACATCTCGGCGCTGACGAACTTTTGCACATCGACGCGGAAGATGCGGCCGCTCTGGCCGCTGCCTTTGACGTGGACGAGGTCGACGCCGAGTTCGCGCGCGAACTTGCGCACGGAAGGACTCGCATGGGGCTTATGCACCGGGGCGGCATCGTCGCGCGATACGCCGGCTGGCGCGGCGCCGCGCGCAGGTGAGTTCGGGGCCGTTCCCGAATCGCCATTGGCGGGCGACGCGGGCGCAGCCGCAACCAAGCGGAGGGCCGGTGCGGACGGCGGTTTGGGTTCGGCGGCAGGAGCGGCTTTGGCTGCGGGCGCGGGTGACGCGGCGGACACGGGCGCGGCGGCGTCGGCGGCCTCGAGCGTGAGGATCAGGGAGCCCTCCGAGACCTTGTCGCCGAGCTTTACCTTGATGTCCTTGATGACGCCGCCCAGCGGCGCCGGCACTTCCATGGTGGCCTTTTCGGATTCGATTGCGATCAGGGGATCGTCGATGCCGACGGTATCGCCGGGTTTGACCATCACCTCGATCACATCGACGTCTTTGAATTCGCCGATGTCGGGAACCTTGACCTCGAGTACGGTTTCCATGTGTCAGACCGAGGTGGGGATCGGCTTTTCGGGATCGATGCCGTATTTTTTGATGGCGGCCGCGACGGTGGAGGCCGGAATGGTTTCCTCGTCGGCGAGCGACTTGAGCGCGGCGATCGCGACATAGTAACGATCGACTTCGAAGAAATTGCGCAGGCGGCCGCGATAGTCACTACGGCCGAAGCCGTCGGTACCGAGGACGCGGTAGCGCCTGGGCATGCACGGGCGGATTTGATCGGCGAACGCCTTGATATAGTCAGTCGCGGCGATAGCGGGGCCGGCGCGGTCGGCGAGACAGGTCTCGACGTAACTGCGGCGCTGGGCGCTGGTCGGATGGAGCATGTTCCAGCGCTCGACCGCGAGGCCGTCGCGGCGGAGTTCGGTGAAGCTGGGCACGCTCCAGACGTCGGCGATGACGCCGTAATCGTTTTTGAGGAGATCGGCCGCGGCGATAACTTCGCGCAGAATGGTGCCGGAGCCGAGCAACTGCACGCGCGCATCCTTGCCTTTGCCGCCGTCGCGCAAGAGGTACATGCCCCTGAGAATACCCTCCTCGACGCCGTCGGGCATGGCTGGGTGCTGGTAGTTCTCGTTCATTAACGTAATGTAGTAAAAGATGTCTTCCTGATTTGCGAGCATCCGACGCAGGCCGTCGTGGATGATCACGGCGAGTTCGTAAGAGTAGGTCGGGTCGTACGAGATGCAATTGGGGATGTTGGCGGAGAGCAGGTGGCTGTGGCCGTCGGCGTGCTGGAGTCCTTCGCCGTTGAGGGTAGTACGGCCGGAAGTTCCGCCGAGGAGGAACCCGCGCGAGCGCGAGTCGCCGGCGGCCCAGGCCAGATCGCCAACGCGCTGGAAGCCGAACATCGAGTAGAAAATGTAGAAGGGGATCATCGGGAGGTTATGGGTGGAGTAGGAGGTGGCGGCGGCGATCCATGAGCACATCGCGCCGGCCTCGTTGATGCCTTCCTGGAGGATCTGCCCCTTCTGGTATTCGCGGTAGAACATGAGTTGGCCGGCGTCCTCGGGCTTATAGAGCTGACCGACCTGGGAGAAAATGCCGAGTTGGCGGAACATGCCTTCCATGCCGAAGGTGCGCGATTCGTCGGGGACGATCGGGACGACGCGGCTGCCGATGTGCTTGTCGCGGATGAGGGTGGAGAGGATGCGGACGAAGGCCATGGTGGTGGAGCTTTCGCGGTCGTCGGTGCTTTTGAGCTGGACGTCGAAAGCGGAGAGCGGCGGAACTTCGAGCGCCTCGGATTTGCGGCGGCGCTGCGGCAGGCTGCCGCCGAGGGCGGCGCGGCGTTGCTTGAGGTACACGACTTCGGGGCTGTCGTCGGGCGGACGGTAGAAGGGGACTTCCTCGATCTTGTCGTCGGGCACGGGAATATTGAAGCGATCGCGAAACTTCTTGAGCGACGCGACGTCCATCTTTTTTTGCTGATGGGTGATATTCATGCCCTCGCCGGCGGCCCCCATGCCGTAGCCCTTGACGGTCTTGGCGAGGATGACGGTGGGCTGCCCGGGGTGAGCGATGGCGGCGGCATAGGCGGCGTAAATCTTGACGACATCGTGGCCGCCGCGCCGGAGTTCCCAGACTTCGTCGTCGGTCATGGCGGAGACCATCTTGAGGAGCTCGGGATACTTGCCGAAGAATTCGGCGCGGACGTAGGCGCCGTCGCGAGCCTTGAAGGCCTGGTACTCGCCGTCCACGCATTCTTCCATGCGCTTGCGCAGGAGGCCGTCTTTGTCGCGGGCAAGCAGCGCGTCCCAGTTGCTGCCCCAGATGACCTTGATGACGTTCCAGCCGGCGCCACGAAAGTCGGCCTCGAGTTCCTGGATGATTTTGCCGTTGCCGCGCACGGGACCGTCGAGGCGCTGGAGGTTGCAGTTGACGACGAAGATCAGATTGTCGAGATGCTCGCGCGTGGCGAGCGAAATTGCGCCGAGCGATTCGGGCTCGTCCATTTCGCCGTCGCCCATGAAAGCCCAGACCTTGCTGTCGCCAAAGTCGGCGAGACCGCGGCCCTGGAGGTACTTCATGAAGCGGGCCTGGTAGATGGCCATCAACGGACCGAGGCCCATCGAGACGGTGGGGAATTGCCAGAAATCGGGCATCAGCCACGGATGGGGATAAGACGACAAGCCCTTGCCGTCGACCTCCTGGCGAAAATTGACGAGTTGGTCTTCGGTGAGGCGCCCTTCGAGAAACGCTCGGGCGTAGATGCCTGGCGAGGAATGGCCCTGGATATAGATGATGTCGCCGGGGTGGGAATCCGAGGGTGCGCGCCAGAAGTGGCCGAAGCCGACGTCATAGAGAGTGGCGGCGGATTGGAAGCTCGCGATATGGCCGCCGAGCTCGGAAGACTTTTTGTTGGCGCGGAGGATCATGGCGACGGCGTTCCAGCGGATGATCGAGCGGATTTTGCGTTCGATCGCGCGATCGCCGGGGGAGCGTTGCTCCTGCTCGACCGGAATCGTGTTGACGTACGGAGTATTGGCGTTGTAGGGCAGGAAGGCGCCGCTTTCGCGGGCCTTGACGATGAGATTTTCGAGGAGGAAATGCGCGCGGTCGACTCCTTCGGCGTCGATCACCGCCTCGAGAGAGTCGAGCCATTCGCCAGTTTCGACCGGGTCCAAATCTTGAGGGGTATCCATAGCGCTCGAATGTTATCTCCTCGCTGAGATGAATGCCGTCAGGTGGGGCGAAGCACGCGCCACATCAGCAGTTGCACCGTCAACCGCCATCGCCACTAGCACCTTACACTGCGCCGGCTGCGGACGGCGAAGGTCCCTTGCTAACGAAGTATGAACCAGTTTGGCATTTAGTTCGAGGGCGTTGGAGGCGCAGGCGAGAGGATCGAGGGGCCGCAGGAGGGCGGAACGAATTGCCGTCCGTTGGAGAGTTCCTATTATTGGGAGCGAGGGGTGTGATTTTTGGTGGGCCGTTCCGGGCTCGAACCGGAGACCCGCTGATTAAGAGTCAGCTGCTCTACCAACTGAGCTAACGGCCCACCGCGACAGGGATGCTTTACTTAGCAGGAATGTGTGGGGTGAGTGAAGGGGATCGAACCCTCGACCACCGAGGCCACAACCCGGTGCTCTACCAACTGAGCTACACCCACCATCACGAACGATCATAATCTATTGCGCCGCAAAACCGGAAGCGGCAGCAATAGTGCTCCTGGCGCGCCAGAAGGGACTCGAACCCCTGACCCGCGGCTTAGAAGGCCGCTGCTCTGTCCACCTGAGCTACTGGCGCGATCGGGGCGAGCCGATTTGAACGGCCGACCCCCTGCTCCCAAGGCAGGTGCGCTACCATGCTGCGCTACGCCCCGAGCCCCTATCGATTAACATACGGGGGAGCGGCTCTCAACTGGGCGTCACCGAGAGGGTCGGTTCGGGGCGTCGAGGGGCGCTCACTCACGCCGAAAAACGTCAACATCGTATAGCGGGATTAGAACAACGCGAAACCTTTGAAAGGTTTCACGCTTCCCACAATGTCAGGAGGCGGGCTTCGCCCTCCGGGATTGAGTCCGGTCGTGGCATGAAGTCGTCGACGGCGTGAGGCATCTAATAGCACACCGCTTGAGGGAGGGCCGGGGGCCGCGGCGGTTGACGGTGCCGGATAATTTGCAGGCAGTAGCGCGCGGCGTCTTTCATAAGGCGAAAGTTTTCGAGAATTCGGCAAGGCTCATCGCAAACTGCAAAAACCTTTTAAAATCGGATCGTTAGATAGGATTCAAATCGATCAAAAAGGAAGATTATTGCAATATGAGAAGTTTAGTAAATCGGAATTTACCGGATTTACTGGAAAAATTTGAGGCATGAAGATTGCATGGAAAGAAAGCGGCGCTGTTATCTCCCCCCGAGAACATCAGCGCTTTGTCCCCAAGCAAGGCCGGGCTACTGAAACCGTAGGTCCCCCCAACGTGCGGTTGTAAAGGTAGCCCGGCCGTTTTTTGTCCAAATCCCGGAGATTCGCTTTCTCTCCCACCTGCGGCTCGGTGACGCGCGTTTACTGACGGCCACGAGTGGTCGCGAGATGCGCAAATGCTCGAAGCGATTTCTCACGCGCGCTCGTCGGAAAAGAATCAGACAGATCGAATAGAACCGCCGTCCAGGCGGAACAGCGATCCGGTGATATAGCCAGCCAACGGACTCGCGAGAAACGCCGCGAAGGCTCCGAACTCGGCGGGCTTGCCCATACGGCCGACCGGGATGCTCCGCGCGATGCGCTGCGAGAGTTCCTCCATGGTGACGCCCTGCTGGGCGGAGGTGGCGCGCTGGACTTGCAGGACGCGATCGGTTTCGAAGGCTCCGGGCAGCAAAGTATTGACGGTGATGCCATCGCGAGCGACTTCGCCGGCGAGCGTTTTGGCCCATCCGACGACGGCGCCACGCAAGGTATTGGAGATGGCGATTTGGGGGATCGGTTGAATGACGCTTTCGGAGGCGACGTTGAGGATGCGGCCCCATCCGCGCTTGCGCATGTCGGGCAGCATCAGGTCAGTGAGGCGAAAAAACACCAGCACCATCGAGCGGAACTGCGCCTCCCAAGTTTCGGGCGCGATGCCGATAACGCGTGCGGGCGGCGGTCCACCGGAATTGTTGAGCAGGATGTCGATGGGGCCGAGTTGATCGCGTGCGGCGGTGGCGGCCTGCTCGACCGCAGACCAGTCGGCGAGGTCCGCGGCGAGACCGATCGCTCGACCACCGCGCGCATTAATCTCGGCGGCCGCATGGTCGAGAGCTTCCTTGCCGCGGGCGAGCAAAGCGACCGCGACGCCTTCGCCCGCGAGCGCATCCGCAACGCCGCGACCAAGTCCCTTACTGCCGCCGAGGACGAGTGCCGTTTTGCCTTTAAGACCCAGATCCATGTGCCGCCTCCATCACCAGATTCATGAGATTCATGCCAGGAAATTCGACTTACAATGTTACTTCGCGAGCCGCCGACGAGATGTCAAGGACCGCAATGTTGACGGGCATCGATAATCGGATGTAGATAGCGCAGCGGTCGATCCAACGGCGCGCGTGGATCCCCTGCGCGTCCGGGAGAATATCACGGCATCACCGAACGACGGCCGCTATGGCGGTTCAGTAGAGGTCGGGGTCATTTATGACTCCGACATGGCGCGCGTGAGTTGGCGCATTTGCGGGCGTATTGGAGGAACATCATGAAACGGCAATCCCCGTCTTCTGGAAATGCAGGATCGGGGCAAGGCGTTGGCGGCAACCGCCCGCTGAACGGGAAAGAATTTCTGGAAAGCCTGCGCGATTCGCGAGAAGTGTGGATATACGGCGAACGCGTCAAGGACGTTACCGAACATCCGGCGTTTCGCAATTCGGCGCGGATGCTGGCGCGCATGTACGATGCATTGCACGATCCGCAAAAAAGCGCGGCAATCATCACGGGCACGGATACGGGTAACGGCGGATTCACGCACAAGTTCTTCAAAGTGCCGCGCACCACCGAAGAACTGGTGGGCGGACGCGACGCGATCGCCGAGTGGGCGAAGATTTCATACGGCTGGATGGGCCGTTCGCCCGACTACAAGGCGAGTCTCACCGGGACGCTCGGAGCCAACGCAGACTTCTATGCGCCGTACCAGGAGAACGCGCTCAAATGGTATCGGAGGGTTCAGGAGAAATGCCTATTTCTGAATCATGCGATCATCAATCCGCCGACTGATAAAGGCAAACCGGCGGACGATGTAATGGACGTGTTCGTGCACGCGGAAGCGGAAACCGCCGCCGGCGTAATAGTCAGTGGAGCGAAGGTGGTCGCGACCGGGTCGGCCTTGACGCACTGCAACTTTATCGGCTTCTACGGACCCACGCCGCTGGGTAAACCGGAGATGGCGCTGTTCGCAATTGTGCCGATGGATACGCCGGGGGTAAAGCTGATCTGCCGCCCTTCGTATGAACTTATGGCTGCAACGATGGGAAGTCCGTTCGACTATCCACTGTCGTCACGCTTCGACGAGAATGACGCGATCCTGGTATTCGACAAGGTATTAATACCGTGGGAAAACCTGTTCGTATATCGCGACCTGGAAAAGGCCAACAGCTTTTTCCCGACGTCCGGTTTCATTCCGCGCTTCACGCTGCATGGATGCACGCGCTTCGCCGTGAAGCTGGATTTTCTGAGCGGCTTGATTATCAAAGCGACGGAGGCGATCGGCTCGCAGGACCTTCGGGGAACGCAGATCCAGGTAGGTGAGGTAATCGCGTGGCGCAATATCTTTTGGGCCTTGAGTGACGCGATGGTCAAGAGTCCGGAGGCCTGGGTAAACGGCACCGTTCAACCCAATGCGGCGTTTGGAATGGCGTATCGCTTTTTGGCCCCGATCGCGTATCCACGAATTAAGGAGATTGCAGAGCAGAGCATTTCGAGCGGACTTATTTATCTCAATTCTCACTCGATCGATTTCAAAACTCCCGAGCTGCGGCCGTATCTGGACAAGTATTTGCGCGGCTCCAATGGCTACGACGCCCTCGAACGAGTGAAGCTGCTCAAGGTTTTGTGGGACGCGATAGGCACGGAGTTCGGCGGACGGCATGAACTATACGAGCGGAACTATGCCGGCAATTACGAAATGATCAGGCTCGAGAACCTGTTGATGTCGCTCGCCAACGGCGAGGCCGACGGAATGAAGAAGTTTGTCGAACAGTTCATGGCCGAATACGACCTCGACGGCTGGCGTGTGACGGATCTCATCAATCCGACCGATGTGAACCGGATATTCGGCAAGGGCGCGCAAAAGGAAAGGCAAAACCGGTAGTCCATTGCCATCGCAGCCGTCAGCAAGGTTTGGCGTTGCGGAATAGCTAATCACAAACCGCAGCGTCGCGACTGCAATCATAGGTGAATCTCCGGTTTCGCCTTTAACACCGCGGTGAGGTTGCGCGGGGGCGCGGCATTCACCATCCAGATGGTGGGCCGGCGATTTCTGTATCGCGGAGAGTCTTAGGATGACCGAGGAGATTTCTGGCTGGACCGTGCTTGCCGTTGCGCGTCGGCGGAGGGCACCGGGCGTACCAGCGGCGGTTCCGGCAATTTTAACACCTGCGAGCGCGCGCGCCGCAAGGCGAAGCGACGAATCAGTCGGCGCACATCGCCCCTGCTGGTGCATACTTGCGTGCAGCCCGCCGCGAGCAGTCCGGCAGGGTTTGCGATCGCGGCTGCACCGCCAGCTATTATGGTCAATCCAGGCGCATCCAGCCTAAGCGCGCGCACGAGTTCTTCCGCCGCCGGCAAACACTCCGTCATAGTACATGAGAGACAGACTATATCGGGAGCGTAACCTTTGACGAACTCGCGAATCTCGTCCGGCCCTTCTTTCGCAACCAGGTTCGCGGCGGCGCCAGCGTGACGCAACAGTTCCAGGAGCATCAACAAGCCCAGGTTGTGAACCTCACCGGGAGCACATACACCGAGGACCCGCAGCCTCCATGTGGTCGGAGGTTTGATAAACCTGGCGCCGAGTTCCGTAACCAGGTCGCGGGTTGTTTCGACGAGGTATTGCTGATTGTCCTGACTGATATGGCTGGCGGCCCGTTCGTCGCCGGCGAGGAGCACCGCCGGGATGAGCACATCGTCGAAAGTGGCTTCGAGGCCGAGCCGGTCGCAGTAGCTAATTGCAAGAGCGCGTGCTCGCGGCTGGTCGAGCTCGAGGAGCATGCGATAATAGTCACTATAGCCTTCGATGACGGTATCGGCACCGAGTAGTATCGCGAAGAATCCCAGGTCCGGAATGTAATCTCCCGCAACCTTGAGGCACGCAGTCAGCGGAGTCGCCAAGAGCAGCCCGGGCAGCCCCCAAAGCCAGGACCAGTACATCGCCGAGAACAGGAGTGCGACCGGCGATACGCTGATTCCGCGTCCGATCAGAATGGGCTCGACGAGCTGAACCGCAATCTGGTCGAGGATGACGAAGGAACCGAATACTTCGAAGGTTTTGCTCCATCCGGGAAATACGGCGAACGCAACCAGCGTCGGCAACACCGCAGCCGCCAAAGTCCCCACGTAGGGTATATAGCGCAGTACGAAGGCGAGCGCGCCCCAGAAAGCGGCATTCGGCAATCCAAGTAGCCAGGCGACGACGCCAATAGCTATTCCGAATCCAAAATTGACCAGCGATACAAGCAGCAGATAGTGGCCGACGTTTCCACCAGCCGTCTCAATAGCTTCCGCGGCGATCGTTATACGGCCGCGAGCCGCGAGCATTATCACGCGATTGCGCAAATCTCTGCGCCCATATAGCAGGAAATAGAAGAGGAAGATGACCAGCATAGCCTTGCCGATACCCACGAATACGGGCAGGACGGGTTTGAGCGCATCCTGCAAGGTGGATGATGCCGGTTGGGTCTGCACCAACCGCGGCGTTGGTCCTTTGGGTTTCGGGGCGCTTCGTTCGAGTTGTAACTGAACTTGACTGATGCCTTGCTCGACGCTCAGCAACCACGATGGTGTACTGCCTTTGAGGGTAGCGAGCTTGGTCGCTATGTTACTCGAATACCCAGACACGTCGACGGCGATCGAGGTAAGTTGAACGGTCAAGAAATATGCGATGAGGCAAATCGCAGCCACCGCCGCAATCACGATCGAGGCGGCTGCGAAGAAGCGGCCGATAAATCTTTCGAGATGGCTCGCAATCGGGCTAAAGGCCACTGCCAGGATTGATGCCATCGCCAAGGGCATCAGAATGTCTTTGGCGAGGTAGAGGACTACGGTGGCGATGATGACGGCAAAAAGCGGACCGCTAACGCCTCCTTCAGGCTCGCTTTCGTGGCCGTCATCTGCAGGGATCGTTTCGTTATCGAGTTGTTCCAGCACGGTTGACCAAGTCCAGACTACCACCGCGGAGCCTAGTTCATAGCATCGATCAGAGACGCTAGACAATTGCGATGTCTCGCATTAAGGCTAGGGTCATGACGATCGATAATCGCGGTTACGTTGCCGCCTATGAATCGCACCACGTAGCCCACCTCGAGAGCTTCAGCGAATACGACAAGGCAGCGACCTTCCTGCACGGCTGGGCGAGTGACGTATTTACATGGCCGATATGTATTTACGACGCCGGGAGTGATCATGTCTGGCTATGGTGTGGCTATCGAACGCTCGATATCAGCCGCGAATCAGCGCTCGAAGATGCTCGTGGAATTCTGGGGTTAGCGGCAGATCACCAATTCGACAGGATCGAGATAATGGCGGAAAATCTGTAAGGCGAAACTACCCGACGACAGCTGAATACGATTATGCATTCGGGCCCCGACGCGCGGCGCATTGAGACCCGATCTGCGAATTTTCCCGACGGTCGCCCTCGAGCAGTATTAAGGATGCGAAAAGCCGCCTCAGAAGCGAGACTTCGGCACCGGTAGGCCCGGAATCTCCGAGCGGGCGCGAAAGACCGTTCCCTTCAAATCGCGATTATCAGTATTATTCGCGGTAACAACGTATAGATCGCGCATATCCGGTCCGCCGAACGCGAGGCTGGTCACGGTCCGGGCCGGCACCTTAATCCGCCGGTCGAGCGTGCCGTCACTCTTGAAGCGCACGATTTCGCCGCGGCCGGCGACCACCGCAACCCAGACGCCGCCCTCGGCGTCGATGGTCAATCCGTCCGGCATGCCTTCGGGCAGGCGCGCAAAGAGCCGGCGGTCGCTGACTGTGCGATCCGGGCGCACGTCATGCACCCATACCGCACGTGTAGTAGAATCGCTATGGTAGAGTAGTTTGCGATCGCGACTGAAGCCGAGCCCATTAGTCACTTCGATCCCCTCCCAGAGCTTGGTGACCTTTGCCGGGGGGTCGATGCGGAACAGCGAACCAGGGGGCGGCGTACTCTTGAAGTCGAACTGGCTAATGTCGCAGCCGAAGGTTCCACTCCAGATGCTGCCCTGATCGTCGATCGTCAGGTCATTCAATCCGAACAGCGGTTTTCCCTCCCATTGCGCGAAGAGATCGGTGATGCGCCCGCTTTTCTCATCCCAATGCGCCAGCGTAGGCCCCGTGACGATCAATCCGCCACCCTCGTTCAAGGCGATACCGCCGACCGACTTGCGTTGCGGAATGAGGGTTTCGATCGCGCCATCGGGGCTGCGCCGGAAGACGCCGCCGCCGCGTATGTCGCTATAGTAAAGCCGGTTTTGCTCGTCGGTCCGCGGCCCTTCGAGTAGTCCGTATCCAGTCGCCAAGGTTTCAAATTGCATAGTCGTAATCCTTTTCGCGATTGCGAGGGGTGCGGTCTCGACCAGGAAAACTCGGCTACACCCGGCGGATATGACCACGGCGGCATCTCCGTTGCGCGTCGCGATCGCGCGGCGGGACGCCCGGGTGGCGACCAATCCGCGACCCTGATAACCCGCAACTTACCGCGCATGTATTCGCGACTGCAAACGCTGTCGGGAACCCTGCCGAGCAGGCCGCAACCGATCTAAAGCGAAAGACCGGGGAGTCCAGCTCTGGCTGTTGCCCCGCGAGGATGGTAATCACGGGCATGTCGATTTGATCAGCCGGCGCCCCGCCCGGCCATGGGCCGGTCACCGGAGAAACGTCGGGCGGGAGTGGCTCGCGCGTCTTCGTCAAGGCACGGAGGACGACACGATTTAATTACGGGAGGCCAAGATGACGGAATCCAAATATGGCGATGTGTCGGTCGAGGTAAAGAATTACGTCGGGTTGGTCGAGATTCATCGGCCGCCGCACAATTTTTTCGACGTTCAGCTTATCCGCGATCTCGCCAACGCATTCAATGCGCTGGATGAAGATTCGGCCTGCCGCGCCTCGGTACTGTGCGCGGAGGGAAAATCATTTTGCGCCGGAGCCAATTTCGCGAATCGTAACGCGACCGGTGTCGAGCCCGGCGCGGAGAAGCGCAACCCACTCTATTCAGAGGCGGTGCGCCTGTTCGGTTGCAAGAAGCCGGTGGTGGGCGCAATCCAGGGAGCGGCGATCGGCGGAGGTTTCGGACTCGCACTGGTCCCGGACTTTCGCGTCGTCTCTCCCGAAGCGCGCTTTGCCGCGAACTTCGTGAAAATCGGATTTCATCCGGGCTTCGGCCTCACGTACGTCCTGCCGCGCCTGATCGGGGTGCAGAAGGCGAACCTGATGTTTCTGACGGGCCGGCGTATCACCGGCGAGGAGGCCTTTGCCTGGGGACTGGCCGACGTGCTGGTCGAGGCGGATCGCCTGCGCTCGGCAGCCACGGAACTCGCGGCCGAGATTGCGGAGAACGCACCGTTGGCGGTGGTATCGACGCGCACGACGCTCCGCCGCGGACTCAGCGAAGCGGTGCAGGCCCAGACGAATCTCGAGTTTGTCGAGCAGGACTGGCTGATGCGCACCGAGGACCATCGCGAAGGAATCAAGGCGGTCGCCGAGCGCCGCCCGGGACGCTTCATTGGAAAGTGACATGCGTAGATGTGGAGCGCACTCCACAATAGTCACTATCGGTTAAATGACTAGTCGAGGTGCGCAAGCCTTAGGTAACGTCAGGCGATAATCAATTTGAAATCGCAGTTCGATTAACCTTCGAGAGCTTGAGCACCGTTCGGAGAGGTCTAGTATTGTCCTTACGAGGAAACCAGAGCCCAGCCGTAACGGATACTTCACCGATGTAAATGTCGCCCATGGCATCCACCGCAATTCCATGCGGAGCGATCATCTGATTCGGAGCGTCGCCCTGCGCATTATCGAGCAAGGTCGCTCTTAATTCTCCATCTAGAGTGTAGATACTGAGACGCGGTCCGCATCCGGGTTGATTACAAATCTCCCACAGCTCCTTCGCGTTCTGGCACCACCAGGCGGTCGAGAGCTCACCGATGTAGCACAATTGAGAGCCGCGGGTATCGATGTACATACCGCACGGACGAGCCATGCCGGTCCATATGTCTTCGAGTTTGCCGTGCGGAGTGAATATCTGGACCCGCTGATTCTCACGGTCGGCAACGTACACATAACCGTCACGGTCAGTACATATATTATGCGGGAGATTGAACTGACCCGGCCGGTTCCCGGGTTCTCCCCAGGAATATAGCAAGCGGCCGTCTGGAGTGTACTTGTGCACGCTGGCATTGCCGTAACCGTCAGAGACGAATATCTCGCCAGTGGCGGGATGAATCGCAACGTGAGTGCATCGGCAGAACGGCAGCCCGCTCATGCTCTTTGCGGGTTTGCCGCTGGTCCCAAGCGTAAGAAGAACTGTGCCTTCCGGTGTGCACTTTCGAACCGTGTGGTCGAGCGTATCGGTCAGCCAGATGGTGTCGTCGGGGCCTATAGTCACTGCGTGCGCATTGGGAAACATGCGCTTGTCGCCCCAGGAGCGGATAAATTCGCCATTGCGGTCCAAGACGATCACTGGACGGTCGCCACGATTAAATAGATAGACATGCCCCTTGGAATCCACGCCTACGCCGGCGACGTCGAAGCCTCCGTCGATACCGGTGCCGCTCGACATCCCCCAGCCTTCGACGATTTCGTAAGTATACTGGTCGTTACCGGTTCGTATTGACATCTTTCTTCTCCGTGCGGGAGCGACAAATACGATACTACCGAGTATTTATCAGGCTCGTTTGCTCGGTCCTGGCGGAAGTGTGAGTGACCCGTCACCAGAGCTTTTGTGACGCGATTTTTGCCCCCTCTGACATAGCCTTCAATTTTGCCCACGTGATTTTCGGGTCAACTGGTGTGAAGGCCGCGGCTGTCGCGAAACCGCAGTCACTGCTCGCGATCACATTTTCGCGCCCCACTACGCCGGCGAGATTGCAAATGCGCTGTGCGATGAGTTCCGGATGCTCGATGTAATTATTGGTTGAATCGATGACACCCGGTATCAGTACTTTGCCAGCAGGGAGCTTGATGTCCTTGAACACTGCCCATTCATGCTCATGACGGGGATTTGCGCCCTCGTATGAGATACCCACCGCATGCACCTTAAAGACGATATCGATGATGTCACGGATTGGTATGTCGCGATGGTGGGGTCCTTCGTAGTTTCCCCAGCACAAGTGGATGCGCACACGATCTTCGGGAATATCGGCAAGCGCATGATTGAGCGCCTCGACGTGGATTTCGAGGTGCTTGCGAAACTCAGTAACAGTCGCATCGGGGAACTGTATATGACGCCCCATCGCGAAGTCCGGACAATCGACCTGGAGAATGAATCCGGCCTGATGGATTGCGTCGTACTCCGTCTTCATGGCGTCGGCGAGTGCCGCCAGATAGGATTCATGGGTTTTGTAGTAGTGATTGCCCAGAAAGATGGAAATCACGCCTGGCGACGCCGCACTCAAAAAGGCTTCGGCCGGATCGCAATCCGCCAGTGCGGCTTTGAGGTCGGCGATATCCCGGCTCACGGCCCCCCGATCCTGGTAGGCGATCGGCTCGGTACATGCAGGACGTTTCAGTGTATCGAGCACGCCCTGGCGGGCGAAGCGTTCGCCGAATTCCGGGTAGTCGGCGAGATCGGCGATCGCCATCTTATCCGCTTCACCGTGAAATCCGGTCAGGCGGTCCTTGACGTAGGTGGCGTATGAGGGCTTGCCCGCCTCGCCGTCGTTGACGATATCGACGCCTGCATCGATTTGCTTGTGCACTACTTCGGCGACGGCCGATCGCACGCGCGTGTGAAGTCGAGCAATGTCGGAATGATTGCCGCGGTCAGCGGCGGCGATCAGCGGCAGCAGGTCGTTCGGGCGAGGCAGACTTCCGGTATGGGTAGTCAAAATGCGATCAGTGCTTCGTTTCATCGCGATCTCCGTTTCAGCCTGCAAACGATGCCGATCCTCAGGGTGGTTAACTATCGCCGTATCAGGTCACGGCGTCCACGGCGACGTAGAGAACAGGACCGTCGAGCAGTCGAGAACATAACGAAACTCCGTCCGGCTCGGCAATCGGGGGTGGCGCGGCTAACCTCCGGCAGCCGCTCGGACGCGCGTTCGAAGACTTCTTAGGTCACGAAGGAGGAGGTCATCGAGCGGTCGATCGCTCATTTCCGCAAGGCCGATCCCGATTACGGCGAGCGCGTTGCAAAGGCGGTGGCGGCAAAGCGATCCGCGCGCTAGTTTTGGCCGCGCGCGGGTTTCGCGGCAGTATCGACATCGCTTGACGCGGCGGCCGCGGGCGCGCCAGTTTGAATCACTGACTACTCATCGGTGGTCGATTGGCGCGCGCTCTCCTTTGTGCGACGGAGAGTGTCCGCCGGACGATTGGTGGGCAAATACTCAATGGAATACTCATCGCATGAAAGTTAACTTCGCAATCAGTATCGACCCGGGCGGTCCACTTCTCAGCCGCGAAAATATTGACCGTTACTCCGACCTGGTCAAGATGGCCGAGGACTACGGCGCCGCGGCGATCGGCACTTACGATTCGGCATTTATCGGCGGCGATGCGTTCGTCAGAGCGACGCTGATCGCGCGCGCCTCAACCCGCGCTAAAGTCGGGCTGCGGCCGACCAACCCGCTGACGCGCGAGCCGCAAGTGATGGCGTCGTTTCTCGCGTCAATCGACAGCCTCACGGACGGGCGCGCCTTCATGGATATCGCGAGCGGCGACAGCGCCGTCCTTAATATCGGTTACAAGATCGCCTCGCGCGCCCGCATCGAGGAATACGTGACCTGTGTGCGCGATTTGATTGCGACCGGAGCAGCGACCTACCGCAAGCGTCCCCAGCGGGTGCGCTGGAGCGCGACCGCGGTGCGCAACCGGGTGCCTATTTCGATCTGCGCGGAAGGCCCAAAGATGTTGCATCTTGCGGGGCGAATCGGCGACGGAGTGATTTCCGGCACGGGGCTTTTGCCGGAGGTAATAACGGACTCGATCGCCAGGGTTCGCGCGGGAGCACGAGCGGCCGGCCGCGATCCCGCCGAAGTCGATATCTGGTTCACCACGCGAACGTCGCTGCACGAGGATCGCAGCCGGGCGATCGAGAACGTCAAGGCGTCGGTGTCATCGATACTCAACCATTCGATGCGCTACAGTCTCGAGGGCAAATGTGTCCCGCCTGACTTGAGCGCGAAGATCCAGACTTACGTCGATGGTTACGTGCTCTACGATCACGTGTTGCAGGCGGGCCGGAATCCTCGACGGATGGAGGAACTTGGGCTGACCGATTATGCACTGCGGCGTTTTGCCCTCGCCGGGAATCCGGGTGATTGGATATCGCGCATCGAGGAAATTGCGCAAGCCGGCGCTACTCAGTTGTGGGTGAGCCCCGGGGGCGGCCGGCTCGAGCGCCAGCTGCACTACATGCGAATTCTGGGAAAGGAAATCATGGCGCACTTCGTCTGATGACGCGGAGAAAACAGAATTTCGTGCAGAGCGCGCGGTTTAATCGAGTCGGGGCTGCATTCGATACGCAAAGGAAATAAACGTCGATGCGTTCGTTTATACTCGGGATAATTACTGCATTCGTGCTCGCTATCGCGGGCGTATACGTGTTTGTGAAGCGCGGCGGGGTCCCGATGGAAACTACCGCAGCCCCTTTGCCGTTTGAAGAAAGTCTCGCCGGCATGGCGATACATGCGAGTATCGGGAATGCGGGCGCTCAGAAAAATCCGAATCCTTTGAATGAGAGCAATTTGTCGGCGGGCGCGCTGGTCTTCAAAGAGAATTGCGCCTTCTGTCACAGCACTCCCGGGGGGCAGCAGTCGGCCGCGTCAACAGGTATGTTCCCGAAACCACCTCAACTGTTCAAACCCGGCGAGATGGTGACTGACGATCCCGAGGGCGTCATATTCTGGATAGTGACGCACGGGATTCGCTTGTCCGGCATGCCCGGATTCGGCGCGACCTTATCCGACGCCGAACGCTGGCAGGTGGCGATGTTGCTCGCACACGCCGATAAACTGCCGCCGACGGTGCGGGCCGCCTTGAGCCATTAGCGGGCCGTCGAACGCGAGACGACAGGCTAACGACCGGCGGTCCGCACGACCCGACGACTACTCATTGAACGGTTCGATCAATTCCAGAAATGTCCCGTCCGGATCCTTGAAGCAGAAAAACTTCGCGCCGGCTTTGTTGCGGAAGCGGATTACCACCGGCTCCGACACCATCGCGACGCCGGCCGCCTTCAGGCGCTGATATTCCTCGTCGAGATTCTTGGTGAACAGCGCGATGCGGGCGATTCCGGTGTGGTACAGGTGCGGCGGAGCTTGGCCTTCAGTGCGCGGCTTTTTCCATTCGATCAGATCGATCCGGGTGGCTCGCGGGTCGTCACTCAAAGACAGCAGCGCCGCGCGCGCGACACTATTGGGAATGTTCAGGCCGACATCGTTGCCGGGATTCGGACCCTCGCCGATGTCGAGCACCACCTTGAAGCCCACCATCTTGTAGAACGCGAGCGAGCGATCGAAATCCGTCACATTTATGTTGACGTGAAAAACTGACTTGATCATTGCGCCATCTCCCGGTCCGGTACGCTGCGGACGGTTCCGGACAGTCGAGCAATAGCACAACCGGCGGATAAATCGTCAGAGCTGAGTCGCGGGTCGAATTCCCAGTTGACCGTGCGACGTTCAGTCTGATCGTGCGTTCGCTCGTGCAGCCGATTTGCGCTCCGGCGACCGCCGATCGGAGCGATCGGAACTACGCCACGCGATCCATCCGAGCAGCAACAGGGCAGGCACCGTCGCAACGGTGGTGAGCAGAAAAAACGGCGCCCAACCGAGGCGATCGGCCAGCACCCCGCCGGACGACGCAACCAGCGTCCGGCCGACGGCTGCCAACGACGAGAGCAGGGCGTATTGCGTCGCAGTAAAAGCGGGCGAGCAAAGGCTCGAGAGGTAGGCCACCAACGCGGCGCCGGCCATCGCGCCGGTCAGATTTTCCGAGGCGACGCACAATGCGAGATAGTCGAGCCGATGGCCGCCGATCGCCTGCAGCACGTAAAACAGATTGCCGGCCGACTGGAGCACTCCGCACAGCATCAGCGCGCGCATCACGCCGAAACGTACCGTCAGGGCGCCCCCGATGATTGCGCCCACGATGGTGGCGAAAAACCCGACCAGTTTCGAGATTGCCGCAATCTCGCGAAGTGAGTATCCGAGTGAGACGTAAAGCGGCGTCGCCATCACCCCCGCCATCGCTTCGCCCAGCTTGTAACCAACTATGAATATGAGTATCGCGAGCCAGAGCGGGCGCTGCATGAAATCCGTGAACGGCGCGACCACCGCGGTCGCGATCCAATGCTTCAGGCCGCCCGCTTCGCCAGCTTCAATATCCTGCACGACCGCGGTGGTGACTTGCGGCTCAGGGCCGAGCAGAAACACCAGCATTCCCAGCGCGAGCAGCGCCGCCATCGTGGCATAGGCCGCAAACCATCCCGCACTATCGGCAATCAGCAGCGCACCCGCGCCCGACACCAGCATCGCGATGCGGTATCCGGTCTGAATCATCGCCGCGCCCGGTCCCTGCTGATCGGGACCGAGCAGCTCGACGCGATACGCATCGATGACGATATCCTGGCTGGCCGAGAGGAAGGCGAGGAGCAGTGCCAGCGATCCCATCACAGAGAGGTCGCGGGTCGGATTGCACGATCCCATGGCGAGCGTCGTTGCGATGAGGGCGGTCTGAATCGCGATACCCCAGCCGCGGCGTCGTCCGTACGGAATCGGCGGCGGAAGCCGATCGATCAGGGGCGACCACAGAAACTTGAGTGCGTATGGAGTGCCGACCAGTGCGAAGACGCCGATCGCCGCGCGGCTGATCCCCGCGGTCGCGAGCCAGGCCGAGAGCGTCGAGGCGGTGAGCAACAGCGGCAGCCCGCTCGCGAATCCCAGCGGCAGGATCAGCAACACGCGCCGATCGGTATAGGTCGCGAGTGAGCGCCGCCATCCGCTCATGCTGCTGCTTCCATTCTCATCCACCGCGCTTCCACATCGCTTCGCTGCTGCGAAACTGCTCCCGCACTCCGGCTGGCATCGAAGGCTACCTGACACGGTGCAAAGCGCGCCAGCGATTTCGATCGCGGCGCAGGAAAGTGAGTCGGCGATGCGCGCCGACCGGTTATGCTCAAGGGTTGGCGACAACGAGTGAAGCGTGTTACGCCTCGAAACCTCGCGAGGTGGAAATACACGGATATTGCGAAGGGGACCGACGCATGATTTCGCTCAAGGAATATAGTTCTCACGACGGATTGGGCCTGGCCGAACTCGTAGCGAAAAAGGAAATCGCTCCCAAGGAACTGCTCGACGCGGCGCTTCAGGCGATAGCCAAGGTCAATCCGAAGCTTAACGCCATATTGCAGACACTGCCGGAAATGGCCGCGGCCGAGATTCGCGACGGCCTTGGGCAAGGGCCGTTTGCGGGGGTGCCGTTCCTGATCAAGGAACTCCTGTTGCAGGCGAAAAATGTCCGTAGCGACATGGGCTCGAAGCTCGCACAAGGCCTCGTCGCACCGCAGGACTCTGAACTGATGGCGCGTTTCCGGCGCGCCGGTCTCATGCTGGTGGGCACCACGCAGACGCCGGAGTTAGGGTACAACCCGACGACCGAGACCAGGCTCTTTGGTCCAGTCCATAATCCGTGGGACCTCGCGCGCAGCGCAGGAGGCTCGAGTGGCGGCTCGGGAGCTGCGGTCGCGGCGGGAATCGTACCGCTCGCACACGCCAGCGATGGCGGCGGCTCGATCCGTATTCCCGCTTCGTGTAACGGTCTCGTCGGCCTCAAGCCCACGCGCGATCGCGTGCCGACCGGCCCGGATTACGCGGACCCGCTGTGCGGCCTCGCCATCGAATTCGCCGTCACCCGCAGCGTTCGCGATGCGGCTGCACTCCTTGACGCGGTCGCGGGTCCCGACATCGGCGCCCCCGGTCATCCCGTGCCTCCCACGCGCCCCTTTCGGCAGGAGGTTGGAACGCCACCGGGACGATTGCGCATCGCATGGACGACGACTCCCGCCTCCGGAGAGAAAATCGATCCGGAGTGCGTGAAGGCGATCCATCAGACGGTGAGCCTGCTCGAAGAATTGGGACACACGCTGATCGAAGATCGTCCGCATTACGATTGGGAAACCTTCCTCCAGAACGTTCACGTAATCTGGACGTCCTTCACCACTTCATCGGTCAATGCGATCGCGGCCGCGTTAAACCGCAAGCCCGGACCCGATAATCTCGAAGCGGTCACGCTCGCCTGCTACGAGGATGGGAAGCGCTACACGGCGGTCGACCTCCTCAACGCGATGGCGCATGGAAATATACTCTCGCGCGAAGTTGGCCGCTTCTTCGAAACCGTGGACGTGCTGGTAACCCCGACTATCGCGCAGCTTCCCGCGCCCCTCGGTGAACTCAATCAGGATCGCAAGGGGATGACCGCGATGGAGTGGACCCGCCAGGTCTTCGCCTATGTGCCCTTCACTCCGCTGTTCAATTCGACCGGTCAGCCGGCGATTTCGCTCCCGCTGCATTGGAGCGTGACTGGGCTACCCGTGGGTGTGCAATTCGCCGGGCGATTCGGCGACGAATCCACGCTGCTGCGGCTCGCTTCGCAGCTTGAACAGGCGCGACCGTGGGCGGGTAAGCGTCCGCCGGTGCACGCCGCGGTTTGAGGCATCTCACGATCAGCCGAGGCTATCGTCCGTGTTACAACTGAATAATGACGCGCAATGGCCGGTGATGCGCCGATATCGCGGCCGTTGCGCAGATCCGGCGTCACGGCCTCGAATGGGGTATCGGCGGCTGAGCGCCTGCGCTATCGTTTCAGAGAGTTAATCTTGTGAAAGTCGGAATCCTTCAGTTTTTCAGTTGGCCCGAGCGCCGCGTACCGCTTCCCACCGTGTACGAACGCGCGCTCCAACGTATCGAGATTATGGATCAGACCGGATACGACGCGGTCTGGCTGACGGAGCATCACTTCAACGATTACAGCGTGTGTCCCTCGATCCCGGTGATGGGCGCCTATGCGGCCGCGCGCACCAAGCGACTACGGATCGGCTCGGGCGTCACGCTGGCGGCTTTCTATCATCCGCTGCGCTTGGCTGAGGAAATTGCGCTGCTCGACATTCTGTCAGGTGGACGCGTCAACTGGGGCGCCGGCCGCGGCTTCGATGCGCGCGAGTTCGGCGTCTTCGGCATTCCGATCGAAGAGAGTCGGGAGCGTTTTCACGAAGCCGTGGATATCGTCGTGAGCGCCTGGGTCAACGACCGCGTGACCTATCGTGGGCGCCATTTCTCGTTCGAGGATGTTGAGGTGCTGCCCAAACCGCTCCAGCGTCCACATCCGCCGATGTGGGTGGCTGCCGGATCGTTCGAAGCGCTCGAATGGGCGGCGGCGGCAGGATACTCAGTTTTGATCGGACCTCACGCGACCCATCAGGAGGTCGCACAACAACATGATTTCTACCGCGAGAAGCTTGCAGCCCACGGCCATTCGAGCACGGGCCGCGACTTGCCGGTTGCGCTGCTTCTGGCGATTGCGCGAAGTGACGCGGAAGCGGCGGAAGTTGCCAGGCAGGGTGCGCAATGGCTACTGAAGACTTATATTGATCCCAAGGTCATTGGCGCACAAGGCGATCCGGTCCAACGCTACATGGATTCCGTCATCGTACATGGCACGCCGGAGCGCGTGATTGACGAACTCGCGCGGCTGCGCGAGGAGACAATGCTCAACTACGTCATCGGCGCCCCGCTGAGCCACGCCACGTTCGAGATTTTCACTGAAAAGGTCCTGCCGAAGTTGCTCTAAGCGCCGCCGCTCACGCGCGGGAAAAGTCCGGACGCGCCAATATTCATTCTGGAACATTTTCAGTAGCAACTGGTTGCGACAAACCTGGCCCGTTGCCCGAGTGCGAACCTCGAGCGGCCTCGCCGAGCCGCTCGAGGTTTGCACGTTACTGGCCCGGCCGCGGCTGAATAGCGGATTGTGAGAAGTGCCCCGTCCGTTCGGCGGAGCACTTCTTCGTTCATCCGCATCGATCGATGATCGGAAGCCGCAATTTATACACTTTAGCGCGGGGCCCAGTGGCAATGATGACCGTCGGAATCACACGCCCAATAGAGATTGGGATTGCGCGGATTTACCATTCCTTGTCCATTGCTCGGGACATATCCGCGCTGACCGTAGGCATAGCCCGGCTCATAAGGATATGCCCGGTAATGATCGTTTTCGCGTTCCCAGCGCCAGGCATGATGATGACGATGACCATTGTCACGATGATCCCAATCGGCCGCGGACGCCCTCATCGGAACGGCCACACTTAGCCCGATAACCAAAGCGAATATTCCTGTAAGTATCTTCTTCCGTTTGCTCATAATCGTCGATCTCCTGAAAAAATCCGGGCGCAAACGCAGTTTCGGTATCTCGATGCCTCTGCTTTTTGCGCCTCGTCGAATGACATTGCATCAAGTGTGCCGCGCGCATCGATCATGCTGCGAAGCAAAGTCTTCGCGAAGCGTCGCCGGCGTCTGCGCGCATTACCAAGGAATACCATGGTGCGGGTGAGTTCCCTACGCAGCCTCTGTTCCCCAGGCAACCGAATACCTCAGGTAATGTAGCGTGCTCAGTTCGCGGTATTAGAGTTACGACCAGCCCATATGGTGCGAACCGGCACTATTGATTATCGATCGATCTCGATGAACGGAAATGACGCGGGACAAAGATTTGGTTCCGGGGAGAACCGCGCTTGCGATACGAACTGGTAGTTGCCGCGCGGTTTCACCGGCCGCCGCGCATCCAACGATCTAGATCGTCGGATGCGCGGTGCGCCGTGAACCGAGAGAAATCGAATCAGGCGTGACCGTGGCGCAGCAGCTTGCCAGGGGTCTCGCCGGTGCAGTTGCCGTCTGTGAACGTTTCGACTCCGTTAACGATGATCGATCGGTACCCAGTTGCACGCTGGACGCGACGCCACTCGCCGGCCGGAAGATCGTGTGCGATTTCGCCGACCCATTCCGGCTTCACGCCCAGGCCGTTCAATTCGTACACCACGACGTCGGCATGCGCACCCTCGCGCAGCGTTCCGCGATCGCGGAATCCCGCCGCGTGCGCCGGCAATGCCGAGAGCCGATAGTGCGCCTCCTCGAGCGTGATCTTCTGTTCGTCGCGCACCAGCCAGCGCAGGAAGTCGGTGGTGAACGAGCCGCCGGTGAAGAACTTGGTATGCGCGCCGCCGTCGGAAACGCCGGGGAAGGTGAAGGTCGAGCCGTTGATGATCTCGGCCATGTACTCAGCGTTGAACCGAGGCTCCGGCTGCAGGAACTCGGCCTTTAAGTCCGTCGCGAGCGACAGATCGAGCATCACGTCAACCGGATGCTTGCCCTCTTCCGATGCGATTTGTGCGAGCGACTTGCCGACGTACTGCTCGAGTTCCGGCTTGTTCTCGACCCACTGCACGATCAGTTTCGGCAGCCGTCCGCCTATACCCGGCGCGTTGATATCGATCGCGCGCATGGCCTTCTCGCTTTTGGCGGCCTCGCGCATCGAGGGATCCTTCATCTTGGCGATTTTTTCCTCGCGCGTACCGGTCAGCAGATTCCGCCATGCGGTGGCAACGTCGTACAGGTTCCAATGCTCCAGCGTGAAGGCGAAGCCGCTGCGCACCGTCGCACCCTGCCCGAAGATCGGCAGGCCCTTGGCGCGCGCGTTATGCAGCCAGTTCAGGCTCTTGCGATGGATGTCGGCATTTTGCGGACTCGAGGTGATCGCCTGAAAGAGGATCGGTCGCTGCGCGATTCCGGCGAGCGTCTCGACGAAGGCGCTGTCCTCCTTGATATGACCGGTCGCCTGCGTGATTTCGATGAAGCCCTCGTCGCGGGCGCGCAATACGCGCGCGAGGTTCAGGATGTCCTCGTCGCACATCGTGTCCGTGACCATCGGCGAGCCGTCGAAGTCCGCCTGGCCGGAGTTACGCCCGAGGCGCTGGATCGAGAAGCCGCACAGGCCGGCGTCCATGCCCTCGTCGAGCAGGCGCGCCATCTCGACCCGTTCCTTCTCGGTCGCGACGCGGGTCTTGGCCGCCTCCAGCCCCATCAC
>JBEKJC010000047.1:0-25142 GCA_050011435.1 Binataceae bacterium (SeqCode)
TGGCTGTCGGCGGAAAAGCTACTCCTTCCAAGCGCTCGTTCATTGTTCTCCTCCTCCTGGCTTAGGTGGGGGAGTTTCAAATGACAATTACTGGGGGAGTTTCACATGATTACTGACACCGGACACCAGCAGCCGGTGGGAGCATCGATGATCGAGGAGCGTGCGCAGCTATTACCGCTCGCCGAACAAGGCTTCGATCTGGCGCGTTGAGATCCGCGACGTCGCGCGCCTTCGGCACCGGCACCCAATGATTGCGCCGAAAGTAGCCGGCCTCGCCTTCTATCCCACCTTTTTCGTGGGGCTCCTCGGGCGTGCAAAATTCGCTCTGGAACCGCCAGTGTGAACGAAAGGCAATGAAGCGCACGGTCTCCTCGCGGCGGAAGCCCCGCAGGATCTTCTTCACCGCGGCTTTCAGGTTGTCGTACCTGAGGATGCGAAAGACGCCCTCAAAATATTGAAACGCGTGCTCGTGAGCCTCAAGAAACGCCTGCTGGGTCGCGCGATGATAGGCCCGATGGAAGGCCGCGCCGCTCGCCATGCTGCGCATCGCAAAGACCTGCAGCTTTATCCGTTCACCATTGAGCTCCGCCCACGCTTCATACCAATCGACCTGGCCTTCCTGTCCCGGCGCGTAGCTCTGCGGCACACAGGTCGCGCGTGCTGACCATCCCAGCTCCCGTTTGCGCTCGCGCACATACTGCCGAATCGTCACTTCCCACACTTTCCGCTCCGGCTGCTCCGTCACAATCCGCTGCCAGATGCGATGGGCGGTGTGACGCTGCTTGCGCGGGGCGTTGCGATCGGCTTCCAGGACCGCGTCGATGAAGGGCATCAACGGCGCCATTATCGGTCGCTTCCGTTCCCACTGCTGGCGCTCCGGCGGTGCGGCATTGGCCAGCGCCTGACGTACCATCCGGCGATGCACTCCCAGCTTGCGCGCGATGCCGAGCACGGTACCGTCGCCGAATTCGTATTCCCTGCGTATCTGCTCGAATAGCTCCACCTTTGCTTTCCTCTCCATCCCGCGCCTCCTGCTTCCTCAGCAGGATGCTTCGGGTCTGCGAGGTGGGCCATTTTACAGCATCGAAATGGGCCGCTTCAGAGTATCGAAATCAACGGCGGCTTTAGAGTACGCGCAGAAAAATATCAGGGTGAATTGTGTCTGTCCCGGATTGATCAACAGGCCGATGGTCGCGCGAATGATCGACTCCGGTGGAATGGACGAACAGGAGTTTCTCGCCGTGGAGCCGGTGGGCCGGATGGGGAAGCCCGAGGAGATCGGCGAGGGCGTGATTTGGTTGCTTTCAGATGTATCCTCGTTTGTGACCGGTCACTCCCTGTCGATCGATGAAGGTTATGTCGCACGCTGAGCTTTCGCGACTCGCGGACTCGTCCAATCGTTCCCGGGTGAAGAACCGTTCCCGAGTGAAGAATGGTTCGCCCTCGGGACATTTCGGCGGGAATAGTGGGTGCCGTGCTTCACCGGCCCCTCTGATGGCGATGATGCTTATCAAACCAAACTAAACAGCAACCCGGCGAACGCTCGGCAGGCGGTGGGTTTTAGTTTGATCCTTTTGGCTTGAGCAATCGTTCCAGGGTTCTGTACGCTGCTGCGAGTGTGGTGCTTGGGTTTTTTGCGTGTCACGCCGATCAGGCTAAATCAAGCGACTCGATCGTTGAAACTCGACCAGTCGCGCCCTGATTCACGGATGTCCCGAACCTTCGGCGAGGATGCCCGCGAGCAATCGGCCCGAGAGGCGCGTGCTGCAAAACCTGACTCGTTCTCGCAAGCTGGATTTTCCAGCGGCAACGAGGTCGCCGATTTTACGGCTCAGATCGCGTGAAGACCGCTCGGCAGCTCCCTCGCACAACCGCCACAAACGGCGAAGTACTCTTCGATCGGAAGTATTTGCATCGTAGCCACAACGATTTCGTCGGGATTGAGACAGCGGTCGCAAATCAATTCCTGCTGTTCCCGCGCCGCACATAGAGTTACATTGGGAGTGAGACCAACTCTAAACGTGATTAATGATGTAAAACTTTCTGGAGCTAACAATGCCGCGCAGATAGTGATAATAATCGAACTATAGTTGCATAAAGGTCTAATAAACTGCTTTACTGTCAGTAGCCTTGTGTAGACAGATTTTGAGTGTAAATAGAGCCGATGGCGATAGTTCCCACACTGGAAGAGATCGCAGATTATCTAAAAGGTGCATCCTTCGACTGTCTATAGTTTGCTTCGGAAACATGGAATCCCTGCGGATTAAATGGAGGCGATGTCATTCTTGACGCCCTTTTACCACTCCCAGGAATATCCGGGCATGGCCGATTCGAGGACGAATGCTAGCGGTCAAGGCACATTCGCTGAGATCGGCTTGACGATTGATGCTCTTGAGTTTGCCCAGGGGCAATGTGGGCATAAACAACGGTGAAGTACATAACTGTCCAATCCGCAGCGGGTGGCCACCTCCTGCTTTCGTTGGCCTTAGCCTGACGCGGGCGGCTTTGCGTTCGTCAGTTATCGCTTCAAGCGCTTCTATCGGTTGGGCTTGAAAAGACGCATCTGTAATCTGTGTTGGATACCGATTTCGTATCTGGTCGTGGGTTCAGGAGCGCTCAGAGTAGCAGGTGTGTCCGCCACCCAGTGTTACTTTTAATCTTGCGGCCGGCGTTTCGTCGTTACAAGCAAACAGTTCGGAAAGAGGTTGCAGTAGTACATGCAAGACTATGTATTACCGTCCATTTCTTCCCGTCCTTTCGCTGGCAGGAGGAATGGCTGCGCTCACAGTCGCAGCACATCTGCCGGGATTAGGGGTTCAGCTCCATCCAATTGATACGCTCTTGGGCGTCGCGCTGTTTGCGTATCCGATCTCTTCGCTAGGCGCTCGCCGCATTGCCAATCATTTGCGGCAGCGGCAGGGCCGCGGCTTGCGCCGTGTGCTGATCGTAGGCACTCGAGCCCAGGCAGAGTCATATCTGACCGCGCTTGATAAAAGCTTAGAGTTGGTGCAGGTCCTGGGCTATTTATATATAGATCATGGCCGGCTTTGTCTTAATGGAAATGCGCTCTCGGACGACATCGAACGCGTCGATTCTGTGCTGGAAGATCTTGCTGTCGACGAGGTCGTACTGGCATCCCCGGACGCGCTCCTCAATTCTGAGGATCTCCTGCATACATGCGCCACGCGGGGAATAATATTTCGTACCCTAATCCGGATGCCGAATGTTGGCCTTGGCAAATATGTGGCTATGACGCTCTCGGGTGGCGATTTTTTATTGTCGATCGAAACCGTTCCACGCCAACCTTTGTTGCTAGCCGCAAAGCGCCTCGTCGACATCGTTGGCGCGCTTTTTGGGCTCGCCATTTGCGCTGTGGTCTATGCCATATGCGCGCTGCGCATCCGGCGGGAAACACACGGGGATGTTTTCTTCAAACAGACACGGGTGGGGCGGAACGGTCGCCTTTTCACGCTATACAAGCTTCGAACCATGTACGTCGACGCAGAGTATCGACTTCCCGAGTTGCTCAAGCGAAACGAAATGAAGGGTCACATATTTAAGATGCGTGAAGACCCTCGCGTCACTCAGCTCGGACGCATACTGCGCCGCCATCACATTGACGAACTGCCGCAGTTCTGGAATGTGCTGCGCGGCGATATGAGTCTGGTGGGTACGCGTCCGCCGACCTGCTCGGAAGTCTCTCAATATGAGCCCCACCACCGGCGGCGATTGAGCATGAAGCCGGGAATAACGGGTCTATGGCAATTGCGGGGCAATGCGGCGGTTAGTGACTTTGAGGAAATCGTGGGGCTCGATTGTCATTATATTGACAATTGGTCGTTGTTTCTTGACTTAAAGGTTCTCCTCGCGACGGTTTTCCTGTCGATTCGCGGCAATGGCTGCTAAGAGTACGCCTGATACATACCCTTCCTCCGCACCCCTTAAACCTAAGTCATGGCGCCTGAGGGAAGGAATTGCGGCTTGATTCACGATAGAAAGCGGTCTCGGTGGCAGTCAGGCTCCCACCGCTGAATGAAGTGAATAAATAGTTGCTATTGTGCGATCTAAGGGAACTGCATCCTTTGCTAATTTGTGGTTCGATCGGTCTTTCTCGCCTCCCGTATATGTGACCGACGAATTTTCGACGGGTCCAAGATAGCTGAACCTGCCAGATTGACAATTTTCTTCACCAAGATTGCTAAAGTGCGGCATATGGGACGTTGGGCAGCACGACCTCCAAAGGGCCACAGTTTTGCTGTATTTTTTCTGTGGTAAAGGCCTGCGGGAATTTAGCATGACTCGACCACGGTTACTTTATTACATCAGCTGCGCGCTTTTTCGCTTAAAAATTCTGGTTTGGGTCATTACACTTATATAACCTATTATCATCAATAATTACCCACTCTGGTCTGTGATGGTGGTCCGTCTGGCAGCTAAATCATTGAGGTCGGCAAAAATATGAACACCTTTTCCAGTCATGAAGGGCCTTTACACCAGCGATTGCAAGCACAGGAACAGTTAAAGTCTTATCTGCCGCAATTGGCGATGGATGAACTGCTAAAGCATCATACACGCCTAGATTACCCCAAGGATGCTCCAATCTTCTTACAGGGTGCCCCCGCCGACGTAACTTTCTACGTCCTTAACGGGCTCGTAAAGGTTTACTGCCCGAAAGGTGACGGCAACCGGGTACTTTTGCAGCTCGCTGGACCTGGCGATATTCTGGGGTACATCGACTCAATCGGATCGGAAAGACGTCGTACACAGGTCTTTGAGGCTCAAGCTCTCACCCGATGTACACTGGCGCTTTTGACTCGCGAACATCTTCGCAAATCGGCAGAGATGCTGGAGCGTGACAGTCTCGTGCGGGGGATTGAGCTTATTAATACGGCGTGGTCGGCAATCGCACAATGGTACGCCGTGTTCCTTGGTCTTTCCTTAAAAGAGCGGCTTGAGGCAGTCTTCCGTGAGCTCGCGACCAGGTTTGGAGTGAGAGAGAAGCGAGGGATCCTGTTATTGCCAGAGCTTTCTCACATGGACTTCGCTGAGATGATTCAAAGTTCGAGACCAATGGTAAGCCGGCTTATAGCTCAGATGATTAATGATGGGGTTCTTGGGCGCCGCGGACGGCAATACATCGTAACTGGTCGGCTGCTACTCGACGAGGAAGTCCTTCAGGGTGAAGCCAGGTCATCTGGTCACACCGCTTCACGTCCTGGAGGTCATGGTACGGATGCTTTCACTAGTCGGATCTCCGCACTCGCCAATGGCGCGGTACTCAAACGGTCTCAGACGACGGGTGTCTGAGCGTACCATCTCTTCGAGATTGGGCGGCGGTTTGCTCTGAACGAGAGGAGGCGGATATCCCTCAACACTCGACGCGAGATCGGCCGGACAAGCTATCCGAACTGCCGAATGGGCCGGGCCGTTCTCGCGCGCCAAGCTCTCGATATCATTGACAATAAAGCGCCAACTGACTCCATTTTTGGAGCTTGGCGACCTGTTCTCTTTCAGAACCGATAGATAACCCGCGCTCGGATGCAAGCGCATATAATGCGACTGCTGCTTCAGTCCGATCTGAAACTGACTCTCCAGATGCACTGCACTCTTTTGCTCTCTCATGACAGAGCTCCAATTTGTAGCTTCTCAAAGCAAAGAAACTCCAGGGGTTAGCTAATAGTTACCTTTTTGTCTGTCGCCTGAGTTAAAAACTGTCGGCGAACTATGAATGGTCACAGTATGCTCTCTTCGGCTTGACCAAACCTGAATCTGCATTCTTTTTTATCTGAGCAGTCGGGATGAGAAGTTATAAAGCCTATTACAACTGCTGTAAGGATCTCTTTCAGCCTGCGCCGGTCCCCGGATTCCTCTATCCAACGCGGGGGCATCGCTAATACACGGGCAGGAAAAGCGAGTAATGAAGTTTCTTTACGATCCGTTGAAAAAGGCAGAACGCGAGCGCCGATGGCGGGCTGAAGCAGGCGTTGCCCGTATCCGCCCGGGGCCCGCAGGCTTCGCTGCGTCCGTGGCTGACGGTACCGCTGAGCCATTACCCGAAAGCGAACCGCAGATGACCTCGGGCGGTGCCAGCCGCAACGCAGTAAGCGATCCCGCCGATGCACTGGGCGAAGCAACGATGCCGCGCGATATGCGCGACGCTCGCTTTAAGATGAAGTCTCCGCTCCAACCAGGCACGACTATCCACCTTACAGAACTTCGGGAGACGGATAGAAAGAGGGCTGACGCGGAAGAACTTCCGCTTCGTGAGGGCGGGACGTCTAATCAACGATCGAATGACGCTCGGAGGCACACGCCGAACGAGTCTGCGCACGAAGAAAAAGAAAAGGCGTCCGGAAAGCGTAGCGCCCGGTCTGCGGGGCTATTGTCACGGCTAATTGGCCCCCCTGTGAGTAATGAGGATGGGCCTCCTCTAATAATAAACAAAGTGAAGTTCATTGGCGCTAACGAACGGATTCAGGTCCTGCAGACACGGATTGAGAAATGGCGCGCTGAGAGTGGTAAACGCACGCTCCTTGTCACGAGTGCCGTTCAGAACGAGGGCAAAAGCTTTGTCGCGTTGAATCTTGCAGCGGCCTGCGCGAGCCCGCGGACACCCGTGCTGTTAATTGATGCCAACCTGCGCGCGCCGTCTTTGCATCGCATCCTTAAAGTACGATCGAGCAATTGCCTGAACGCATATTTGAGTGCTGTCAGTGGATTCGCTAGCTGCATACATCGAACGGACTTTCCCGGACTGACCTTTATTCCCGCGGGCAATTTTGATGGGTCGACCGTCCGAGTCTTCGCGGATCCCCGGATGGCCGACTTCGTGGACGCAGCGCGCGCAGTGCAGCCATCGCAGCTGATTGTGATCGATTCGTCGGCCGCGCTCGCAGCCCCCGAAGTCCAGATGCTGGCCGGGTTGGTCGATGCAGTCCTGCTGGTGATCGCCGCGAATCGCACGCCGCGTGACGCGGTCCTGGAGGCGGTGGATTTGCTGAAAGAGGCGCCCCTCTTTGGCGTAGTCCTAAATCGATTCGAAGCGCCGTTTTCGGCTCTCAGAACAATTCGCCGGGCGACGAGTTGATCCGGCCAGTGCCGGCTAATCCTATCAGGCGGTCAAGAAGAACCATGGTGACTGGAATGGTGAATGGCAACACTGAAGCTCTTGCGGGGTTCGAGCTAAAGCCCCCGGGTTCATTCGCCTTGTGTCCCGAGCAGGCTTTAGAAAGTGACGCAGTTCGCGATTTGGAAAATATCGTTCGCAGCGCGGTCAAGGTAATAACGCAATATCCAGTCGTCGGATTAATCCTGACCGGCAGTGTGGCGCGTGGAGAGGGCACCATCGTGCCGGATCGAGAGGTAAGATCCAGATGGTTGAGTGATATCGAGTTCCACGTTGTGATCGACGGAGACCGAAGCGTTTGTCTCAGAGAGATGGACGCGACGCTCGACTCGCTGCAGAGAACCATTAACACCGAGCCGCTTAACCGTCGGCGGGGTGTAAGAGTGGGATTTACTTCCATTCCGGCGGGACAAATCGCTCGGCTGCGCCCCGCAATCTTCAGTCGCGAGATGCTCGAACATGGGAAACTGGTGTGGGGCGAACCCGAGCGCGTGCCAGTCCCTAGGTGGTGGCGCGACGGCCAGAGAGGGATACCGCATCTCGATGCTTTTCGGCTGCTGGGCAACCGCATAATCCAGCAGGTCGACGCGCGCTTACGGTGGCAGTATGACGGCGATGCTGTACAGGCCGCTTATACACTCAGCAAATTCTGGATCGAGCTTGCTACGTCGCTGTCGGTGTTCCTCGGTTGCTATCGAACCAGCTATCGCGATAGACAGCGAGCGGTTGAGGATGCGCTCAGCAAAAGCCGCGAAGCTCTCGGCGATGCGAGCGAGTTACTAATAGGCCGGCTGCAGCAAGCGATGCTCGTCAAGTCCGGACACGCCAGTCCCGCTCCATGCAGCGAGCAGGATTTTCGCGACAGTGCGCAGGTGGCTGCGCTCGTCTGGAACCTGGAAGTCCAGCAAATGCTTGGTGATACCGATGCTCCGGTCGACGCGCGCGAACCGGGCCTGGTCCTCACCGCGCTGAGGCGCCTGGAGCCCTACGCGCAGCGCACGCGCGATTGGGTAAGACTGCTTCGCCGCGGCAATTCCAGCTCGGATTTTAGGGCCGATCTATCGTCGGCGATGCGTGCAGGCTCACTTGCCAATGCGATCTATGCATCGGGTTGTCTTTTGCATTTCTTCTGGGACGACTTCGCATCAGACGCCGCCCCCGGGTTCCGGCTCCGCCGGACGGTTGGTCGGCTTCTCAATACCACGCACCAGGAACAAACGAATGAACGATTGATGCTCAGCCGAGCGACCGTTGCAGCCTGGGAGCGGCATCTTCATTTCGCCCCGCGGTGATAAATATGACAAACGGCGTTACTATCGCAGTACTGACCTACAAGCGCCTCGCCTATCTGGAGCGCGCGCTCGCTTCGGCCTGCAGGCAACGTGGCGACATTCGCGAAATCCTAGTCATAGACAATGCTGCCGATGAGGAACTCCGGTTCTGGTTGAAAGAGCGATTTCCCGGCGTCCGTTATCTGGCAATGCACTATAACGGGGGATGCGATGGGCGAAATCTTGCTCTTCGTGCGACAAACGCGGAGGTCGTGATCAACATCGATGATGATGTCGAGTTGCAGGGTACGGACTGCGTCAATCGCGTTTCAGAAGCGTTCGCCGGCGATCCGCATCTGGCATGTCTGGACTTCAAGATTCTGGATCCTGAGTATCGAATCCGCGAGCGTGACTGGTGTCACCCGCGGCCGATCGCCGACGCGTCGCGGCAATTCGAAACTTGCTTTATTCTCGAGGGGCACTCGGCATTGAGGCGAGAAGCTGCGCTTAAGGTTGGCGGGTATTCCCCAAAATTCTTCCTTTATCATGAGGGTCTGGATCTCGCTCTTCGGCTGATCGATGACGGCTTTCGTATCATCTACACACCTGAAGTAGCCGTGATTCACCATGTCGCGCCGGATGCGGGACGCGCCCCGAGATTCTACTATTGTTCAGTGCGTAATGGCATCTGGATTGCCTACCAGTACTTGCCTTTCGCCAGCGCGCTTGCCGACGTGGTCGAACACGTTGCCAAAATGACATTTTTCGCTGCACGTGCCGGCCATCTTCGCGCACATTTAAAGGGATGTGTTGACGCGGTGCGCGGCCTGTCCACGATGGAGCGGCGCCCCCTGGGCGAGGAGGCCCTGGAACGGCTGAAGGCCATTCGAGCAGAGCGGCCGCCGTTATTCACCCGAATCCACAGGCACCTGGCAGAACAAATTCTATGATAACAGCCTGCGCAGGTTGCGCTGCCGGATGGTGTAGTTACGTTGCTATACGAACCTGAAAGAGAGGATACGGACCAGCGAATTGGCGGAGCTCGAATGGAGCCGCGAGCCAACAAGGGTCAGAAGCGCCCGATCGGATCGACTCGAATACATAGGAGAGAAACAGCACCGGACACTGACAAAGATGCGGCCGGCGCTTCTGCCTGGGATGTGGACTGGAGGAGGGTGCTTACTCGCAGCTTTGGCTGGGCCGCTGCGGGCCGCTCGGCTACCGCGGTGGGCAACGTATTTAAGTATGCGCTCTTCGCCCGCCTGCTTACGCCATACGACTTCGGGGTGACCACTACCGCGTTTCTCACTCTTGAAATGATTTCGGCGCTGACTAATCCAAGCTTCGATGCCGCCATGATTCAGCAAGCGGAAACAATCGAGCCTTTCCTGGATACTGTGTGGACGACGACGGTGTTGCGCGGAACCTTGATTGCGGCGATTCTGATGCTTATCGCACATCCAATAGCCACATTTTTTCATCAGGGTGAGGCATCTAACGTCTATTATGCCGTGGCGCCTCTCGCAGTGGTCCGGGCCGCGCAAAGCCCCGCATGGATATCGCTTTACCGCCGCATGGAGTTCCACTTTATTTTGCTTTTGAATAGCGTGGAAATTATCGGCAGTCTGGTGGTTGGTATCCCGGCGATACTCGCGTGGGGAGATTGGCGCGGCCTGGTGGTGGCAGCCATTGCCGGTCAGGCCTGCAGGACCGCCTTAAGCTACTGGTACTTTCCCTATCGGCCGAGAATTCGATTTGACCTTGCAAAGGCTTTGAGACTGTTTCGATTCGGACGGTGGATGAGCGGAACCGCGATCGCCGAGTTCGCCGCTCAACAGATCGATAACCTCGTGGTAGCTCATCTGCTGGGCCCGCAGGCCGTTGGCGATTACCAAATTGCCTTCCGAATAGGAGAAATGCCGGCAAGCGAACTGGCGTTTTCCGCGACCATTGTCACGTTTCCGGTGGTCTCACGGTCGCGTGGCCGGATCGATGTATGCCGGCGGCTATTTCTTTTGACAGGATCAGTAGTCGTCGTCGCGGGAGTCGGCTATGCCCTGCTCCTGCAGGGGGTAGGGAGCCGTTTGATTGCGAGCGTCTTAGGGGTGAAGTGGCTCGGTGCTATGCCGGCTCTAAAATTCCTATGTTTCTATGGACTCTTCCAGGGCGTACTGACACTTTCCAAAAGCTTTCTCGACGGCCTAGGTGCGCCCGCGTCATCGTTTCAAATAACCGTCATCCGGGCGTTCATGCTGGCGGTACTGATCTACCCGCTGACTGCGCATTACGGGATTACCGGAGCCGCACTGGCCGCTGTTTTATCAGTGGCTTCGCCATTGCCGCTCATCCTGTGGCTCTATCATCGAGCGGAGAGAGCCACGGTGGCGCACGGAACAACAGCAGATAGGCCCAACGAGATTCATCGCAACGCAGGTACGGCACCATAGAGCCAATCGCAGGGAGACGCAATTTGGTCATCGTCGATACAAACTGGAAAGTATTCCGCTACCGCGTGGCCTACTTCCCGACGCAACAGTTGTCCGAGATGTTGATCCACGAACTCGCAACGAACGAGCTCCTCAGGATCCGCCAAACCCCAGCCGAGTTGGACAATTCGTCCAATTTGCTTCGTCGGACTGTCTTCAAGAGCATTCGTATCAACCTCTCGGAGGACCTATCCGTTCTGCGCCGGAAGATGGATGAGACTTGCAGGAGATGGCTACGCAAAGCTGAAAAATTCCACGGAGAGATAGAAATTCGCAGGAACAGCCCCGCGGCGACAGCCGATTTCATAACTCTGTACAACCGGTTCGCGAGTCGCAGCAAACACAGTGGCCCGCTCTCGCCGGGGCGCCTACAACGGTTTGCCGGGATGTCCGATCTGCTCGTTCTCTATAGTCGCAGCCGACCCGTCTGTGGTCACTTCTGGCTTAGAGACGAGGTGGCTAGCCGGGTGCGGTTGCTATTCTCGGCTTCTTCAAGGCTAGAAGGTAAAGAAGACGCCATTCTCGTAGGGGCGTTGAACCGCTATCTACATTGGCACGAAATCGAGTTCTTCAAAAGTGAACAGTTCGATACGTACGACCTCGGAGGATTCGAGGCTGAAGAAGACCTCGAGGACTCGTTGACAAGATACAAATTATCACTCGGCGGATCGATCGTTCGCGAGAACAATTACTGTGTCGGTCGCGGAGTGGCCAAGCTTGTTTTCAAGGCCTACGAAGGCCTGCCGCAATTGAACGCGCACCTGCGCGGCCGGTTGCCTGCTTGATGGCAGAGCAGAGACCTACGCATTAATATTGGCCGAATATGCCATTTTATTACCTCTTCTTGTTGCTCGCGCCATTTCAGGAGCATCCCAAACTGGGTGTAGTGCTCCTCGATGCCGGAGTGGTCCCAATCACGCCAACGAAATTGGTCGGCATTCTCATGGTCGCTGCGGCCTTCCTCACGTCGCGGCCGGTCGCTGCGGCACCTCGCCTCCCCACCGCCATTCCGACGTTGTACGCGCTGTTCGTATTGCTGCCTTTGGCGGAAGTGATTGTGTTTGGCCTTCCAATGCCGACGAGGTCGCTATCAGCGCTTATCTCCTATGGGCTTCTTCTGGCCGCGACGCGAAGGTTAGTGTGCACGGCGGAACGACTTCAGAACGTGCTTCGGGTGCTCGTGCTGGCAGAAACGATCGGAAGTCTCTGGCTATACAAGCAACAGTATATTGAACACATCCCTAATCCACATGGACCGTCAAGCGACTCTAATTATGAGGCACTCTCGATTGTGATGATGCTCCCCCTGGCGGTCTACCTGATGCGTCACGACGCCATGGTGTTTTGGCGGACCAGCGCTCTGGTGTGTTTGCCAGCGCTCGCGTTCGGAGTCTTCGTTTCGCAGTCCCGTGGAGGCGTAGTGGCGCTTGGGACATTGTGCCTCCTTGGCTGGCTGCATTCTCGGAGGAAGTTCGCACTTGCGGCTGGTGGCTTGATTATATTGGCCGCGCTGGCGATTGCTGCGCCTAGTGTTACCTGGAGTCGGTTCCAGCAAATCCAGGTCACGGGGCGTCCAACGACGGGAGCTGAAATGTCGACGCGCACTCGGATTGAGCTATGGCGCGGTGGACTACGGATGATCGAAACCCATCCCGTTTTCGGAATCGGCCTCGATCAATTCAAGAGCCAGGTGGGGTATTACAATGCCGCTTTGTACAAAGTGTCGAATCGAAATTATATAGCGCACAACACCTATATTCATATCGCTGCCGAAGAAGGCATACCGATCCTCTGCTTGTTTCTTTGCATGCTTTGGCTGGCGCAGAAAAATTATCGTGTGGTGCGAAAGTCCGGGTCTTCGAGCGGATTCGCCGAAATTTCAGTGGCCATGAGGCTTGGACTGATTGCGTATATGATCGCCGCGTTTTTTCTTTCTGCGCAATTGGAGAAGACCTTATGGGTCTTTCTTCCTCTTTCGCAAAACCTTCGAGAGATTGTTGCCGATAAGGGCAGAGTTGGCGGGAATGAGACAGGTGTCCACGCTACCGAAGCAGCATGATAGGCCGAGTTCGCCGAGTTGAATATCGAACTGGTGATGAATCTAAGATACGTGGTCATGCCGGATAGGGATAGAGGATGACGAAAAAAGAAAAAGCATGGGCCGGGCTCGCCGATTCGCCGACGCGACGCGTGCAGAATGCACTGCGTATGCCGATTAGGCTTATATGCCGCGGAGCAGCCAGGTTCAAAACTAGCCGCACGATCATTCTTGCTTATCATTCGCTGGGCAAGGGACGCGACGCTGTCGACGAACAAGAGTTTTACAAACAAATGAGGTTTCTTCGTGCCAATGCGCAAGTTGTCGGGCTTGAGGCAATTTTACGCGGAGAGCACTTGAACACTCAGGCGGGCCTGTCTTGCGCGATCACGTTCGATGATGGATATGCGAGCGTCTACAAGATCGCTGCACCTATCCTTCATGCCTTCAATTTTCCCGCCATCGTGTATCTGACGGCCGGAGCGATCGGCGAGACCGTGCCGCGGTCAGCCGCGAGGTTTCCGGGCCTCTTCCAGGACGAGACGATGTTGACGTGGGAGCAGGCCACGGAACTGAGCCGAATCGGCTTCACTTTTGGCTCACACCTCTGCCAGCACCATGACATGACGATGCTCGCAGAGCGCAAGATCACGTCCGAGCTGGAACACTCAAAGGCTATCATCGCCGCGCGTTTAGGAGTTCCATGTCGCCATTTTGCTTATCCATTCGGGTATTTCAACCGAACAAGCGTCGAGCTGGTACGTCATGCCGGCTACGAGAGCGCAGTTACGGTGATGCATCGGAGCGTGCCGCGAAGCTGTGATCCGCTGAGAATTCCCAGGATGTGCATTGCGCCGCTACACAAGCTTGACGATTTCACGCGCATGCTTGAGGGCGAATTTGATTATCTTCCGTTAGTTCAACGCACTCGACGAGTACTGAATCTCAACTATCACGTATGAGCGGCACGGATTGGCTATGAATAGGGAAGCTTTCACGACTGAACGGTCGTCAAATGGGATCGCAAAGCATCGAGTGGTTTCAGTGGAAAGCACGAAACCGAATGTGTCGGTCTTGATTCCAACCAAGAATCGAACAGCCGACCTGCTGATTGCGGTTAGGAGTCTCCTGAATCAATCGGTCCTGCCCGAAGAAGTTCTAGTGGCCGACCAAAGCCGCGATGATCATGCGCGTGAGCTGGTAGAGAAAGAATTTGAGGATGTCTCTCAAGCTACGAAGAAAGCGGTGAGGTTGCGCTACTTACTTGATCCACGCATTTCGGGCGCCGCTGAGGCGAGAAATCATCTGATGGATCTGGCGTCGGGTGACATATGGCTGTTTCTGGACGATGATGTACGGCTTGAACAAAACTGCATTGAGAACATTTTAGACGTCTATTGCCGATACCCGCAGATCGACGGCGTGGCGGGACTCATTACGAACTATACTAAACCGGCGTTGAGCGCACGCCTATGGTCTGTTGCATTCGCGCGAGGCCCCTTTCGGGACGAGCGTCAGCCGATCTACTGGAGCGCGGATGGTTTAGGCGACAGTTTGCCAATTCGCGTTGAAAAGTTTACCGGTGCCTGCATGAGCTTCCGCGCCGAAGCGGTTTGCGGCCTGAGATTCGACGCGAAACTGACTGGGGGCTCCTTGGCGGAAGACATCGATCTCTGCGCCAGACTTGCCTCACACTGTCTCGTGATTGCTCCGCGGGCGAAGCTGATTCATAAACGTAGCGCCGTTAACCGACCGCGTGACCACTGGCTCCTGGAGCACGCGCAGTCGGCCTATTATATGTATCGGCGCAATTGGAACAGGGAATTCAAAGGAAGGCTGAGCTTTTTGTGGCTCAGACTCGGATACTACGTGATTGCGCCGGTCGGCTGTCTGCGGCGCGGCTCACTGGAGCCGTGGCGGGCGTTCCGTCAGGGAGTGCGGCGCGCGATTGCCTTGACCAGCTAGCTTTAGGTGTCTGAGCGCCTCCATTACTATTCATAATACATTAGTCACAAGGGAAGAACGATCATGACCTGGAAGATAAGGCGTGGATGCAAACTGTCAGCTCTGGTGAGTGTGATCGTGGCGACCCTCGGATTGGCTGTCGACTCCAGGGCGGCAATCTCGCTCATCGGCTCGAGTAAGAGCAGCGACGGTTCGGTTCTCTTGGGCAACATGACGCTCGCCATGCCTTCGGGAGTGCCCGCGGGAGCGATTTGCATAACGCATCTGGTGACCAGCGGTGACAACATTATTGCCGCGCCCAGTGGATGGAAGGTCATCCGCGAGGATATAAACGCTCACTTCGCGACGCAGAGTCTATACTGGCATCTCACGACTTCGGCCGAGCCGCCGAATTACACGTGGACGACCGGCGGAGGGGTATACTTTGAGGGGGCGATCGCCTGTTATTCGGGTGTGAACACCGCGACGCCGATCGACCCAGGAGCACCCAGGGGATCTGGCGCCATCGGCACCGGGACCAGCATTACCGCCCCTTCGATTACTACGCAGACAAGTGGCGACCTCATAATAGGCGCTTTCCTTTCCGGCGAAAGCACGTGGGGACAGGGTGTTACAATCAATTTGCCTGGGACGCTGACGCTCCGTTGGAGCTTCACGGACGCTGACGCAGATTTTATGAGCGGTGCGGCAGGCGACCTTACACAGACGACTGGGGGAGCAACCGGCGGCCTTACGATTACTACTAACCAGGGACGCGCGGGTGATGCACTTATTGCGCAGCAATTCGCGTTACAGCCCGTCAATCCGGGTCCACCGCCTCCGCCGCCATCCGGCAGCAGTATTTCATTCCTCGGCTCCACTCCCAGCAGCGGCGGATCAAATCTTACATCGCAGCCAACCCTCGCAATGCCCTCGGCCTCGGCAGTGCCTGCGGGTTCGATTTGCGTGGCTGATCTGTCCATGACCGGCCAAAACGTGATCACACCTCCGGCCGGCTGGAACCAGATACGAATAGACAACATCAGCTATTTTTCAACGCAAGCCTTGTATTGGCATTTGACGACGTCTGGCGAACCATCGAGTTATACCTGGAATAGTACTGGCGGAGTTTATTTTGAGGGTATAATAAGTTGTTATTACGGCGTGAACATCTCGGCGCCGATGGATCCAGGGGCACAGAATGGAAGCGGAGTGGCCATAACTGGTGGCACGGCGACCGCGCCCTCGATTACGACACGGAACAATGGTGATGTGATTATAGGCGCATTCGTAGTTGGAGAGTCCAATTGGGGCCAAGGGGTAACGATCAATTTGCCTGCCGTCCTGACGCAGCGTTCCAGCTTCACCGATGCCGATGCGGATTACCTTTCAAGCAAGTCGGGTGACAGGAACCAGAATGCCGCAGGTGTAACCGGTAGCTTGACCGTCACAACAGCCAACGGGCTATCCGGCGACGCCATCATCGCCCAACAGGCCGCATTACAACCGGCGGGTTCGACACCTTTTCCAACACCGACATCTACACCGACACCTACTCCTACGTCGATACCCACACCCACTCCGACACCCACACCGAGCGGTACGATTGCCTTTGCCGGTTCTGCGCAGAGCAGCAGTGGCGGATCACTGACCGCAGCGATGCCACTGGCCATGCCTAGTCCATTGGCCGCAGGAGACGTTTGCGTGGCGCAAATAGCAGTGACCGGTCCCAACAATTTGCAGGTCCCGGCGGGCTGGACAAAGATCAGGGAGGATCTGAATGGCTATGCTGGAACGCAAGGCCTTTACTGGCACCTGACAGGTTCGAGTGAGACAGCGAGTTACATTTGGAGCACCTTCTCCGGACAAGCATTCTTCGAGGGAACCATCGGATGCTACACAGGCGTGAACAAAACAACGCCGATCGATTCGGGCGCTCCGAATGGAAGCGGTGCTGTAGCTAGTGGAACCGCTGGGGTAACGGCGCCTTCGATAACTGCGCAGACGGCGGGCGATTTGATTATCGGGGCCGGAATGGCTGCCGAGAGTTCATGGGGACAGGGGGTCAGCGTCAATCTGCCAGCTTCACTAACCGTGCGCTGGGCCGCCTCTGACGCCAGCGCAAGCTTTCTCGCCAATGCAGCCGGAGATAGGTACAGTGCCAATGCGGGAGCAACCGGTCCCTTTACGATGTCAACCAGTAACGGGCAGTCAGGAGACGGTCTTATCGCTCAGCAGCTAGCCCTTCAGCCTGGTTCGTGAGGAGTCGTGAACCCATATGACGCCTTGAACGCCCTTCGGACAAGCATGCTTGTCCAAAGGGCTGCGGCGCGATGACCGATCTGCCGGCAGCCCACACAAGAGACCAAGTCGAATTCGCTTTCCGAATTTGGGTGCGGTTGATTGATCAACCGGCCAGCAGTCGCATGAGCTGTGCTTATATATCGGTAGCGAGTGAAGATTTAGAATCACGAAAGTCGATTGAGCCACGCCTTCGTCGAGGGTTTCAATGTCTGGATACGCGAGGCAATGCGTAGCTCAAGATTGAAACGTGGCGGATCCAGTACAACCGGGAACGCCCCCATTCGAGCCCCGGCAACTCCTCAGCCGCGACCACTTTCACCACGGGCTGCTAAGGTGGTGCAGGTTTTCTTCGATACCGATGTTGTGGTGGCCGCCTCCGAACAGAGCCACCCGCATTACGCACAGGCGTGGCCGGCACTGCGGTGGGTCGCAATGGGAAGGGACAAGGGGTTCATTAGCGCTCACTCAATCGCCGAGCCGGACCGGACAAACGAGACAGCCACAGAGCGCGAGCAGAGCGCGGCGGATCGATCAGATAACCGTTGAGCGAAACCGCAAAATCACTGTGCCCAATTTTGTGCCCTTCCTGCATCTAAACTGATGTCATTCAATACTGCTCCGTAGTCTCAGCGCAAGTGCAGAAAGTCCTTCTGCCACAAGGGGTTTCGTGCTATTAAGCGATCCCGGTTGATACCTAGTTTTTCTTGCGTTTTTCAATTGCCAAGCACAAGGTCGTCGGTTCGAAACCGATCACCCGCTCCATTCTCTCCCTCTCAATATCAGTTGTGCGGCGCCTCACCGCGAACCTGGCCCCGCGTATTCACGAGGACCGTCGGCACGGACTGCCTTCCAGCGAAAGATTGCTCGCCCGGCAACGCCCTCGAATTAGAGCTGTGGTCGAGCGGCCGGAAGATTGGACCGCGAACGCAAGGTCGTATGCGAGCAGCTTTGGCGGCGACGCCACCTCGCCATCGATCGTCCGGATGCGCCGCAGCGATTCACGGTTCTTACGGAGGCATTATCGACGGTCGATTCGCCGCAAGCGCTCACCCTGCCAAAGAACGTTCGGCTCGATCCGAAGGACCAGCCAATCCTGCGGCCGCCAATTACGGTGTATGCAAATACTTGCTCACTGGCGATGCGAGGCACTTCGGGCATCTGTACGGAAAGCGGATCTGGGGCGTTCTGGTATTCCGAGCAGCGCAGTATTTAGAGCTCCAGCGCCGAGGATGAAAGGCCTTCTGCTCTGACATCGAGCCCATAGATCGGAGCCGTGTAAGCGCTGAAGTGGAGCAGAGGCGATGTGCAGCGCATCGCGCCTCCGGTGTCTTCAGGACCCAGCCGTTCGGCCGAGCGCCGCGCAAGTGCGACGAGCCTCCGTGGAGCCGACACGCTGCATCGGTGCCGTTGGTGTCGCCCGGTGATGGTGAAGCCGACCCACCCTTGAGTGCTGTCACTTGCCGACTTTGTGACAGGCGGTTGCTCTCAATCGAGCCGGAGGGCAGCGCAGATTTGCGCTTTGCCGATGAGCAGTTTGCACGGCAGCCACCTTGTTCCGATGGAGGTTGCAAGACGCTAAGGTGGATGGACCGTGAAGCTGCCCAATGCCCAGAAAGCCGTGGTCGAACTCGCGAAATTGCAGGATTATTGTTTGAGTGCGGCTCATCCGGAAGGTCGCCACAAAGCGCGGGTCTTTCCCTCAGTGCTGGGAATAGGCCCGGCCGACAGCCCTATGTTGCAGGAGCGTCTGATGGCAGCGGCTTGCGATCAAGAAGCCGTTGCCGGGGAATTTGACGAATTCGGCCACCGTTATGTGATAGATTTTCCGCTGGAGCGCGCGGGACGCCGAGCGCTGGTGCGTGCTGCCTGGATTGTACTTACGAATGAGGATTTTCCGCGCCTGACAGGTTGCTACGTTTTGCGGGGACTCTGACATGAAACTATTGGATGTCGTTGCGCTTATCGAAGACGAGCGAGAAAAAGGACTTCGTCGAGGACAGGTGGGGACCATCGTAGAGACGCTCGCGTCGGGGGTCTTCGAAGTTGAGTTTTGCGACTTGGAGGGGCGGACATATGCCTCGGTTGCCCTGCCTGAAAGGCGCCTCATGCTTCTTCATCACGAGCCCGCCTCGGCCGTGGCTTAAGTGGACTTTTGGGTTCCGCAGCAAAAGCCGAATCGCTGAGGTGGATGAATAGGTGCCCTTTGAGACTCCCGTCGGCCTGAAGGCTTGCCCATCCCCGACCACACACACTGTCGCCCTCGCTCAGCCCTTCCCAGGATAACTCGACGAAGGGTAGCCCGTCGCGTTCCGTGAATCTGCAATCGAGCCATCCTTTCACAGCGCCAAAGAGGAATTCACCCTGGCCGTGTTTACCGATCGTGATTTAGGCGGTTTCGACGAGATCGAGATATTGTTCATCCCACTGATCCATAGGGACGATGCGCCATGATCCATGAAACGACTTGGACTTTGCTGGCATGAGAGATTCTCTTCGTGTTCGCGGCTTGCGTCACCGCCGGATTCCGTAGCTTCGATTCGGCACATCCACTGTGCGCTCCCGAATGACCTTGAAGCTATGACTCACATTTACCGGAATCTGCTCCAAGGCCGTGGACTTCTCGCGGCTCCGATTGACGACTTGGCCTAGTCGCTCGCGGTTGTCGGTATAGATGCTGACGTCGTTCCGGGCGCGGCTGGAGCTACCCCTTTCAGGCGCGAGCCTTGCGTAAGGCTCGCCTCCGTTCACACTCGGCCTCTCTGGCAAGGTCTTTCACCTGACTTGCAATACCGGCAAAATGTCGATGATGATGCAAGCGCCTTCCAGCGGTCGCCTCAAATAGGATGTCGGACGGTCGGGCACCCGACCTAATCCGCGAACATATCGCGCAAGCGAGCGAGCGTGGCACGAAGCGTTCGGCGCTCCACCACGCTCAGGCGCCGCACCAAGCGTTGTTTGTCGAGAGTTCGCACCTGATCAAGCAGAATAAGACCGTTCTTCCCCTGAAAGTTCACCGGAACGCGAAAAGGTGCCGATCGGCCCCCGGTCGTCATGGGCGCGACCGTCACGGTGCGCAAGTGATCGTGCATCTCTGGCGGTGAGATTATGACGCATGGCCGCGATTTCTGAATCTCGTTGCCAACCGTGGGATCCAGCGCAGCAAGCCACACGTCGCCGCGTGCGACAGCCAGGTCCTTCGGCCTCGCCGCCTTCACCATTTCAGGTCCGTATCGCCGGCGTTGCCAAACTCGGGCCAGATCAGAGCGTCATCGCCGGCCTCGGCAATGCGCTTCGCCGCATCGGCCCAGCCCTCGCGCGCAAACCGCTTCGCCGGCACAAGCACGATCCGGCCTTCGTCAAACGACAAATCGAGATCGTCGCCCGCTTCCACGCTCCGCGAAAGTCCCGGTAAAACCTTCGCGGGCCAATGCGGCCAGCGGCTCGTAGAGCGGGGAGGCCTCCCGCGCGAGGTCGCGGGCTTCGGCGCTATTGGCCCTACAGGCTGCGATTGCCTCCCCCCCGGCTCCATACCCAGGGTTTCCTCACACGCGCTGACCCACCGCGCAAAGTCTGCCAAGCGCGGCGGCCGCTCGAGCTTGACGTGAGGGAGATTTCGGAGTCCCGCCACCGTGGCGTCGAGCAAGGCAACCAGGATCCGCGGGCGTCGCTCGGAGAATTCGCGCCAGAACTGCGCCTCATCCCGCCTAATTTCGGGCTTTATACTTAGAAACTCGACTATCAGCGCACGGTCGAGAAAATCCGGAAACAGAAAAGCCAGGAGTTTCTCGCCGCCGCAGTGAGCATCGATCGCTCTAATCCGCTCTGCCAGCAACAAGCTTGCGCCGCGCTCTCATCGGGCGTAGTGTGCGTCTTACCGAATCTTACCACTTGCGAGGCCACCTATGGAAACAACCCGGCTTTCCTCGAAAGGGCAGGTGATTCTGCCGAAGTCCGTACGCGACGCCCATCAGTGGCGGCCGGGTACGGAGTTCATCGTCGAAAACACTGCGGACGGAGTCCTGCTGAGGGCGGCCAAGCCCTTCCCGCCAACGCGGCTCGAAAATGTCGTCGGATGCCTCCGCTATGCCGGCAAGCCCAAGACCCTCAGCCAGATGGAAGCGGCCATCAGGGCCGAGGTAAAGGCCCGGCGTGGTCGCGGTCGATACTAACGTCCTGGTTCGGCTGCTGACTGGCGACGAGCCGGCGCAGACCGCACGCGCCCGTGCAATCTTCGAGCGCGAAGCGGTCCTGCTAGCGAAAACGGTGATACTCGAATCCGAGTGGGTTCTGCGCCGGCTCTACCATTTCGACTCGGACCGCATTGCTGAGGCGTTTGTTGCTTTGATCGGACTGCCCGATCTTGTGTGTGAGGATGCGGGCGCGGTAGCGGACGCGATTCGATGGATGCGTGACGGTATGGACTTTGCCGATGCCTTGCATCTTGCGTCGGCACGGCCCGCAGGGCGCTTTGCAACTTTTGACGAAAAACTGGCCAAACGCGCTGCAAAGATTGCGGATATCTCGGTGGTCCGTCCCTGAGCGCGCGTGAAGCTTTCAATTTCTGCGACCTTACACTTACTGTAAGAGTCATTTCCCTATTCAAGCCGAAATGCCACCGAACGAAGGAGAATAGCTCGCGGCGTAAATTGACGGACGGCGGACCGCGCGGTTTGACGCCGAACGGATGCAAAAGATTATCGAGCGAGCTGCCTATTGTGACCATCACGCGGTCGGATATCCGCGGCGGCTGTCGTGACGCAATCTCGGCGCCGAGCGGGGCATCGTTGAAGCGTGATTCCCGAACGCACCAGCGAGCTGCTGCGCCGCTGGCTACCGCGGACAGCGAACTGAGCCCATACGCTCACAACCGCGTCGCAAACCTTGGAAAAGACCGTCAGTTGCTGTCAGTAACCCGCGAGTCTCGGACCAATTTCCTTCGGCTACTGACGGCTACTGACAGCAACTGACGGTCTTTTCCCAACCTGGGCAGCAGCGACCACGGAAACCACGCGCCGGCCCTGCACATCGTTGCGGCTGAACTGAAGCTCGATTCCTGCGGCACGGAGATTGGTGGCCATGCGCCTGAGCGCGTTACCCAGGGCGTTCGGTGCCTTGGGCCAGCGGACCGAGCGGCGCATGGCTTCGCCGACCATAGAGTCAAGCCGCGCACGAAGTTCCGCGACAGTTCCGGTGAAGCCCTCGCGGGCCAGTTCGGCCAGCGGCTCGTAAAGCGGGGAGGCCTCGAGCGCTAGGTCACATGCCTCGGCGCTATTGGCCCGACAGGCTGCGATTGCCTCCCCCGACTTCATACCCAGGGCGTCCTCACACGCGCTCACCCACCGGGCGAAGTCCGCCAACCGCGGTGGCCGCTCGAGCTTGACCTGCGGGAGATTTCTGATTCCCGCCACCGTGGCGTCGAGCAAGGCACCCAGGATCCGGGGTCGTCGCTCTGAGAATTCGCGCCAGAACTGCGCCTCGTCCCGCCGAATGTCGGGCGTGATACTCAGGAATTCGACGATCAGCGCACGGTCGAGAAAATCGGGCCTGGCAGTACCGAGGTCGGGGATAGCGTTGAAGACCAGCGGACGGGTGGCATCGAAAATGGCCTCATCGTGGTCGCTGTACAGCTCCCGGCCACCGAAGCCGCCGCCGGTCGCGAGCCGACAGGCGGCATCGGCCAGCTCCTCGGGTAACCGGCTCAGATTATCGAAACAGACGAGCCAGGAGTTTCTCGCCGCCGCAGTGAGGTCGCGAACCTCGCGCGGGACACCTCTGAGCGCCGAAGTGCGCGGGTCGATGAGCGAACAGATCACGCGGCACGCGGTCGACTTGCCCGCGCCCTGCTCGCCCTTGGCGAGAAGAATAGGCAACGGGAAGCCCGGACGCAGCGCGGCGACCAGAAAGGCTCTGATTAATATCCAGCCATGGTGATCGACGTTGAAAAATGGCCGCAACTCCGCGAGGTTGCCGCCGTGCTCCGGTTCGGGCAGCGGCTGCGAACCGCGTGAGCGGCGAAACTTCGCCGGCGGTCGATCGACTATCCGCCAGCCCTCATCATCGATTTCGACTGCCCGCCAGGCGCGATCGCAGAGGTCAAGGTAGAGCCTGCCCCCGCACTCGGCAAGGCGCAGATGGATGGGGCACTCTTTCCCATCAAAAAGTGCTCGCGCCTCGAACAGCTCCGTGGCGGCGCGTATTGCCTGGCCCCCAGGGCTCTCGCCGGTATCGCCGTAATAGGTTCGCAGAAGGAAGAGCCGGAAGTCGCGCGAGCGAATCGCATGGTTCTCCCAGTGACCGCCAACGCGGACCGAAGCCCAGCCCTGCTGGTCGGGATCGTGAAACAGATCAAGCCCCGCGGCCAAGGCCAGCCTGATTAGTCGAGCGGCCTTCGACTCCCAATCCGGGTCTTCGATGCGCGCCGGCTCGCGGAGCATGTGCTCCATAAGCTGCAACTTTTCGTGTTGCTCTAGAATCGCGCGCCAGTATTCCCAATGCGCCGGATCCGCATGCCTGATGGCGGCGAAGGAAAGCACCGCCTCGGTCGAGACCAGCAGCTCCGGATCGTCTGCCACTTTGGGTTCAAGCTCGCGCAGGAACAGCAGGGCGAACTCGGCGGCGATGCTGCGGACCGGCTGGGTTGCGTCTCTCATAGATCAGATCCGTGGAACCAGCTTCTTCCATTTTTTGCGATTGCAACGCCGGCACAGGGTCTGAAGATTGAGGTCTTCCGAATCCCCGCCGCGACTAAGCGGCACGATGTGATCGACCTCAAGGTATCTGGCGCTGCCGCACCGCCGGCACCGCCCGCCGTCGCGAACCAGCACCAGCGCTCGAGTCTTGTCGCTCAGCGGTCTGCGCTCAATCCTCTCTCCTGCCTCTGCACCCTCAAGACGGGAAAATCGGATAAAGTCGGCGAACTCCGCCACCTCGATTGGTTCGGTCGCGCCGATTAACGAACCGAGTTTGGCGGGCCGGTTCGGCAGCAGATTGCCCATCCGCGCAGCGAGCAGCAGCAGGCAGATCAGATGAGCCTTCTGCGCGTCGGCAAGACGGCGGAAGCGCTCGTCGTTCAGTAAATCGCAAGGCAGTCTCACCTCGTGGTGCTTCTGCTCGAACTGTCGCAGATTTCGGAACCCGAAATACTCATTCATAGGACGGCTCCGGAAGGTTCGTGGGTGGTATTTGCGGCATCGTCGGGACCGGCGAAAGGTTGATCCTGACGACTTCGACGGGCTTCTTCCGGTAGGGTTCAAGATCAACGCCACGAAGCTCCGGTATTCGCGAGTAGTCGATCGAACCTCTGCGAAGGCTGCGCAAGACCCTCGGTGCCGCAACCATAGGTGCGGCGCGCCGTCGCGAGTTTCTGGAGCTCGTCGCGAGCGTACTGTTCCCTCGAGGCAACGACCGGCAGTGGCGTAATGCGGCGTCGCGATATCGCACCGCCAGACTCAAGCTTGATCGCGCTGCGCTCGATTCAGTTCGTCGCCCTCATCGGGCCAGCGCTGTTCGAGCACCCGCAACCAAAACGCGGTCTCGGTCTCCAGCAGTTTTGCGACGTATTCGCGGTCGTGGTGCACCTTGACGAGGGTCCCGCCACTCCCATCGAACGACCAGTAGTGCAGCTCCCCGGCTCCGGAGACTTCCAGCTGGTGCTGTACCTGTGCGTAGTAGTGCGCTGGGATCCGTCCCTCGCTCACGGCGGTTTGATCACGATTTCCCCAAGGGCACTTGATTTCGAGCGCGATCGCACCGTCGAAGCTGAGACCGTCGAGCGACGCCCGCATCCACTCCAGCCCGTCGTGCACCAGGCACAACGGCTCCATCTGGATTCCGGTGTGGCGCTCATAGGCGATTCGCGCGGCGTATTCCAGGGCTCGACCGCGCCGGGCAGCCGGACCGACGGTACTTTCCCGGGCGAGCCCGGTCTTCACCGACCAGAGAAATCGTCGCGTCCTAAATGGCGCGTCGCCCAT
>JBEKJC010000048.1:0-23880 GCA_050011435.1 Binataceae bacterium (SeqCode)
CGAGGCGGGGATCCTTGCTGAGCGACGGCCTCTACCGGCCTTGAATGACATCGGTCTCCCGCCTCGTCTTGCTCCTCCTTCTTGCTACGATCAGAATCCACATACAAGAATGACAAACACGGGGCTGAGCTTCCGATGAATCTCGCGCGGTTGCCGCGCGAATACTTGTGCGACCTTAATGAAGTGTTACGGCGGCGCTCGGTGAATCAACACGCGCCCGACGAGGTCATTGGAACTACCAATTCGAGCGGTGTTACCGATCAGGTTCCCGCAGGGCGAAGCCCGCATCTTTACCAATGGGAAGTCTGAAACCTCTATGAGGTTTCAGTAAAAATATCAGTTCTGCGTTCCTCAACCACTGGATTACACGCGGAGGACCGCGCGAGATCGCCTCGCTCTGGCAGCCGCCGCTCAGGCCGACTTCTCGATTTTCTCCGCGCGCTCGATCGCCTCGCCGCGATCGCCCCTGTCGTTCTTCTCAGGCTTCTCGCCCTTGTCAGGCTTATCGGGGTTGCGCACCGGATGGCCGCCCGGAACCTTCACCTTGCTGGTCGTCAATACCTCGATGAATTTCCGCACGGCCGGCGATAGCTCGCGCCCGCGCTTGTAGATGATCGCCAGCGGCCGTGTGAATGGCCCTTCGTTGAATTCGAGCATCTTGAGCGAATTGCGCGCCATTTCCAGCTCGACCGTCGAGCGCGGCACGATCGCGATTCCCTGTCCGATTTCGACCGCCCGCTTGATGGTCTCGATGTTGTCGAACTCCATCGTGTAGTTCGGCTTGACGCCGTGCTCGCGCAGGATGCGATCGGAGGCCTTGCGCGTCGCGATATCGCGCTCATAGCCGACGAAGCGTTGTCCGGCGAGTTGCGCCACTCCGACCCGGTTGAGCTTGGCCAGCGGGTCATCGGGTGGTACTACCAGCACGAGTTCGTCGTGGCGAAACGCGATCGTCACGATCTGTCCGCGCTTGGCCGGGTAGGCGACCACGCCGAGATCGATCTTGCCCTCGACCAGGTCGTCGTAAATCTTGTTCGAACGCAGATACTCCAGATGCACGTTGACCTGGGGAAACGTGCGCAGGTATTCGCTCAGATACGGTGGCAGTTCGTGCAGCCCGACGCTGTACACCGTACCCACCCTGATCGAGCCCGCGATCACCGATCCGATCTCGCGCAGGCGATTCTCCAGCTCGATAAACCGCCGCACGATCTCCTTGCTCGAATTGTAGAGTATCTGCCCCGCCGGAGTCGGTTTGACACCGGCACGCGCCCGCTCTAACAATCGGCACTCGTACTTGTCTTCAAGGCTTCGGACCTGCTGGCTGACCGCCGATTGGGTCACGAAGTTTTGCGAGGCAGCATAAGAAACACTGCCGCTTTCGATAATGTCGCAGAAGACCTTTAGCGTTTCGATATGCATATAACTACGTTGTTGTATAAGGATATTTGATGGCTTGCACTGACGCAACCAGGTCTCCGGCGCAAACCGCACCCGGCGTCGCTCTGCTTACGCGAGAGCGTCGGGAAGGCGAAAGTGCTCGAATATTTTGCGGGATTTCGCCCCGCTCGGTCCGTTTCATCAGTCACCAGACGTTTGAATTTCAAAGGAGCCTGAGATGACCGGCGTATTAGCGGATCTGGACTTTTACAACCTCGACGAACTGCTCAGTCCCGAAGATAAAATGACGCGCGACTCGGTGCGCCAGTTCGTCCAGCGCGAGGTGATGCCGAACGTCGAGCGCCATTTCGCGGGCGAGAGCTTTCCGCTCGACCTCATCCCGAAGCTCGCCGAACTCGGAATCTTTGGCGCCAATCTGCATGGCTACGGATGCGCCGGCATGAACAACGTCGCCTACGGGCTGATCATGCAGGAGCTCGAGGCCGCCGACTCCGGCCTGCGATCGTTCGCGTCGGTGCAGAGCGCACTTTCGATGTACGCGATTTACGCGTGGGGCTCCGAGGAGCAGAAGCAGCGCTACCTGCCCGGGATGGCGCAGGGCAAGCTGATAGGATGTTTCGGACTGACCGAGCCCGACCACGGTTCCGATCCGGGCGGCATGGAGACGCGGGCGAAGAAGGACGGCGGCGGCTGGATACTCAACGGCACCAAGCGCTGGATCACCAACGGATCGATCGCCGACGTCGTGATTGTGTGGGCGAAAGTTGACCAGGGCATCACCGGCTTTATCGTCGACAAGGGGACGCCCGGATTCACCACGCGCGACATCCACGGCAAGTTCTCGATGCGCGCGTCGATCACCTCGGAGCTCCATTTCGACGACGTCAAGCTCGACGCCAGTGCGCAATTGCCGACCGCGCGCGGGCTCAAGGCGCCGCTCGCATGCCTCACGCAGGCCCGCTACGGCATCGCCTGGGGCGCGCTCGGCGCCGCGCGCAGCTGCTACCATTGCGCGCTCGACTATGTGAAGTCGCGCAAACAGTTCTCGCGCCCGCTGGCCGGCTATCAGCTCGTGCAGAACAAGCTCGTCAACATACTGACCGAGATCACCAAGGGGCAACTGGTGTGCCTGCGGCTCGGCCAGATGAAGGACGCGGGTACGATGCGCCCCGAGCAGGTCTCGTTCGCCAAGCGCAACAACGTGCAGGTGGCGCTCGATATCGCACGGTCGGCGCGCGACATGCTCGGCGCCAACGGCATCGTCAACGACTACCCGATCATCCGCCACATGCTGAACCTCGAGACCGTCAACACCTACGAGGGCACCTACGACGTGCATACGCTCATTCTCGGCCGGGACATTACGGGCGCCAGCGCCTTCGATTAGTGATCTAATCGAAAGTCACAATTCGAGATGCTGAAAGTCAGCGATGATGTTTCTCAACAAATCATTCAGTTTTTTGGCGGCTTCTTTAGTATCTCTTCCTTCATCTTGAGCCCGTCGCAGGTGGGCTTCAAAACCTTTTCTGTATTTCAAGGCCCTCATCGACAGTGATCTCGCTTGTTGCTGAAATGTCAGCTCTTCAAACGTCTTGCGGCGATGATCGTGCGCTTTATCCATTTAACTTCTTAACTTCTCCGGTTGGGATACATGTAATACCGAATATTTCTTGATCGCGTGTCATTTCCCGCGCGCTTGCGGCGTTTGCCGTTAGCACGTCCGATGCATTAGTAGAGTTAGTAGAGAAAATAAGGGACGGCGCGCTCCGGGACGTAATTCACCGGGGCCCACAACCAGTCCGTGGGAGAACGCGAAATGATTAAGACCACCACCTTGAATCACGTTGCAGTCAGGGTCACCGATGTCGACAAGGCCAAGCACTTCTATGAGAACGTGGTCGGGCTGCGCAAAATCCCGCGGCCGAAGATCAATATCCCGGGCGAATGGTACGGCATCGGCCAAAACGCCCTGCATATCATCGGCGGCAAACCGCGCAAGGATGGAATCGATCCGACCGGGCCGCACATGGCGATCGAGGTCGAGGATTTCGAGGCGACGAAGGCCCGCGTCGAGGAGCTGGGGTTGCCTTATCTCGACGGTGCCGCGATGGTCGCGAAGATGACTCCAGAGGCGCAGAAGATGGTCGGCCGTCAACTCTGGATTCGCGACCCCGACGGCAACGTGATCGAGCTGCGACAGAGCTCGAAGCCGTAGGACCGTTCGTCGTGCAGCAGGTTCACGCGCCTGCGCGAGCATAGTCGAACCGCGGCCGCCTGCCGGCGGCTTATCGATCGTCTCGATCGTCGCGGGTGGGTGGCCAGCTAGCTGTACTGCGGTGCGAATGCCCTCGGCGTCAACTCGCGACGCCGAGAGCTGCCGTCCGCTTGCTTCGACCCCGCGCAGGCGCGCGATCGTGAGCCACGATTGACTCCACCCATCTGTTTCGCTTAGCTGGTGGGTCTCGCCGAGCGGTGGGGCTGTAGCTCAGCTGGGAGAGCGCCTGAATGGCATTCAGGAGGTCGCGCGTTCGATCCGCGTCAGCTCCACCAAACAAATCAAGCTCTTGGTGGGACGCCCTCGGCATCCTCATATAGCGTGCGGGCATCTGTTCCTTGTCCTGACTAAACAGGGTAGGCTTCATGGTCAGACCTCAGCCTGCGGGCGTGACCTTCGCGACTCGATATCGGCGGGCGGCGGATAATCAAAGCGTGGGCAAAGTCAGGTTTAGTGCCCGACGGCCGCCGGGGTTCAGCGACGTCGCTTGCGGGTTGGCGGTTGATTCCGACGTTCCCCTGTCTGACGCGGAGGCGACGCGGGGTCGGGCGCCAATAGCTGCCGTGAAGTCCATCTCATCCATGCTCAATTCTGGTCGGGCGCCCAGTCGCGAAGCCGAACTGCTGCTCTGTTGCGCGACTTCGCTTGCGACGCCCGCGCGCACCGCGCGCATGCACGCGATCATCGATGAAGGCGTCGACTGGCATCTCGTCGCACACATGGCCCAGGTCCAGGCGGTGGTCCCGCTGGTTTACCGCTATCTGACCGCGGAACTCGAAGGCGTGCCGCTGGCCGCGGCGACCGATAGCCTGCGCCCGGCCTTTTACGGCAACTCGATACGCAGCCTCCATTTCGCGCGCGAGCTTATACGGCTGACGGCGCTGCTCGAGCGTGGCGGCGTCGAGCCGCTGGCGCTCAAGGGTCCGGCGCTGGCGGTGGCCGCCTACGGCGCGGTCGCGCAGCGCCAATTCTCCGACCTCGATCTCCTCCTGCGCGAAAGCGAGGTCAGGCACACGGTCGAGATTCTGCAGAAAGAGGGCTATGCGCTGCGCGCTGGATACGGCGTTGCCGACCTCGGCCTTTGGGGCGCATACGAAATCGCGCTGGCGCGGCCGGGCTCGCTCGTTGAGGTCGATCTCCATTGGCGCCTCGTCCCGGCCTATTTTCCGCTCGCGCTGGACGGCGAAGATCTGTGGCGGCGGGCGGTAAAGGTCGAAATCGAAGGCGCCGCCGTGCGGACGCTGGCGCCCGGCGACGATCTGCTCTATCTGTGCGCGCACGGGGCCAAACACGGGTGGCAGACGCTTGGCGGGATCTGCGACCTCGCCGAGCTGATGCGCGTCTCGTCGATCGACTGGGATGAACTATGGGCGGGGGCCGAGCGCGCAGGCGCGCGCCGGATGCTGGCGCTCGGCGTGCTGCTTGCGCACGAGTTGCTCGAGGCCGCGGTGCCGGCGAGCGTGCTTGCGGCGGTCCGTCGGGAGCCTGCCGCCGTGCACGCCGCCCGCACCTTCATCGGCTACGTGACCAACCCGACCGACTCCGGCCCGGGGTTCTACCAGCGATGGTCGATTCCGCTGCGGGTCATCGCGGAGCCCGGCGCCCGGCTGCGCTACCTGGCCGCGCGCGCGCTGCTGCCCAGCGCCGATGATCGCAGATTTCTGCGACTGCCCGTGGTTCTCTATCCCCTGTACTATCTGCTGCGTCCCGTCAGGGCGGCGCTCAAGGAAGCTCCCGCCGCCTTGCGCAGATTGGCGCGATCGGCCCCGTCGCGGGCGGACCAATCACCGCGGTGAGAAAAACCTTCCGCGCCTATCTCCGTGTCCTGTTCGAGAGCGGCCGCTTGCGGATCGCCGGCGCGGTGGCGCTGATGTTCCTGTTTTCACTAAGCGAGGGCATCGGCATTGCGCTACTGCTGCCGATCCTCCAGGTCTCCGGCTTCGACCTCGGCGCCCAGGGTGCGGTCGGTCGCTACGCGCACGCGGTGGCCGGCGCCTTCGAGGCCGTCGGCCTGCATCCGACCCTGCTGTTGCTGCTGATGGTGTTCGCCACCCTGGTCGGGGCGCGAGCGCTTTTGGAGCGTTGGCAGGTAGTCGCGATGTACTCGGTGCAGCAGAATTTTAGCGTGCAACTGCGCCAGCGCCTGTATCACGCTATCGCGAACGCCAACTGGCTCGCGCTCTCGCGGATGCGCTCCTCGGACCTGACCCATGCGCTAACGGCGGAGACTGATCGCGTCGAGAGCGCCACGTTCGCAGCGCTGGGCCTCGCCTCCACGGGGCTGCTGTTCCTGCTTTACTGCGGAATTGCATTGGCGGTCTCGGTGCCGATGACGGCGCTGGCGTTTGGATGCGGGCTCACTCTTGTCGTGCTGCTGCGCGGGCGCACAGCGCTGTTGCACGGCGCGGGTGCAGATCTGTCGGAGGGAACCAAAGGGCTGTACGCCGCCACGGTCGAACATTTGCAAACCCTTAAGGCGGCCAAGTTGTACGGCGTTCAAGAGCGCAATTATGAATCCTATACGCGGCTCAGCCGCGAGGTCGCCGGCTTCAACGTCGAAATTGCGCGTCAGCAGGCCGCCACCAGCTCGCTCTTCGCGGTCGGTTCGGTCGTGATTCTGGCCGTCGTGCTCTACCTCTCGATTAACGTCCTCGGTGTCGCCCCGTTCGCGGTGTTGTTGCTGCTTGCGATGTTCGCACGGGTGATGCCGCGGGTGATGCAGTGCCATCACCTGTATCAGGAGTGCATTCACGCGCTGCCCGCGTTCGAAAACGTAACCGGCCTGACTGGGCGTTGCGCCGCGGCGGCCGAGCCAGGGCCAGCTCCCGCCCAGGCGATCGAGTTTGGAAATGCGCTGCGCCTCGAGAGAGTCTCGTTCTCCTACCGGCTGGACGCCACGCCTTCCGCTCAGTCCAGGCCACCCGCGGTCCACGCTGTCGATCTGACTGTGCCGGTGGGCGAGGTGGTTGCGCTGGTTGGAGCGTCGGGTGCCGGCAAGAGCACGATTGCTGACCTGATGACCGGGCTACTGGCGCCCGACTCGGGTCGCGTCACCATCGACGGCGTTGTGCTGGACGATGCGCGGGCGCGCGCGTGGCGCGAGCAGGTGGGCTACGTCTCACAGGACACCTACCTTTTCCACGATACGGTGCGGGCGAATCTGCTGTGGGCGCGGCCGGGTGCGAGCGAGACCGAGGTGCGCGAGGCGCTCAGACTGGCCGCGGCGGAGCGGTTCGTCGACGGGCTGGCGGCGGGGCTCGACACCGTGATCGGCGACCGCGGAGCGTCGATTTCGCACGGCGAGCGCCAGCGTATAGCGCTTGCGCGCGCGCTGTTGCGCCGTCCGCAGCTATTGATCCTCGACGAAGCAACCAACAGCCTCGATGCGCACAACGAGCAACGGATCCTCGATGCGATCGAACGACTGCGCGCCGACCTAACGATCGTAATGATCGCCCATCGAATTGCCGCGGTGCGCTGGGCTGATCGGATTTACGTCGTGGAAGGCGGCATGATCGTCGAATCTGGAAGCTGGAACGAGCTCTGTGCCCGCGAGCACGGCCGCTTTCGCGCGCTGTGCGAAAGCCAGGGCGTCGCGCCCGCTCCCCTGGCTCCCACGCGTCCGCCGAGGGCTCGCCGCTTAGCTTGACGCGGGGCGAGCGCGCCCCGTTTGCCTGGTGAGCGATTTGCGCTCGCGCAAGCTTCAGTCGCCCGGGTTTGTGCTTTGCGGTTTGGGCCGATCGAGCAGCCGCGCCCATACGAACACCGCGTCCAACGCGCTCAGCCCCATTGCGGGTGCTAAGGATGAATAGTAACCTTTCATGGTTCAGGGCTTGGGCAACCAGCATGGCGAAAGGGTCGCGACACTAATCCGTGAATCCGTGAACGGATGATCGGTACTGCGCTCAAAACCGCCGGCTCGAATGGGAAGCGGGCCAGCTTCTGAGACTATCACGACGCTCTGTGCGCCGAGCCGCTCATTGCGCCATAGTTGTGCCATCTACACCCTATTTTGCGGAGCAATGGCCCGCGGGGGAAGGAAAGCTTGATGCGCGTCAAAATTAGCGATGCCGTCATATGGCGGGACCTCGACAGCGAAGTGGTCATCCTGAACGTCGAATCGGGCGTCTATTTCGGCCTCGACGGCTCGGGTGGCCAGTTATGGCGCGAGCTCGTCGAACACGGTTCCGTCGAAAAAGCCTTCGCGTCGCTGAAAGAGCAGTTCGACATCGGGCCCGATGAACTACGGCATGACCTCGACGACCTTGTGGATCAACTGGTCGGAAAGGGTCTCGTGCAAGTGACCGCCGAACCTAAGGGTGATTCGCAGTGAGGCCAATGCTGGACGCATCGAGCCGTCACCTCGGCGCGTCGAACTGATGAGCGGCATCGCGGTCCTGTATCAGTCGGACGGCGCTCCAGCGGACCGCTCGACTGTCGACCGGATGCTCGCAGTCATCCCCTACCGCGCGGTTGACGGCCGTGGCGTCTGGCATCGTGGACCGGTCGCGATCGGCCACGCGAGACTCTGCGCGACGCCCGAAGCTTTCGCGGAATCCAGCCCGTTCGTGGACGAAACCAGCGGACTCGTACTATCGATGGACGGGCGGGTGGATAACCGCGACGAACTCACGGCGGAGTTGAATTCTCGTGGTCATCATGTTCGCACAGACACGGATGCCGAGATCGTGCTTCGCGCCTGGCAGTGTTGGGGTACGGAGGCGCCTGCAAGAATCATCGGTGATTTCGCATTCGCCTTATGGGACGCATCGAAGCGGACACTTTTTTGTGCCCGGGATCCTTTAGGGGTAAAAAGCTTCTATTACTTCATCGGTCCAGGATTTTTTTTATGCGCCTCGGAGCTTCATCAACTGTTTCAGGACCCGCGCGTGGTACGAAGGCCGAACGAGCCTGCCATCGCCGACATTCTGGTCAGGATGCCGGTTAATCGCCAGGAGACTCTGTTTGAGGGGATACTCCGCCTCGAGCCGGCGCATTACCTGTCTATGAGCCCGAGCGGCGTGGAATGCCGGCGCTATTACGATCTCGACCCCTCACGCGAAATTACCTATCGGACCGATGAGGAGTACGGCGCACATTTCCTTTCGCTGTTCAAGGAAGCGCTGCGATGCCGCTTGCGGAGCGTCAAGGGCGTGGCGTCGGACCTTAGCGGCGGTCTTGATTCCTCGTCAATTGTCTGTTTGACCGAAACCTTGCGACGTAACGGAGAAGCGCAAGTCCCAAGCTTCGAAAGCTTCTCGGTGCGCTTTCCGCCCGGACCCGCGGCGGAGACTGAGTACGTCGAAGAGGTTTTGAACAAGTACCCTCATCGCCATACGTATGTTTCACCCGGAGCGGTCCCGCTCGCCGAACTCATCCGGCAGGTTGCGCACTATTTGGACGTGCCGGACTATCCCAACACGGCGTGTGCCGATTACACGCCACTCCTTGGCCAGCGCAACGACCTGCGAGTCCGGATGACCGGACTCGGTGGCGACGAGTGGCTTTCCGAAACGTACTTCGCCTATGCAGACCTGATCCGACAACTTCGCATTGCGGCGCTGTTGGAGACCTTGCGGATTCATCGAAACCCTCCGGCCGGGTTTTCCCCTTTTCCGGGTTACGCCAGTGTTCTCCTGCATTACGGAGTGTGGCCGCTCCTGCCCGAGAGCCTCAAGTCCGCGATCAATCAATGGCGGAGTCCTCGGCAGCCCAACGCGCTGGTGTCGCCCGCCTTCGCGGCCAAAACGAGGTTATCCGAGCGGCTGTCCGCGCGATTGCCGTTGCCCCGATGCCGCAGTTTTGCCCAGCGGGAGGTATACCGGGTCTATGCTTCCGGATGGCTCCAATACGCGCTTGAGATCGATGCGCGCTGGACCGCGGGGTTTCGACTCGAGGGACGCCATCCGCTTTTGGACCGCCGCGTGATGGAGTTTGCGTTCGCGATTCCCTATAGCCAACGATGTCGGGGCAACTTTGGCAAGTTCGCGCTGCGCGAAGCGATGCGCGGAATTCTGCCCGAGCGGGTGCGGCTGCGGCCTGGCAAGGCCGAGCTGTCCGAGCTATACGCGATGGCGCTAATCACGTCTGGCGGAGAGCGGCTGTTCGAGCATCTCAACAGCGTCAAGAACGGATGGGTAGACGGCGAGGCGGTGCGGATGGCGTACGGCTCGATGGCCGCCGCATTTTCGCGCCGCGACCCCTCCTACGTGGAGAATTTGTACGAGCTATGGATGGTGCTGGCGATTGAGCTTTGGCTCAGTGTCGTGTTTCTAGGTATCACCGAACCTTTCGAACAGGTGACCGCAGCTCAAAAGGCGGCCGTATAACTTTGTCTAACCTGCCTAATCCCCAGCCTGAAATCAGTTGATCGAAGGACAACCGAGCGAAATGGAACACACACAATGTCATTGATGCTTGATGAGCACCGCCAATACCTTTCCGACCGCATCAGAACCTCATTGTTTCGACGGGCGATAAACACGGTGGTCAAGCCGGGAGATGTGGTTCTTGACCTCGCCTGTGGCACCGGCGTGCTGGGCATGCTGGCGATGAAGGCAGGAGCCGCGAGGCTGTACCAGATCGACGTGACACCGATGATCCAGGTCGCCCGCGACATTGCCCGCGCCAACGGTTGCGGACAAACTGCGGTCGGGATTCGCGAACTCTCCAATCGCGCCAGGCTGCCCGAGATGGTCGACGTGATCATCGCAGACCAGTTGAGCCATTTCGGGATCGGCGCCGGAATGCCCGAGATCTTCAACGACGCCCGCCGGCGTTTCCTCAAACCCGGTGGACGGACCATACCGCGACGCATCGAACTGTTCGTCACGCCCGTAAATTTTCCTGAAATGTGGCGCGTCGTGACTTTTTGGGACAAGAAGCCGGCTGGGCTGAACATGGGGCCGGCGCACGTCACTGCATTCAATACCGGATACCCGACCGAGAATAGCCCGCGTCGAATCCTGGGCAAGCCCGCGCGGATGTTCACTTACGACCTAACCGAACTGACGCCAGGACACCTCCATGCCGAAGCCGAGATCGAGGTTTCTGCGGCTGGCGTGATGCACGGCCTCAGCGGATGGTTCGTGGCCGAACTGGCGCCGGGTATAAATATGACCAACTCGCCCTTCAACAAGAGGCGAATCAGCCGGCGCGCCGCGTTCCTACCAATTGAGAAGCCTTTAGTGCTGCGCAGGGGCGACCGTCTGAAGATCAAGATGGGCATCATAGCGGCGCAGACCATGCTCAGTTGGACGGTGACACTCCTCAATTCCAAGGGTGAAGAGAAGGCGCGGTTTGTTCATTCGACGCTGAAAGGAATGTTGCTTGTGCCCGAGGATTTGGCCAAAACGCGGCCCGACTTCGTCCCGCGGCTGACGGATTGGGGCGAGGCCAGACGGTCAGCGATCGACTTGGTCAATGGCAAGCGCACCGTCGCAGAAATAGAAAAGGAATTGTTTCGGCTTCATCGTGATCTCTTTCCGTCCCTGGCCCAGGCCTCCGAGTATGTGACCGAAGTTCTCATCCCATACAGCCTGCCGGCTACGCCCGGCACTATGGCTTCGCCTGACGTGGACCGGTCACTGGATTGATTATTTACCGCTTAAGGCGCCACCCGAGTTGCGCAAGACGTTTTGGCACTCGTAATGAAGAAATATGTTAGTGTGCCATGCAATCACAAATACGCTGTTTCTTGACAACAGTTGCGGGTCTTGCTAGGTTACCTTGTCAGATTAGGGAGATGAAAAATGACTAAGAGCAAAGAAGAGCGGGCAAAAGAGAAAGAAGAGCGAGCAAAGCGACACTATGTTCGTCCCCGTCTGATCGAGTATGGGAATGTTGCGAAGCTCACGGCCTCCGGCGGGAGCATTACTGCATTTGATGGCTCGAACGCCATGATGTCCAGTACTTGCCTGTAGGTTCGAGTTGCCGGGCGCCGGATTGGGCGTGGACCTGACTTCCGGCTCCGTGGAAGTCGGGATACGCAAAGAAGTTCCGGCGCCCAACGCGCCATCGATGTTCTAGCGAGTCCGACAACTCTCGGAAGGTGTAGTCGGATCCGTTTTCAAGGGTCACCCGCGCCGAGCGTGTCTCTGTGCGGAATACTTTGAGCGGGTGCGCCCATGGCTTGATTTGAGCAAAGCGCGGATCCGAAACTTCCATCAGCAGGCTTATGGGCTACGGATCGTCGCCGACATACCGCTGCCTGAACTAACGACGCTTCAGCCGTCGGCGCAAGGGAACGCGGTTCGTGTGAGTCTTGCCCGGCGCTGTGGGCGCTCACGCCTCCATCCTAAATGGTATCTGCGGTCGCGGCAGCCAGGAGGCAAAATCTGGCTTCGTTACGGCAAGATCCCGGGCGGCTATGTCCTCTCCTTCCCCCATCTCGCCGACTTCGTCGTTGACCAGTCCGGAAGCCAGATAGTCTGTTGCAACGCCAGTGGCGACGCTACTATTCAGACCATCCGTCATCTCCTGATCGACCAGGTGCTTCCGCTCATCGTAAACCTGCGCGGGCGGGAAGCGCTGCATGCCACGGCCGTCGCTATGCAGAAGGGAATTTGTGCATTCACCGGGCTTGCAGGGTCGGGCAAATCGACGCTCGCGGCAAGCTTCGTCCTGTCCGGCTATCCGTTGGTCTGTGACGACTGCCTGGCTGTTGCCGAACGCAAGACCATCATGGCGCTACCAGGGTATCCCGGCTTGCGGCTTTGGGACGATTCGATGCGGGGTGTTGGCGCAACCTCGCGGAATTTGAAGCCGGTCGCCCACTACACGGGAAAATCACGCTGGGCAACGCATTCTCGTCCCACGGACTTCTATTCGAAGCCACACCGGCTCGCGCGCATCTATTTGCTCAAGCGCATGCGATCGGGCAAACGCTCAGCCCGCGTCCTGATCGAGGATCTCGCTCCCGGAGAGGCTCTGATGGGGTTGGTCAAGGCGGCCTACAGGTTCGATATCACCGACACCGCGATGCTGGAACGCCAATTCCATTTCCTCGCTCGCGTGGCCGCGCAGGTGCCAGTCAAACGGCTGGTCATGCCCGACGATTTTTCCGCGCTCGCCGATGTAAGGCAGGCCGTCCTGCGCGACTTGAGCCAAGGGCCCGGCCGTTGACCACGACGCCGAGCGTTGGGTACTGGACGAGCGCTCCCAGAAATGACACCAGCCCGTGTCTGATTCTCAGCATTAGACATCCTGGCTGCCGCTAAAGAATGTGATTGCAGATGGCGATGGAGGCGTAGCTTCGCCTCTACGAGGCCGATTTGTGAGCGGGTTACCGTGCGGGGGAGAACACCGCCGAGGCCGACTGCTCTGGAAATCGCTAAAGTCCGGGCGAGTCTCGGGCGGCGGTGATCGGGGAATCTCACCGGTTCCCCCGCGGATCCCAGTGGATCCGCGGAGGATGCCGGCAAAGCGATCAGAGCTTATAGATTCGGAAGTAGCGGAATGCAGGCCGGGCTGGTCGCAGTGCCGGCCTGCGTCGTTCCACCAGCACCAACAATGAGGGAGACCCAGAGATTATAGTGGCCTTGTGAGCCGCAGGTGGCGGTCGCGTCGTGGAGATCGATACCGCCGTTGCTCTCGGCATCAATCCCGGTAACCACGTCCGCAGCGTTTTTTTCGCTAGTATCCAGAAAAACCCCGTCCGAGCCGTTGTTATAGACTCCGAGTGTCGACGATGTAGACGCGTCAGCTACCGTGAATTCCGAATTGCCGGTTTTGTCACGTGTACCGCCCAAGTGGACTCCGTTACCGGTGTTATCAATAGAGATGAATACGGCCGCCATGCCGTCGCCGGAATTTCGCACGGCCAATCCATCGCCGCCGTTGTCGGCAGTGAAAAAATCCGAAATGCCGCATTCATCACCACATCCGTTGAAGAAGATGCCGTCTCCGGTGTTATAAGCCGAACCCACGTTGTTCCATCTGACGGTGCCCCCTGTCATCTCCAGCCCGATACCATTTCCATCCGCGGTTGCGCACGAACCCGCGAAGCAGCCGACGTCGATGTTATCACCCAAGGTGTTACTACCGTTGTCCAATATTCCAATCGCAAACCCGGTCACATTGCTTGCACGACCGTTTATCACGTCGTTGGTACCCTCGATGTCGATGCCAGCCCCACTCGACGAAGTTGCTCCGGGGCCCTGGACCGTGGACCCGCCTGCACTAAAGGTCAGGAGGTCATTGTTGCCGATCAGCTTGATACACGTGCCGGTAAAGGTTGTCGTGAAGCTGCTAACCACATAGACCGTGTTGTTTGCACTGAGTGTTGTAGTACTCGCTGTACAGGGGATAACGGTCGTAGGATCGGGGCCGGTTGCGGCGGACTTGGGCTTGGCCCATGCAGGCCCGGACGCCGCTAAGGCAATTCCGATCGCAAAGACGAAAAGTGCGATGCTCAGGCTGTTTCTGGTTATGCGATTCCTTTTCATGTTGCACCTTCCTTTGTGCTGAATCATTGAGGGTTCTATCCGAGATTGTCCTAATCCGATTGTCAATTTGTCCTGGCTAACGTCCTCGCAGTGCTGCTGCATCAAAGCGAGACTAGGGTATCTGTATCAAAGGTTCGAACATCTGGCAACAAATAAAAACACAAAAGATAAAGTAGGCTGGAAAGAAGTCATGTGCGCGAATCTCAACTCGGGTTGATAGCTTTTAGACCAGAGTATTAATCTCGGACCAAGCGAAAAAGGGGCATGTCAGCCAAATCACCCATTTTGGTTGAAACCTCCGCCCGCACCGCCGATTTTGATTGAAGCCTCCGGCCAACCCGGAGTCCGAAGCAACCGTCGTCGTAATTCGGGACGCTAGAATAAACCAAGCCTTCGAGTCAAGGGCTATAGCATTATCTATAGCGCCCGTTGCCAATTTTTGGTTCTCTTGGGTAGATCATAGGTGGCAGGCGTGGGCAAAGGTCGCGGGTACCGCGCTCTGCAAAAGCGCGCTATTCCTCTGGGAAGCTTACGCGGTCAATTGACTGTGTCGGGTTGTCACAGAGGCACCGGTCGAGCGACTCCGGATGCGCAACGGTCTGTTCTCTCTGCTATGATTCGGGCATTCTCCAGCCTCCGTTGGCAGATCTGAAAAAACACGCGCGGGGAGAACCGGTGGCTCAACCGAACGCCTTCGCGATCGATGCAGCCGCGCCCGAGGATGATTGCTTGCGGGACGTGGCGGAGGCTTCAGCTTCTCGATCATACGTTTCGTGGAGTTGCTGCGGATCATCCAGCAGCAACTCGCGCAACTGCAATTCTGCGAGAGAGAATACGCTGTGGGCTCTGACCTCGCGATCACTCACGGACCCTTGCTCGGGGCGTTGCAGGTGCTCCTCAATGATCCGCAATTGTTCGTCCAGATCCGGCGGCTGACTGGATGCCGCGAGATCGGCAGGTTCGTCGGGCGAGTCTATCGCATGGCCCCGGCGGAGGTCACGACCTTGTCTGGCACGATGATTTTGTAAAAAACCGCAGGCTCGCGTTAACGGTTAACCTTAGTGAAAATCCCTTCACCGGTGGCTTGCTTCAAATTCGCGAGGCCCGCTCTAAGCGTATCCTTCACGAGATTGCCAATACCGGACCGGGCGACGCCGTGCTGTTCCGGGTGGATCCCGGCCTCGAGCATCGGATCACCCCTGTAACCGGCTCGATCTCCAAGACCGCGCTGGCCGGATGGTTCGTTTCAACGCGGGGCCTCGCGTCTGCAGGTATGAAATGGTTTCCAGAGAACCTCGCATCCGCGATCGCGTTGGATGATTCCATCAGGCCATCGCGAGGAGTTGTGTTTCGCAGGCTCGGCGCGACAACGATCCTCGTCAACATGGTGAGCGGAACGTATTTTGGGCTCGATGAAATCGGCAGCCGAATCTGGGAGTTGCTCATTGCGCATTCCAAGATTGGCAACGCGGCTTCGGAAATGGCGCGCGAGTATGCGGTGAGCCGTGAAGTTGTGGCAAAAGACGTCCTGAGCCTCGTTCGGGAGCTGGAAGCAAAACAGCTCGTCAAGATTATTCGTTCTCACACAGCACGAAACGGCACGCGGTCCAAGCTACCAGGCGGGGTCGGAAAAATCGCGCAGCCTCGAGTTTAAGCAGCCAAACGGCCCAGGCAACGGAGGTCGAAGCGGCGCTTACGCATGTCACAACGACGGCAGAGCCTGATTTCTCCGTATTGAGATGTTCGAGACCTTCTGGCTGACTCGCATAGCACATCTAAGCACTAAGTTGGAGTACTACGCACTTTCCGTATTGACACAACTGCAGCGAGGGAGCGATCCCGGTTTCGGGCACGTCCAATGCGATCTTCACCGGCGCGCTGTACTTCCCTACTACGCCGCTGGTGTATTCGGGCGGAAGCGTCGGCAACGACTGCACTGAGATTTTCGCGGACACCATAACCATATCGGGTGCGAGCACCGTGAATAACAACTGTACGCTGTTTGGCAGCACCGGAGCACCAGTCAAATTCCCCACACTCGCGGAATAGTCATGTTCCCGAGCGCTACAATCAGCTTCATTCGCCGTGGCGGCTTCCGTAAGGTATGGCCTCGCGAGTGGCGCTGGTACACACCCGGCCAAGGTGCTTTGGAACTGGCCCTTATCGCCCCGGTGATTATTTTGCTGCTAGTGGTCGCGGCCGATTTCGGCCGGCTCTTTTATCTGAGTGTCGCGGTGAATAACGCGGCTCGCGCCGGGGTTCAGTATGGCGCCCAAAACGTGGGTGACGCCGCGGACACCGGCCCCAACGGCGGCATCGTCACGGCGGCGAAAAATGACGCCGTCAACATCGGCGGTTTCACTGCGACAGCGACGGAGTTCTGCCAATGCGATGACGGCACCACGGTCACCTGTCCAGGAGTAACCGGAGCCAAGCCCTGCACGAACATGTCGGACATGCGGATTTACGTTCAGTGCAATACCTCGGCGACATTCACCACGATCACCAAGTGGCCAGGGATTCCGTCATCGGTTACGGTCAACGGACAGGCGGTAATGCGTGAGCAATAAGGCTCGGGAGCTTCAGAGGGTCATGAAAGCTACGTACCACGATCGGCGGCTGAGCCGCGGCCAGAGCGCGGTTGAGCTCGCATTGATCGCATCGGTCTTTCTACTCGTGCTCTTCGGAATCATTCAATTGAGCCGGGCGGTGTATTCCTACAATTTAGTTTCTTACGCCGCGCGTGATGCAACTCGGTACGCGATTGTGCATGGCAGCGATAGTATTACGCCGGCGACCAGCGCTGCCGTGAAAAATTTCGTTCTGAACGAAAGTAATGGAGTTGACGCGAGCCAGTTCACGGTCGCTACGACGTGGACTCCCAATAACAGCCCCGGCAGCACAGTTAAAGTCGTCGTTACCTATAACTTTGCGCTCTCGATCCCGTTCTTTGGCAGTGTGACACTTCCGCTTTCGAGCACTTCTCAGATGGTCATATCGCAGTAGCTGACGGCGCCGCAGCTCCGACGCCGCCGGGATTCACTGCGGTCGCATCCAATCCCTCCCTAATGCATGATGACCATCTGAGAAGTTGAGCCAAGCGACAATGTAGTGGAATGAAGAAACAACGAGACCGGTTTAAAATTATACTGCACTTGAACCTTGACCACCCTGCCCGGCTTGTTGTCTGGGGTCCTGGTCGGCGTAATCGTCAAGCTGGTTGAATCGAGGCCGTTCGCCTCGTTCGTTACCACACTCATGAGCGGAGCCTGATTGACGGAGGAAACCGCCGACCTCATGAGATCGTCGAGTCAAAAGTTGTCAGCCGCCCACCGAGTACACCCCCCCTATCATTGGCCTGCGAATGCGCGTACACTCCCATTTGTAACGCTTGGATTGTTCCTTTCACCTGAACCTGGGAATTAGCCCGGGTTTTCCTGTTCGCGAGCTTCCCGGCCATTAAATTACGGAGGGCAACAAATGCCCAGCAAATTGTACGTAGGCAATCTGGCCTACTCGGTTACGAACGCTGACTTGGAACAGCTTTTTTCACAGGCTGGCCAGGTTCAGAGTGCGGCGGTGATCATGGACAAGTTCTCGGGCCAGTCGAAGGGCTTCGGCTTTGTCGAGATGGCGAACGCGGACGAGGCGTCCAAAGCGATCGCGCAGTTCAACGAGAGCGAGCTCAAGGGCAGGAACATCAAGGTGAACGAGGCCAAACCTCGCGAATCCAGTTTCGGCGGCGGCGGCAATCGTAGTGGCGGCGGTGGTGGTGGAGGCGGCGGCGGCGGTGACCGCGGCCGCAACCGCTGGTAACAGCCAACTTGGGGGCGGGCCCGGTCCCGCCCCTTTTCATTTCGGCCGGGGCCAATGAACGTTCGCCAATTATTTAGTCAATCTTGGCGATTCTATCATTTGCCCCTACGCGCCAGCATGCGCCCGTACACGATCGTTCAGACTCCTTGAGCCGGGGCACGTGACGCAACCGACGCGATCGGTCAAATCGTGAGCCAAACCCAAGGAGACCAGTTGGAAAAACGCCGCCGAGAGCAAACCCGTAAACAGAAGCAACAGGACAAACAACAGCGCCGCGTGCAGCGCGAAGCTGAAAAGCGCAACAATCCGGGCGCGACGATCGACAAGGACGCCGACCTCAAGGACATGGTTCCCGGACCGCAGCCCGGTCAGATTATCGATATCGAATGACCGCCGAGGGTTGCCACTGCTTGCCGAATCTATCGGGAGAGCCAGTGGAAAGCTCGTCGCATAATTAATCCCTTCGAATCCCTCTCCGACTTTTTCGCAAAACTTTTTCGCGACGATCGAAATTCCGGGCATCGCAGCCCGGAACTGTCTCACCGAAATCTCCTTTCCGACCGCGCGCCGGCTCTGGCGCTGACCGCATCACCCTGAGAACATAGCCTCCGCGTTGCGGATTTGGACCCGGCGCGCTATCGATCAGCGGTTGATGGCAGGCCGCGACCGCCGCACTCATGGAGATGGAAGATGGAATTTGCGCTCAGCGAAGAGCATCAGATGCTCAAGGACCTGGTTCGGCGTTTCGTCGACGATCAATTGATTCCGCTCGAGCGCGCCGTGCTCGAACGCGAAGCCGCGGGCGGCGGCACGATCGTGACGCCCGCAGAGCGCGTCTCGATCGACAAGATATCGCATGAAATGGGCTTGTGGGGGCTCGACGCGCCGACGGAATTCGGCGGGTCGGATCTGCCGACGGTCGCGATGATTGGGGTCAACGAGGAGGTCGGAAAGACCGTCACGCCTTACACCCTGCCGCCCGATTCGCCCAACCTGCGGATGCTGATGGCGACGGTCAACGATGAACAGCGTAAGCTCTACTTAGAGCCGTACGCGCGCGGCGAAAAAGTCTCGGCGATTGGTATTTCCGAGCCGGGCGCCGGTGGCGATCCAGCCGGGATGAAGACCCATGCGGAGCGCGAGGGCGACCAATGGGTAATCAACGGCCGCAAAATCTGGGTCAGCCGCGTCGCCGAAGCCGACTTTACGATCCTGATGGCGGTCACCGATAAGGCCAAAGGCGTGCGCGGCGGCATGTCCGCCTTTCTGATCGACAAAGACACGCCCGGCTTCAACGTCGTGCGCCGCATTCCGATGATTGGCGGGCTGTACACCTACGAGATCGTGCTCGAGGATTGCCGCGTGCCGGCGTCCAAGCTGCTCGGCAAGGAGGGTCACGGGTTTGCGCCGATGCAGTTGCGGCTCTCGACCCGCCGCATCCAGATCGCCTCCTGGTGCGTCGGCCTGTCGCAGCGCGCGCTCGACATGATCTGCGAATACGCCCCGCAGCGCAGCACCTTCGGCGCGCCGCTGTCCGAGCGCCAGGCGATTCAATGGTGGGTGGCAGATGCGGCCACGCGCATCCACGCCTGCCGCCTGATGACCTACGACGCCGCATGGAAGATCGACCAGGGCCGCGAGGCGCGCACCGAAGCGTCGATGATCAAGGTCTTCGGCACCGAGATGGCTACCGACATCATCGACCAGGCGATGCAGACCTACGGCGCCATGGGCATGACCAAGGAACTCCCGTTACAGTTGATGGCTTCGACCGTGCGCGCGATGCGCATCTACGAGGGTCCGTCCGAGGTTCATCGCTGGGTGATTGCGCGCAATCTGCTAGGCTTGCGCCGCTAACCCCCCGGCCGTTTGGTCCACAAGGCTCCGATCCCAATTCGCAGCAAAAAAGAAATCCCCGCTTAATATAAACTATTGCTTTAAGAACCAATAATTGGAAATCTAACACCCAGGATAGAGCAGATGCTAGGAATCGCTAGCCTACGGTCGATTTATTTCGTTTACGGATTCTGCGATGCGCTCGCCTGCGGAGTGTCAGTAGAGGTCTGCCCGTTACCTCTCAAAAGGGTGGATTCCGCGCTCTCGAAAGCCATAGGAGCTGACTGATGAGACAATTAGGGAAAAGCTATGGAGTGGCAGTTCTACGGGGACTGTATGCGCTGCTGTGTTCGGCCATGCTCCTCTTCGCCATGGGAACTTCGGCGCAGGCGCAGTCCCTGCTGACGCATCATCTGCACGAAGCAGTCGTTAGCGGTCAGGTGCAGTATTTGAACGGCCTGCCGGCTACTCAGGCCTTGCGCATCGACATTGTTCTGCCGCTACGCGACCAGGCGGCGGGGCTGGAAAAACTCCTGCAAAAGGTCACCGATCCTTCAAGCCCCTCCTACCGGCATTTCCTGACGGTGCCGGAGTTTACCGCGCGGTTTGGTCCCAGCCAGAAACATTATGACGCCGTGGTTCAATACGCTAAATCGCACGGCTTGAAGGTGGTTGGCGGTTCCCGCGATGGTCTGGATGTGCAGCTTAAGGGCTCGGTCGCGGACATAGAGGCCGCTTTCCATGTGACCATTGGGGTGTACCGGGACCCCGCGGAAAACCGCACCTTCTATTCGCCAGACCGGGAGCCGACGGTGGACCTGCCGTTCCCGCTGTGGCACGTCTCGGGTTTGGACAACTATTCGATCCCGCGTCCGGCCCTTGAGCATAGAGCTCTGGGTGCGACATCCGATACGACTGTGACGCCCGCGACCACTACGGGCTCCTGTCCTGGCAACTCCTATTGCGGCAGCGACATGCGGGCCGCCTACTACGGGGGAACGGCGCTCACCGGCGCCGGCCAGTCGCTCGGGTTGCTCGAGTACTACGGCTATAACATCGCCGACGTGAACACTTACTTCACGAACACCGGGCAAACGAACACTGTTCCTGTCGTTGGTATTCCCACCGATGGGACCAGCGTGAGCTGCACCTATCCGAGCTGTGATGATACCGAACAGACGCTTGACATCACACAGGCGGTCTCCATGGCCCCCGGGCTGGCAGCACTGAATGTGTACGTGGGGTCGAGCGATACCGCGCTTCTTAGTTCAATGTCCACACATACTACAAATGGAAAGCTGGATGCGCAGTTGAGCTCATCCTGGACTTGGGAGCCGTCGGACCCGGGCACTGACGACCCCTACTTTAAAAAGTTCGCGGCGCAGGGTCAAAGTTACTTTCAAGCGGCCGGCGACAGTGGCGCGTATAGGTCGTCTTCCCAGTATGTTTTCCCGGCGGACGATGCGAATGTCACGGCAGTCGGCGGCACGGATTTGGCGACCAGTGGCGCGGGCGGCTCCTGGGTTGCGGAAACGGTTTGGTCCGACGGCGGTGGCGGCTATTTTACGCCCGACGCTATTCCGATTCCCCTGTGGCAGCAGCTCGCTGGCGTGATCACGGGGGCCAACGAGGGGTCCACGACTTTGCGGAACGCCCCGGACGTCGCGGCAGAAGCCAATTTTGACTTTTACGTGTGTGCCAACCAAAACGGCTGCACGGCAAACTACTGGGGCGGGACCAGTTTTGCGGCGCCCATGTGGGCCGGCTACATGGCGCTGGCCAATCAACAGGCGGTCGCCAATGGCCATTCGACAGTCGGGTTCATTAATCCAACTATTTATCCGCTTGGTCTGGGGTCAGGCTATGACACCGATTTTCACGACATCACCATCGGCAGCAACGGCTACTCGGCAGTGACCGGCTACGATCTGGCGACGGGCTGGGGCAGTCCGAATACAGGCCTGATCGATGCGCTCGCCGGAACCGCATCAGGGCCGGACTTTACGATCTCGGCCTTGCCCGGCTCGCAGACAGTCCCTCCCAGCGGCAGCACGACTTACATGGTGACTATCGGCGCGCTGAAGGGCTACACCGGGACCGTCACTCCCAGCGTGACCTCCGCTCTGCCTACCGGAGTCACCGCCAGTTTCTCGCCCACGACGGTTACGGGCGGTTCCGGCACTTCGACTCTGAGCGTCTCCACGACCAGCGCCACGCCGGCTGGATCGCACGTACTGACCATTCAGGGCACCGACGGAACTCTGACTCACACCACCACCGTCACTCTGAATGTGGCCGATTTCACGATCTCGGCTTCGCCCTCCTCGCGCTCGATCGCCCAAGGGACGAGCACGAGCTACACGGTTACCGTCGGCGCGCTCGGCGGCTTCACCTCGACGGTCGGTCTGGGCGTAAGCGGGTTGCCTTCGGGAGCTACGGCGAGTTTCAGTCCTAGTTCCGTGACGGGTTCAGGGAGCTCGACGCTGACCGTGAATGCGGGCACGGCGGGGGCTGGCGGCCCTTATTCTCTCACCGTCACTGGGACCGCCGGAACCGGCCAGACTCATAACGCTCCTTCCGTATCGCTGACCATCACGGCTAGCGACTTCACGATCTCGGCTTCGCCTTCCAATCCCTCCACGAAGCAGGGGCAGAGCACCAAATCACAGATCGCAATCGGTGCGCTTAACGGCTTCACGGGGAGTGTCGGTTTGAGCATCACCAGCACGCTGCCCGCGGGTTTGACGGCGACCTTTAACCCGACCTCGATCAGCGGTTCGAACAAGTCCAACTTGACGTTGACGCCGAACGGCACGCCGGCCGGCACGTATACCCTTACCGTAACCGGCACGAGCGGTGCGCTCAGCCATTCAACCAATCTCATGTTAACGGTGAGCCTGGGGGGCAACATTACTGTGACCGCTAGGCCGACGACGGTATCGGTCAGCCGCTCTAGGAGCCCCAGCGGTACGACGACCATCACGATAACGTCGTCGAGCGGGTTCGACGGAGCCGTCGCTCTGAGTGCGAACGGTCTGCCCGGCGGCGCGACCGCCGCCTTCAGCCCGACTAGCGTGAACGTGGGTCCCAACAGCCCCGGAACCACGACCATGACGCTTAAGGTCAGCCCCACTACGAATACCGGGAACTCGAACATCTACGTGACCGGAAATAGCGGCGGCGGAGGTCCGCAGGGGCAGGCGAAAGTCACGCTCCAGGTTGGCAATTAATAGGAGAGTGAAATGGAGACGATTCGGTTTGACGATGTCGAGAAGCTGAAATCGAAAATCAGCGCGGAATACAGCGGCTGGAGCCAGCAGGTCGAGGTGACGCAGGAAAAGATCAACCAGTTTGCCGATATCACCGGCGACCATCAGTGGATTCATATCGATATCGAGCGGTCGAAACGTGAGAGCCCGTTTGGCGGGCCGGTCGCGCACGGCTTTCTGACGCTCAGCCTGATCCCGGCGTTGGAAATCGATGCGGGCTGGAAGGTCGTCGGCTATCGCAACGTGGTCAATTACGGCGCCAACAAGTTGCGCTTCATCTCGCCGGTGCCCGCCGGCGCCAAGGTCCACGCGCGCGCACGCCTGGTCGCCGTCGAGCCGCGGCCGCAGGGCACGCAGGTGACGCAGGAGACCACCGTTCACGTCGTCGGGCAGGACAAGCCCGCGCTGATTTACGAAGGAATTTTCCTTTACGTCAAACCATAACCGCCGTGGGTTCTCATTAGTTGATTGCGAGAAGGCGTCCGGCGGCGAGTGATGCCGAACGAGTGATCGGAGGTTCATTTCGTCGGCGCACCCGGGTATGGCGCAGCTTTAGCGAAGATGTTTCACGTGAAACATCTTCGCCCGCCGTTTGCGGGGAAACACTTTTTTCAGTGATTGACGCTCGCGTCGCTCGGGATGCGGCCAAGTCGTGCGGTGCGTGCTCAATCATAAAGAGCCGAGACCCTTCCCAGGCTCAGGATGACGGGGGGAGTCGCCGCTCAGCGACTGTGTTGAAGGTCAAGCAAATAGCTAGGGTTCCACGGCAGCTGGTCGCGCAGGATGGCATTGAGGATAACGAGCAGTTTACGCATGCAGGCAACCAGGGCGAGCTTCT
>JBEKJC010000049.1:0-22435 GCA_050011435.1 Binataceae bacterium (SeqCode)
CGGGATCTGCGACTATCCTTATCAATGAGTAGCACGGAACCGTGCCCGGCACCGATGCAGTTTGCCGGGTTTATTCTGGTTTAGGGACCTCGTTCTTCTGCTACCGCGCTCTTGCGTGTTGCGCTTCATCTTATTGGGCATGTGGGAAACAAATACCTCGATCGAGTTGAAATGAACCGGATCTGTATAAGGTTAGTGGCTGCTGGTGCCGGAGTGGGCCTGAGCGAGAAAATTCTCCAGAGAATCGCGACGGACGATCAGACGACGCTGGTCGCGGATAATCAGATTATCGCGCTCAAACTGGATGAGGAATTCGGTTACCCGCGGACGCGAAGCGCCCACCAGGTCGGCAAGGTCCTTATGTCGTGCAGGTACGGTCAGACGAGCTCGCGGCCATCCGCTTGAAGTCCTCCGAGCCTATGCCCAATGAAATCTCGATGAACGTTCTCAGGTCAACGGTCCCAACCTGACATTCGGTAATCGCCTCGCAGCGGAAGTTATAGCTGATTCCCGGCACCGGTGGCGGAAAACCCGGAATCATCCCGGGGGCAACCATGATCACCAAGGTGCGGTCGCCCTTGCGGTTGCGGCAGCTGATACGTGCCACTCCCGACAGCAGGATATAGGCGGATTCAGGCGAGTGCTTGTCGTCGATAATTATCTCGCGTTTTTCGACCCTGCTGATTGAGAGTGCGGCCGCAAGACGGTCGAGTTGACGCGCCGAGAGCCAAGAAATGTTCTTGAGTCCGCTTAACCTTCGAATCTCGGTGGCCCGTTGAGCCTCCATCACTTAAATCTATCAGCCTCACCCCGACGGAATCAGTTTCATTCGACCATGTTTGTGCTCTATGCAACCAAATTTCGCGAAAGGCGAGTGGCCCAGTCGTTGCCACCGGCGATGCGGCGTGGAGACGATGCGCCCACAGAATGGATTGGCAGTGCTACAATGTGGCGGATCGCGATGGGAACCCGACAGAGTGAGCAAGCGTCGATGTGGGTCGCGACCGCGGAGCTGCCAAAATCGCCGGGGCATCCCTTCTATACGCGGCTAAATGCGCTGCTGGACGCCGACGACTTCGGTCGGTTTGTCGAAGGCCAGTGCGCCAAGTTCTACGCGCCGGTCATGGGACGGCCGAGCCGCTCGGCCCGGCTTCAATGGGGCCGCGCTCACGTGAGCGCGGAAATGGTCGAGGTTGCGATTTCGTTTTCCGATGCCTATAACGCTTCAATGGGGCCGCGCTCACGTGAGCGCGGAAATACGGGAATCCTTGCAAGCGATCGTGAAGCTGGCGGCGCTTCAATGGGGCCGGTCGCTCCAAGCACTCAATTTTCAAAGACCTTTGGGCCGCCTTGCGAGCTTTGCCGGTTGCGGGCCTAATGCGTCGCCCTGCCCTTCTTGGCTTAGTCGGAAAACGCAGCATCGGCAAGCCTTTGTAGCCGGCGAGCGGAAGCCGGGTTTTTGTCGTCACCTCGCCGCTCGCGATCCTCAACGCGTCTCAAATCCCACATACCGCTGCACCTCTCCGCTCAGCAGCCTTGCCAGGAGTCTGGTCTGAATTTCGAGCACTCGGCGGTAGTTGACGCGATAACCGAACAACGGATGGATCACGAGGGTGTCCATGCGTTGCTCATAAGCGCGCAGGAACCCCTTTCTGCCACTGGGCGTCAGCGCTACCGGCGGACCGACACGCATGAAATCGCCCGGACCGACCATTCCAGTATTGACCGCCCCGATCACTACCGAATCTGCAATCAGGGGCCTGAACCCTTCCATGAGGTCGAGCGCCAGAGCTGGCCGGCCAAAGCGCGGCTGATGGAACAAGCCAATGAATGGGTCAAACCCTACGCTGTGGCAGATGATGGTCAGGTCTTTGGCCAACATGCTGTAGGCAAAGGAGAGCAGCGCGTTGATCGGATCGATAGGCGGACGCCGATTCCGATGAGTGAACTCGGAGTTAAACGGCGCCTTTGCGTGAGGGTCTTCCTCGACTTTCAGCATACCCGTGAAGTTACCGAAGTAGATGCGAGCAGCATTGCCCTCGATCCCCAGCAGTTCTCCCAGCCGTTCAGCGAGCAGCGCCATCTCCGCATAGCGTTTGAGCAGTGCCAAGACGATGGGTGGCGGTTCGATGTGGTTTCGCCGCCGCAGCGTGCGCTGGTTGCGAATTTTGGCAGCCACAAATTCGCGAGCTACGCTCAGACAGAACAGCGGCTGGTCAGCCAGGGCGAATTGCTGTTTTCGCAGAAAAACGTTCTTCAGGCCCAGCCCCTGCGTCAGGCCGTAAAACCAGCCTCCATACGAAAAGTGCGCGATCGGCTTCTCCGCCCAGCATAGGCCTTGCACCGCAGCAGCAGTAAGCTGCGCGTTGCCGAATACGTTAAGTTGCGAGATCTCGCCAATCCGTACTTCCTGGACGCGCTTGTCGCGTTCCCTGATCTGCAGAACCTCGCCGCTCTTGCCGATGATCAGGCCATGGCCGGTGACATATAACGGGCGGAGATCGTCTCGCGCGGGAACCAGACGGCGAAGAGGTTCGCCGTTGCTGCGCGAGGCGGGTAGCGCACCGTCTCCGCCGTCATCAAACAACGAAAGCTGAGGAGTTGGAACAAACTCAGGTAGTGACTCGCAGAGCGTGGTCTCATCGGGAAGGCAAATACCGACCAGAGAGCATCGCGGGCATTTCGGGCTATCCACCAGCGGCGGCGGGATTTCGCCTCGCGTGGCCAGCGCTCTCGCGCCCTCCAGAGCAGCCAATGTTTCACCAACTAGTGCGTCATCGACCGCTACTCGCACGCGCTGGCGGGTGGCATGGTAATAGGCGACCGCCTCATCGCATCTGTAGCCGTTGTCGCGCAGGATTAGCGCTTGCTCGCATAACTGCACGCGATCAGCGGGCCACGCTTCCGGGCCGTCATCACTCTCCCCGCGGACTCCCCTTCTTGTAGTCCACTGGAACGACGGTGCCGCCTTCACCTTCAATCAGATCCATCTTGGCGATCAGCAGATGAGTCTGGCTGCTTAGCGTGACCGACCGAGAGTGTATAGTTGCCTCCTGCTCCGGCGCTGGCATCGGGTCGGATTTGGTTTCCAACTTCTCGTGACGCAGCGCACCTTCTACCGTGTCAGTACTATGGGCGAAGATTCCTTCGACCCATTCATAGAAGAAAAGACGCGGGCAATAGACGAACTCGTTCAGTATCCGCGCCAGGCAAGTAGTCGGGAAGATCGACCTGTACCCGGCGGCGCCCTTCGGGGCCGATCGTCACCGAGCGCCCCGAGTCAGTCAGAGCAGGATTGGCTTTTGCGGGGTCTGCCATAGGGTTAGCCCTCTGTGCAACGAGCACTCTGACTTGGCGGCTGATTCGGGCTCGCCATCTACGACGATACAGGGGCTGTCGATCGGCGAGTACGCTTGGCCCAGCGCAGTGATTACCCGGTCGCCGCGGCCCTCAACCGAACCGAGAACTACGAACAACACCTGGTCATCGCGATGATCGATAATTTCGCTGAGAACATGGCGGCAGCGCACAAGGTCAGAAGGAGTAAACTGGCATTCGAAGATTGAGTATTGGAGATGATCTCCAAAATCGCGCATAGTCTTGTACACGATCCTAACCCGCTTGTCGTCACGGATGTCGTAGCAGACCAAGTAGGTATTGCGCATCGGGTTTCCTCTCTCGTGAGCAACACTCACAAGGCCGCGAAAAGGCCCAGGCCATAAAAGCGACCGCCACCGAGGCAAATAGGACCAGGAATCCGTGTCAGCCTGTTCCGCGCATCACGCCACTGAAGCCGGACATGAAAGCGAGGGAAGCGTCTTAGGTGCTCTGGCACTCCGTAGCGGCTGACCAAGTCAGCGCCTGGCCAGAAGCCGACGTTGCGCCATTCCAGTTCCGCGTGATCCGCCAAAGTTTGCGAAAAACCGGCCTGAACGATGGCTTTGCGGAGCAGGCCGTCGATGCGATCGTCCATGCGGTTCAACAGCTTTTTCTGTTCGTCGGCGCCGACTTTGCTCTTCAAACGCCGCCGATAGTGGTCCGGATCGTCGTAACCCGGGAGGACCACGGGCGTAACGGTGGCCCAGGAAGCTGCGGATTGAGTGTAGCGTTGAACGACTTTGTCGGTTGCGGGAAGCAACGAGAGAAGAGCGACGGGCTGCTTCTTGTCCTCGTCTATGAGTTCCTGGCCTGACAAAGTCCGCCGCGCCCAGCCAACTTGAGCGGCGAATTCTTCCGTGAAGGACGAAAGTATAATACGGCGGATGCTACCCACTACTCGGGCGGCGCCTTCCCGTCTTGCCTCGATGCTGGGCAGAGGCAGGTAGGCAAAACGTCGGGGGCCGGTCGGGACGTGATCGCCGCTGTTCGGCGATTCGCCATGGCCTAGGATGAGCGTGTTGATGTCCGATTCAGACCAGCCGGCACCGGCGGCCGCGGTTTTGGTCGCATGGCGCATCATGCCGACGACGGTGAGGCCCCGGCGAACCGTGTCGAATCCGCGGAACCCGCTCGCGTCGAGCTTCAAGAGAGAGAAAGCGGCTACAGCACGCAGTCGCGGACGGCTCGCAGGTTTGTATTCAACGATCCGAAACGTGGACAGTGGCGGTGGTGGACTCAAACCGTCGGGCCCGAGGCGCGCAAGGAAATGCTTGTGCCGATGAATCAGATCGTTGAGCGTGCCCGGCACCGGCGCCCGTAAACCATCAGCCACTGAAGTGCTATACGGCAGCCATCGCTCGCCGGACAGAGCGCTGACTTGATCATCAGACAGGACCGTGGCGTGGCCAACCGCCATGTCAACACCCCAGCCTAAGGCAACGACGCTGCGGGCGATTTCTTGGAGTGCTTCGACATGACCACTAACTCCCTCGCCGATTGGATCGTGTAGAGGCCACAGGTAGTGTACGGCTGCACCGTCGAGTAGCAACGTTGGCCGGACCGCCTTCATCGTGCGATGTGTAGCAGGATTGGCATCGCCGGAGTTGGAATAGTTCCCCCGGCACCACGCCTTGGCGACGATGTCCATGGCATTGTTGGGCACCGATAGACGATAGCCGAACGAGCTGACACTCGTCGGAGTGATCAGCATCGGCGCCGCCTGTTTTTCCAGCCACTCGAAGGCCGACCGAATGCGCTGGGTAAATGACTCCGCGCGCCAGCGCGCGGCCGCGGCGGCGACCAGCGACTGAAATACCCGCATAGGCGAGGGCGGCCACTCGGGCTTGTCGGCATCCCTGCTGCCGTGGAAGGCCGGAGCCAGAAAGCGGATCGAAATGCACAAGCGTAAAGCCATCGCGTTGCGGCGCTACAGGGCGGTCCTGCTTCGAGATTTTCTTGCTTTCCTCTCGCCATTGCCGGCGTCCCCGCTGACATCTCTCTTAGCTCGCTCCCTGTCGAACTCGACGGAACGATTTTTTCCGACGCCGAAGTCGCTGGCGCTGGCGCGGGCATATTCGAGAGCTTCGTCGTGCGTTACTTTCGCGGCGATACGATGACCGTCGCTGTAGACCTCGGCGAACTCGCGCGGCTTGTCAGGGTCCAGCACGAGGTTGCAGCCCTGCCGGAGATAGGCGGACGGTGAGTATGTGAACGCGGTCAGGGCGAGACCGAGAATGTAGCGACGCAGCACGAGCATCTTGGCTTGGTCTTCGCCAGTAACGAGGAGACGGAGGGCGGCGAGATGGAGCGATGCATCGCGGCGGATGCCCGCAGTGACGATCACGCCGCCAGGGGCGCCGGAAGCAGGTACGTGAACGAACCCGCGCTCCGCATATGCATCGCTCCTCTTTTTATCGGCCGGCTCGTCTAGCAAGCCGTCGCCAACGTATTCCGCAGCCGGCACATATTGAGCCGATCGTGTCAGCTCACGGACGTTGAAAGCGCGAATCGTCGAAGCTATCAGCCGCGGCAACTTGGCCTGCGTGTCCCGCGAATCCCACGCGCCGAAAACGAGAGAGGTAGGCGCGATCTTCGCCAGTAGTGCAGCGTTGCCATTTTGCACCGCCCTGAACGCAGTCTGCAGCTCCTCCTGCAACGCCGAGCAGCGGACAATGGCGTCACCGGCGCGATGGCCCGCCTCGAGCAAGTTCACGCTTTTGTCGCCGGCCTTCACTACGACCTGTGGGACCAGACCTGCATAGTCCTTTTCTGCAAACAACGGCTCGATCCGGTTCGCCTGCGAACCGACGCTGTCGATCAGACAAATGTTCTCGATTTCGCTGAAGTGGTCGACGTTATAGCCGCCCTTGAAACTCCCGTCTTGGCTCGCAGCGAAGGTTGCGGGAAATACCACGCCGTCCGGGCCTTCTACCGACATCAGGTGCTCACGCAATACCAAGGCCGCCGGCCCCGCGTCTTGCAACCAGGTATCAAACTTTCTCAATAGCTCGTTCATCGTGGGTTCCTCGCAAATGCTGTGGCTGTGGTAAATGCCTTGTGTTTCCTCTGGTCGGTGCGAAAGGCGTTCTCGAAGCGGAAACCGCGGACCCCGGTATGCGTCAGCAGGCCGCAGGCGGTAAGCGCTGCGATGTGCGTCGCCAGCGGAATTGTCCACGTATAGTAATCGAAGACGCGCGGGGTGCCGGTTGGCATGGGGCGAAAACGCTGGAGCCCCACTAGGCACAGGAACTCGACCGCCGGATAGGCCAAGTTGGTCATGTGAAGGCTATCAGGCGAAAAGCCGATATCGATCGGCTGAGCGCTCGACCCTCGGCGGGCATCGAAGTAGAACGGTTCGACCTTGTTATCCGGCTCCGCCGGGTCATACACGACCGTCGCGTAATCGAACAGGGCGCCATTCTGCAGCTCTTCCCAACGCAACACACTCTGCATGGCACACGCAATGCGGACGCTGCTCATTCTGCCGGCCCATCCCTTAAGTCGATCACCGCCCGCACGATCATTCTTCCACCAGTCGAGTCGCAGCTCGAATGGATCTGGTATCTCGATCGGGGATGAAACTTCGTCTTCCGGATCGGACGGTCGCAGAGATGCCCCCGCGATTGCACGCAGAAGACCGCCGAGGCTCCGTTCGGTTTGATCACCACAATCGAGTGGTCGAGCGAAAAACGCGCTGTGCTCAAACCAGCCTTCGGCGCCGCTCCAAAAACGGTCAGCGAGTTCCAGCAGGCCACAGCAGGCGAAGAACTGTCCTGGGTTGGCCGGATCGACACGGACGCTGATCGCGGGTTCGTCAACCTGGCTCATCGCTCGGCCTCCTGCACGGGTGTGCCGCCGCCATCGGCCGGTTCCTTGCTGGCGTCGTTGGCTTGCGACGCGAGGGCATCGGCCGCCCGGAGCAGCGACTCGAGGTACGCAAGGCCCCAGCGCCCGTACTTTCGCTGCAGCCGGGCAAAGCGGCGAGGGACTTCGCGGGTGATCTCGGCTGCGGCTTCACCTGTGCGCTCCGGATCGAACGCCTCGTCGACGGGAAAGTGCGGCCGGGCGCGGCCGTGATGGGCCGCGATCAAATGAAGAACGAGATCCTGCACATCGCGGTCAAGATCGAGGAACCCACGGCAACGCGATACATCGATGAGCGATCCGAACTCGTGGCGGAAGTTGCTCAGGTCGATGGGCCGCATCTTACCCCCGGACTTCGCCAGCACTTGTTGTGGGTAATCAGGGTTGCCGATCGACCGTTGCCAAATCGCTCGACGCTTGCCGAGGTCATGCCAGCGGGCTGCTAGCTTGACGGCGGAGACTTCCGGGTCCGCAAGACGCAACCTATCAACGAGTGCCTGCGCGAAGCTCTCGGCCGATTCGAGGTGCGGTTGCAACTCCTGGGGCTGACGGGCGGTTCGCGATCCGTCGTCGTCGGCAGAACGGGGTCGCACGTACCAGCGCCAGTAGCGCCGGGGGGGCGCCTGCTGGCCGTCGTCAAACTCGTCTTCAGTATCGGGCTGGGTGTCGATGGTCTGCACCAGCCGCATACCCTTGGGCAGGTCGTCGCGATCCCACGCTCGACAGCGACGAGGACGGTTCATCTCGTTCATCCATTTGTCCGCAACGTCGTAGGAGGTGCGGCGTGTCTCGTCGAAGGGGGCTTTGCCGTCGAGCATGCCGGTCGTGGTTAGTCCTCCGGCCATCGGCGGCAGCAGCACGCTCCGATCGTTAAGAGCCTGCTTCTCCTCTTCGGCGAGCTTGCCCAGCGTAGTCACGGCTACCAAGTCGTTGTCGGTAACGATCCAAACCGGACATGCCGGGTGGTCGGACGCGAGGCCCTTAAGGTGGTCAAAGATCCGATCGGTGCGATCTCGCAGCAACTCGTGCGGCTTGAGCGGGTAATCGTCGAGCACCTCGTCGGGCTTGTGCCTCTCGAGCAGTTCTCCGGTCAGGATTTCGACCTCTTCTCGCCACGCGACGTAGGTCTCGGGCGGCTCCCACTCGGCGACGCCGTGTAACCAGTCGGCGACCGGTGGGCGGCCGGGCAGCTTTTCGCGGATGGAGGTGAGTGCCCAAGTATCGAAGAGAATGTCGGTTGCAGAAAGGATGGTTGGCAAGGGAGTGAAGGCCCTCTGTCGATCGGCAACTGGGAAGTCATTCAGCGCGGCCGGGCTGGCATCGTGGAGCTGGTCTTCGCGTTTCGGGAGCCGCTGTAACAGCGAAAGAGTCAGTTCGGAGGCTCGATCGAACTGCAATTGCTGCTCGGTCTTCTTCTTCGACTTGGACTTGCTCGCTTCGTTGTTCGCGCTGCCGTTGTCCGCTGTTTGTCCGTCCTTCGCGACGGTTACGTAAGCGACGTCAATCCGCGCATCTCCGTTGCCGAAACGGTTCACGCGACCGAAACGCTGCGCCATGCTGTCGAAGGGGGTCAGGTCGCAGACCAAGTGGTCCGCCGAGATATCGACGCCCACTTCTCCGGCGGAAGTGCAGATCAAGTAGACGGTGCCCTGCTGGGGTGTGACGTCCGGCTTGGGCATGAAGCGGGCGAAGATCCGGTCTTCCATCGCCATGGAGTCACGCTCGAGCCCGCGGATGGTGCCGGTAAGCATCTGGACGGACAGCTTCTCCTTGCGCAGTTCATCCGCGACCTTTTCCAGGTGTTCCAGCTTGCGGAGAAAGATGAGGATCGCCTGGTTACTGTCCTTGTGTATCAACGCGCGCTGAACAATCTCATCCGTTACATTTCTTTCGTCCACGACGGGATGGAGGGCGATCCATTTTTTGGCGTTGAACCGCTTACTTACTTCCGAGTGCTCGCGATCTTTGTCACTGAAAATAGGCGCCTCACAGCTACTGCCGGAACGGGACGTGGCGGTCAGCGCCATGACTCGGAAGCGGCAGAAGTCGCGGCATCGCTGTTGCTCCGACTCGATGGCGACCAAAAGTTTCTGGAAGGCGGGTTCAAGGTGGGCCTCGTCGTGCACTAGGAGCGCGTCTTGGCCGAGAAATCCCGCGTGCAGCGGGCGCGACTTGAACCCGCAACCGTAACCCGCGAAGAGCAACCGACTGCCGATCATGTCCACCGTGCCGACGATCACCGCAGGTCGGGCCGGGTCATTTCGCCACTCGGCATTGTCGGCGAACTGACCCCGTAGCGTGCTGATCGCCAATGGAGCGTCGGAGGCGCGCGCCGCGAGGGGTCGCAAAGTGTCGGCCACTGTCTTGAGCTTCGAATTGGCGACGAGAGCTTGCCGCATACGCTCCGCTTCGCGCGTGGCTTGGTCGACAACGGTCCGAGGGTTGACGACGTAAATGAGGCGGCGCGGGAAATCGTTCAGTGTGTCGGTACGGGCATGATGGAGAAGCGCGAGGAACCAGATCGTAATGATCGATGTCTTACCGAGGCCGGTTGGAACATCGCAGATCTGCCGGAATTGTTTCTGCACAAACTCGGCGAATAGTGCCTGTTGCCAAGGGAACGGCGCATGGTCTGTCAGCCTCAGGAAAAGGTCGTCGAAGGTCTCCGATTTGGCCACCGCCGTTCCGATTTTCTCTGCCTCCATCTTTGAATCCTTGGCAATCCCCCAATCGCTTCAGATGCTGAGAAAATCGCCAGCGGCAACATATAGCATTATCTTCGCGATTTGGCGTCCGTAGAACCTCTCGTGCCGTCAAACGCCAGACCTGTAGGATCGGTTCCTCGGGAGATCATTCCCCCTCTCCCCTCTCTTCGACAGTTCGCCGGGCTGCGCTGTGAGCCGCCCCGCTGACGCTCCAAACTACGCGCCGAGGCCCAGCCGCGCTGCACGCTTTCTTGACGATCCGGTCCACCGCCTTGTCGGAGAGGCGGTTCAACTCGACGGCGCTCCAGCGGTTGACGGGGCGGAAAAGAGCATTGCCGCCTTCGTCGTCGAGTTGTGCCGCTCTGAGCTAGGCTCGCAGAGCCGCAATCGGACAAGTCGGCGGATTCGCGCCCGGCACGATGGCGACCCTGCGTCCCTTCCCTTCCTGATCGGTCTTGCAGCGCAGGATCGTGACGATGAGGTCGCCTTTGGGCTCCGACCGGCGCCGCTCGAAAAGCGCTCGAAAGGTCTTTGAAAATTGAATAGTTATGAGCGGTCAATTTCCGCGCTCGAACGAGCGCGGCCCCATTGAAGCGCTGAGGGCGGAATCCCGCAATTTGATCGAAGAGCAATGTCGTCAGAGAAAACATTTCAGCATCATAGTAGTCGCTGAAGGATATCCACTCGAAGGACATGTTGTAAAAGGCGATCAGCGAGATGCCTTCGGGCGTGAGCAGCTGGGCGGAGTTGGTAGTCGGCTTGCCGCAATTCTCAAGGAGAAAACCGGCTTTGACGTGAGAGTCACCAACCCTTCATATATGCAGCGTGGCGGCATTCCTGCTGCCTACGACCGGTATATTGCCATCGAATTGGGCGAGAGGGCGGTGGGCCTGGTTCACAACGGGCGGTCTGGAAGGATGGCAGCGATCGCGCGCAATGAAGTGATTGACGTAGAGCTCCGGGAAGTGATGGGAACAAGAAAGGTCCCGCTCGAGCTGTTCGAAAAAATGCGATGGCTTTTCGGTTAAATCTGGTGTCACAAGCTCGCCAACGTATTCGACAAGCTGCTCCGCCGCCTCCAGCCCCGCGCCAAGCGCGCGCTGCGCGAGATGATGTACACCGAGTGCCGCGCCTGATACTCGGCCGCAAGGCTTCGCTTCGCGGCCGAGTATCAGGCCAAGCATTCCAAGGCGATCGAATCGCTGTTGGCCAATTGGGAGCGCCTGCTCACCTTCTTCGACTTTCCCGCCGAGCATTGGAAGCCTGCCCGATGGCGCCGCCCGACGTGCGGGTGGCCTATGCAGCCTTGCGTCGCTGCGCCTTTGCGGTGGCGGCCTTCTTGATTAAACCAGTTGTCTTGGACACATCCGCGGCATTGTCGAAGCCGAATACGGCCGAGTACCTCCTGCCGATCGTCAGGGCCATCACGAAGCTCAGGTTGATTCCCGCCTCGCCGATCGACTTCGCGATCTGGTAGCCAAGTCCGGGCTTGTTGTCGCCCTCGACCAGCACCGCGGGCGTCGGCGAAGCGCTGAAGCCGACGTTGCGAGCAGCGTCCGCGACTTTCCTGCCGACGACCGGATTCAGCTCGATCACTGCCCGTTGGGGTCCCATCTTATAGCCCATCACCACCTGCAAGTCGGCCCCGAGCTGTGCCAGGGGCTCGAGCTTGCTTGCGAGTGCGCCGGGCGTGTTGTCGACCTCGACTCGCCACAGGGTGATTTTCCTTACGCTTACGGCCATAGTGTTCCCTCCTGAGAATCCAAGGACAGCTTACCAGGCATTTCCATCTGTGAATGGCTGCTCTTTCGCACGAAATCGGTCTATAGCACCATCTCTATACCCTTGTTGGTATGTCTCTTTGCGGACATCCCTCCTTGCAGCAATAGCCTTTCGAGCGCTCGCAGTATTTTTTCCGCCGTCGCACGCTGGCCGTTTAAGCGGAGGGGGGTGCGATGGTTCAAAAGCCGCAACCAATAGGTCTACAGGTGGCGGTCTAGGTATGGGGGACTGTTACGAACCCTTCTTTTTGCGATCTGCCCAACGTCTCTTCATCGCCATTGAGAGCCGCTTTCTGCCCTCCGGAGTGATGCCGCCGCGTGTCTTCCCGTTAGATGCGGCTGGTTGCTGAGCGGCGACGCTCGTCTTCTTAGCAACAATCCTCGGCGAGGCCGATTCTTCGAGTGCTGCAATCGCTCGATCAAGACGCCCTCTTTCCTTCTTCAAGTCTTGCACAATTCTGTGTAGGTCCAAGATTCGCTCCTTTGACTCAGCGGCTTAGCATCGCCGGCGACCCTTCAAAGATGCTCAAATCGGTCGCTCAAAACAATAGCATCGCACAATTGTCAACACCGGAGTAAATGTACGTCAGTACGCCGGAGTATAAATGCATCAGTAAGAGACACAAGAAGGCCCCCGCGCGAAGGCCTTCTTGTGTCTCTTAGTCAGGCTTCGGTGGTGTCGGCGGGTTGATCGCGCGGGGACGATGCTCGCTCTGTTTGAGCCGGTAACTGTCGCCGTTCATTTCGAGGATGTGAACGTGGTGGGTGAGGCGATCGAGCAGTGCGCTGGTCAAGCGTTCGGAGGCGAACACGCTGGTACATTCATCGAAGGGCAGTCTAATTCGCCGTTGTTCATCACAAACCCCGCTTCAAGGCAGAAACCGCCGCGCGCTACACACCAGGCGCAGTCGCGGGGTCTTCGTTGGCCTACGACTATGCTCGCCGCGGTCCTCGCGTTCCCTTACGCTGCGCCGCCTCGCCGAGCGCCGACGAGAAGAGATGCTTTGGAATGTTGACGAGCGCAAACCGGCGGCGATCCGAAGTCGCGAGGTCGTTGACTGCTTCGACGACGATCTCGACTGTCTCATCGCCGGAATACACTTCGATGCGAATCTCCGCGTCTTCAAAATCTACTTGATGTCTACGACCATTGCCGCCGGGGATGATGGCGTGGGGCATGTGAGCGGTTGTCCATGGCTTCTAGAGTTCGCGGCCCAGCTTTCGGCGTTGCTCAGCGCGGGCCAGGACTGAAGCGTAAGCCGGTTCTCATCGGAAGTAACGCAGCGCGATCACTGCGGTGCTCAAGACGAACGCGACCGCTCCGACCGACCCCAGATCGAGTAGCGGCCTGACTTGGACCACGTGCAGCACGTGCAAGCTGGCCTGCCCATTCAAGGCGAGGGCAGTCGCTTCCTTAAGAGCCTCGCTTGAGCACTCATCGGAGGCGACCCCGCATAGTATCCGTTTGTAAGGAAAAGGCATTGCTAAATCCCCCTCTTCGGTTGAGCCCTGGAACGTCACAGCTCAGGCGCTTCGTAGCAGTACCACTACGGACCTGGCCGCAACCTCGTAGTCGAGCGATGCGAGAGTTTCCTCCTCGCCGCTTTCGAGCAGATCGAGTCTGCCGGGCTTACTGGTGTGCACCACTCTAACCCAGTCTTTTGCCTCGCCTTCCTGAATTCTGAAGTTCAGATTCTCCCAATAGGCATTGATCATCGCGTAGATATCTCGATCCTGCTGCGAGCCGCCGTGTAAACTGAATGCGAGGCTGTGTGAAAAATAGCTCAGATCGACCTGTCGATCGACGCCGTACCAGCGCACATCGTCGCGCTAGAAGCGGCTCCGCGCCAACGACGGGTGCACCTTACGAAAAGCGATTATCCCCTTGAAGAATCGAAAGATGTCACCGTGCTTCTCAAACCGGTGCCAGTCCAGCCAGGTGGTCTCATTATCCTGATTCCACGGATTATTGTTGCCACCTTGAGTATTCATGAACTCGTCGCCGGCGCGGAGCATCGGAGTTCCGTTAGACAGCATCAAAATGGTGGCGAAATTCTTGATTTGCTGCTTGCGCAGCTGCATTACGTTCGGAGGTACCCCCAGATCGCCTTCCCATCCGCAGTTCCAGCTCAAATTGTTATCGGTTCCATCGTTGTTGTTTTGACCGTTTGCCAGGTTGTGCTTCGCATTGTAAGCAACCAGATCGTACAGGCAAAAACCGTCGTGCGAAGTAACATAATTTATCGTCTGGAAAGGGTGGCAGGCATTGTCGAGATCGTCGGGAAACAGCTCGCTGCTACCATAAATCAGGCTCATCAAATCGCCGACCTTTCCCGGGTCGCCTTTAACAAACGCACGAATGTCGTCGCGAAATTTGCCGTCCCACTGGCTCCAAGACCTGCCCGGAAAGCTGCGACCCAGTTCGTAACTGACCGGGTCCCACGCCTCCGCGATGTGGCGAACCGAGGCGAATTCCTCATAGCTGGTGATTTCCGAAATGATCGGTGGGTCTTCGAGGTTTATCGACCCGTCATAGTTACGGCTGAAAATTGACGCGAGATCGAATCTGAACCCATCGACGTGCATCTCCCTCACCCAGAAATGGAGGCTGTCGATTATCATTCTGCGCACGATTGGATGAGCCGATCGAAGCACGTTGCCGGTGCCGGTGTCGTCGCGGTAATGCGCCATGCATTCATCGAGCAGATAGTAACTGCTGTTGCAGATTCCTCGATAACTATAGGTGGGTCCGTCAAATCCGGCTTCAGTAGTGTGGTTGTAAACCACGTCGAGAATCACTTCGATGCCAGCTTGATGGAGCGCCTTCACCATCGTCTTGAATTCGCTCGCGGCCGCCGCAGCGCTTGGGATGGTGGCGTAGTCCTGATGGGGCGCGAAGAAGCTGAGGGGCATATAGCCCCAATAGTTGCCCTCGTTCGGGTCGTACTGAAAGATCGGCATCAACTCAACCGCAGTCACGCCAAGTTCCCGCAAATAGGGGAGTTTTTCGATCAACCCGGCGAACGTTCCGCGTTTGTCCGGGGTCACACCGGAGTTGCCGCGCATGGTAAAGCCTTTGACATGCAACTCGTAAATGATCGTGTCAGAAGTGTGGGTCGGTCTGGAGTCGCCGCTCCAATCAAAAGATGAAGCGCCGTCGGGCAGTGCACAACTGGCGCTCTCCCGGCATTCGATCCGCGTCCAATCGAAGCGCTGCGACTGAAGTCGGGGGGAAAGAAGATTTCGAAGCCATACGGATCCAGAAGTACTTTTTCAGGATCGAAAAAATGACGCTCCCCGTGCGGATCGTTTGGACCTTCCACTGAGTACGCATAGTAGCGAGCGTCGGCGAGCTGGTCAGTCCCGAGCCGGCAATGCCAAATCCGCCCCGATTTGTGAATTAGATAATCGAGGGGGACGCGAAGGGCCGGGTTTACCAAATCGCGTTTGGAATAGAGCAGTAGTGTTACGCTCGTCGCGTGTCTGGAGTACAAGGCAAAGTTGCAGCTTTTTTCCGCTCCAATCCACACAGCGCCGAGCGGCTGCGCTGAGCCCTCAATTTGCGACCAATTAGTCATGGCTCCCTTTTTCGGCGGCGCCGAAAGCCGCTTTTAGTTACTCGCAAATCTCAACGCGCTCGAGTCGCGCTTAAGCAATCATATTATCGAAACCACAGGATGTGAGGGTCCTCGAGAGGAATCCTCGCGCCGGAAAGCGCTGGAACGAGCCGAGGTGTGTAGTCCGATGCTCGGCGTGAGGCGGAAGCTTGGACCCGATAGATCCGCCAGCCAGCGGAAGGCTCGGGGTCGCCCGTCTGCGTCATTTCCGATACAAACGGTGGTTCTCTGTTGTGCGGAGCTGCGTAAAGTTGTATCCGCACCCAGTCGGTACGCAGCTCTCCGAGATACACCGCGACTTGTAGTGAGCGGGTCTGTGCGGAACTCGCGACACGAAGCTCACCGAACCTCACCGATGCCCAGTGCTCGGCCAAAGCATGCTTCCATTGGAGCAGAGATCGACCATTGGCGCCGTGGTCACTTGCACGTTCACGATATGCCGCAGCAGCAGGGAGATAATATTTCTCCGTGTACTCGCGGACCGCCCGATTGGCCGAAAACCGCAGTGTCAGGCGTGACATACTTTCACGCATTCGCGCGACCCACTCCGTGGCTATGCAGTTGTTGTCGCGTTTGTGGCATGCCGGCGGGAGTCCGCGAACTCTGATGACAGACCTGCCTGTGTTGTAAGGCAATTGCCAAGCCTGATCGTTGGCCAACTATTCGACGCTGCGATTACTGTCTCTGCCCTCGGTGCGTCACGGAATTGCTCCCGAAAGACGCAGAACCGTCCGGACTTGACTCCGAACGACACACCGGCAGGTTGAAATTGAACTGATTCAGAAATGGCACAGCCTATCGCTTGGCGTGTCCGAAATCCTACGGGCACCTCCTTCTTTTTATCGCGGGACCCGAACAGGCACTGCGGAATGGAGGCGCACAACTGGCTTCCTGACGATCGGATCGAAAAAGCCTTAATGGAAAATAGGGAGAGAGCGCCGATGGCCGCTGGCACAGAGAATGCACAACTTTTAGAAATCCCAAGGGGAACCGACTTTCGTGATGCCAACCAAGATCGCGATCAACGGCTTCGGCCGCACCGGGCGCATGTTTTTTCGCGCCGCGCTGCATCATCCAGATCTCGAACTCGTTGCGGTTAACGACCTCACCGACGCAGCGACGCTCGCCCATCTGCTCAAACACGACTCGATTCACGGCGCCCTGAAATACGAAATCAAGGTCGAGGGCGACACGATGTTCGTTGCCGGGGAGAGCGATCCAGGTTCTCAGCGAGCACGATCCGGCGAGACTGCCATGGCAGCGGCTGGGAGTGCGGATTGCGATCGAGTCCAGCGGCGGGTTCCGGACGAGAGAGAAGGCCGCGCGCCATCTGGCGGGCGGGGCGAGCAAGGTTCTCATAAGCGCGCCCGGCGACGGCGCCGACGTGACGCTCTGTCTGGGAGTGAATCAGGCGGCGTACGATCCGCGCCGCCACCAGATCATCTCGAACGCTTCATGCACGACCAACTGTCTGGCGCCTATCGCGAAAGTGCTTCACGAAAACTTCGGGATCGCGCACAGCTTCATCACCACCGTGCATGCTTACACCAACGATCAGATGCTGCAGGACGGTCCGCACCAGGATTTGCGTCGCGCCCGCGCTGCGGCGCTTTCCATGGTCCCCACGTCGACCGGAGCGGCTAAGGCGATTGGGCTTGTGCTGCCGGACCTTACGGGCAGACTCGACGGCATCGCGGTTCGCGTACCGATCGCCAACGTTTCTCTCGTGGACCTCACTGCCATGCTGGAAAAGGATACGGTCGAGAAGGCAATCAACGCCGCGATGAAGCGGGCCGCGGCCGGCGAGCTCAAAGGTATTCTGGAATACTGCGACGAACCTCTGGTCTCGACCGATTTGGGAATCCGCATTCGTCGATCTTCGATGCCGGGTTGACCAAGGTACTGGGTCACCGGATGGCAAAGGTTTTTTCCTGGTACGACAACGAATGGGGGTACGCATCCCGTCTGGCTGACGTGGTGGCAATGATCGCACGGTTGTTGTGACCCAGGAGGAAACTGCGATGGACGAACATGTGCCGGCGCGGGATCTTTCAGCAGCCGGAAGCAACGGCATCCGGCTGAACGAAAGGCTTTCGCCGTTGCGTTCGGGCTGATCTGGGGAATCGGCCTCTTTGTGCTGAGGTGGATCATGGCGTTTGACGGGCTACGGGCCAGACGACCCTGATCGGGGAGGTTTACCGCGGCTACCGGATCAGCCCCTTGGGCAGTGTTATCGGACTCTTGTGGGCAACCCCCGACGGACTTATCGGAGGGGCTATATTCGCCTGGCTCTACAACGTGATCGCGGACCGCGCGCGCTAGAGGAAACGGGGAACGCCGGGCCGCCCGTGTGATTAACGAAGATCATCAAAGTCTATTTTCGAAATGAATATTTCAGATGGGAAAATGCATACACATAACCGACGCAATGAGGTCACGTGCGCGGGCGGACCGACCGGCGCCGCGAAATAGCCGAGCGGCAGTCTGTGGTCGGCGCCCGGCGCCGCGGCACCAGGCAAAGGGCCGGGCTGCCCGGCATTGGCCGGGCGGGTGGTTCTGGCAATGGATTTGGAAAAGCGTCTTCAGTGGTGGGCAGCCGCGTACCTTCAAGGGTGTGGGCTAAAGAGAAAAAGGCGCGAAGATTCACGCACGGTGCTTCCGTTCACAGACGGGACGGATTTCACTTCGGGCGGTCAGAGTCTCGTACACGGCGGTATTTGGAACAGGCGCGCGAAAGTTTTTGCTCACGAGCCATCGAGAAAAGAGGAACGTACACGGTTAACAGAATCGCGTCGAACAGGGAAAGGAGACCAAAATGGCAGAGAAAAGGGCAGCCCAACAACCGGTCATTAAACAGAAGCCGACGCCGACGGAAGACGATATCCGTAAGCGCGCATACGAAATATATTGCGCCCGGAGTGGCAGTCCCGGCAGCGAGGTGGACGATTGGCTGAAGGCGGAAACCGAGCTCAAAGAAGGGCACGCGACGGCTGGGTAGTCATCCCAAGCACTGAATCCCTTGCCCTCATGACGTGGGTCTCGAACTCCGCGCGGTGGTGAGGATGCTTTGGCGTGCTTCAAAGTAAGGCGTCTTACTTGGTTCCCGCACTGTTAATGGACAACAAGACCGATTGCAACTCAAAGCGCTGCACAACATCGTGATTGCGTGCCTTCTAAAGCTGCACCGCTCGATTACGCTGCGGGCATTCCGGTTTCGGCTGTTTCGCCATCTGTTCTGAGTTTCCGGGCATGCGCTGGAGGAAATGAAATGGCTTTCCCATTTAAACGAATCCTCGCCCCGGTCGACTTCGACCAGAGCTCCCTGAAGGGACTTGAGGTCGCCGCGAAACTAGCCCAACAGAATAGCGCCACCGTTTTTGTTCTGCACATCGTCCCGGTCGACTTCGACGTGAGCGGCATTCCCCATTACGCGGATCTCATCAAGCGCCAGGAGAACATCGAACGCGAGAAGCTGACCGAGATCGCCAAGCAGCATCTGGGGGAAGTGAAATGGGAAATTCTCGATGAGATGGGGCCGCCGGCGGACGTAATCGTCGAATTCGCAATCAGGCTGCCCGCCGACTTGATCGTGATGGTCACTCATGGCCGGCGCGGGCTGGCGCGCCTCGTCGAAGGGAGCATCGCGGAGAAAGTGCTGCGCCACGCTCCGTGCCCGGTTCTCGCGGTGCGTCAGGAGCAATAGAATCCCGCTGTTCAGTCACGCGACAGCGGCGCCAATTGCGCCGGCAACTGTTGAACGCTTCGCCGCCAAACTGCCAAACACGAAAACTATCGCATGGAACGATCACTTAGGCGTTTATGAGTTTCCGGCATGCCTTAGCCCAAGGGACGTTCAAGGTCGGCGAGGTGGCAGCGACTGCTCGCGTTTACAGCGTTCTCGACGTTGGCGATACAGTTGACGCGTTTGGAGGTGCGTCCTGGGTCGGCGGCTTCTGCGACGTATCGACCCGGCGGCGGTGCAACAATGGGATTTCTCAAAGGAAGAGAATTGCCGACAGTAATGGCCTTTGAACGATGACAAAGAGGACTACAGCAATGGCGAAATTCTTCAAAAAAATACTATGTCCCATCGATTTTGACAACAACTCGATCGCGGCACTTCGTTACGCACGCGATCTCGCAAAACAGCAGGACGCCACGCTCTACGTCGTGCACGTATTCTTTGTGCCATTGGCCAGCCCGGGATTTCCCCTCGAACCATACCCAGCGGTCTCCGAAGAACCCAGCAAGCTCCAACTCGAGAAAATTGCGCGCGAGCATTTGGAAGGTAACCTACGATACGAGCTCGCAACTCGAACCGGCAAGCCAGCAGAAACCATCAACCAGGCGGCGGAAGACTTCGACGTCGATCTGATTGTCATGGCCACTCACGGCAGAACAGGCGTTACTCGTTTGTTTCTAGGGAGCGTGGCGGAGCATGTATTGCGGGCATCGAAGCGCCCGGTGATCACCATCAGACCGAAAGATGGTTCCGCTTAGAAATTTTCGGGGCGCGCAGGTCGATTGCAAATCATTGAACGGCCACGCGCGCCAGGCCGATGCGGAAACTCTCGCGATGCACGCGAAATGGTAAGTGGACTCGAAGCAGGTAACTGTCGGGACGCCGAGTCATTCAGGCCCGGCGAGTTCAAAGAAAGGAGACGAAGAACTTGAAATACGTTCGAAACCTCACATTCGCAGCCCTCGTTCTTGTGGCATTCGTATTCCAGGCGGGAGCCAAAGCGTCGGCGGCCGAGCCCGACGCGGCCTCGATTGTTAAGCGCATGAAGGAGGCGCTGGAGCCCGCGCGTCCCAGCGTGCGCGTCATGACAGTGAAGGTTAGCAGCCGCGAAGGTTTTGCCGCGCAATGGACCGTCGGTCAGGCTCGCGCTCATGTGAACGACACCGACTCGATGCTGACGGTGGTTCTCGACCCGGTTGGCGCCAAAGGAATCGCCTTTTTGGCCAAGGAGAAGCCCGGCGCGGTTGCCGTCGGATACTCGTATTTGCCAGCGGTTCGCCGCGCGCAAGAGATCACGCCGGCGGCCGACTACGAGCCGTTCAGCGGAACCGACTTCACATACGGGGATTGGGGCTTCGCCCGTCTCGGTGGCCCGTGGAAGCTCGACGGTAGCGAGACTCACAACGGCGTGAAGGCCTACAAGTTGGAAGTGGTTCTCGCCAACAATCCGCTTTTTTCGAAAGATGTAATCTGGGTCGCCACCGACACGGGACTGCCGGTCGAGCGCGACTACTACGACCTTCAAGGTAAATTGTACAAGTCGGAGCACTTCGAAAAGATCACGACCATCGACAACATCCCAACTATCATGAAAATCGTGATGGAAGACGTGCAAATGGGCGGCAGCAGCGAGATCGACGTGTCCAGCGTGAAGTACGGCGAGGAGGCGCCTGTAGGCCTGTTCGATCCGAAGCGGCTGCCTGACGCCGCCAACGATCCGCTATGGAAGATGGGCGCTCAGTGAGTCGGGTCACGGGGGCGACAATGGAGGCCGTACCGGTCGGGCGCACAGTGATCGCGGTGGCGGTAACACCGCCCCGCGCTCACCAAGCGTCTCGAGCTGGCAGCTTTTCAGATTTGTCGGCCAGCGGCGACGCAACACTTTTCTGGACTGCCAGGGGTTAAGGCTCTTGAGCAGTTACAAGGAGGACTAGCGATGGCGAAATTATTCAAAAAAGTATTATGTCCCATCGATTTTGACGACAACTCGATCGCGGCACTTCATTATGCACGCGATCTCGCTATAGAGAACGACGCTACTCTCTATGTGATGCATGTGTTTTTTGTACCACTTGCCAGCCCTGGGTTTCCCCTCGAACCATATCCAGTGGTTTCCGAGGAACCCAGCAAGCTCCAACTCGAGAAAATTGCGCGCGAGCATCTGAAGGGCACCGTACGATACGAGCTCGCAACCCGGACCGGCAAGCCGGCAGAAATCATCAACCAGGCAGCGGAAGACTTCGACGTCGATTTGATCGTCATGGCCACTCACGGCAGAACAGGCGTTCCGCACCTGTTTCTCGGCAGTGTAGTCGAACACGTAGTCCGCAGCTCAAGCCGGCCGGTCCTCACAATCAGACCCGAAGTTGGCTCCGCAAAGAAATTATCCAAACGACAATCATAGCTGTTGGGCCAATTTGAACCGTCTGATGGGAAATACCGGAAAGAGTATTGAGAGGAGGCTGAGCGTCGAGCAAGCTCGGCAATTCTGGATGTATTGCGACTTTGGCGGGGGAGGCTGGTAGGCTGAGAATATCGTGAAGCACGTGACCCGACCGGCAGTCTTCAAGTGGCGGCAGACGGCGCCGGAGCTGATTCCTGGTGCCGTGCATAGTGTCTTCGCTACTCGCTGTCGCTGCGCGATGTCGACGAGTTGCACGCCGAGCGCGATCTGGAGGCGGATCGCACGACGCTTTGGCCTTGGCTGCAACCTTACGGTCCCGAACTGGAACAGCTGCTGTGCCGCCGCTGCCGCCATCGACCGGTCCAATATTTGAACGACATCCTGCAGCAGGATCATCGAGTGATAAAACGACGAGTGAAGGCCCAGCAGGGCTTTCGCGAGTTCCGAGGAGCGCGGCGAACGATTGAAGTTTACGAGGCGATGCACATGATCCGCAAAGGGCCGGTGTGGTGCATCAGCAACGATGAGGTCCGCCAACAGAATCAATTCATCGCCAATCGGTTCGAGCTGGCGGCCTGAGGCATCGCCGCCCACTTCCGTTCGCGGCATCCTCCGTCTCCGTTTTCAGAGTTGCAACACTTCCCATCGCTCCGACCGACCAAGCCGAACTGAGGTGCACTCCGGCCTGAAGGGACTTCACCACGAGTACGCCCTTCTGGCCAGCACTGCATGAAGATTGTTGAGTTCTTGCGGACCACAGTCGCGTCACATCCCCGCACGGCGGCTCGATCACGTCACTCCAGCGGCAAGACCTACACACTGGCGCAGCTTGTTTTGTTGCCTCTTGCGGGAGCGACCGCGCTCAGCAAGAAAAATGCACGCGGTGAGGGAATGCATGCTGAAGCACGACATCGGTTGGGAACGAGAAGTTTCTGACGATGCTG
>JBEKJC010000050.1:0-21504 GCA_050011435.1 Binataceae bacterium (SeqCode)
GGAACGTTGGTCTCTAGCTTCAAAGAGCCGAGCAAGGTCGAAGCCGCCCACGACTTCCTCTGGCGCGCCCATCTGCATACGCCCGCCAAAGGGCAGGTCGTGATCTTCAACCGGTCGCATTATGAGGATGTGTTGGTGGTGCGGGTGCGCCAGCTGGTCCCGGAGTCTGTGTGGTCGAAGCGCTATGACTTGATCAACGACTTCGAGAAGATGCTTCACGACAATGGCACGCGCATTCTCAAGTTCTACCTCCACATCAGCCCGGAGGAGCAGCTTGAGCGCTTCGCGCAGCGGCTCGATGACCCGATGCGGCACTGGAAAATCAGCGAGGCGGACTACTCGGAGCGCAAGCTTTGGCCGGACTATATGAAGGCATACGAGGAGGCCATGGAAAGAACTAGCACCAAGCACGCCCCATGGTACGTCGTCCCGTCCAACCATAAGTGGTTCCGCAACCTGGCCATCTCCGAGATCGTCGCCGACACACTGGAGGACATGGACCTGAAGCTGCCGCCGACGCAGGTGAACATTGCGGAAATTCGTCGCAAGTATCACGCTGCGGCCACGCAGCAGGCGCGGCGCAGCAGCAAGCCGCCGAAAGCGTCGCGCAAGAAGTAAGCGCGCCCCAACCCAGCGTTATTGGCCGCAGTTCGTTGCGGCCAGCAAAGCTCGAATCACGATCCGCGACCTGTTGATCCCTATCGAATATTCTATCCAGCGTGGATTTTTTCGGGTTTTTAGTCGGCCGATAACGACGCTTACCGCTGCTCAGCTATTGAGTCGAACGAGAATCTTCCGGCGGACAATTCTCAACCAAACTTTAAAAACCGAACGTAATGATTCCTGGGTGAGATTCGGCATAACTCCGCGTGGTGTCGAGTTGCTCTGAGCTGGAAGCGTGAATCTCGAACAAAGGCTCATCCTTGGTTAAAACATCGCCGATCGTCTTGAGCATCCGTACACCCGCGGCGACATTGGCAGGAGCGCCCGCGCGCTTCGCAACCCTTGCAATCTCCCAGCAATCGATCTCACGAATGCGCCCATCAAATGGAGAAGTAACTACATGACGGTAAGGTGCTTCAGGGGGCAATTCGCGTCCGCCTTGCGCGTTCACAATGTCGGTGAACTTCTTCAACGCCGCGCCTGAATCGAGCATGCGCCGCGTTTCGCGATAGCCCGCACCCGGCGCTACTTTTCCGCTCATCTCCAGAATCCTCGACGCGATATACAGTGATTTCTCGCGCAAATCCTGGGGTGCATCGGCATCGCCGCGCAAAACTGCCAGCACATCGAGCGCTTCGAGGCGGGGGCCGATGCCGCGTCCGATCGGACCGCGCGCATCCGTCAACGCGACCTCGAGCCGCAAGTCGATCCGCCCCGCGACGTCGCGAAAAAGCGCGGCCAGTTTCTCTGCCGCCGCATAGGTGCGGACCTTCGCCGACCGTCCAACGGGAATGTCAATGAGCACGTGCGTCGCGCTGACGGTCTTTTTCTTTGCCAGAATCGAAGCGACCATCTGCGCTTCGGTGTCCAGCTCCATCGGCCGCTCCACAGTTATCAGCACGTCGTCAGCAGGAGCCAGTTCGAGTGCACCACCCCACACGATACAGCCGCCGGTCTTTCCTATCACTTCGTAGATTCGATCGGCCGAGAGCGAAACATTGGCCAGGACACCCATCGTATCGGCTGTTCCGGCAGGCGAAGTGATCGCGCGTGAGGAGGTCTTGGGAACAGTAAGACCCAGCGCGGCAAGGATCGGAACGACGATCATCGTGGTACGATTTCCCGGTATGCCCCCGATGCAGTGCTTGTCCACGACCGGGGCCGAGGCAAAACTCAGTTGCTCGCCCGTTTCAATCATCGCGCGCGTATAGTCCACCACCTCGGCAAGGTCGAGTTTCTGCAACGCGCAGGCGAATACGAACATGGCGAGTTCGACGCGGGAATAACGCCGCGCTGCGACATCAGATAGAATCGCACTGAAGGCGGCGTGGTCGAGCCGAGCCCCACCGAACTTGGCGCGGACCAGATCGACGCTCTGAGGCGCGACAGCGAGAGTTGCGCTTACTTGCGAGTTCTCAGACAGGCCGAGATCGTAAAAGGCCTCGTCCGACAGCCCGACTTCATCCGGATCGAGCAGTGTGTCGCGGCAGAAATTCAAAACTCCCGTAATCTCGTGGCTCTTCCCTGTCGCAGGATCCCTGCCTGATACACGCACGCGATCGAGCGGATTGAAACCCAGGTTTCCATTCCGCACCGCCAGTTCGTGAATCATCACGACATGCTCGCGCAAGGTGTCGAGCGGTAGATGTCTCAAACGGAACACCGACAACTCCTCATCAATCGAGTCGCACCCGCTCGAGATAGTGCGGGACTACGGCGTTCCATCCAAGTTCCCGAACGATCGTAGTGCGCAGCACCTCGGCGCCCGCGGGATCGCCATGCACTACATACACTACTTCGGGCGCTGAAGCGGCGTTCTTGAGCCAGCTGATAATCTCGGATTGATCGGCGTGGACCGAAAACGCGGGGATGTTCACAACCTCGGCGCGCACAGGAATATAGCGTCCAAGCATCTTTACTGACGACGCCCCCTCGAGCATTGAACGTCCGCGCGTGCCTTCCGCCTGGTAGCCTACCAGAATTACCGTATTGCGTTGGTCGGGAAGCCGATTCGCGAGGTGATGCAACACGCGTCCGCCGGTCGCCATGCCGGAGGCCGAGATAATGATCATCGGCGCTGGTTGTCGATTGAGCGCGATCGATTCCTGGACGGTCTTGATCTCCGTGAGGTTGCCTGGTTCGAGAATGTCGGGCTTGCCAAAGATCTCGGGATTCATGGCGGGATCGCCTGCAGAGATTGCCTCCTGATAAAGCTTCAAGGCCGCCAGCGCCATGGGACTGTCTACATAGACCGGAAGTGCGGGAATTTGATTTTTCAATTGCAAGCGCCGCAGGTAGAAGAGAATGATTTCGGTGCGGTCAAACGCGAAAGAAGGAATTACTATCACGCCTCCGCGGGTGGCAGTCCGGATGATCGCTTCCGCGAAAGTATGGAGTGCGCCAGTGTCATCATGCAGGCGATCCCCGTAGGTGGATTCGACAACGATAACGTCAGCGTGAGGAGGCGGCTCGGGTGCTCGGAGCAGCGGATGATGCGGACGGCCGAGATCTCCGCTGAAGAGAATCCGCCGGTTGAGAGCTCCACCGGTCTCCACCAAGACCGACGATGCGCCGAGGATGTGGCCGGCATGTCGAAAAGTTACGCGGTACCGATCGACCTCGAACGGCGCGTTGAACGGAGCCGCCGAGAAGTGATTAAGCGATTTCCACGCTTCTTCTTCGGTGTACAGAGGAAGGGCGGGCACATGTTTTGAATAACCTTTGCGATTCGCGTAATCCGCTTCCTCCTCCTGCAGATGGCCGTTATCCGGGAGCAAAATCCGACACAGGGAATATGTCCCGGGAGTAGAGAAGACGCGTCCTTTGAATCCGCTGCGGCAAAGCGCGGGCAGGTACCCGCTGTGGTCGAGATGCGCGTGCGTGAGAACCACTGACTGAATCGCGTCGGCATCGACCGGAAGCCGCTCCCAATTGCGCAGGCGCTGCTCCTTGGTACCCTGAAAAAGTCCGCAGTCGATCAGCGCGCATGAGTCGTTGGCAGTGAGGAGAAACTTGCTCCCGGTGACTGTGCCGGCCGCGCCAAGAAAGCGCAGCGTTGGGGCGGTTGCGGGACTCGTCGGTGCGTTCATTTCGTCAAACCAGTCAGAGCCTTCGCCAGCGAAGGCCGCATTTGGTTCAGGCCAGGCGCAGCCGTATGATCGCAGAACCGCCGATCATCGCGACAGCTCGCTGGTTAATTGATAATGTCAGCCACCAACTGGGTGGGTTGTTCACGCGACGCCCTTCAGTCATCAAAAAGGTGACTGAGAGAATCTTCGATAGGAGGCAGTACGTGTTCAATGCCTTTTGTGGTATCCACTACGAGATGTTGACGCGCGGAAACTTCTCTTATCGGCACAAACTCCTCCCGTTGGCGGAGGTACACTTCTTCAGTCGCGTCCGATGGCCCAGCGCCTTTGCTGGTTCTCTCCCGTAGCCGGCGTAATACTTCTCCGTGATCTGCCCGGCACTCAACGAACAACACTGGTACGCCGATCTGAAAGCCTGTAGCGAGGGCTGCGCGCCGATCCTCTGGCCGCTTGAAAGTCGCATCGATGATGACGCCACGTCCCTCGAGCAAATGGCCGTCCGCTCGAGCGAGGAGAGTATCGTAGGTCAGCCGATCGAAGGCCGCGCTGTAAATGCCGGCGCCGTATGGGGCGTCACCGTCAAATGTCTCCGCGACACCGGCGAGGCGCTTGCGGAGGCGATCGGAAACGAGCATCTCAAAGCCGGTGCGATACTGGAGCATCCGCGAGACGGTCGATTTACCGGTGCCGGACAGTCCACACACGACCACGAGAGCTGGTTTGCCGCGTGAGGCGTAAGCAAACGCCAGAGTAAAGTGAGCGCGGGCACAGTCGCGGGCCTGTTCACGTTCAGCCGAGGGAACTTCGTTCTCGAGACTCTTGAGGCTTTCTACTTTCCCACGCACACAAGCGCGATGGCACTTGTAAAAATTGATCAGCGTCGGAAATTTCTCGTCGGCGGTCTCTTCGGCATACGCGCTAACCATTTCGTCTGCGAGTCGCGACGAGCCGAGCGAATCGAGGTCCATCGCCAAAAAGGCGATGTCCGAGGCAACGTCCGCGCAGCGGAGACGCTCGCTGAACTCAAGGCAATCGAAAATCTGGATTCCATTCGTCATGCAGATATGTTCGCACCTTAGATCTCCATGACCATCGCGCACGTGCCCCTGACGAACCCGATCGTTGAGCAACTCCCGATGGGCGACGATAAAGCCCTTGAGATAGTCGTCGATTGCGGCGAACTTGCGGTCTGTAAGCGTGTAGCCGAGAAATCGCTCGCACTCATCAAGGTTGCCAAGCACTGAGCGCCGGACAGCAGTTGCCGATCCATAACGCCAGCCTGCCGCGGTGGAGGCACCGCGATGGAAGTTGGCCAGTCTTTTCGCAAGCTCATCGATAAGCGCGGTATTCGGCTCACCGGTGCGCACCAGCCGGTCCAACATGCGGTCTTCCGGCAGGCGTCGCATCTTCACCGCATACTCCTGCGCTTTGGGGTCGTAGCGCCTACTCTCATGACCCAGCAGAAAGCGCGGGCCCACGCGAACAATTGGAATGACGCCGAGATAGACTTCGGGCGCGAGACGCCGGTTCAGGCGCACCTCCTCGCGACAAAGCTCGTAGCGCATGGCGAGCGTTGAGCAATCGGCAAAATTGAAGCGGACCGGTTTCTTGACCTTGTAGACATATTCGCCCGCGAGAAACACATAGGACATGTGGGTTTGCTTGACTTCGATCCGCGACGGGCGATCCGGATAAAAGTCAGGCTCCATCATCGCCTCGATTAGACGCGACGCTGAACCCTGCGAGATCGACTCCATCCCGGGTGTGCCCTTCCGCAGCCGTCGTGGCGTCCCTCAGTCCTGTTCGAGAAACGCTCGGAGTATGTCGCTGCGGGTCATCACCCCCACCAACTGCCCATCCTCGAGCACCGGCAACGCATCGATCTTTCGTTCGAAAAGGATGCGCGCGGCTTCATGCAGCGGCGTCGTCGGCTCAATGGTGACTGGATTTGCCGTCATCGCGTACTTGGCCTCGACCTCATCGAGGCGGCCCATATTGCCGCGCACGTCGCGGTCCGTGAGGATGCCAACCAGGCGCCCATTGTCGAGCACTGGCGCAGAGCGGAAGTTGCCCTCATGCATGCGTGCCTGAATGGTCGAGAGTTTTTCGTCGGGAGTGGCAGTCACGGGACTTGAACTCATCCAGCGTGCCACCAGATTCTTGTCAGGTTCCCCGCGACGGACGCACAGGACTGGGCATGGGGACTCGCGAAGAACCATTTCCGCTATGCTGCCCAGCATGACGCGGGAAAATCCTCGGCGCCCGTGCGTGGCCATTACAATCACATCGGCCGCCGAGCGCTTGGCGGTCCTGATAATCGCACCGGCGGGCTCCCCGACGTGCGTCAGCAACTCATACTTGATCCCCTGCAGCTGCTTGGCCGCCATCTGGCGAAGCTTTTCCTTCGCTGTCTCCTCCTGACCCTTGTAGATGTCGATATAGACCGGCATAGCCGTCGGCGCGATCATCATCGGGACCACGTGGAACAGTAAGACTGTTCCGTCGTTTTGACGCGCGACCTGGGCCGATACTTCCAAGGCCGCCAGCGAGTTATCGTCGAAATCAACCGGGCTCAGGATTCTTCTAAATGGGAATGACATCGGAGGCCTCCCTGATCTGAAATCGGACGAGCCGTCACTCGTGATTATGCTCTCGGATCGTTAGCACTGGGCACTCCGCTTCCCTGACGACCCGCTCCGCGACGCTGCCTAAGAAAAAGCGCGGAACCGCCCGTCGCCCATGCGTGCCCATCACGATCAGATCAGCGTCCAAAGCCGACTGAACGGCGGTAATCCATTGGCCTGCATCACCCGTCGTGACAAGAAGCTGGCAGCGAATATTGAAAAGATTTTGGCCCGTGATCTCCTCCATCCGCCGTTGGGCCGATTGCTCTGCCATTACCCGGTCGGTGACAGGGCCGCCCAGCGGAACGAAAACCGTTGCACAAACATGAAGCAGATAGAGTTCCGCGTCGTTTTGGGAAGCGAGCCGTCTTGCGATGTCCAAGGCCTTGAGCGAGTTCTCGTCGAAGTCAATCGGGCACAGTATCCGATTGAATAATTTGGAGGTCTTTCCCTGCTGACGTTCGGTTGCCGTTCGTTCTTCCGACTGCTGGCGCAACCGAGCGAGCAGCTCGCGATCCTTCTCCGCCGCCCACTGATCCTCACGGGCTTTCTCGACCTGGCGCAGCTTGTCTCCGTATCGGTCTGTTTCGTTCGACATGGCCGGTTTCCTCGGATCTGTCTTGCAAATATTTTATTTACTGCGCAAGCACCATGCCATCGGAAGCCGGAGGGCCGACTGCGGGAATAGTCGAATGTCATCTCAAAGTTCGGACGTAACTGCCTCTTAAGGACACATCTACGACCGCCGTTATGTTTCCAGTTGCGCCATCAGGCGAGGTCGATCGCGGGCGATATCAGTTGGCAGACTGGCGCAGTAGTTGCGGTACACCGCTCGAATTGCCTGCAAAAGGAAGCGGTGGAGGCTCGAACGTTGCGCACCAACCTGCCGAACAAATCACCGGACCTCTGAACCAGCGACGCCCGTTATGAATTTGATAGAACACGCTCCGCTTCGTTAAGCCCGACCGGAGCAATTCTTTCGTTTAAGGTGGATAAAAATCAACCGAACGGTTACGGGGAACGAGGAAATGATTTGTCGGCAGATGCCGAAAGTGAGGCAGAGTGGAGCAGCACGCTGAGGTGCTGATCGGCAGACCGTGGTATCAACGCATCCCAACCTGGCGGGACGCCGTTGCCACGTTGCTGGTGCTGACGATTGTGATTCTCCTCGGATCCGGCGCCCACCAGATGGTGGCGCCTTTGGTTACCGCGCAACAGCCGAGGATCTCTCTCTCACCGGCTGCCCTGCCGGTCTACGCTCTCCGCACGACGATACGCATGCTGGCCGCCCTCATGGCCTCTCTTATCTTCACTTTCGTTTACGCCACGCCGGCGGCCAAGAGTCGGCGCGCCGAAACAGTGCTGATACCCCTGCTGGATGTCCTCCAATCGGTGCCGGTGCTGGGCTATCTCTCCTTTACGGTAGTGTTCTTCGTCTCGCTTTTTCCAGGCACTTCACTGGGACCAGAGCTTGCCGCGATCTTCGCGATCTTTACGGCCCAGGCTTGGAATATGGCCTTCAGTTTTTATCAGTCGTTGATAACCATACCGACTGATCTCGACGAGGCGAGCCGCGGTTTCCGGTTCTCGGGTTGGCAACGCTTTTGGCGCCTCGAGGTGCCGTTTGCCATGCCGGGGCTGATCTGGAACATGATGATGTCGATGTCTGGCGGCTGGTTCTTTGTCGTCGCCTCCGAAGCTATCTCCGTCGGCAACATCCATATCGCACTTCCCGGAATCGGGTCCTATGTCGCCCTTGCAATCCAGCAGCGTGACCTCGCAGGAGTTGGGTGGGCAATCGTCGCGATGACCATCACGATCATTGTTTACGATCAGCTGCTCTTCCGGCCGCTGGTAGTCTGGGCCGACAAGTTCCGATTTGAGCAGACGGCCGCGCTGGTCGTGCCGAGGAGTTGGGTGCTTGATCTGTTTCGGGGAGCAAGCTTGCTAAGACCCCTGGGCGCGCCCATCGGCGGCGCTGTGCAGGCCGCCGTGCGAGCACGGCTTGCTCTGCCCCGAAAACCTCGTTGGCTACCGGTTTTCGCGCTGCCTCGGCGCGCAGTTGATGTCGCTTGGTTCGGGTTTCTCTTTGCCAGCCTCGCATATGTGGGATGGAAGCTCGTGCAATTTGCGCAACCCGAGCTGTCTTGGGGCGACGTTACTATCGCCGTAAGCAACGGTGTCCTGACCCTGCTTCGCGTCATGATCCTGATTGCCCTGGCGACAGTGATCTGGGTTCCGATCGGAGTGGGCGTCGGGCTGCGGCCGAAGCTCACGGAGAAGGTCCAGCCGATCGCGCAGTTTCTCGCCGCCTTTCCGGCCAACCTGCTCTTCCCGCTCGCGGTTTTCCTAATCGTTAAGTTTGCCCTCGCTCCCAAGATCTGGCTTAGCCCGTTGATGATTCTCGGAACGCAGTGGTACATCCTTTTCAACGTTATCGCCGGCGCGAGCGCGTTTCCGAACGACCTCAGGGAAGCCGCGGCGAGCTTCCGAATCCGGGGTTGGCGCTGGTGGCGGCAGGTGATGCTGCCCGGAATCTTCCCTTATTATGTGACGGGCGCGATTACGGCTTCCGGCGGCGCCTGGAATGCCAGCATCGTCTCCGAGGCGGTCAGTTGGGGGCCGACCAAGCTGGACGGGTCAGGGCTCGGTGCTTATATCGCGCGGATGACCGAAGCGGGGGATTACCCTCGCATAGCCCTCGGCGTCGCGGTTATGTCAGTGTTCGTCATCACGATGAACCGGCTGCTATGGCGGCCGCTCTACGCCTTTGCCCAACGGCGAACGCGGCTCGATTGAAAGGAACTAATGGCCCGCCAGGTGAACAGCCCAATCATCGAAATGCGCAAGGTCTGCAAAGCTTTCGCCAAGCCATCCGGCGAACCGCTGCCAGTGCTGGCCGACATCAACCTGTCATTGGGAGAAGGCGAGATCCTCGGCCTCCTCGGCCGCTCAGGTTCAGGGAAGTCGACCCTACTGCGCATCGCTGGAGGGCTTATGAGGCCGACTTCCGGGGACGTGCTCTATCGCGGGCAGCCGTTGTCTGAGCCGGCCGCAGGTATTGCGGTTGTATTTCAGAGCTTTGCCCTTTTTCCTTGGCTTACCGTGCTCGAGAACGTCGAGGTCGGCCTCGATGCGCTCGGGTTGGCTCACGATGAAGCTCGCCGCCGGGCAATGTCGGCCATCGATTTGATCGGTCTCGACGGGTTCCAATCCGCTTATCCTCGCGAGCTTTCGGGGGGAATGCGCCAACGCGTCGGCTTTGCACGGGCGATCGTAATCGAGCCAGTTTTGCTGCTCATGGATGAGCCGTTTTCAGCCCTCGATGTTCTAACGGCTGAGACCTTACGTACCGACTTCCTCGATCTCTGGATAGAGCGTCAGCTTCCCACCAAGTCGGTGCTGCTGGTAACGCACAACATCGAAGAAGCGGTCATGCTGTGCGACCGAATCCTCGTCCTTTCCTCAAATCCCGGGTGTATCGCGGCCGAGATTCCGGTTCGCTTACCGCATCCGCGCAGCCGATTGGATACCGAGTTTCATAGTATTGTTGACGAGTTTTATTCGATTCTTACGTCACGCACCACGGAGTCGATCGGAGCACAAAGCCAAATCCACGGGGGTTTGGTGCAGCCACTGCCAGCGGTCCCGATCAATCGGCTCGCCGGGTTCATCGAGGCGTTGGCTTCACCCCCTTACCAAGGGCATGCCGAGCTGGCCAGGATCGCTGGCGCGCTTGCCCTGGACATCAGAGACCTCTTCCCTATTGCCGAAGCTCTTCACATCCTGGAGTTCGCCGAGCTCAAGGATGGCGCTATCAAGCTGACCCCAGCTGGGCGCATATTCGCCCAGAGCGGGACGGAAGAGCGCAAGCGGCTCTTCAGCGAGCATCTGCTCCGCTTTGTACCTCTCGCCGCGCATATCCGTCATGTCCTCAATGAGCGCGAGGGTCACCTCGCGCCTCGGGTGAGATTCGAGTCCGAGCTTGAGGACCATCTGAATCCGAGCGACACCGAGAAGACGTTGCGCGCCGTCACCGGTTGGGCGCGATATGCCGAACTTTTCACGTACGATGACCAGAAGCGGACGTTCACCACCGGCAACGGTTCTGCGAGATAATCGAGTCTGTGCATTGCCGCCGGGCGGAGCAATCCATTTTCCCGTCCCGCTATAGCAAACTCACATGCTGCGCAATTGCCTATCTGGTGCTCGTCGAAATCGTGAAGCGCAAGCTGATGGGCAGCCTGCTCCGCGACGGGTCCGAGCAGGGCGGCGCTGTCCGGGGTAATTCCTGACTCAAGTATGGTCGACACCCGCAGTTGCGGTACTGTTGTAAAACCCAAGGAGATCGAACAATGAAAGGGCTGCGAGTTCGCGATATCATGATCCAGGAAGTCACCACTCTGAAACGCAATGACAAGCTGACGCTCGCCGACGATATTATGCAGCTCGGACGGATTCGCCATCTGCCGGTTCTTGCCGATGACACCGAGCAACTGGTCGGAATCGTAAGCCAGCGCGACCTCTTTCGCGGTGCGTTGGCCCGAGCGCTCGGCTACGGTCAGCACGCCCGGCGAAAGGTGTTGGACACCTTGCTGGTAAAAGAGGTGATGAGTACCGACCTGCTAACTACCACTCCGGATACGCCTTTGGTTGAGGCCGCGCGAGTCTTGATGGAGCGCAAGATTGGTTGCCTTCCGGTCGTCGAGGATGGGCGCCTCGTTGGCATCGTGACGGAGGCCGACTTCGTAGCGCTGGTCGCGCGCGAGAACGGGTGAAGCTCCGGGATGCGCCGACCCGATGACGGCGCTACAGATAACCCAGTTCCCGAGCACCTCGGCGCAGCTCGTCGCGGAACTTCGGATGAGCGATCGCGATTAGCGCCTCGGCTCTTTCGGCGGTGGATTTGCCGCTCATGTCGGCCACGCCGTACTCGGTCACGATGTATTGAGTATCGGCGCGCGGATCGGTAGTCGGTCCTTGTATCTTCGGAACGATGCGGGAGACCGATCCTTTTGCCGCGCAGGAATACGCCGTCAGAATTGACTTTCCGCCCTTGGACAACTGCGCCCCGCGGACGAAATCCAACTGGCCGCCGGGTGCGCTATACTGCTTCCCTTCGAGCGCCTCCGAGTTGACCTCGCCGTCCAGTCCGACCTCCAGGAATGCGCTGATCGATATCACTCGGTCGTTCTGCCCGATGACGTACGGGTCGTTGACGTAGTCCACCGGGTACAGTTCCATGCTCGAATTATCGTTCAAGAACTCATAGAACGCTTCGTCACCCGTCGCCAAAGTGTATACGTTCTTGTGGCGGTTGAGGGTTTTCAATTTGTTTGTCACCGCGCCCGACCTGATCAGCGCCACGAGCGATGGCATCATCAATTCCGTGTGGATGCCCAAGTCCTTGTGGTTGGTGAGCCCTCCGCAGACGGCATTCGGTACTCCGCCGATCCCGACCTGAAGCGTCGCACCATCCGGCACCATCTCAACAATATATTTGCTGATGGTTTCGTCGAGTTCCGTGGCCGCTCGCGAGGGCAGGGCAAACAGCGGACTTTCGTTCTCGACGATCGCGTCAACCTCGGAGATATGAACGGAGGAGTCGCCGAATACGCGAGGCATCTTCGGGTTCACCTCGACCATCAGCTTTTTCGCAACGCGTGCGGTCGGGATCGTATAATCGCCATTGGTGCCGCAACTGAAAAAGCCGGCCTTATCCATCGGAGCGACCATCATGACAAAGGCGTCGATCCCGATAGCGGCCAGAGTTCGTGGCATCGCGCTGAAGTTCCCCGGCATATAGAAGATAACTTGCCGATTGTTCTGCCGGCCACGCTCGAACAACATCCGCTCGATCACCGTGGGAAAAAACGGATGCGGCTTGATCACGTCCATGTACTCGAACTTCAGAATGGTCGCCGCGGCAGCCGCCACAGAATGCGAATAATAGACACGAAGTTCTTCGATTGCGCCGCGCTTTAGGCGATCCTCGAGTGCTTTCAGCAGTGCCGGCGGTTCACTGATTGCCATGCCCATCGAGAGCGTCCCGCGGGCCGGAATCAGCTCCACCGCGGCAGCCGCGCTTAAAAGTTTGGCGCTGTATTCAGCCTCGTACATTGCTGATCAATCTCAAGCGAAACCTGCGCTTCAGTGGCATCCTCGGAGGCCGCTCTCTTGAATCGATCAAGCGATTTTTGATTTTTTCGGTTTCGTCGGCTTTCGCGCGATCTTCACCGTGGACAAGAGCATGCCGTCGTCATCGGACCATGAGAAATGGGCTCGCCCGCCGAACGCCTTCTCAAGTTCGCGGGCGATGCGATGCGCGAGCTTTTGTGAGGTTGTCAGGACTTCCAGGGTCTTGCCGCTCCAGTTGGTGGAGACGATCCGCCGTTCAGGCTGAGTGACCACCGCGCGACGTTCCACGTTCGCTATCCGGGCCGAGATAGCGTCCCTGTCCACCCCATCGCCCACCTCGATCCGCACCTGGCCATAGTACTCGCCTGACGCAGCTTGCTCGCATCCCGGACACGTCACCCACTTTGCCGTTGCCATCATCTCGCCAGCGATCCGACGTCCCCGCCGCCAGGTTTTCCCCGTGTACACGGCGCCGCAGCGGTCACAGATGGACGGATCGCTGAACTTTTTTTTGAGAGCCACGGGTGGGGTCTTGTCCGACTTCACCCCACTCCGATTCATGCTTCGAATAAGTCCCTTGGACATTCGTCTTCCTTTCCCTCGCCTTGTTCCAAACCGTTCAGCCAAACCGTTCAGCTACCGCCCACCGCGGTGATGGCGCCCGGATTTGGGCTGGTAATGCGTCATTTTCTTGTAGATAGCCATCACGATTCGATAATAGCGCTCGCCGGTGGCGTCCGGATACTCCTCGTGAGCACGCGCCTTTGCCCGCTCCCACGCGATTTCGTCCTCGGGCGTTTTGACCACACTCACCGGCAACTTCGGAGACCTCCGAACTCTGTAAGCCAGCTTCGTGCCAACTGCGACCGAACGCTGGCGAGTCGTGCCCCTGCGGGGCTCGCAATTTTGCTGCATTATTTTTAACGCACGACCCCCTGGTTAGAAAGCCATGGCCGCTATCGCGCGCATATCCCTTCAGGCATTCGCTGAGTCCATTGGCAGCAGCGGTTATGGGACGCTGACGCGATTGGCTACACCTGCTTGGCGATGCGTCGTTTCCAGTCGGCGCAATTTGGATGGCGCGTTGCTTGCTCAAGCTAATTTAGGACCATGCGCGAAACCGGCGATGGTCGGATTCCCTCAGCCGACGACGGAGGTGAACCCATTGTCCGAACGAATTGAACGACTCAGAAGCTCCGTAGACGGCACTCTCAAGACGCTAGAGGCGAGGGCAGAAGCGTTACGTGCACACTTCCGACTGACGAAAGAGAAACGGGCGGAGCGAATTAATCAACGAATACAAGCATTGTGCGAAACTTTGGACCGCTTGAGAGCCGAGGCTCGGCGTCGACAGGGCCTCGCGAGTGAGACCAAGCAGAAGTTTGTCACTGCGGTCGACGAACTCAAGGTGCAAATCAGCTTGGGCAAGGCGGAGGGCGCGGACCTCTTGGACGCCGAACGCAAACGCATCAGGATTGGCTTTCGTAACTTCGAGGGCAGCGTCGCCCGTCTGCGTGCTCAAACCCGCCCGAAGGTTGACGCCGCAGCGGAAGCGCTAATGCACCAATACGCGCACGCCCGTGATGCGTTGAACGTGGAACTGGAAGCTGCGGCCACTCGCCTGAAGGAAGAAGCGCGCCACTGTGGAGCGGCCTTCCAGAAGCGAAGGGAGCAACTAACGGAGCGCGCCGGCACGTTGCAGCAGCGGCTTGCCGATCAGCGCAAACGCCTTGCGCAAAAGTTGAAACAGTTTGAGAGCGAGGCGAAGCCAGGCGTCGAGCAGATCGGCAAAGCTCTCAAACAGTTGTTCGCGTGACCTCGCTGAACAGCCAACTCGTCCCGGATTTCAGGAGGTAGCGCCAATGGCGTACAAGGAACTGCATTTTCAGTCGGAGGCTCGTGAACGTCTTCTGCGCGGTGCCAGGGCGTTGACCGACGCCGTCAGGATCACGCTGGGGCCCAAGTCCAAGTGTGTTCTGATCCAGAAGAGCTTCGGCGTGCCGCTGGTTTGCAACGACGGCGTCACGATCGCGAGGGAGGTCGAGCTCAAGGACCATTGCGAAAATCTCGGCGCCCAGATGATCCGCCAGGCGGCCGAGCGCACCGGCGACGCGGTCGGCGATGGCACCAGCACGGCAACGATACTGGCATATGCGATCTTTGCCGAGGGCGTTCGCAATGTAGCCGCAGGAGCTAGTGCAATCGATCTGAAGCGCGGTATCGACCGCGGAATCAAGACCGTTATTGAAGCCTTGCGCGGTTTGTCCAAGGCGGTCCACAGCCGCCGCGAAAAAGCTCAGGTGGCGGCCATCTCCGCGCACAACGATTTAGCCATCGGCGAACTGGTGGCGGATGCGTTCGAAAGGGTCGGGGCCGAAGGCGTCGTTTCGCTCGAAGAATCCAAGACCACCGAGACCCAACTCGAGATCGTTGAGGGCCTCGCCTTCGACCGCGGATATCTGTCGCCCTACTTCGTCACCGATCCCGAAAAGATGGAGGCGGTAGTGGAAGGCGCCGTAATCCTCGTCACCGACAAGAAGATCAGTGCGATGAAGGATCTGGTTCCGCTGCTCGAACAGATCGTTCGCGCCGGACAGGCTCTGGTGATCATTGCTGAAGATATCGATGGTGAGGCGTTAGCTACGCTGGTGGTCAACAAGCTCCGTGGCGCTCTGAAATGTGTCGCGGTCAAGGCCCCCGGGTTCGGGGATCGCCGCAAAGAGATGCTTGAAGACATCGCGATTCTGACCGGCGGGCGTGTGATCTCCGCGGATGTCGGGACCAAGCTCGAGCAGGTCGAGATGGCGGAACTCGGGCGCGCGCAGAGGGTCGTAGTCGATCGCGAGAACACCAAGATTATCGGCGGTCTCGGCAAGAAGGAATTGATCGAGGCACGTAAGAAGCAGCTGCGCCAGCAAATCGACAAAACCACCAGCGATTACGACCGTGACAAACTGAAAGAGCGGCTCGGGAAGCTCGCTGGCGGCGTCGCGGTCATCCGGGTTGGCGCGCCTTCCGAATCCGAAATGAAAAGCCGCAAGGAGGCGCTCGACGACGCGATCAGCTCGACGCGCGCCGCCATTGCCGAGGGGATCGTGCCGGGCGGCGGACTTGCCTTGCTCCGGGCCATCGATGCGGTCGAGCGTGAAGAAGAAAAATGCGTGGGCGATGAGCGCACCGGCTTGCAAATCCTCAAGCATGCGCTGAGGGAACCCGCGCGTCAGCTTGCCGAGAATTCAGGTGAAGACGGTGGCGTGGTCATCCATGAGATGCGCTCCCATCAGGGCAACTGGGGTTACGACGCGGCCGAGAGAAAGTACGTCGATCTGGTCGAAGCCGGCGTCATCGATCCGACCAAAGTCGTTCGCCTCGCACTCGAAAATGCGGCCTCCGCGGCGACGCTACTGCTGCTCAGCGAAGCGACCCTGACGGAGGTTCAAGAAGATAAGCAACAGCGTACCCCTGCGCTTCCGGAGTGAGCGAGATCCAGCGCGGTCGAGGAGAGTATGAAGATGAAAGTCGAACCAAAGACCCACGAGACCGAGCATCGCGATCTGCTGCGGGAAATGCTGCTCCGGCTCCAGGACGATACCTATCAGAGAGTAAAGCTTTTCCGCAGAGATCAGGAGCAGGAGTCCTCATCAGATCCGGGGGACGAGGTCGATTCAGCGAATACGAGCGCAGACATCGAAACTCACGCCGGACTGATCGCGCGCGCGGAAGAAAAACTCAGATTCCTTGACGAAGCGCTCGTACGGCTCGACGCGGGTACGTACGGCAGATGCCTCGGATGCCGCGAACTGATTCCCCTCGAGCGGCTGAAAGCGTTGCCGTTCGCTGCTTACTGCGTCGATTGCCAGGAAAATCGAAATCGCGCGAGGCGTGGTTGGGGCGACGGAACTATGATCCCGCCATATGACCATCAGTGGACCGTGCCCGAGGAGATGGAGGAGCCGGCGGAGCGCGAATATCGCAGCACCGCTCCCGAGGAACAATTGACCATTGATCGCGGGGCAGTCGGATCCGGCAAACCTGAGGTTCCGGTGACGCGCGAGCCGTCGCCAAACAAGCGGACCTCTCGCCGCAAGAAATAAACACCTATCGTTAGCTATATGCGGGCCCGCGTTGCCCGAATGAAGAACCCAGGAGGTATTTACAAATGGCATTGCTGGAAAAATGGAATCCATCGAGGGACTTGGAGCGACTGCGCCACGAGTTCGACGACCTGCTCCAACGCTTCGGCTTCGAGCAAGGCGGAGTGTTCAAGGAGTTGCAATCGACATCGCTGCGACCGGCGATTGAATCGTATGCGGACGGCGACAAGTTCATCATCCGGGTCGAGTTGCCCGGCGTCGATCCGAAGGATGTTGACATCAAGGTCGCCGGTGGCGTCCTTACCGTCAAAGGCTCGCGCGAGGAAAAGCACGAAACCAAAAAGCCCGACTTCTACCGCCGCGAGTTCCGCTACGGCTCGTTCGAGCGATCTATGACTCTGCCCGAAGGAATGAAGGCTGAAGACCTGAAAGCCACCTTTCACGATGGTGTCCTTGAATTGACGTCACCGATGCCGAAAGAAGCGTTGCCGAAGGAGGTCAAGGTTCAGATCCAGGGCGGTGAAGCCAAGAAGCCGGAGGCCGATAAGAAAACCCCATGAAGGTTGAATGATCGCGCGGCGCGCCGCCGGACTCAGATCCGGCGGCGCAGCTGGGCCAACGGAAGTCGGGACCGCCCCATTTCTCGCGTCGGTCGAAGTGTGCGAGGCGGACGCGATGCGCGCGTAGAAAAAGGCCGCGGTGTCTCATCCAACGTGCCGTACCGGGTTCCGGTGGCGATTGTAGAGATCTCTCCGGTGGCAGTAATTGTCAGGTCAGCAACCTCAAGGCTCAACCACCGGGAGCCACTGACCCAAAAGCAGCACCAGGGTCTCTCAAACATCTGCCTCCAATAACCGCTGATACAACCAAACACAGGCTCGCGACGAGGTGATTCGACCGCTGTCCTGAACGATGCAGCAAGGTTCGCGGGGCGACTGTTGCCTAAAGCATCAACGGAACCGTCCGATGATGCCTTCTGACACACGCAATCGGGTTACGGCAGCGGGATCCGGCAGTTGCTATATCCCGTATTTTTCGATTTTCGCGTAAAGTTTCTTGCGGGAGATTCGTAGCAGAGCTGCGGCGGCGACCTTGTTGCCATCGGTACTTTTGAGTGCCCGGGCGATAATCTCGCGTTCGGCTTCAGCAAAGGATCCTATGGCTAGAGCACCCGCAGCTTCCTGAGATGCCTCCTCCGAACTCCGCAAGGTCGTCCGGGCAGGCCGGCTACCGGCGATGGCCGTCGGCAGGTCATGCAGCCGGATCATCGGTGAGCAGCCGAAAGTAAACGCACCTTCGATAGAGTTGGAGAGTTCGCGGACATTCCCGGGCCAGGCATATTCCGCCATCGCCGCGATCGCATCTTCCTCGATGCTCTGCACGGCAATTTGCGGTTGGAGCTTCTCGTTGAAGAACCCAATAAAATATTCCACCAAAAGCGGGATATCATCGGAGCGCTCTCGGAGGGGCGGCACGCTCAGGACACCAGCCTGCAGTCGGTAATAGAGATCCTGACGCAGAGCGCCGACTCGGACAGCCTCATCGGGATCGCGGTTGGTCGAGGCAATCAGGCGCACATTTACGGGGATTTCCCGCGTCGAACCCACCGGGCGAACGCACCGTTCCTGGACCGCGCGCAGCAGTTTGCTCTGGGTCTCGGGGCTCATCTCGGTAACTTCGTCGAGGAACAAGGTGCCACCCTCGGCCGCCCGGAAGAGTCCCAGGTAATCGGCATTTGCACCGCTGAACGCGCCCTTCCTGTATCCGAACAGCTCGCTCTCGATAAGGTCCTTCGGAATCGCGGCGCAATTGAGTGCGACGAAGGGCGCCGTCGGCACCGCGCCACACTCGTGAATCGCGCGCGCTACCAACTCCTTCCCGGTTCCGCTTTCGCCGACAATCAGGATCGTGCCGCGGGTTCCGGCTGCGGCCTCAATGCGGTCGTAGAGGCGACGCATCGCAGGGCTGGAGCCAACCAGGCCGTGAAAGCTGCTGCGCTTCCCTTGCGCAAGCAAAGTCGCCTGCCGTTCGAGCGCCTGAATGCGCGCTCCAGCACTTGCAGACGCGGACCGGAAGTACGCATCGGCGAGGAGAATCATGCGAATATGGCTCAGTTTGTCGAAGGCTGTGTAGATCGCGAGTGGCGGAGGTGGCGTCGGGAAAACCTCGTAGGCGCTTTCTTCGTACAGATGAAGCGACGCCACGATCTCCGCAAACGGCACGTTGCGCTCGCACAACATCTCGCCGGTTCGGATCGTATCGATCGCGTAGCGATCCATGTGTCCTTCAAGCAGGTCCTTGGTCTCGCGCGAAAGCGCGTTGTAGAAGATCTCGCGAAACTCAAGTTCCGACAAACTGCGCGCGTCGCCGAAGTGCAGAATATAGAGCCTGTACCAGTGCTCCACGACCTCTCCCAGCCGCTCGGACACTTGAATGAGGATCGGCCGCAGCGCCTCCAACTCTTCATCCCACAGGAGATGGTAGTGTCGTGGTCTGCGCTCTGGAGGTCGGGCCCTATCCATATTCCACTTGGGCTGCGGCTCCAGGGCAGCAAGCCGGTCGAGATTGGCATTCCTTTTGCCGGCTGGTTCTGCTGAAGACATAAGAGAAACCTGCCTTCTTTCGCGCTCTGCGTCTTCCTCCAATTGACCAAGCGGCACCTCTGGCACGCTTGCTGCTCTAGTCGTGGGACGTGGAAGACAACCCTGTCGCAACGGTATCACACGTTCTTTCGTGAATGCCACGTGCAGAACATGGCGATGCGGTTTAAAGTGAAGACCGAAGGTTTGGAAGAAATACGCCTCTCGTCCACTCTGCTGCTGCTATCTGACGACGAGGCGTTGGCGAACCTTGTACTCGGAATCGTCCAGCCTCCTTGGAAGCTGGTTCGCAGCGACGCCCACAGATACACGAGTCGCAAGGTGTTCACACAGCCAAATGTGCGACTTGTTATACTCGACGATGAAGCTGTGAAAGAAAATGATCGTAGCTGGCTGCTCACGCAGATTCGCAAGCACTTCTCCGGCACCTCTTTGCTCTACGTCGCCGGCAGCCACAGCGATGGCAACGAGAGACGGGCGCGCTCGAATGGTGCCCACTACTACGTTTCGAAGCCACTCGCGCTCGATCGCTTCGGTCACGTGCTGCAATCATTTCTGCGGGCACAGGGCGCGAAAGGATAACCGACCCATTGGGGTTAGGAGAGAGTCGCAATGAAGATGAAGGAATCGAACCCCGAAAACCCTAAGAGCGTCGATGCGGGAATCCGTCGTCTCTCGGCGGAGCTCAATCGCGAAGATTCTCAACTGAGATCATGCCTGCTCGATGCGGCACTCGCGGGGCTGCGGCTCACGCGGAATCCGGAATCGCGCGACGTCCGGAGCGATGCGGTCAAAATTTGGACGACGATCGAGCCAATCCTTCGCCATCACCTCGAGGCCGAAGACGGCCAGCTGCTTCCGTGGCTGGACCAGAAAGGAGGGCTCTCGCCGGAGGCCGGACGAAAGGTCCGCGAATGCCACGAGAAACTTCGAACGCTGATCGGAGCGATCGATAACGCCGGTACGCATCGTCTCACTGAAGCAGAGGTGCGCGATGCCGGACGAGCACTGAGCGGACTCGCGGTCTACTTGGACGATGCCATCGACGATGAGGAACGCAGGCTCTTCCCAACCATCCGGAAAGCGCTCTTCGGCAGCGACCGTCGCGCCTGAAATCGTTCAAGGCATGCAAAGGATGCACAAAATGAAAAGAGGGATACTCGCGCTCGTCGGACTGTTGCTGATCGCTGCCGCAGGCCCTGCGGTGGCCGACGAGGTGGCAGAAGGCCGTGCGCTTTACCTGCAACATTGCGCGTCCTGTCACGGCCTCAGCGCAGACGGCAATGGTCCGATGGCCCCGTCACTAACCACGCCGCCGCCCAATTTGCGCCGGCTTTCGGACCGCTACGGAAACCCGCTGCCCGAAGACCAAATCGCTCAGTTCATCGACGGCCGTGCTGACGTAAAGGCTCACGGACCGCGCGATATGCCGGTCTGGGGCAAGCGGTTCTACTCCGAAGGCCAGGGAAACGAGCGTCAAGTCAAGGATCTCATCGCCAAGCTGGTCGTTTACCTCCAGTCGATCCAGACCGCAACACGCAGCGCTTCGTCCGCAAGCAATCGATCGAACTCCGCACATACCGTTGGCCGGTCGAGCGGCGTGCCTAATTCCGTCGGACTGTTGCCGTACCTTCGGCCCAAGCCATCGTAGAGCGCATCGCACTCAGCCATGACGGCCGCGGACTGCAGTGTAGTCTCCCCAGTGGCGGCGCCCGGCACATCGCCAAGCCCGCTAGTGACTGGAATTGCGAAGAATATCCGTAGCACGCAAACGAACTGCGTGGCCGCCAAGGGGCAAGTGGTGATGACCGTCACGGTCTCGAACGCCTGCCCGTCTAGACACTTAGAGTGGCCTGGGAAATATTCCAGCGGGCGGCCGGTGAGTACGAGCGGTGGTATACAACGCCGCGCGGACGACGGGCCGATGTCGCTGAGCGCGCCCTGCTCCGATGGCTGATGGAGCGTGTTCCGAAGGCCCGAACCGTACTCGAAGTAGGATCCGGTACGGGCCATTTTGCCGGCTGTTTGGCCGAGTCGGGGTTTGAGGTCATCGGGCTGGATCGGGCGCCGGCAATGGTACAGGAGGCAAAGCGGAGGTTTCCTTCACTCCCGTTTCTGTTGGGCGATGCACATCGACTCCCTTTCAGGACGGGCGCGGTCGATGTCGTCGTCAACTAGACAACCGGTTGACTAGTTGAATATACTGGACTTGTCAACCCAATTGGCCGTGAAGTAAGTAAATCCTGTGCCGGCAAAGAGTGATGGGCAAATCGCTGCGTTGATTTCTGGTCCGCGT
>JBEKJC010000051.1:0-20674 GCA_050011435.1 Binataceae bacterium (SeqCode)
AGCGCTATCTGCAAATCAACAATGACCATCCTAAACCCTTCGTCTGGACCAAAACCGCTGACCAAATCCTCGACTCCGTTGCCCGATTTTGTCAACGAACTTCTGAAACAGGACACTAGGTAGAAGGCAGGGTAACCCGTCCTCTTTGGTCCCGGTCTTTACCCCGAAGGCCTTGGCTTCGTAGCTCGCAGCAATTGCGGAAAAGTCATCTATTCCTGCTATGGAAAGCCTCATGCAAGTGAGCGAGAGAGGCTGCTGGTTCCCTAAGCGGCTTTTCTAAAACTGCAATATGCTCAGTCCCTCGAGTACCCACATCTCTTGAGCGCACGATCTTTCTGTCCCGCGACCGTTCATTCCGCGAGACTGCAACCCGCAAAAACTTAATACCAGAATCAATTTCCTGACTCGACAGTTCTGCCGCGGTCTGCTCGAGGAGTCTCTGTAAAAACTGAAGTCCGCGAGTGACCATAGTGTTGAGAAAGCGTTCACCCTTAGCCGTCAAGAAGACGGTCTTCTCACGCCCCGATTCCGCATTCTCCGCCAGGCGGACCAGGGCGAGTGGCGGGCGCATCATACCGCGTAAGGCTCTGGTCACACCGGAACTTGTAATTTCGAACCAGTCCTGCACCTTGCCAACGATCTCCTTGCGATGCATCCCGGCTGAAATGTCACCCGCTGAACGGATCAGCCACAAAATTGCGGCCTGCTTGCGCGTAAGCTCACCCCGCATGGCGTCCTCGAGCGCCATGTTCCCGCGGTAATGAACCGCATAGAAAAGTTCAAGCAGTTCGGATGACTGACGCGCGATCACTGTGCGGCTATGCCCATGTGTGCTCGATGTTCCCATAGCTTCGGACTTTCGCCGGTTTGTATCGGAACCGTATTGCCTTGACAAGCGTCCACTCATTTCGCTACAAGACCCTTACAGAAAAGCTTGACTGGCGCAAGGGTTGAGAGAGTCATCAATTGATCAACTCAATGGCGAAGAAATTTTCCGGTCGGAGAGAGATCGTATGAAATTCATGTTCTTCATGCTGCCGACGATACCCGCCACGCTAGTGGAGCGCAAAGAACTACGCCCGATTGCGATGCATCAGGATCGCTGGGATCGTATGATCGAGGAGATCACTGAGCTGTCGCAACTCGCTGAGGAGGTTGGCTTCGACGGAATTTGTTTTCCCGAGCATCATTTGCATAGCGAAGGAATCGAGATGGGCAGCCTGCCTGTCCTGACCCAGCATGTGATCCACAAAACCAAACGGATCAAAGTCGGCCCGATCGGTTACGTTCTTCCCGGATGGAATCCCCTGCGGCTCGCGTTAGAGATCGCCTGGCTCGACCAACTGACCAAGGGCCGCACGTTTGTCGGCTTTGCCCGCGGATATCAGACTCGCTGGCTCAATCAGATGGCGCAGAAAGTCGATGTGAGCGCGACCCTCAGCGACAAGAGCGAGGCCGATCGGGTCAATCGCGAGGCGTTCGAGGAGGTCTTCCGGTTCCTGAAACTCGCATGGGGCGACGAACCGTTTAGATTCAAGGGCAAGTATTACGAGTTTCCGCATCCGCAGGAGGGCACGCCCTGGCCGGCGGCGGAATGGACTAGAGAGTACGGTTTTCCCGGCGAGGTCGACGAGCTCGGGCGCATTCAGAAGATCAACGTGGTGCCGAAGCCTTATCAGAAGCCCCATCCAGAGTTGTTCCAGGCGTTCTCCGTCAGTGAGGACACGATCCGCTGGTGCGCGCGCGAGAACATCATTCCAACGATCCTACTGCCTCAGCCTGAGATCGTGCGAAAATTCGCCGAGGCCTACAAAGAGGAATCTGCCAAATGCGGGCGCAACCTGAAGTTGGGCGAGCGAGTCGGTGTCGTGCATAGCGTCCTTTTCGCCGACAACAAGCAGAAGGCATACGAATTGGGCGCGCAGGGAATCTGTGGGGTGGCCTTTAACCATTTCTTCCGACATTTCGGTTTCAATGAGGCCTTCCGTGTTCCGGAGGACGAGGCGAAATATCCGGCCGGGCAAAAGAGATTGCCCCTGGCCGAATTCGAGAACGTGCGGCGATATGAGCGCAGTGGCTTCACCTATTTCGGCACACCGTCGGACGTACAGCGCGAGATAGATGCGCTGGTCGAGAACGCGCATCCGGAATGGTTCGTTTGGCAAAGTGATCAGGGATTCCTGCCGAAGGACGAGGTGAAGCGGCAGCTCGAAATTTTCGGCAAGGAAATCGTGCCTAGATACAGATAGCCGAGTCCGAATGGAACGTGGGTTTGCTCGGCTACTTATTCATGCGCCGCGGGCAACAAAACAAAAAGCGAGGGATCGATGGACTATCATTACATCGATGCGGCACTGAGTGATCCGGGATTTTTTGTTGATCACGATCCTCATCCGCTGTGGAAGGAGTTGCGCGAGACAGACCCGATCCACTGGACTGACGATTCTCGCAAAGGGTTCTGGTCGATCACGCGTTACGATGACATTGTCGCCGTGGTGAGCGATCCTACGCTCTTCAGCTCCGCGTACATGTTCGCCCTTCCAGCGAGTCCAGAGGCGGAACAGCTGACGGCGGCGATGCTGGGTGCGGGCGAGTCGATGCTGATGACGGATCCACCGTTGCACGGGGCGATGCGCCGAGCCTTTAACCGCCTGATGCTGCCGCGCGCAGTCGGTCGCTTCGAAGGCCCAGGGCCCCAACTGGTTCGGGAAATTCTGGACGATGTGTTGGCGCGCGGCGCATGCGATTTCGTGGTCGACTTTGCAGCGCGAATACCGATGGCCTTTATCTTCGAGATGATGGCGATTCCGCGCAGTGACTGGCCGCACATGTTCAAATGGGCTAACGCGCTAGCCGGCTACGAAGATCCGGAGTATCAGGATGAATCTGGATCGCCGCTTGAGACCGAGCAGAAAGCTGCGCGCGAGATCGGCAATTATTGCCTCACCGCGGCACTCGCGCGCCGAGGTGGCGATGGCGAAGACCTGCTAAGCGCGTTGGGCAATGCGACGATCAAGGGCCGTCCGCTCACGAACTCTGAGCTCGCCCGCAATGGTACCCTTTACGCGGGCGCCGGCCTCGAGACCACGCGCAATGCGATTTCAGCCGGAGTTCTGGCTCTGCTCGAGCATCCGGATCAGCTCGCTCTCTTGCTCGAACATCCAGAGATTATGCCCACCGCCGTCGAGGAAATCCTGCGATGGACTAGTCCAGTAACCCATTTCGTCAGAGTAGCTACTCAGGATACCGAACTGGGCGGTAAAAAGATCCGTGGAGGAGATCGCATGGCGCTCTGGTTTCCGTCCGGCAATCGCGATGAATCGGTATTCGAAGATCCTTACACATTTAAGGTCAGACGCTCCCCCAACGAGCACATCGCGTTCAGCAAGGGGGAGCACTTTTGCGGCGGCGCTCATCTGGCGCGTCTCGAATTGCGTGTGACGCTGCAGCAGCTCCTGCAGCGGATCAAGCTGATTAAGCTGGCGGGTAAAGTTGAACGGCTCCGCTCAAATTTCCTGGCAGGAATCAAGCACATGCCGGTGCGCTTCACGCAGTCTAGCGTGGCAGCGTGAGTCATGACTGAATGCTGCACGAGTGGCCGCAACGCATTGGCTTAACATTGCCGGGAATTTCTTTACGGAGATAGGCCTACGAAGATCGTCGTCGATTACGACCGATGCGAGAGCAATGCACGCTGCATGCAGGTGGCTCCAGATATTTTCGAAGTCCGCGATGATGACAAGTTATACCTGCTGGAAGAAGCGCCGTCCGAGTCCGCACGCGAACGGGTGTTGAAGGCTGTGCGGGTCTGCCCCAAGCAGGCGCTTAGCATTGTCGAAACCCAGTAAAGGCGGGTGACTGTCATCAAGGGCGATGTCCTGAGAGTTGTTGAGAATTGAGTGGCGGCAATCCTCGCCCGATCGGAAGATCGGGTTGGGTAAAAGGAGGAGATGCCGCCATGAAGAAGAGTGCCAAGGGCAAGGATGGAAGGAAAGCCGCGCGGGGGCAGCTATGGCTGCACTTGTCGGGGATGGTTCGCGCAGCGTTGTACAACACGGTGATCGGAGCGGGTCTGGCGTGCGTGGACGAAGTTCTGGAAATGGAACGAGTGGCGCTGTGCGGCGAGCGCTACGAACGTCTGGTCGATCGTCAGGCCCTGCGTGCGGGACACGTGGCAAGCTCGCTGGTGATGGGCGGCCGGCGGGTCGCGGTGCAGCGACCGCGGGCGCGCACGGTTGAAGGTCATGAGCTTAGTTTGCCGAGCTGGCGGGAATGGAGCGCACGCGATCCATTGGACGAGCGCGCCGTGGAACAGATGGTGCTGGGTGTCTCGACGCGCGGCTACGCGCGTTCGTTGGAACCGCTGCCGGAAGCGGTTACCGTGCGTGGGGTCAGCAAGAGCGCAGTGAGCGAGCGGTTCGTCTATGGCACCGAGCGCAAACTGGCCGAACTGATGAGCCGCGATCTGCGCCAGCTCCAGGTGGTCGCGCTCTTGATTGACGGGGTGCACTTCGGCGAGCACGTCGTGCTGGCGGCAGTGGGAGTCGATGCGCACGGCGACAAGCACGTGCTGGGACTGCGCGAGGGCGCGACCGAGAACTCCGCAGCGGGACGGGCCTTGCTGGCCGATCTGGCCGAGCGCGGGCTGGCTGCCGAGCGCTCGTTGCTCATCGTGATCGACGGGGCTAAAGCGCTGCACAAAGCAGTGGTGGACGTATTCGGCGTGCACGCCCTGATTCAGCGCTGCCGCGAGCACAAGAAACGCAATGTCACCGACGCTCTGCCGGAGCGGCTGCGCGGCTCGATTCGTAGCGCGATGAATCAGGCTTACGCGACGCGCGATCCCAAGCGCGCACGGCGCCTGCTCGAGGGTCTCGCCCGTCGCCTTGAACATCAGCATCCTGGCGCCGCAGCCTCGCTGCGCGAGGGGCTGGAGGAAACGCTGACCGTGATGGGCCTGGGGCTGCCCGAGAATCTCGAACGGGTGCTGTCGTCCACCAACTTGATCGAGAACCTGTTCGGCCGGGTGCGCGAGATCGGCCGGCGGGTCAAACGCTGGCAGAACGGCACCATGGTGCTGCGCTGGACCGCCGCCGGTGTGCTCGAAGCCGAGCGTGGCTTCCGCAAACTCGTGGGCTATCGCGCGATGCCGATCCTGGTCGCCGCCCTGCGCGCCCACGACGCGCAGTTCAATCGTACCGAGCGCAGGGTTGACGATACTGAGAAGGCCGCTTAAATGACTATCAAGCCGCTAATCAATTCCAACAATGCAGCGGACATCCCCCAAGAGGAGCCAGCGTCGCTGTAGTCAACGTTTGCGTTTGAGTTAACAAGTATCGCGCGATGATCCGATGTTCACTTGCTGCGGTGGCTTGACGTGAACAGCTTCCATCGAATGGTACATCAGTGCGAGTGATTCCTTGCTGATCGCAGGTCCTTAATAACGTGGTCTAGAGCGCCGATTGAGATGCGAGAGCGTCACGAATATATGACACTGGGTCGCGTGGACCGACGCCATAAGTCTCTTGCGGAAGATGGGGGACAAGCCCGGATCGGCCTGCCTGAATAAGTTCCCTGATTTGTGTCGTCGCAATGAGCAACTGTGCTCGCTTGTGTTCGTCAGCCGGAAGCAATTCTGGCTCGATTTGTTCCACTAATTGCACCAGCGCGCCAAAAATATGGCTAAGTTGATCGAGTCGGAGCTGCGGTCTCTGTGCTTTTGGGCCCGGCTTGGCCCACGGAAATACCTCATCGATGAACCGCACAACTTCGCTCGGATAAATGTTCTTCACTCGATCCGGATACTCCACCGGCACCGAACGTTAAAGTCCCTGACAGCCTTAAGCCCGCGGGGGTGACCTGAAAGTGGTCCCCGTCTCCTAACCCTTCAAAATTGTGACGATATGCTCTTCGCTAAATCGCGCGGGTTTCATGCCCGCCTTCCTTCCCTGCAGACACTAACCAATTATCGGGATACCTGCAGGAGGAGTGGCCAAGTTACGTGAACGCCGGACTCGTATCGCCGGTAATGCGACGGTCAGAATGAAGCTCAGCTAACCTTCTGGCCATCAGACGTCGGGATTCTTATTCTTGACTCCTCTTTTGACCGCATCTTTCCGGTCGACCTCAATCTTCCCGACTTTGGGTTTCGCCGCCGCGCTTCCGCGTCGGGGGCGTGATGCTGGCGCTGCCCCGCGATCTCCGAGGCTGTCTAACACCGAGGTAAGCCCTTTCCCCTTCTGACGCCGCGGGTCCCCTGCGGCTTGCGCTTCTTCAGAAAGCCAACGATCGATCCTGTCGATGCCGAAGCGCCATTCCCCACCCACGCGAAAGCCAGGGATCTGCTTTGCGTGCAGGAGGCGGTAAATCGTGGTCGGATGGACGCGCAGATATTCCGACAGCTCTCGTACCGTCAGAATCGTCGGCTGGATCGGCGTGACGCCGGGCCTCTTTGACCCCTGATCCTTCATGATGCACTTTAATCGACTCGCGCAGCAAAATGTCAACCGACACTACTTCGCCGAGCTCGGCAATTGCGCGACACGCAACTAGTCTTCTGGCCATCCGGCGTCCGGATACTTTTTCCTCATTGCTTTTTTAATCGCGGCTTTCCAGTCGACCGCGACCCCGACTTTCGGCTTTTGAGTCTTGCGCGGTTTTGCTTTTCCTTTTTTCGATTTGGTCGTCACAGTAGTGTCTTCAAGCGGTTCCATGGGCTCGAAACGAAGACTTGCCCGTTCAAGAACCTGCCCGAGGCGCGTCGCGCTCCCCGCGCGCGATCACCGTAACATCGACGAGCCGGCAGTCCTCTATATTGTGCGAGGCTGTGGCCACGAACCGGCGACCGTCGAGAAGAACGCAAACTCCGGAGCCAACATCCAAGCGGCCGGGCTCAGATCGGAGATAGAGCGCGACCGACCGATCAGAAACATATTTGTGAACGGAGACTAAGGCCGCTTGTCTCGCGTCCCGCACTCCCAGTTGCTCCAACAGCCTCATAAGTGCATCCTATTTTACGCGAACGAACGGCGGTGCAAACTCCATCCGCCTCAGTGAGCCTTCAAATGGCGCTGCCCGGCGCGACCACGCTCCGCGCCGCCGCGAAACCGAAGGCTGGCGCATAGCGCAAGAGCGACGGCGCGGCGTGATCGGAAGACGCATCAGCGGCCGCATGCGCTATCCGAATCGCGATAGATCAATTTCGAGTCGGTTTGCCTCTGCATCAGTTTATATGCACGGGAGGTGGATAAAATGAGGACGAGATCGTGCGGATATGCGTCGTTCGACCCCAAACGGTCGCGCCGAATTTGCCAACAGAGATTTTCGCCGCGAATTGGGTATCACCCGGTGGAAAGTGGTTTTCTCCGCGACCAGATATTTGCAAATGAGGCCGCTGGGGCGGGCTTTTTGGTGATTCGAGTGGAGTGTCGCCAGAGATAGGGACTCGGTGGCGGATGGTGCAGTCTGCTGCGAACCGCTCTCTGTCAACCGCAAAGTGGTTGACACCCTAGCGGCGGTTGACAGAGAGCGAGTTGACAAGGAGCGCGGCAAGTTGACACGGGCAATTAATCAATTATGAAACAGCGTTTAATAAGCGCAACCACAAAAGACCCAAGATATAGACTCGCTAGCCATAACCGTCGCACCTGCTCGGCCAGGCCCAGGGGCGCCGTTGGACTTGACCGACGCCAGCGTCCGCTGCCAGCGGATCGTTAGCCCGACGCTCGAGGATGCGCACGAAGAATGGCTCGGCAGTGGAGTCGACGGTCCCCCCACCCGGCCAGATCTTGACCGCGACGGAGTCTCGCAGATGGCGATGATGACCAGATGCTCAGCCTCCTCCGCGCACTGGGTTGCGTAGCACATCTGGTAGTCGGCGGGATTGACGCTGACTCTGCTCACGACGGTGGTGTCTTACGGTCTTGGCGTTGGACGGCGTTTCATTAGAGCGTCCGAGGAACTAGGCACCGTCGGTCTCGGCGTCAATAGTGTTTCATTCGGAGTCAACGCAGCATCGCTTAAGTCCGTTGCGCAAGCACTTTGCTGGCTTGCGATCTTCAAGCCGGGTGGCGAGCTTCGTCGATGGTCGGGTCAGCGTTCTTCATCGGCCTATGGGCGAGGCGATGATCTCTTGCCTGGCCAATGGAGAACCCCGCGCCGGTCGATGACGCGGCGCGGCTTTGGGGGCAGTTCGGTTGGCTGACCGCGCTTGCGGCTGCGATGCTTGCGCATGCGGCTGACCGTGTTGCACCGAGCTGTGCAGTAGGTTTGGCGCAAATCATCGCGAACGAAGACCGTTGCGCACCCGGGACACTTGGCGAGGAATTCATGGGCGGAAGCGACCAGCTCCTGTGCCGCCAGGTGGAAGCTGAGGAGCAATGTGCGCGCCGGGCTAGGGCTGCGCCAGGAGGCGACGACGATACTCTTACCCCTGTCCCGACCGAGTTCTATCGTCTGACGGCGGACCGAGCGTGAGATGACAGGAAGGCCAAGCTCCGCGGTCCTTATGGGGACGGTCCAGTCCTGACCATCAACAAAACGACCAACGCCGGCTTCGATCTCCTGCGACAATAGCCGAAGCTCATCGGCAGAAAGCCGCGGCATCTTGCCCAGCCACATGGTTCCGGCCCCGTTCTGGTAGAGCAGGAAGAGGGCCACCTCGCGCACCAAGACTTCGGGCGGACGGTCTTGATCGAGGTAGGTGCGGCGGCGGGCGAAGTCCTCGACCAGCCAGCGCAGGCGATCCCTGGGATTGCCCAGCCGCTGCAGCAGGGCTGTCTCCGTATTCGAGAGCCAGGCGCGTTTGTACACGACAGGTTCTGTCGGCTTTTCTTCCGTGTCACGTCTTCTTGCCATATAGCGTGACAGCGTAACAGAACGTCTTCAGCCCGGCAACCGAAATGCCCTAATCTGGATCTCAGCGCCATCGCGGGATGCGCAAGGCAATGGAAGGGACAGTGACGACAGGACTCTCAACCTCAGCGCCTCAAGAGCTTGACCACCAGGAGGCTCCGGTGGCCGCGGTAACGGATAACCGCGCAGGCGCGGTCAGCGGGATCCAGATTCGCGACCGCATCAAAGAACTGCGCCGAGTGCGCGCGAAGAATCTGCTGCACAATCCGAAGAACTGGCGGCGCCATCCCAAGGCGCAGGCCGATGCATTACGCGGGCTCCTGGCCGAGGTCGGCTACGCCGATGCGTTGCTAGTGCGGAAGTTACCTGATGGGCGCCTGATGATCATCGATGGGCATCTCCGTGCCGAAACCACACCGGATGCCCTGGTCCCGGTCCTGGTGCTCGATGTCACCGAGGAGGAGGCCGACAAGATTTTGCTGACGCTCGACCCGCTCGCCGCGATGGCCGAGTCGGACGCCGAGCGGATCAAGGCGCTGCTGACGACGGTCCGCACGGACAGCGAAGCCGTGCAGGAATTGTTGAAGCGCATCGCCGGACCCAAGCTGTGGGAAGTCCTCCATCCCGAAGATGTCGACGAGGCCGCGGTCTCGCTTGACCGCGCCGACGAGCTCCGGGCCCAATGGGGCACCGAGCCGGACCAGCTCTGGCAGATCGGCTCGCACCGCATCATCTGCGGCGACTGCACCAATCTGGATGTCGTCGCACGCCTGTTTGGAAACGATCGTCAGCCGATGCGCATGATCTGGACCGACCCACCCTATGGCGTCGACTACGGTGCGAAAACCGATTGGACCCATCAGCACGGCGGCGGTCAGCGCCGGCGCGCGATCGAGAATGACTCCCTGAAGCCCGCCGAGCTCCAGAAGCTCTTCGCCGCGGCTCTCGATGTCGCCCGGCAATATGCCACGCCTGGGGCCGTCGTCTACGCGACGGTCCCGAGCCTCTTTCTCAAATACTTCATCCAGGGTCTCGAGGATGGCGGCTTTAGTTATCACCATTGCCTTATCTGGTTAAAACAATCATTCGTTCTCGGTCGCAGCGATTATCACTACCGGCATGAACCCATCCTTTACGGATGGCTGGAAAACGGCCCCCACTATTTCATCGACGATCGCACCCAGGATTCGGTCTTCGAAATCGACCGGCCGATGGCAAGCGAGTTGCACCCGACCACCAAGCCGGTCGAATTGATCGCGCGCATGGTGGCCAACAGCAGCCGGCCCGGCGAACTCGTCTACGACCCATTCTGCGGCAGCGGTTCCACCGTCCTGGCCGCGCATCAACTCGGGCGCATCGGCTACGGCTGTGAGCTTGATCCGGGCTACGTCGCGGTCGAACTCGAACGGCTCTCGCTGCTCGGGCTCAAGCCGGAGGTCCTCGACCAATGATGAAGCGGCAACCAAATGGAACCTGGCGCAATACCAGGGAGGCGATCGTCGTATCAGAAGCACTTCAGCGGGCGCGCTGGCTCGAGGCGGAAACCATCCACTTAAAGCGCATGGGCTTTTCGTTCGACGCCATCGCAGAGCAGATCAGCCGGGTCGGTCGCGGTCAGGCGCAAGCGCTGGTCGAAATCCCTGCTGGCGTGACTTTTCCGCCGGATTACGCGATCACGCGGCAGGCCTGTCACAAAGCGTTCCGCAGGGGCATTGCCCGGGAGCCTGCGCTGGAGGTCGAGGAAATGCGCAAACTCGACACCGCGCGCGCGGAAGAAATGTTCATGAATCTGCAACCCGGGATCCGCAAAGGCCATCCGCGCGCGATCGAGATCGGCCTCAAGCTGCTCGACCACAGCGCGAAGATCCACGCTTATGCGGCGCCGCAAAAGCATGAATTGACCGGCAAGGACGGCCAGCCGCTGACCTTGGTCCAGTTGCTCAAAGAGATGGGGCCTATCCCCGAAGAAGACTAAAAAATGCGAGAGGAGATTCCCGATGAAAACTAACAAGGACGGACTCAAGCCAAAGCACAAGAAGTATTTACAGAAGGTGATGAGCGACCCCGTGCGGTTTGCCAGCCAGATGATCGGAGCGACGCTCTGGGAACGCGAGGTCGAAATCCTGCGCTCAATTCAGCATCGCCGACACACCGCCATCAAGGCCTGCCACGGCGTGGGCAAGACCTTTACGCTGGCGCATGCGGCGCTGTGGTGGCTGGCCCGCTATGAGGACGGGATTGTCCTGACTACCGCGCCGACCTTGCGTCAGGTCCAAACTCAGCTGTGGTCCGAGCTCCATCGAGCGGCGGCGCGATCGAAGTTTGGCCTTCCGGAGATTAACGCGACCAAGCTCAAGTTCCGGGGCGAGGATAACTTCGCGCTCGGCCTGTCGACCAATCGGGCGGAAAACTTCCAAGGCTACCACGGCAAACATTTACTCATTATCGCCGACGAAGCGCCCGGCCTGGAGTCCGGCATCTGGGATGCCATCGCCGGCGCCATGGCGGGCGGCAAGGTCCACCTGGTCATGGCCGGCAACCCGATCATGCCTGCAGGGGCATTCTTCGATGCCTTCGGCCGTGAGCGTGATCTCTGGAATTGCATCAGCGTCGATGCGTTCGATTCGCCCAACCTGGCCGGCATCTCGCTCGAGCAATTGCTGCAGATGGATCCGGGTGCAGGCGGTCCGCTCGATCAGAATCCCGTTCCCTACCTGGTTACGAGGCGGTGGGTCTACGATCAGCACAAGGTCTGGTGGCATGGCGACGAGCGCAGCTCACCCAACTGGATGTCGCGGGTGCGCGGCCAGTTTCCTGACCAAGCGCAAAACGCCCTGATCAAACTGGCCTGGCTCGAACGCGCCCTGGAGCGCTCATTGAAAAACCCGGTCGAGGATGATGCCCCCAGCCTGATTGCCGGGGTCGACGTCGGCGGTGGCGAAGCCGAGACCGTGGTCTATCTCTGTGCGTCCAAGCCGGGGCAACACAAAATCATCAAGATGGGCGCCTGGCGCGGCCAGGACACCCGGGGCGAGGTCGTCAGGTTCCTCGCACCTTATCGTAGTCGCCTTAGTACCGTGCGGGTCGACGACATCGGCATCGGTCACAACTTCGGTTTGCATCTGCGCGACGAGCGCTTCCTGGTCGAGTTGGTCAACGTCAGCATGCCATGCGAAAGCCGGCCCGGTTCGTACGAGAACGATCCGGTCAAGCGCTTCGCCAACCAGAAGGCGCAGTTCTACCAGACCCTGGCCGACGCCTTCGAGCACGACCAGATCGACGGCCTCACCGATGACGAGACCATCGGCCAGCTCGCCGACATCATGTACGAAATCGATTCGCATGGCCGCATGAAGATCGAACCCAAGGAGAAGGCGCGCCAACGCGGGGTGCGCTCGCCCGACCGCGCCGAGGCGCTCATGCTCGCGTTGGGTCAGTCGCCCTCGATGGGCGAAATAATCATGATTTCCACCAACCCGGCCCGTCAGCGGTCACACCCTATCGAGCGCATCGAGCGCCCGTCCTATGAGACCGGCTTCGTCCGGAGCGCGGATCAGAGCGACCCCGACGATCCTCCACCAAACCTCTGCCGCGTCCGCAGGGATGGCCGATTCGGGCCAGGGGCCTATTAATCAATACCCCGAGTTCGATTGGTTAGTGATTCGGCGTGAAGCATGTTCCATGACTGTGAGCACCTAAAACATCCGGAAAGTGGCGCTCGCGATAACGCAGAAGTCGCAGGCGATGATGGCCGCAGCGTGATTCTTGAGGAAGGTTGTCTAACCCTGATCGCGGGGGGGCTTACCCGCCTGGTGCAGCCCGCTCCGGACTGGTTCGAAAAAGCAGGCGTCATAAGCCTTCTTCAGTATCTGACCCTAAACGTCGGTCTGTTCTCCGGCCGCATTTTTTGGCGATCATAGAGCCGTGTCGTGGAGACGTTGGCGTGGCCGCGCCATCAATAATTCGCCGTGGATGCGTGGTGCGCCCCACAAAGGGTTCCGCCCGGTTCCATCACTGAGTACTCGGCAAGCAGATCAAGGGCGGCCTTGGCCGGCGAGCGCAGACTGCGGCTGTGTAGCCACGCCGGGTGCAAACCTTGGCGAAGTAAGGATGCAAAGGATGCACGGTCCGCCTCGCAGAGCATCGCACGCAGCTCCGCCGATCCGCGTTTGGTGATGTGGCCGTGGGCATCACGCTCGCCGGACTGAAAGGTACTTGGCACCAGACCGGCGCAGCTGGCGGCGTGCTTGGCTCTGGTTAAGCGGCCAACCTCGGCGAAGACGGCGATCGCCGTGAGGGCGACGATCGGACCAACGCCTGGGACCGTTTCGAGTCGTTTCACCGCCTCGCGCCGCTCGCGCGCGCTGTCACCGAGACTGAGGTCGAGTGCACGAGCCCGCTCGGCGGCCTGGCGCCATACGGCATAGTGATGGCGCAGATGGTCCTTGAGTTGCTCGGGGACGAGGTCGCCGGTGAGCAGGCTCTGCCAGCGCGCGTCGGTGCGCAGCTGCCACGCCGCGCGCTGTTTCGTCCGACCCCGCGCAGGAGCCGATTCACCGCGTTGACCTCAGCGGTTTGGATGCGAATGAAGTGGCGCCGGCGCGACAAAGTGGTGCGCAGATCACTGATCGCTGGGCTCGGCACGTGAACTAGCGAGCAGTAAAATCCGCGGCGCAGCCCCTCGCACAACTCCAGTGCATCGCGGGTATGGCTCTTCTGCTTGGGCCGCCGCGCCTTGCGCCTGACCTCATGCGCATCGATCACTATCGGCTTGAGCTCAAGCCGCGCCAGCTCACGGGCCACGAAAAAGGCCGAAGTCCCGGTCTCGAGGGCGACGCCGGTTGCGGCCGGCCGGCCACAGCTGTCGCGTAAATGCTTCAGCCCGTTGATCGTCGTCGATACTGACCCCCGCGCGACGATCGCGCCCGCCTCGTTCTCCACTACGAATACGCTCTCTCGGCTGTGTACATCGAGACATAGTAGCTTTGCATTGGGCCGTCCTCCGTCTTCGATTGGGGCGTTGTTCGCAACGCCCCTGCGGTCTGCCGCGGACCATACCGCAGTGACGCGCGGGACGGCCCAATGCCTTCATCGATACGGCGTCTTCGGTTTAAGCTTAATCGCGTGGCGAAGGACGCTTTCAATTATCGCGGCGGTGAGCACACCCGCGGCCGGCGAAGGCGCTATCACAGATGCCGAAGGTGAGATTAGGAATTTAGTATCGGCGCACCTGTTCGGAGCGCTCTGTAATTTATTTCCGCAACGCCTGGCGGATGGAACGCTCCAACTGATCGATTTCGTCATGCGTATTGTATAGCGCCAGCGAGGGACGCACTGTCGCTTCCAGTCCGAAGCGATCCATCGTCGGCTGTGCACAATGGTGTCCCGCGCGCACGGCGATGCCGTCCTGATCGAGGATCTTGCCCATTTCCTCGGCGGGAATCTGGTCGGTGACGAAGGAGAGCACTCCCGCTTTCTCAGGTGCGGTACCGATAAGCCGCACGCCCCGAATTCTGCTGAGCTTGTCGGTGCCATACGCCAGCAGCTCGCGCTCGTGCCGCGCGACATTCTCCATCCCGATGCGCTCGAGGTAATCGACTGCCGCGCCGAGCCCTACGGCCGGAGCGAGTGCCGCAGTGCCAGCTTCAAACCGCCCGGGCGGATCCGCGAACGTGCTTTTCTCAAAGGTCACGCGCTGAATCATGTTGCCACCGCCCTGCCATGGCGGCATTTCATCGAGCAAGGCTTTCTTGCCATAGAGCACGCCGATCGCGCTCGGACCAAACAGCTTGTGGCCGGACAGAACGTAAAAGTCCGCATCGAGTTCCTGCACGTTGACCGGAAAATGCGAGACGGCCTGGGCACCGTCGATCAGCACGCGCGCACCGCGCCGATGCGCCATATGGATCATCTCGCGCACCGGTAAGATCGTTCCGAGCGCGTTGGATACGTGCGTCAGCGCGACGAAGCGCGTGCGAGTGCTAAGGGTTTTCTCGAAATCGCCAAGCAAGACCTCGCCCCGATCGGTCACGGGAACCACACGGATGACCGCGCCGACCTCTTCAGCCAGGAATTGCCACGGCACGATGTTGGAATGGTGCTCCAGCGTTGAGAGCACGATCTCGTCGCCCCTGCCGACGAAGCGGCGACCGTAACTGGCGGCGACCAGATTGACGCCTTCGGTAGTGCCACGCACGAACACAATCTCGCTGGCGGACCCGGCGCCGAGGAAGCGTTGCACTTTCTCGCGCGCGCTTTCGTACGCGTCGGTCGAACGCGCCGCAAGCGTATGCGCTCCGCGATGGACGTTCGAGTACTCGTGCTCGTAGTACCGCACCAATCGGTCAATGACAGCGCGGGGCTTCTGCGTGGTCGCCGCATTATCCAGCCATACGAGCTGTTTGCCGTGCACGCGTTCCTGCAGGATCGGGAAGTCGCGCCGAAGCTCATGGACATCGAAGGCGCGTCGCGAGAACTGTGGTGACGGAGTATCTGAAGGAGTTGCCAATGCCGGCGTCAGGAAATAATACGATCGCGTGCCGGTCGGCGGCGCCACTCGGGGGCCCGCATCATCGAACATACGCGGCAAGGCTCCCGTCAGGCCGTCGACCTTCAAGGGAAACGCAGCATCGCTCGGGATAGCGACTGGCAACGTCGCACTTGTGGCTTGCGGTAATGCGGTGTGCGAAGCCGCCGCGCCAGCCGCGGTCGGCGAAATGACAGACCACTGGTGTATGGCCGCATCGAATGCAGCACTTGGTAAACCTGGCGCACCGGGAAATCCAGCAACTGATGACGGCGGGCTGGGCAGTCCACTCGGTGTCATGCCGGGAATCGCGGTCGAGGAAGCCGCAGTTGCGGCCGCGATAGCGGTCTCGGGAACCGCGGCTCCCGGAATTGCCGACAACAGGCTTCTGGCAATCCGATCCAGATCGGCCTCATCGACAACCGCTGGCAGATCGCTCGGGCCGACTCCGGCGCCGGACAGACCGGAAACCGGGATTTCACTCCTCGTAGTCATGATAATTGCCTACTTCGACGTTCTCGAGAACTCCGAGCGCATCCTCGGTCAGAACCGCGGCTGAGAAATACAACGTGACCAGGTACGATGCCGTCGAGTAGTTATCGATACCCATGAAGCGTACCGACAGCCCTGGCATCTGCTCGCCCGGCAACCCGATTTGATGCAACCCGACGACGCCCTGCTTCGGCTCACCAGTCCGCATCAGCAGGATGCTGGTCAGGCCGGCCGATCCATCGACGTCGCGATTCGTGACGTGGGGAACTCGGGAGCCCACAGCGCGATTCACCGGCAGCTTGTCCGAAGGAACGAGCGGCACTCCGCGCCACGTTAGGAACGGCGACCCAAAAATCTGCAAGGTCGGTGGCGGAACCCCGCGGCGGGTGCATTCCCGCCCGAAGGCCGCGATCGCCCGCGGATGAGCCAGGAAGAATGCAGGCTCCTTCCATACGTGGGCAAGCAGATCGTCGAGGTCGTCGGGGGTCGGCGGTCCCGACCGGGTCCTGATGCGCATCGACGGAGTCGCAGCGTACAGCAGGCCGTGCTCCGGATCATTGAGAATCTCCGACTCCTCGCGCTCCTTCATGCCTTGAATCGTCAGGCGAAGCTGCTCGCGCAATTGGTCATAGACGTTGTTGTAAAGATCGGTTACGCGAGTATGTAATCGGATGACGGTCTGGATAGTCCGCAGTTGATATTGGCGCGGCAACTCATCGTAGTCGACGAAGGTGCGCTGCAACTCTGGCTCTTCGTTTTCGTTGTATGAGGCGATATCGATTCCAGCCTCCCCGTACTCGTTATGCTTAACACCGCCACCCTCCTCGCGCTGGCGGAGCAGTAATTCAAAACTCGCACGCAGATCGGCCGACGAATTGAGCAACTGCTGGAATCGGTTGCGGTTCAAAACGAGAAACACGCTAGGAGTAATAGTCTGCGCCGTGGTCGAATGGCGCCAATCGTTGAGCAGCGCCGTTTCACCAAAGAAGTCTCCGTCGCCATACAGCGCCAGGCGCAATTTCTCACCGTGCGCATCGGTTGTCGTTATCTCGACCTTGCCTTTAACGATGATGTAGAATTTCTCGCCCGCATCGCCTTCCTTATACAGTTCCTCGTCTGCGCCACGGCGTTCCTCAACCAACATTCCCGCCACTGCCGTCAGCAATGTCTCATCGGCCGTTCTAAGAAGCGACAATGCGCGCAGGGCGCCGGAATCGATACGAGCAACGTCGCCCTCGAATTGAGTTCCGATGCGACCGCTCTGGCGAAGCACGATGCGGCGGCGATTAACCTGGTATACGCCACCCGGAACATTCACCCACGGCAGCAAATGCAGGAGCCAGCGCGGAGACTCCGCCAGCATCTGCGGCACGGTCAGGGTGGGGTGCGAAAGCGTCCTGGCCGCAGGAACACTGAGTGTGTGCGGAGCTAAAGGTCGTTGCGGTTCTGCCATTGTTTATCCTCTTTAAAATAAAAAAATGTGAACGAATCAATTGATCGGTCCGCGGTCTGAGTACGGACTACTAACCCGCTGAGTGACCCCATACTGTAACTGAAGTACGATCACCTGTCGCCCCCTTTCACTAAATATTTACTATCTGACACCGAAAATCACAGTTTGATAATCATCGGCTGTGACCAATACATTCCTCCTTCCTTTTACTAGTCAAGTAAGCCCATAGACCAATTCTGAATGAAGGAAACCACATCAAAGACCCCTTCTGATTGCGTACAGTACAGATGTCAATCTGTGTGGATCGCTAACCACATCGCGCAAAGTCTAGCTATCTAATGGCACAATTGAGTGCATAGGAAATATGGGGCAAACGGAGCAGGCGCGAACCCGAGAAGCGCCGTATTAGGGCTCTCGATCTATGATGAGAAAATATTATCAATTGGTTCCCGCGATAACGTTCGCCCAACGGTACGGATGTTCTTGCTAAATTCCGCCGCCCTCGTGGTAGGCCTCGCTGCGGGCCAAGGCTTGAATAACCTGGCTACCCGGCGGGACATCCCGCGTGAGCCACACATTTCCGCCGATCGTCGATCCGCGGCCGATGGTGACGCGACCCAGAATAGTCGCGCCGGCGTAAATCACCACTTCGTCTTCCACAATCGGGTGTCGGTCTATGCCCTTCACCAGCGCGCCGTTTTCGCCCACGGGAAAGCTCTTCGCGCCGAGCGTGACTGCCTGATAGATGCGAACGCGGCGGCCGATTTTCGCAGTCTCCCCGATGACGACACCGGTGCCGTGGTCGATGAAGAAGCTCGCGTCGATCTCGGCTCCGGGATGAATGTCGATACCCGTCGCCGAGTGGGCAATCTCCGCGATGATGCGAGCGAGCAACGGTGCGCCCAACAGATAGAGTTCGTGAGCGAGGCGATGATGAGTGATGCCCATTATCCCTGGGTAGCAAAAGCGTACTTCCTCGATGCTTTTCGCCGCCGGATCACCTTGGTAGGCGGCCTGAATATCGCTCTCGAGCATCGCGCGGACCCGCGGCAGGCGTGCGGCAAATTCGCGCGCAATGTCAAACGATTGATGCGCACGGGCTTGCTCAGTCAGCCTCGACGAGAATTTGAGCTCGCGATTCACCTGCTGCTGAAGCGATCGCAAGGTTGCATCCAGGGTGTGTCCCACAAAGTAATCAATGCCTTCGTCGGTGAGATCCGAAAGGCCGAAGTGAGTCGGGAAAAGCACGCCGAACAACCCGTCGAGGATCGCCCGCAGTGCTTCCCGCGACGGCATTTCGAATACCGCCCGGTCGCCATTGTTTTGCTCCCGCGATTTTCCGCGGGACTTGCGCAGTTCCGCGACGATCCGCACGAGGTCCCACTGCACGCCCGGACCGCCGTTATGGTCGCCGCTCACGCCGCTATCCCTTTGGTCTGAGCGACGCCTTCGAATAGTTGCGTGCTCAGGTAGCGCTCACCGGAGTCAGGAAGTATCACGACGATGAGCTTGCCGGCGTTGCGCGGGCGCCGGGCTATGCGCACGGCCACTGCGACCGCGGCGCCACACGAAATACCCGACAGGATTCCTTCTTCCTGGGTCAAGCGCCGCGCGTAATGTATCGCTTCCTCGTTGGTGACCTGCTCGATTTCATCGACCAGCGAGAGGTCCAGGACTTCCGGTACGAACCCCGCTCCGATGCCCTGAATTCGGTGCGCACCCGGCTTCAGCGGCTGACCGGCCCTTTGCTGCGTGATAACCGGGCTCGCACTTGGTTCAACCGCGACCGAAACAATCGGTTTGCCCCTGGTTCGTTTGATGTACCGTGAGACTCCCGTGATAGTGCCGCCGGTACCGACCCCTGAGACCAGAATATCGATGGCGCCCTCTGTGTCATCCCAAATTTCCGGCCCGGTGGTCGCTTCATGGATGGCCGGATTCGCCGGATTCTTGAACTGCTGGAGCAGCACGTAGCGATCGGGCGCCGATGCCACGATCTCCTCAGCTTTCGCGATCGCCCCGCTCATACCCCGCGCGCCATCGGTCAGCACGAGCCTTGCCCCATAGGCGAGCAGCAATTTGCGGCGCTCAAGGCTCATCGTGTCCGGCATCGTTAGCGTCAATGGGAGGTTGCGGGCGGCCGCGACGAATGCGAGCGCGATACCGGTATTGCCGCTGGTCGGCTCGATCAGCTCCTTGCCGGGACCCAGCAGGCCGCGCTGCTCGGCATCCCAGACCATCGCCGCACCGATCCGGCATTTGACCGAATAGGCGGGATTGCGCCCCTCTACTTTGCCCAGAACTGTCGCTGGTGCGCCGTCGGTGACACGGTTGAGTCGCACCAACGGTGTATGCCCAATCGATCGTGAATTGTCTTCGTACCAATGTGGCATCGGTGCCCTCCCCCTTCGGTTCGGTTTTACCTAGTAAGCTGATTGATTTACATGATTTATCGTTTAGGGGCAACCCGCCAGACGTGCGCCTATCCAAAGTCTGATCGAGGCTGGCGGCGAGAGCCCGAATTGGTCATCGCTTGACTGTTTTGTAATTATCGAGTAAATCTATCGATTAAATGAAACTTAATAAACAAACTACACACGTGAATCGGGCCGCTCCCGCCGCCGCTCGGAGTTTCAGGAAATGAGAATCGTCGGAATCTCGGGAGGATTAACGGCCCCTTCGCTGACGAAGGCTTTGGTTCAGTTCGTCGTCAAGCAGGCGGTAGCGCCCTTGCCGCACACGACTGACCTAATCGATGTGGCGGAAATCGCACCGGAACTTGCATTCACTTTCACGCGCCAAGATGCGTCACCGCAACTTGAAGTCGTCCTGCAGAAGATCGAAGCAGCCGACCTGCTGGTCATTGGCACTCCCATTTGCAAGGGTTCATATACCGGCTTGCTCAAACATTTGCTCGATCTTCTGACCGTCTCCATATCGGAAGACCACGTGGCAATCATCGCCGCCACGGATCGCGGGGACTGCAACTCGCTGCTCCTGGAACATTCGTTGCGGCCCCTGCTGAGCCTTCTCGGGTACTGCACGGTGCCCACCGCAGTATATGCGCGCGATGACGATTTCGTCGATCTTCAGGTTGCCGAAGAGGCAGTGATTATCCGGGCCAGACGCGCCGTTGGAGAGGCTTTCAGGGTTCTCGGTCTCGACCCTCCATTGAACACGCTCATAGCAAACGGAGACTCGTTTATCGCGAGTCGCTGGAGCTAAGGAGCGGCGGAAACCAATTGCGTCATGCGGCGAGAACCAAAACGGGGGAGTTAGAAATGGAAACCAATTACTCGCGGCTGGGCGCAGAACTGGCCAACGCTGACGCGGGATGGGAGGCGTATGAC
>JBEKJC010000052.1:0-19831 GCA_050011435.1 Binataceae bacterium (SeqCode)
CTCCGTCGCTCTTGTCACTCTTCCTCATGGCGGCTTCCTCCTCTTACCCAGCCCGATCTTCCGATCGGGCGAGGATAGCCGCCACTCAATTTTCAACAGTCTTCAGGACATTGCCGATGGGGCACTAACGATCCTAAGCCACCACCCGATACGCTTGTAACACTGGAGCCTTGAACGTGGAATTGTGGTGTAAATTCAATCTTATCTGCTGGCGATTCCCCATTATTCGTCACATGAACCATGAGGCGCATATACAGAGCATCGGATGTGATCGAATGATCGGTTACCGTTATCATCAGAAAGACCTTTTCCTCTGCATGAGCGAGCTTTGTGCGTTCTTCCGACCATGCTCGAAAACTTGCGAATAAAAACAGGATACCGCCCAATCCGAGGACAGTTGTGGGAGATAAAGATAACGAGTCAAGAACCTGCTTGGCAGATGCAGAGAAATGCGAAAGGCCGCCCGCAAACATCATAACGACGCTTAAAACGCCAGATGCGCGCAGCATTGTTTCTGTGAACCATTGAATAAATCTGTACATTCCGCCTTATGTGTGCTTTGCGGCACAAATGCGCTTGAACTTTTCGGGATCGGCGTTGACGAGTTCCCGCCTTAAGCGCTCGTCTTCGACGCGCGGTTTCTCGCTTATCGGCTTTGGCGGCTTCGATTTGGTCTTGCGCGGCACGCTGAAACCCTAGTGCTTTCAGATCGGGTCGACTTACTGGGCTGCACATCATAATCAATGCCGCGAACATTTCGGAAACTTGATTAGGCTTTTATCCAATCATCTACGGAATCTTTACGTCTTTGGATACCCGCCTGCTTGAGAATCGCATTTGCCGTATGGCGGGATCTAATGTCGTGATCGACCGGGAACTTTCGGTTGTTGATCGGGCTGTGCCAAATCTCATGATCGCCCTTTCCGGGTGGGTCATACCGACACTTCTTGTCGCGCAGGATTTCTTTTTACCCGATCCGTATATCCCGCCATCTACGCCGCTTTCGGCAGGCGGATTCTCCTCACGCTGCTCTGCCTCACGGCGAAAACGAAGCGTAATGTCGAGCGGCTTCTGGGCGTCGGTAGCAACGTTATTCAGCTCAAGCAATTCGGGAATGAGGACTGCGAGCTTTTCGATTAAATGAGTCCGTGAATCAGCTTCCGCAATCAGTCCCGGAACGCCATCACTCTCCGCCACCCAAACCTCCGCTTCCTCATCCCATAAAACCTCAATCACAAAGCTGTTGACAGGTTCATGTGCCATCTTTTTTCGCCCCGCCGAGCCGATAAAAGGAAAATACTGCTTGCTGACGTTGTGGTAGGTCCCGCCACTTAATGGCGGGTTTTGGCGGGTTTTTCCGGGGCGACCGCGGGTTTCGCGAGGTCCGGACGTGACGGGCGCACCAACGGTTTGGGCTTGCGGCCGAGTTCCGCCAAGGCGCGCCGCACCGCGAAATTCGACGGATCGATCTCGTATGCACGCTCCAGGTAGTTGATCGCACTCGCCGTCCGCTCGGTCTTGATGCAGACGCGTCCGAGCGCGAGCATCAGCGCGGCGCTCTCAGGCCCGGCCTCGCGCGCGAGCTTCAGCACAGACAGAGCTTCATCGTATTTTTCGAGGTCAGCAAGGAGCGTACCGAGTCCGGTCGCGGCGGGGGCGTTGAGCGGATCGAGTTCGAGCGCCTCGCGAAACAGCGCCTGCGCATTGCGGCGCAAGCCTTTTTGCAGGAGGTCGTTGGCGATGGCGGTGAGGCGATCGGCCTCCTCCTCCCAGACTTGCACCTCGACCTCGACCTCCGCGCAATCGTTGCTGATCTCGGCCTTGACGATCCGCACGCGCTTGCCCAGGTACGCGCCCAGCCGCGCGAGGATCGAATCCTCCTGCTGCGCCGTGACGCCGAGGAAGAGCGCGCCAAGCTGATCGCCGATATGGTCGTCGCGCATGATCCGGATGCGCCGATGCTGGCGAACGCGTTTCACCCGCCCCTGCCCTCCTCCTCAACCAGGCCCAGTGTTAAACCCGCTCGTCGGGATCGAAGAGTTTGCGGTACTCGTCGAGGGCGAAGCGGTCGGTCATCCCGGCGATATAGTCGGCAACCACGCGCGCCAGCGGTTCGCCATCGACTTCGACCCGCGCGAGCACGTGGGCGGGAATCTGGCGCGGTTCGCTCATATAGGCCTCGAACAGGCGCGCAAGCACCCTGCCCGCCTTCTCGGTCATGCGGCTGACGCGGTAATGGCGATAGAGCCGGTCGCGCATGATTTGCTTCAACTCATCGACTTGCACGCCGACGCCGGGGCTGAACGCGGCGAGCCCCCTGCCCGCCCGGCGCACCGCGTCGATGCTCGCGATGGCCGCGCGCTCGAGTTCGCGATCGATATTGGCGACGAGGTCGGTCGCCATCACGTCGATCATGCGGATGACGGTCTGATAGCGCATCACGCGATCGTCGCCGCTGGGACGGGCCTCGTGCGCGACCGTGGCGGCCTCGCGATAGAGCTGCGAACGGTTGAGATCGGCGACGGTCAACATCTGCGCGTTGAGGCCGTCGTCAACGTCGTGGGCGAGATAGGCGATCTCGTCGGCGAGGTCGACGATCTGGGCTTCGAGGCACGGATAGACTTCGGGATCGAATTCCTGCGCCGCTGCGCGTTCCTTGAAATGGGAATGCTTGACGATGCCCTCGCGCACTTCGAAGCTCAGGTTGAGCCCGCGGAAGTTGGGGTAGCGCACCTCGATCCAATCGACCGTGCGCAGGCTCTGCGCGTTATGATCGAAGCCGCCGTGCGGCCCCATCAGATCGTTGAGCACGCGCTCGCCGGCGTGGCCAAACGGCGTGTGGCCGAGGTCGTGCGCCAGCGCGACCGCTTCGGCAAGGTCGCGATTGAGTCCGAGGGCCGCGGCGACCGTGCGCGTAATCTGCGCGGCCTCGATCGTGTGCGTCAGACGCGTGCGGTAGTAGTCGCCCTCGTGATTGACGAAGACCTGGGTCTTGTATTCGAGGCGGCGAAAGGCGGCGGAATGCACGATCCGATCGCGATCGCGCTGGAACGCCGTGCGCATCGGATGCGGCGGCTCATCGACGCGCCGCCCACGGCTGTCACGGGCGAGCATCGCATACGGCGCGAGCGTGCGACGTTCCAGTTCTTCGAGGTCCTCTCGGGTGCGCAGCATTTTGTCGATCGAGTGTCCGTTACCAATCTATCATGCCCCGGTCTAACTGCTGAACCGATACGGCCACGCTGGATTCACAGCCGTGCCCGCCAGCGCCTCGCGCCTGTGGATAGACCCGGCTTCATCCGGGCCCGCCGACGCATTATAATCTGCCTGCGGAGGATGGTGGTGGTGGCTGAGGGGCGCATCGAGATGAGCGTTCGCACTGGCGCGTTCGACCCGCGCGGCGGGCTGGGCGCAGTTCCCGGCGTCATCCTGACCGTTTTGGCCGCGACGTTATCGATGCTGCTCGCGGGGTGCGCCGCGCAAGCGCCCTCGCCGTCCGCGCTGATACCTCCGCCGCCGCAGCGCACCTCGGTCACCGGCGTCGCCTCATGGTATGGGCCCGGCTTCCATGGCCATCGCACTTCGAGCGGCGCGGTTTACGATCAGGAGGATCTGACTGCGGCCTCGACGCTGTTTCCGCTCGGCACCCATCTGCTGGTGACGAATCTCGCCAATGGGCGCGCGGTCGAAGTCACGGTCGACGACCACGGTCCTTACGTCAAGGGCCGTGAAATCGACCTCTCGCGCAAGGCCGCGCGGGTGCTCGGCGTGATTGGCCCCGGCACTGCGCGCGTGCGCATGGACGTGTTGGCGACTCCGGCCGGCGGTCCCCCGATCGGCGAGCGTTTCTTTGTCCAGGTCGGCTCTTTCGCCGATGCCGGCAATGCTCGGGCGGTGCAAGCGCGGCTCGCGGCGACCTATCCCGATGTTCATATCGAGGCGGCGGAGGCCGGCGCAAATCGCTACTACCGGGTGCGCATGGGCGCCTTCATGAACCGGCAGGAGGCGGAGAATCGCGCCGTACGTGTCGCGAGTATCGGCTACTCCGCCGTGATCATTACGGAGTAGTTCAGCGAGCGCGGTTGTATGAACCGCGCCGCCGGGTCGCCGGTTCGCGGCCACGCTTGCGGGTGGCGAGCGCCGGACGCTATCGTGCCCGGACTGAGCGCGGGGCCGTTAACAACCCATGCGTTCGGCCGGGTTTCACCACTGACTATTCGAAGATGTCGAAATTGGCTTCATTCCGCGCCGCCTCGCGTCGCCTGCAAATTGTCGCACTGTTGCTGCTGGCGCTGTGCGGATGTGCCTACACGCTGGTTCACGATGGTGCGGTCAACCAGACCAAGGCACAGGAGGTCGAGGCCGGTATCGAGCGCTTTCGCGGCCTCGATTTCAGCGCGCCGGTTCCGCTGGTGCTGAAGACGCGCGACCAGGCGCTGGAGCTGATGCGGGCGGAGATCGCGCGCGATCACACCGAGGAACAGTTGCGCATCGGCAGCGTTACCGGCGCGATGACCGGGGTTTATCCGGCCGGGATGGATCTCAAGGGCGAGACGCTGAAGTTGATGCGCAGCCAGGTCGCGGGCTTTTACGATCCGCATACGAAGCAGATGGTGCTGGTGGAAGGCGCGATCGATATCGGCTTCTGGAACACTGCCGCGGGCTTCGTCACCCGCCGCGACCTGGTTGGCGAGATGGTGCTCGCGCACGAGCTGACGCACGCACTCCAGGATCAGCATTTTCACATCGAGCAGATGTTCGACAAGGTCAAGGACAACGACGATCGCGACCTTGCGCTCAAGGCGGTCGCCGAGGGTGACGCGACGCTCGCCGGTTTTGGCTACGTCGTCGGCAATCTGGGCGAGGCGTCGATCGGCGCGATCGTCGATCGCATGAAGGATCTGCCCAAGACGGTGGCGGCGCAATCGAGTACCGCGCCGATGGGACTTACCGCGCCGATGATTTTCCAGTACGCCGATGGAGTCCGCTTCGTCGCCGAGGCCTACCGGCGGGGCGGATGGGCGGCGGTCAATGCGATTTATGCCGACCCGCCGCAAGCCACGCTGCAGATCATGAATCCCGAGCTATATTTCGCGCACCGCGCTCAACTCGTTGAGATCGATCTGACCGGCTATCAGGGTGTGCTGAAGGATTGGAGCAAGGCCGACGATGATACTTACGGCGCGATGCTGTTGAAGGTGATCATCCAGCGCAATCTCGGGATGACGGCTCCTGAAATCGCGCTGGTCGAGCACTGGACCGGCGATCGCATGATCGTAGTGCAGAAGGGGCACGCGCTGACCGTGCTGTGGATTATCGGCTTTCGCGATGGCGAAACGGCACGGCGCTTCGGCGAGGTCTATGGGTCAATTCTGGACAAGATTTCGCGGCCCGAGATGCTCCATCGCGTGCAGGTGAAAACGCCTAACGTGCTGATTGCGATTGGCGACGGTGCGCGGCAGTTCGATCGGCTGGCGCCGGCAATTTGGCAAGCGAGCACGATCAAGCGCGTGACGCCGGCGCATGCCGCGACGGTCGAAGCGCGCAACTAGGGTGGGGCAAGGATCGCGCGCGCCTTCACGATGAGGTCGCGTTCGCTCTTGTGAGTGGCGCGGCCGATTGCGTCGTCGATTCCGAGCCACGCTACTTCGTCGATTTCGCCGTCGTGGGCCGAGGGATCGCCGCCGGTGCACTTCATCAAATAGAAATGCACCCGCTTGAAAATCCGGACGGAGGAATCATCCGGGCCGTCGCGCCAGGAATAGACGTAGGAAACTTCGCCCAGGGGATCGCCGGCGACGACCTCGAGCCCGCTTTCTTCGGTAGACTCACGCGCGGCCGCTTCGATCGCGCCTTCGCCAGGTTCGAGATGGCCCTTGGGCAGCACCCACGTCTGCTTGCCCGCGGGACGCACGAGCACCACTTCGACTTTGCCGTCGCGCCGGCGCCATATGAGTCCACCGGCCGATACTTCGCGGCGCACCGTGACTTTTCCCTTCGGCTTCGAGCCGTTCGTTCTCGCTCCCATGCCCAATCGTGAGTCGCCCTGCTTAGTCGTTGCGCAGCCGGCCGTGGCTTGCGGAGCCCGCCGTGCGAGTAACTAGCCTATATCGCCGAGGCTGAAACCGGAATCCAAAATTCGCTTGAGCGCCGCCAGCGCGCCGGCCGAGGCCGAGCTGTCGAGCCGAGGATCGCGATCGAGCCATCGCTCGGCCAGGTCAGCGGCGGTCTCAATTAGTTTCCAGTCACGGATAAAGCGCGCAAACCTGAGCGGTAACGCACCGGTTTGCCGTGCCCCGAAGAGGTCGCCGGGACCGCGCAGGCGCAAATCCGCGTGTGCGACCGCGGCCCCGTCCGCACTTCGCGCCAGCACCGCCAGCCGTTCGAGTGCCGGTCCGCGCGCGCCCTTCGAGACCATCAGGCAGCATCGCGACGGCGCTGCGCCACGTCCCACGCGCCCGCGCAACTGATGCAATTGCGCCATCCCGTAGCGATCCGCGGCGACGATGACCATGACGGTCGCCGCGGGAACGTCGATGCCGACCTCGACCACCGTCGTCGAGACCAGCACGTCGAGCGCGCCGTCGCGGAACTCGCGCATCGTGCGCTCCTTGTCCGCCGGACGCATGCGGCCGTGCAAGACGCCGACGCGGGCGCCTTTGAGCGTCGTGTTCAGCCGTTTCGCCATCGCGACAACCGATGCGCGCTCATCGCCATCCTCCCCCTCGGTGGCGTCGATCAACGGCAGGACGTAATAGGCCCGATTACCTTTGGCGATTTCGCGCCGCACGATTGCGTCAACTTCGGCCATCGCGCCCTCGCTGAAAATCTCAGTCGTTATCGGGATGCGTCCGGAGGGCATCTCGTCGAGTGCCGAGACATTCAAATTGCGAAACAATGTCTGCGCGAGGCTGCGCGGTATCGGCGTCGCCGTCATCAGCAGGACGTTGGCCTGCGAGCCCAGGGCGATCAGGCGCGCCCGATCGAACACGCCGAAGCGATGTTGTTCATCGATTACCGCGAGCCCCAGTTTGCGCATCCGCACGCCTTCCTGGATCAACGCCTGGGTGCCGAAGACCACCGCGAAGTCGCCGCGTTCAATTGCGCGCAGGGTTCGCGCCCGCTCGTTGCCGGTAAGCTTGCCGGTCAGCAACGCGCTCATCAGGCCCAGCCGTCCGCAGAGCCGTTCGAAACTGCGATAGTGTTGTTCGGCGAGCAATTCAGTCGGCGCCATTATCGCGGTCTGAAAGCCGGCTTCCGCCGCGCGCAGCGCCGCCCAGAATGCGACCACGGTTTTGCCGCTGCCGACGTCGCCGATCAGCAGACGATTCATCTGGGTCGGCGCCGCCAAGTCGATGTCAATTTCGTTGATAGCGCGCAGTTGCGCTGCGGTCGGTGCAAATGGCAGCTCAGCGTTGAAGACCTCGGTCAGACGCGCCGGCCCGGTAAATGCCGCCCCAGAGCGGCGCCGGGAGCGGGCGCGCTCGCGGTAGAGGGCGAGCTGAAAGACAAACATCTCGTCTAACGCGAGCGCCCGATGCGCCGGCGTGTCGGCATCGTTGAGCCGCTCGAAATTCGCGTCGGCGGGCGGTCGATGGAGATAGCGCAGGGCCTCTGCGATTGGCAGGGAGCCGGCTTCACCGATAAGCGCTGCTGGGAGAGCACCAATTTCATCGCCCTTGAGATTCGCAAGCGTCTCGCTTACCACCGCCGCAAACAGCCGCTGTGGCACCTCCTCCGGCAGGCTGTAAACCGCGCGAATGGGCGGCAACTCACCGCTGGCAATCCGATGAACTTCAGGATGCACGATTTCGAGCGAGCCGTCGGCAGCGGTGGTGACCTTGCCGCACAAGAGGACCGGTTCGCCCACTGGAAATTGCGTATAGGCCGGCAGATTGAACCAGACGATCCTGATTCGGCGATTGTCCGAGTCGACCAATCGTGCGGAGCTTGCGCTGCGGAAATTTCCATACCTTCGCGGACGCACGGTCAGGCCTTCGAGGCGGCCCTCGATCAGCGCGTCCATGCCGGGCTGCAAATCCGCAACGCTGTGACGCTCGCGCAAGTCCACATACCGATACGGCAGGTGCAGGAGCGCATCGGCGAATGTCGCGATGCTGCGCTCGCGCAGGGCGCTCGCTCTTTTCGGCCCGATTCCGCGAGCGGAGGCGATGCTATTTTGCAACGCTTCAGTTTTTGCCGGCTGGTTTTGTGAGGTCTTGACGCTGCCCGCAATCCCCTGGGGGGTAGTTGGGGATGCGGGATGTTGCGAAGATGCCACGATGGCTGTCGAGCGTGTCGCTCAGTTCGAGTGATAGTCCTGGAGGGCGCGGATCCCCAGCGGCGACACTTGCAGTGACGCGATCGCCTCGACCGCGGCGCTCGCTCCGGCGATCGTAGTGAAGAAGGGCAGGCGTAATTCGAGCGCGGTGCGCCGAATCGAAAACGAATCGTTAGTGCCGGCCTGATCGGGGGTGTTGATCACCATCGCCACCTTGCCCTGCCGCATCAAATCGACGACATGGGGGCTACCCTGCGCAACCTTGTTTACCGACTCACAAGCGATGCCGAGGCGGTTAATCCACTGCGCGGTGCCGCCCGTGGCCACGAGGTCGAAGCCCATCGACGCGAGTCCGCGAGCGATCGGTTCAAGCGATTCCTTGTCGGGGTCGCGAATACTCAGGAAGACCAGACCAGCCGCAGGCAGATCGGTCGATGCGGCCAATTCCGCCTTGGCGAAAGCGGCAGGGAAGGAAACGTCGATGCCCATCACCTCGCCGGTGGATTTCATTTCGGGGCCGAGAATGGTATCGACGCCGGGAAAGCGCACGAAGGGAAAGACCGACTCTTTCACGGCGACGTGAGTCGGGATGCGCTCGGCAGTGAAGCCGAGGTCGGAGAGCTTCTTGCCCGCCATCACGCGCGCGGCGAGCTTGGCCAATGGCACACCGATCGCCTTGCTGACGAAGGGAATCGTGCGCGAGGCGCGCGGATTAACTTCGAGAATGTAGATCTCGCCCTCGTAGATCGCGAACTGCACGTTGATCAAGCCGATCACGCCAAGCTCGCGCGCGAGCATCCGCGTCTGCTCGATCAATTGCTGCTGGACGGCGGGGCTCAGCGTGCGCGGCGGCAGCACGCAGGCGCTGTCGCCTGAATGGATACCCGCATGCTCGATGTGTTCCATCACGCCGCCGATCACGACGCGCTCGCCGTCGGCAAGCGCATCGACATCGACTTCGATCGCGCCGTCGAGATAGCGATCGACCAGCAATGGCCGCCGATCGGAGGCGTGCAGCGCCTGTTGGAGGTAGCGCTTGAGGCCGGTTTCGTCCGCGATGATTTCCATTGCGCGCCCGCCCAGCACGTAAGAGGGGCGGATCAGCACCGGGTAGCCGATCTGCGCGGCGCCGCCGATCGCTTCGGTGGCACTGCGCGCGAGAATTCCCCGCGGCTGGCGCAAGCCGAGCCTTTCGACCAATTGGTTGAAGCGTTCGCGATCTTCCGCGCGATCGATTGCGTCGGGCGGCGTCCCCAGGATCGGAACCCCAGCGCGCGCGAGCGGCACCGCAAGCTTGAGCGGCGTCTGCCCGCCGAACTGAACAATCACGCCCGCGGGTCGCTCGCGCTCGACGATCGCGAAGACGTCCTCGAACGTGAGCGGTTCGAAATAGAGCCGGTCGGAAATGTCGTAGTCGGTCGAGACCGTCTCGGGATTGCAGTTGACCATGATGGTCTCGAAGCCGTCGTCTTTGAGGGCGAGGCTCGCGTGGACGCAGCAGTAGTCGAACTCGATTCCCTGGCCGATCCGGTTTGGCCCACCGCCGAGAATGATAATTTTGCGCCGCTCGTCAGGTGCGGCTTCGTCCTCGCCCTCGTAGGTGGAATAGAGGTAGGGCGTGAAGGCCTGAAATTCGGCGCCGCAGGTATCGACCGCCTTGTACACCGGACGCACGCCGCATTCGCGACGGCGCCCGGCGATCTCGCCTTCGGTGGTGCCGCGGATTTCCGCGATGCGCCGATCCGAAAAGCCCATCGCCTTGATCTCCTGGAACAGGCCGGACTCGAGCGGCAACGCCGCAATTCTCGATTCGGTCGCGACGATTTCAGCAATCGCGTTGATGAACCACGGGTCGATTTTCGTCAACCGATGGATTTCGGCCGGCGCGACGCCGATGCGCAGCGCGTCAGCCAGGTAATGCAGACGTTGGCTGTTGGGGACGACGAGCCGCGCGTGAATCGTTGAGAAAACCTGCTCGCGCGTCAGGCCGAGCACGCGGCTTTCGAGGCCATAGGAGCCGAGTTCGAGCGATCTCAGCGCCTTTTGCAAGGACTCCTTGAAGGTGCGCCCAATCGCCATGACCTCGCCGACCGACTTCATCTGCGGACCGAGTTCATCAACGGCGCCGCGGAACTTCTCGAAGGTGAAGCGCGGAATCTTGGTGACGACGTAATCGATGGTCGGCTCGAAGCAGGCCGGCGTCATTTTGGTGATGTCGTTGGGAATCTCGTCGAGGCGGTAGCCGACGGCGAGCCGCGCCGCGATTTTCGCGATCGGGAATCCGGTGGCCTTCGATGCCAGCGCGGAGCTGCGCGAAACCCGCGGGTTCATCTCGATGATGACCATACGGCCATTCGCCGGATCGATCGCGAACTGAATATTCGAGCCGCCGGTGTCGACGCCGATTTCGCGGATGATGCGCAGCGCGGCGTCGCGCATGATCTGGTATTCCTTGTCGGTCAGGGTCTGCGCGGGCGCCACCGTGATCGAGTCGCCGGTATGCACGCCCATCGGATCGAGATTTTCGATCGAACAGATGATGACGACGTTGTCGGCGGTATCGCGCATCACCTCGAGCTCGAATTCTTTCCAGCCCTCGACCGATTGCTCGATCAGCACCTCGTGATTCGGCGACATCTCGAGGCCCCAGCGCACCTTGGCGTGAAAATCCTCGGGCTCGCGCGCGATCGATCCGCCGGTGCCGCCCAGCGTGCGCGACGGCCGGATGATCAGCGGAAGCCCGATTTGCGTGCGGATACGCTCGGCCTCCTCCTCGGAATGGGCGACGCCGGACGCCGGGACTTCGAGCCCGATCTTGATCATCGCGCGCTTGAAGAGGTCGCGGTCCTCGGCCTTCTTGATTGCGTCAAGCTTCGCGCCAATCAGCTCGACGCCGAACTTTTCAAGCACGCCGGCTTCGGCCAGTTCGATCGCAAGGTTCAGCGCCGTCTGTCCACCGACCGTCGGCAGCAGCGCGTCGGGACGTTCGCGCTCGATAATTTTCGCGATCGTCGCCGCCGTCATCGGCTCGATATAGGTACGGTCGGCCAACTCCGGGTCGGTCATGATCGTGGCTGGATTGGAGTTGATGAGAATCAGCCGCAGACCTTCCTCACGCAGGGCCTTGAGCGCCTGAGTGCCCGAGTAATCGAATTCGCAGGCCTGTCCGATGACGATCGGGCCGGAGCCAATCAGGAGCACGGATTTGAGATCTTTGCGCAGCGGCACGTCGGTTACTTCGACACTCTTGTCAATTCAGTTTCAGGTGATCGCTCGTCGGTCATACTCAGCCGCCAAAGCCGCCCTCTTCCGCGAGGACCCGGTCCAAAGCCTCGTCGCCGTAGCGTGGAAAGTGGCTTACCAGGCGGCGAAAGCGTTCGAACAGATAGTTTGAATCGTGCGGTCCGGGCGATGCCTCGGGATGGTACTGCACCGAAAAGAACGGGACGCCGAGGCCGCGCAGGCCTTCGACGGTTTTGTCGTTGAGATTGAGATGCGAGAGGGCGGCCTTGCCCCCGAGCGATTCCGCGTCCACCGCGAAGCCATGATTCTGCGACGTGATTTCAACGCGGCGAGTGCGCAAATCCATCACCGGGTGGTTCGCTCCATGATGACCAAAGCCGAGCTTGTAGGTCCGGCCGCCGAGCGCGATGCCCAGCAGTTGATGGCCGAGACAAATCCCGAAAATCGGTTTCTTGCCCAGCAGCCCGCGCACGGTCGCGGCCGCGTAAGGCACTGCCGCAGGATCCGCCGGTCCGTTGGAGAGAAAGATGCCGTCGGGATTGAGCGCGAGAACTTGCGCGGCGGTAGCGGACGCGGGCATCACGGTGACGCGAAATCCGGTGGCGACCAGGCGGCGCAGGATATTGCGCTTGATGCCGTAATCGATCGCGACGACCAACGGCGCGTCCCGCAACTGTTCTTTCGACGGTTTGCGATAGCCCTTCGCGAGGTCCCAATCCGCGACTTCCCAATCATAGGCCGCTGCGGTGGTTACGTCCTTCACCAGGTCGCGACCCTCGAGCCCCGGCGCCGCCTTGGCCTTGGCGACGAGTGCTTCAGGGTTGAAGTTGACGCTTGAAATTACCGCCTCCTGCGCGCCGGCGTCGCGGAGATGGCGCACCAGCGCGCGCGTATCGATGCCCTCGATACCGACGACGCCCGCCCGCTCGAGGTACTCGCCGAGCGCCATTTCGGAGCGCCAGCTCGACGGCTGCGCGACATATTCGCGAACGATAAACCCCTCGACGTAAACGCGCGCCGACTCCTCGTCGTCCACGTTGATGCCCACGTTACCGATCTCGGGACAGGTCATGCAGACCATCTGGCCCTTGTACGACGGGTCGGTCAGGACTTCCTGGTAACCGGTCATCGCAGTATTGAAGACGACCTCCGCGATGCTTTCACCGATCGCGCCAAAGGCGCGGCCGCGAAAAAGCCTGCCGTCGGCGAGGGCGAGAATTGCTTCCCTGGATGCGTGCATCGTTGCCTTACTTCAGGACCTGTTTACGTCGCCCATGCGCGTGTCGCATGAACGATCTCGCCCGACACGATAGTGAACGCGGCGTTGCCTTTCAGCCGCCTGCCGGCAAACGGCGTATTGCGGCTCATCGAGATGAACCGCGTCGGGTCAACCGTCCATTCGCAGTTCGGATCGATCACGGTGATGTCGCCGCACGCGCCGGGCGCCAGCGTGCCTTGCGCATCGAGACGAAGCAACCGGGCGGGATTCGCTGACATCAGCGCGACCATTCGCGACGCATCGATCACACCCTGCTCAACCAGTTCCAGCGCGAGTCCGAGCGAGGTTTCGAGCCCGACGATGCCATTGGCCGCGGACGCCAGGATTTCCGCGTCATCGTGCGATAAGCGCGTGGCGTCGCGATCACCGGGAAACAGCAGGGCGAGGCGGTCGAGATGTTTCGATACGGGATCGTGCGGCGCATGGTCGGTCGCGATGACGTCGATCGTGCCGTCGGCCAGCGCCGCATGCAGCGCCGCGACGTCCTCACGCGATCGCAACGGCGGCATCATCTTGGCGTTGGGGCCAAAGCGCGCGAACGCACCGTCGTCGAGCATGAAATGATGCGGCGTCGCCTCGCACGTGACATTGGCGCCGCGCTTGTGCGCCGCGCGCACCAGCTCGATGCTCTCGGCCGTCGAGACGTGCGCGATATGCACGGGCGCACCCGCGCCGACCGCGATCGCGAGGTCGCGACGCACCCGGTGCGATTCGGCCGCGGGCGGAATACCAGCAACGCCGAGGCGCTTCGAGACTTCGCCCGCGTGGCAGGCGCCATGTCCGGTGAGTACGCGGTCTTCTTCGTGCAACGAGATCGCGAAGTTGATGCGCGCGGCTTCGTGGAATGCAGCCACCAGGATCGCTTCGTCGTCAATCGGAATACCGTCGTCGGAGTAGAGTCGGGCACCCGCCGCGGCCATCGCGGCGAAGTCCACCAACTCACGGCCGGCGAGTGCTTTGGTGACGGCTGAAACCGGAATCAGGCGCGAGGCGCGAGCCGCCTGCGCCTGTTCGAGCATATAGCGTGCGATTTCCGGCGTATCGTCAACCGGCGACGTATTCGCCATCGCGGCCACGGTCGTAAAGCCACCGGCGGCGGCGGCGCGCAGTCCGGTCAAGATGGTTTCCTTCTGCGGAAATCCGGGGTCGCGCAAATGCACGTGCACATCGATGAGGCCGGGCACCACCCACAGGCCAGCGCAGTCGAGCGTCACGGCGCCGGCGGGCGGCTCGAGCGTGCCAGCCGGTTCGAGCGCGTCGATTTCGCCGTCAATCACCAGCACGTCGTACGCGCCGTCGATCTCGAAGGCCGGATCGATCACGCGTCCGCCGCGCAGCATCAGCGGCCTCATTGCGGGCCCTCCGATTCCTTGATCGATTCGACCATCGTTTCAACCATCGTGTAGAGCACGACGCGGTCGGTGGATTTGCGCGTATCGGTATCGGCGGCCATCGGTCCGAGGCGCACCTGAACGCGATCGGCGCGCGCCGTCGGGATACTCTTGCCGACGTAGTTCGGCCGGATCGGCAACGCCCGATGGCCGCGATCGATCAGCACCGCGAGCTTCACCGTGGCCGGACGTCCGCGCTGCCAGAGCGTGGTCATCGCGCGCTGCACCGTCCAGCCCGAGTTAATCACGTCATCGACCAGCACGATGGTGCGGCCGTCGACGTCGAAGTCGGGTCCGTCGATCGGCTGGATCGCGGCTTGCCCGGCGTAAACATCGAGCGCGGCGCAAGGTGCTCGCACACCGGTCCGCGCTTCGATGAGATTCCGCAGCCGCAGCGCGAGGATCGCACCGCGCGAGACCACGCCGACGAACGCGAGCCCGGTGGGGTCGGCGGCGTCACCGATAATTTGCGCTGCGATCGCGGTGCACGCGTCCGCGATTTCCCCGGCGTTCATGATTTCGCGCTGCGGACCGCGCCGATAGGGCTCGTAACCAGCCTCCTCCGCCTGCTTGACGGTTTCGAAAACGGCCAGGGACCCTTCCTCGATCCATTGGCGGACGTAGCCGTACAGATGTTCATCGAAGCGATAGAAGCGATGCGAGGTGGAGTGTCCGACGAATTCCACCGGCAGCTCACGCTCGCAGTATTCACATCGCAGCACCAGCGCCGATCGATTGGTGGTGCGCGTCAGACGGAAGCGCGGATGCAGGTAGGCGCCTTCGTTGCGCGTGATGCAGCTCGGATTGAGGCATCGCGGGACCGGCTCGCCTTTGAACTTGATCGGCGGATCGGCCGCCGCCGGACGCGCGACCCGATGCCCATGTTCGAGCAGCCACGCGATCAACGCCATTCGCACCGGCACGCCTGCGGCCGCCTGCTCGAAATAGACCGCACGCGGATCGGAGTCGAGCTCGTAAGCGAGTTCGTCGGTGCGCGGCAGCGGATGCATCACGACCGCGTCGTGCGCACGACTGCTGCGCAATGCGCGCGCGTCGAAATGCGCATAGCCGGCTTGCGCGCGATCCTTCTCGGCGAGCCGTTCGCGCTGCAGGCGCGTGACGTAAAACGCGTCGAGGGCTGCGGGCGGCCGCACGCTCGGAACCGTTTCCAACGGCATCTCACCCGTAAATAGGGCCATCTGATGAGGTGCGTTGGGCGTCAGATAGAGCGCATCGAGGCCACCCGCCTGCGACTTCAGTTCGTCGAACGAGATGGTTGAGAAGTTGTAATTGCGCTCGGCAGCAACCCGCTCCAGCACGTAGTTCGGAACGTCCATGCCGCCATACGGCACCGCGACGATATTCGCGCCGAAACGGGCGAGCGCGTAAATCAGCGAGTGTACCGTGCGGCCGAATTTGAGATCGCCGCAGAGCGCAACGGTAAGCCCCTTCAGCCGTCCCTTTTTGCGCCGCAGAATGTAGAGGTCGCACAGCGTCTGCGTCGGATGTTCGCGGCTGCCGTCGCCCGCGTTGATTACCGGAACTGTCGCATACTCGGCGGCCACGCGTGCGGCGCCGTCGAAGGGATGGCGCACGACGATCAGATCGGCGTATGCGGAAACCACGCGCGCGGTGTCGGCGAGGCTCTCGCCCTTGGAGGCGGAACTCGCGTGCATGTCGGCGGAACTGATCACCGCGCCGCCCAGCCGATGCATCGCGGATTCGAAGCTGAGGCGGGTGCGCGTCGATGGTTCGTAGAACAGCGTCGCCATGATCAGCCCGGTCGCTTCAGTGCATGGAATGCCGTTGCCGATTCCATCGGCGAAGGAATCGGCGAGCTTGAAAATCCGTTCGATCTCGTCGATCTCCAGATCCTCGATCGACACGATGTCGTATTTCGGCAGACGCGCCATCGCCGCTATGGCTTCCCACCGCCAATTACGACGGCATCGACGCCGTCGATTTCACTGAGCCGCACGTACACGCGTTGGTCGGGCGGTGCCGCGATATTCTTGCCTACATGGTCCGCCCGAATCGGCAGTTCACGCTGGCCCCGATCGACCAGCACCGCAAGCTCAATTGATTCGGGCCGTCCGAGTTCGGCCAGCGCCGTCAGCGCCGCGCGCACCGTACGCCCGGTGTAGAGCACATCGTCAACGAGGATGACGCGTGCGCCGTCGATTGAAAAAGGAATGTCTCGGCCGATCAGTCTCGGGTCGCCGGGCTCACCGCGACCGTCGTCGCGATATGAAGAGATGTCGATGGTGCCGACGGGAATATCCGGCGTACCGCCTGAGCGCAGTTCCGCGGCCAGCCGCTCAGCCAGGCTCGCGCCACGTCTTACGATTCCGATCAGCGCGAGTCTGCCCGCGCGGCCCTCGCGCTGCTCGGTGATTTCGTGCGCGATACGCTTGATGCAGCGGGCGATCGCGTCGGCGTCGAGCGCAAGCATCGGCTGCGACGTCATAACGATCCCCCGGGGACTTCGCGCGTGGGCCGGCTGCTCCAGCGGATCGCGCCAGTAATTTTTCGGTAAGAAAATACCGGCGTACACGGGTAGCCGGTTCCAAAGCTGAAATGCCGCATTGTGAGCACCTTTTCGCCCTCGCAGGAACGATTTAAAGGCTAATTCACGTTAACGGTGGCGACTCGCGCAGTCAACGCATCGGGTATTCGAGCGCGATTTCCGACCCGACGTTTATCAACAAGCGCTGTGTGGGACGTGCTATTCGCGGTCGTCGGGAATCAGCTTGAGCTTGCCCTGCCGAATGCCCGGCTTTGATTTCGCGGCTGCGGATGACGGCCCTCCCGCGGCCTTCGTTTTGCCCCGCCCGCGTGCCGGCAATTGCGAGCTCGCGTCGCCGCCGGCCTTTGATTGCCGCCGATCAAGACGTCCGTGCGGCGCGTCATTCGCACGGCTATGCGCGGCGCCCGGCGGCGACGGCGGCGCGGTCGGCCTTTGCGAATCCATCCCGAACATGTGCCGTTCCAGGCGTTTAATCTGATCGCGCAACGCCGCGGCGCGCTCGTAATCGAGTTTTTCTGCCGCCTCCATCATCTGGTGACGCAGATCGCTGATACGATCGGGCAACTCATGCGCCGGGATAAGCTCGTCTTTCTCCGCTTTCTTCGGCTCGTCGATCTCGGGTACGACCGCCCATTCGGGCGAATACATCTCGACCAGCGACGCATCGATCGCCTTCACGATCGTCGCCGGAGTGATGCCGTGTTCCTCGTTATACGCAACCTGCTTCGCCCGGCGCCGATCGGTCTCGCCGATCGCCTTGCGCATCGAGTCGGTGATTGTGTCGGCATACATGATGACCTTGCCGTTCAGATTTCGCGCGGCACGTCCGATGGTCTGGATCAGCGAGCGCGCCGAGCGCAGGAAGCCTTCCTTGTCGGCGTCGAGAATCGCGACCAGCGACACCTCCGGCAGATCGAGTCCCTCACGCAGCAGATTGATTCCCACCAGCACGTCGAAATCACCCTTGCGCAGACTGCGAATGATCTCAACGCGTTCGATGGTCTCGATATCCGAATGCAGATAGCGCACGCGCACGCCAAGGTCGTGGTAGTAGTCGGTCAGGTCCTCGGCCATCTTCTTGGTCAGGCACGTCACCAGGATGCGCTCATGGACGGCGATGCGCTCACGGATTTGATCGAGCAGATCGTCCACCTGCGTGCCCGCCTTGCGCACTTCGATTTGCGGATCGATAAGCCCGGTCGGACGAATCAACTGCTCGACCACGAGGCCGCCGGATTTGCGCAATTCGTAGTCGCCCGGCGTCGCCGAAACGTAAACCACCTGCTTGACCAGACCCTCCCATTCCTCGAAGTTGAGCGGCCGATTGTCGAGCGCCGAGGGCAGGCGGAAGCCGAAATCGACCAGCGTCTCCTTGCGCGACCGATCGCCGCGATACATCCCGCCGAGCTGCGGAATCGTAACGTGGCTCTCATCGACGAAGCAGATGAAATTCTTCGCGAAGTAGTCGAGCAGGGTCGGGGGCGCCTGTCCCGGAGCGCGCCCGGTCAGATGACGTGAGTAGTTCTCGATTCCTGGGCAAAAGCCCATCTCGGCCAGCAATTCGAGATCGTAGAGCGTGCGCTGTTCCAGCCGCTGCGCCTCGAGCAGCCGGTTCTCGCGACGATAGTATTCGAGCCGCTCCTTCAACTCCTCGCGAATATTCGTGACGGCGATTTCCATCCGATCGGAGGTCGTCACGTAATGCGACGCAGGATAGATCGCGACGCTCTGGAGCTTGCGCACCACCTTCCCGCGCAACGGATCGATTTCGTAGAGCGCCTCGACCTCGTCGCCGAAAAACTCGACGCGCACCGCGCGATTCTCTTCGTATGCCGGAAAAATCTCGACCGTGTCGCCGCGCACGCGAAAGGTTCCGCGATGGAAGTCGTAGTCGTTGCGCTGGTACTGGATATCGACCAGCTTGCGCAGCACGCGGTCGCGGTCGATGCGCTGCGCCTCCTCCAGAAACACCACCTGCTCGAAGTAAACCTCGGGTTCGCCGAGGCCGTAGATGCACGAGACCGACGCCACGATCAGCACGTCGTTGCGCTCGAGCAGCGCCTTGGTGGCAGAATGCCGCAGTTTGTCGATCTCGTCGTTGATGCTCGCGTCCTTCTCGATAAACGTATCGGTCGAAGGGACGTAGGCCTCGGGCTGATAGTAGTCGTAATACGAGACGAAGTAGCGGACCGCGTTTTCGGGAAACAGGCTCTTGAACTCGTTGTAAAGCTGGGCGGCGAGCGTCTTGTTCGGTGCGATTACGAGGGCGGGCCGGTTTAACTTCGCGATCACATTTGCCATCGTGAAGGTCTTGCCCGAACCGGTGACGCCGAGCAGCACCTGGTGGGTTACGGCGTCGGACAGGTTGCGCGCAATCGCCTCGATCGCGGCCGGCTGATCGCCCTCCGGCTTGTATCCGGACACGAGCTTGAACTCTCCGTCCTTGCCGCGCGCCAATGAAAGCATAGGTGGACGCTATCCTAGCAGTTCGGGTCGCGCCCGCCGAACACCGTCGCGAATCTTCGCGCATAACGGCGGCAGCCTTGCGGCTAGCGTCTATTGACTCTGTCCACAATGACCATTCACGACCGTCTGATCCATTAGCGTTCCTAAATTACGTCCGTTTCGGCCTCCAGCACTGAAATCGGGCTGACAACAGGTTGCGGCGAAAAAGAACTTGTCAGTCTTGGGCATTTCGGGCATTCGAGGCGATTTCAGGCGATTACGCCCGGTAAGCTAAAGTAACGTCGGGATGTTGCAACGTGCCAGAAATAACAAGTATATTGTCTCGCGGTTGTGGTGGTGCCTCGTGGAGGAAGCTTATTTTTATTACGCAAACCCCTGGGGGGTTGAACTGATGCGATTGCGCCGGTCACGATACTCCCCGCCCATAAATCAAGTTGGTTCTAATTCGAGTTATGGATTTCCCGTTTTAAGCAGCCCACTACCGGGTTCCAGGCGTAGTGGCCAGCAAGCAAGGAAGGTCTAAGGTGCGAAGAAAATTTGGAACATACCTGATGTGGGTGGCCATCCTGGGGATGGTCTCGGCCTGCGGGTTCACGGACGAGCAGCGCGAATACACGCTGGTCGGAGCCGCCACGGGCGCCGCG
>JBEKJC010000053.1:0-19083 GCA_050011435.1 Binataceae bacterium (SeqCode)
CTTCGCTACTGGCTCTCGCTGCGCGAGGTCGAAGAGTTGCTCGCCGAGCGCGGTCTGGAGGCGGATCACACGACGATCTGGCGTTGGGTTCAACGTTACGGTCCCGAACTGCAACAGCGACTGCGCCGGCATCTCAAGCCGACCAACAAATCCTGGCGCGTCGATGAAACGTATATTCGAGTGAAGGGCGCTTGGTGTTACCTCTATCGGGCCATCGATTCCACGGGTGCCACTATCGACTTCCTGCTGTCGGCGCTGCGCGATGCCGCTGCGGCCAAACGCCTGTTCCGCCAGGCGCTCAGCGATCCATCGCATCCTCAGCCCCGGGTCATCAACACTGATCAGGCCCGCCTCTACGGCGCGGCGATTGTCGCAGTGAAAGCGGAAGGAACCCTGCGCCGGCGCTGCCGCCATCGACCGGTCCAATATTTGAACAACATCCTGGAGCAGGATCATCGAGCGATCAAACGACGAGTGAAGGCCAAGCAAGGCTTTCGCGAGTTCCACGCAGCTCGGCGAACGATCGCGGGATACGAGGCTATACACATGATCCGCAAGGGGCAGGCGCGGTGGGTCAGCGACGATGTTGTTCGCCAACAGAATCAGTTCATCGACCAGCTGTTCGATCTGGCTGCCTGAGACCTCGCCGCCCAGTTCCTCTCGGGACCTCCTCCGTCACCATTTTCAAAGTTGCAACACTTCCGCCCGATTCGCTCTTTCATGCAAATTCAAAATCAATTTCTCGCCCCTGCTTAAATTCTGCTTCAGATGGAATTTTTAGCAGGGACAACGACACCGATCTGCTCAAACTCAAAACATCTTTGAGTCCGGCGGCGATTACCGTCTACCAGCCGAACTATTACATCCTGCGCAGCGCCAGCAATCTGGACCTTGAGGTCGTGCAGGGGCTCTTCAATGACGCGATTCAAGGCTTGGCGGCTCCCGACGCCTCAACCCGTTGCGTATTTGCGGGCGCCCCGCTCGCCTTCTGCGGAAAGAACTACGCGAAAGCGCTCATCGATGGTGCCTGCTTCAACACCTCGCCATGGAAGGTCAGCAGATTCTGCGGCAAACCAGAAGCGTACGTTGAGGGACTGAAGAAGTTCCTGACTAACGGGACGATAATCGCGATACAACTCGGCAATGAACCGCTGGGAACCATCGCCAACGGCCAGACGATCACAGCCGCGATGGTCAGTACCGCTGCTCAGAATCTGCGCACTGTGCTCGACGCCGATGGCTTCCCCAACGTGCATATTGTGGTGTCACTCGTCGAGGGGCAGGAGCATACCTTCTGCCAGGGCGGAGCGCCGCCGACGGGCGTCGATTTCATCGCGGCCCACCCATACTGCAACTACGTGGCCAGCGTTCCCCCCTCATGGCCATATGGCGGCGCGGATTCCCGGGCCCAGGTGCATACCGAATTTACCACTATCTCACAAGTCTACTGCGGCGCCGCCAATACCTATATCGGCGAGACCGGCTATAACACCAGCTGTCCGAACAGCATGATCGTGCCGATGAACACCATCACCGAAGAGCAGAATTTCATTTCCAGTCTGATGACAACTACGTGTGGGCAATCGTCGGCTTCGGGATTTCCCACTTTTCTCTTTGCCTATACCGACGTATGCCCAGCAACCGGATGCGCCCCGGGATGCAGTGACGCGGGTCTGCCGATCGAGGGCAACGGCTACTTCGGTATTTTTCACACCAAGAGCTATATGACCAGGGGACCGTTGGTAAAGAAATTCGCACCGCCTTCGCTGACCTGCCCGAACTGAATCCCCGCTGGACAGTTTGCTATGGCTGATAAATATGGTGCGTAAGAAATCGTTCAGGCAGCACGCCTCTCTGGCCCTTTTGCTTGTGCTGTTGATCGTCGGACGTACCTCCCGGGCGGGCACCTCCACCGATGCTGCCCAGCCATGGGCCCTCCCGTTCGCCCAACGATAGCAGTTAATGGCTGGTGAGCCGAGTATATAATTGCCCTCGCGAGCCATCTGGCGGATCAGATGTTGGAGCTCCGCCGGAATCCGCGGCCGGCCCGATTGGCATTTCCTACGCCAGAACAGCTGGAAACCCTTGCGGTGCCAACCGAATGAAGGTTCTGGGCGTCATGATCGTCAACGCGCTTTTCCAATCGAACCAGTGGCTGAGCCACACAAGCGTCAAGCGTGCGGGATGGGAAGTCCGGCGCGCCTTGATTTTGCGTTCCCGGTAGAACGCGAGCTGTTTGCGCAGGAAGAGATTCTCCGCCGCGAGCGAGCGTTTAGATCGCAAACTGAGAACCAGAAAACGGAGCAAATCGGCAAAAAGGTTCAGGCAAAGCAAGCGGGATTTTATCATCGACCGATGCCCCTGGGTTCCGATCTCCTCCCTTCAAATTGATCACAATTTAGCGCGTTCCAAGCCAAGCAGGTAGTTTTTGCGGGGGACAGATTGTCCGCAAGGAGTGAAGTTCGCGAATCGCCAATCTCAGGCTAACGAGCGCGCGATCATTGATCGCCGACTGCCGTCCAGTCTGTTCCTGCATATCGCAATTCATCGGGACGCTCCGGGTCGCCTAAGATTCGTCGACGGCGTTCGCCGTCAAGAGTTGCGTGCGCCTGGCTCATCCTGCGAGCAGACCAGTCGTTCCGATCATAGAGATTGTCCAATGAGGGTCACGGTGACTAGCTTATGCTTTTTGTCGTTACTCGTGATCGTAAAGGTTGCCTTGCTGTTGCCCTTCTTCACGGGTGCGTTGAATTTGACGGTAACGTCCTCGTGAGCGCCTGGCGCAAGTGCGTAGGGACCCGCGTTGCCGGCCACCGCGAACCCCGGCTTGGACGCGGGGCCAACGTTTCCGGTCAGCTGGCTGGTGCCAATATTAGTGATTGTCACTGTTCCGGTCGCAGTGGCGCCCGCGATCGCCGCCAGGGTCCGGGTGTGTGGTGACGGCGACACCGAGATCCTGGGCGGTCCCGGAATCGGAGTCGGGGTGGGCTTCGGTGTAGGCGTCACGGTCGGAGTCGGCGTGGGTGTCGGGGTAGGACAAATGGTGCCCGATGGATTGATGACCGTCAGGAACGCGTTGGTGGATGTTTGACTGCCTGCCCTGTTAGCAAATTGGAAGGCATTCGAGGTGGTCGGAAAGTCGGTGGAAAAGGTCAGGCCCGTCACCACGATATTCCCATTCGAATCGACCTTGAGCGCGTCGCCTGCGTCGATCTGACCAGAGCCTCCGAGCAACGCGGAAAAGACTAGCTGGTTTGCGCTCTGTATCTGCGAGGGATCAAGCTCCACGACGAAAGCGGTAAAAGGAATATTGACAAAACTGTCGAATTTGAATCCGGAGGTTTGATTTTGGTCTAGGGGGAAAGCTGTATTGCAGGCCGCCGCATTAGAGCTGAGTGGGAACGAGCCGCTAATAATTCCACCGGTGGTTGCACCAGTGATGAAAACCTTGCCGCCGGTGACTGCGATATCAGTAGCGACGTCACCAAACCCGATCGATCCCGCTTGTCCGACGACCGCGACTCCGCAACCGCCGAAGTAGGTGGAATATCGAATTTGAGCCAGATTGGTTTGGGACGTATCGATCTCCTCAAGGAACGCCGCCGTCGCTGGAGCATTTGGTTGAGGGGAACTCTCGCAAAAAGTCTCCGCTTCATTCGCCGACTGGAACGGCGGGACCGAACCCGGGATCCCTTGGAAGTCGGTCGAGGCCGTCAGGCCGGTTACCCAGATGTGACCCGTGACGGGATCGATCGCGAGGCCGGTCCCAGCGTCGCCGGCTGAAAGTGAAATCTTAACTCCGTTCAATGCCGTTAAGTTTCCGGTCGCACCCGAACCGCCCAGGTAGGTGGCATAGATCAGCGAGGCGGCGCCGCTTTGCGTCGGGTCGAACTCCGCCACGAACGCGTTGCTCATCTTGGTATTGTCCGATCCCTGAAACGAACTCACCGCCGGGTTCACCGTGGTCAGGTCCGTAGAGAATGTCGCCCCCGTGATATAGCCATGGTTGAGACTATCCACTGCCACGCCGATGCCAATATCGGCGGTGGTGCCATTTCCGCTCCCGCCGTACCAGGTGGCGTAGTCGAGCGACTGACCGTCTTCGTGGACGACGATGAAAGTCGCGTTGCTCGCGCCACTGGTGGCGCGCAAATCAGACTGGAATCGATTGGCGGTAAAAGGGAATCCTTCGCTCAACGAGCTCTGCGTCGAGCCTGCGATGTAGGCCTTGCATTGGGTCCCGGTACCGCATCCCGCCGGAGCCAAAGCAACGCGCGACTCGGTCGAATTGTTCTGACCGTCGATGTAGCACGACCACACGACCCCGCTGCCATCGGCCTGCAGTTTCGAAATGAAGCCTACGCTGGTGCTGGCGTCCTTGCCATTATTGGTGTGGCCGAATGCGCCGCACGACGCAGTGCCCGGAAAATTCGGTCCGCCTGATGCCGCGGTACCTGAAAAGGTCTCGCCTACGATGAATGGCTGATTGCCGGCATCAACCGCGATACCAAAGCCCAGGTCGCCATTGCCCTGTCCGGCGTCGCCGGCAACGGTGTCGCCATTTGCACCCAGATAGCTCGCAAAAATTAACGATGCGCTCCCGGAAAGCGTCGTATCGAACTTCGCGATGAATACGTTGGGATTCTGGCTCGGCGGCGAGTTGGCCCCCTGGAGTGAGGTCTGAAACGCGTTCGGGTGCGGAAAGTCATTGGAGAAAGCCATGCCCGTGACATAGGCGTGGTTGGTCGAATCGAGCGCGACAGCGAGGCCGGCATCGGATTCCGTGAGCGGACTATTTCCGGTTGCGAACGAGAGCAGTGCAGGATTAAGCGCGGCGACGCTGGACCCGCTCCCGCCGAGGTAGCTCGAGTAAACCAGAATCGGCATCGCCGGATCGATAATCAGCGGACGCGAATGGTCATACGCGGCGAGTCGAATTGCGAGTTCACGCCGCGCCACCCGGTTTTCGATCGTGCTGTTCTTCGATAGCACGAATGATCCTTCGACGGGCACCCGGCCACCGGCGGCGTTATCTTGATAGATGGCGGGTTTGCGCATTAAGACCACGCCCGCGGGTGTCGCAATTACGACATTGCCCTCCTGGTCGGTACTGGTCTTGGCGGGACCTTCAATCGCGAACCTGATTCTCGAAGGGTCGGCACCCGGCCTGGCGACGATGTCATATTCGAGCGAATCGCGGGTGCCATAATGGATCACGTCAACGCCCGGATAGACGTTAGCGATCTTAACCCGCGCGAAGGTCGGAACGTTGGCGTGGAAGCTCGTCTGCGCGCCGACGAGATAGTTTACTCGTCCTGACAGAGGGTCGAGTCCTGTCATCGTCGCATGCGGATCCGCGCCGATCATTCGGATCCGCACCGCCGATTGGATTAGCCGGGTAGAGTCGTGGGCAGTGCGTGGATTGGTGGTCGCGATCGTTGGGCGCTTCTGGATGGAGCCCGCGATCATCGAAATCACGGTGGCATCATCCGTGAGGTACAGCGTGTACCTTCCCGCGTGAGAGAGGTAGCGCACGCTCGGATCGGTCTGTCCACGGTTCAACTCGAAATAGAGCGGGATTGAGGCAAACGAACCTCGCGCTTTCAACTCCGCAGCCGCCTTGCTCGTCGCGGCGACGGCGGGAACGAGAGTCGCGGGCCTCGGTGTTGCCCCTTCAATCTGCGCACCATGAGTCGCGCTCAAAAGTGCGAGAATCGCGACCATCGTGATTGCGGCCGCAGGTCCGAGTCGAGCGCGCATGAAAATGCCTCGGTTAGCCATTGACGTACCCTTCTGAAAACACCCTTTCAATCAGGGGGCGAATCCTTATAGCAATAGCACGCGGATCGACACTAAAGCCAAATTTGCTGAAATCAAATGAAAGCAAATTTCGCCCGCCTGAACCACAAAGACCGAATGAATGTCAATTTCTTGTCGATTAAATAATGCATAAAGACTTTGCTTTATCCGCAATTTATTTATCATGAATTTCAGGCCGTTTTGCCCGTTTTGATCACAAGGACCACCAAAGGACCACTTTGACCTCACGTGTAGGTACCAGAACGCCGCTGGCGTACCGTTCATCGCCTCACCCCGGGATCAGCGCGACCGTGCCGTTCTTTCGCCATTATCTGGGCTCTGATAAGAGTCTGGATTTTACCGGCGAGAGCGTCCTTCCTTTTTCGCATCATGCGCGCGAGTTGGCGAATTCCGGCATCGAGAACGATAATAGATAACCGGCGAGAATACGCTTGCAAGGTCAAGCGCTTCAACCGAGGTGGTTTCTTTGGTCGGAATGATTTGATACGACAGACGCGATTTCCGGCAAGATATTGCGGCCGGCGGTTACGCAGAGAGGGCAACAACGATGTGGAGCAGAATGTTAAGGGGGAGTTCATGGTGGATCGCAGGGGCGACGCTCGCGGGGCTGCTGGCGTCGGGATGCGGCCACAGCATCGACGTGAACGGCGGGGGACCGGCGCCAAGTCCACCTCCCGGCCCTGAGTTCGAATACGTCAGCAACACCGGCGACGATATGATCTCGGTTCTGCAGGTTGATTCTAAGGGCGGCGCCTTAAGTCACGTGGAACAAGTTGCAACTGGGACCGGAAGTGGACTCAAGGGCATCGCCGCGACGCAGACCTTCCTTTATGCCGCCGATCCAACCACCTCCGAGATTTACGAGTTCAAGATCAACCAGAAGACCGGCAAACTTACTCCGACCACTCAGGGGAAGGTGAATACGGGCGCTGGCACCGCACCGCTGACCTTGGCGGCGGGTCCGGGCGGGGGATTTCTCTATGTCCTCGACCCCGGGGTGAACCAGATTTTTCAATTTTCGATTGACAAAGCGACCGGCGAGCTCAAGCAGATCGGCGGCGGCCCGCTGCCCACGGGAATCGATCCGGTTTCAATTGCGGTCTCGGCGACGGGTACTGCATTGTTCGTGGCGAATCAGAAGGACGGTACCATCTCAGGATTTGCGATAGCTAAAAATGGGACGCTTTCGGCCAGCGGATTCATTGGGAGTCTTGGGACCACCGATGGTACGCCTAATTGGCTGGCCGCGGATCCCAGTGGCCTCGAGCTTTACACTGCCGACGGTGCCGGCGGCCCGGGTGGGTCGGTCGTGAAGTTCAATATAACCGGTCCCACCTTGGGCTTCGTCGGGGTTTTCGCTACGGGCAATTTAACCCACGAACCGCTCTCGGTAGCGATCGACCCGGCGATTCCGTTTATATACGCTGCCAACGACGGCAATGACAACGTTTCGAAGTACCAAATCCAATCGAGTGGCTTGTCACCCGCCACGTTAATTACCGGGACGACTTCGGCCAACAGCGTCATTACCGACACCCTTGGCCAGTTCATTTACGTGACTGATCAGGCGGGGGCCAAGGTGTTTCAAGGCGCCATCGATCAGACCACAGGCGACGTGACGCCGATTGGTACGGGTACGGTCAATACCGAGGTGCCGGCCAATCCTGCGAGTTCTCCGTTTCAAATAATATCGAGCGAGCTTCCGGCGCCCCAATGAATTGGGTGCGGACAGCGCCGAGCATTCGCGGGACGACTACACCCAAATTGACATCTACAATGAGTAGAGACAACCACACTTCCAGGACAACAATGCGATGAATTTGAAGCCGTTGAGTGCAATCGCGATAGGATTACTCTTCTGCCTCGTGGCGGACGCATCTTTTGGCCAGAGCGACGGCCCAGCGCCAGGCACGCCGTTACCGCAGGCCGCAACGTCTTCGCCGGCGCCGCAGGCGATGACGTCCCCGCAACCATCGCCGATCACTTCCCCCTCTGCGCTGCATGGGAAGTTCCCACTGCTCATAGCTAACTATAGTTCAAAGTCCGTTGACGTATATATCGGAGGCGGCCTTAAATGCTCGCTACCCAAAGCCTTCAAATGTACCCTCCAGGTTCCCGTCGGGCATTATCTGATCCGTTTCGTGCGTGAAGGCGGCGCCGTCGTTCAGGACTCCTTCCATCTGCCGCAATACATAGCGGGCAAGGAATATGATGGCGGTGTCTTTCTAATCAAGGAAGATCGGGTGGAGTTTGGAGCACCAAATCACCGTTAAGCCCTACCGTCAGGCTTCTCGTGGAGCGCTTTAAAGCTACCTGGAGTCACTCGACAGGATTAGCCACCGTTGGATGCTCAAATCTGCGTTGAACGTTGCCTAATCCTCACATTTAGAACCGTTCTCCCCTCCGCAGGATCGCCACGAAAAACCCTCACCAAAAGCCGAGGGGGTCTTTAGCCCCTTGATTTTTTCTGCAATGAGCATAAACATTTGCAGTCACTAATTGGCTTACGATGACGCCATGTGGCGGTGTCCTGATAGCCAATGGGACCAATTGACACCAGGCATCGAGCGATGCTAAATGGAGCCATCCTTAACCGTCTGTTAATCGATCGGAGCTAGCTATTTATCACAAGATCGACCATTCTGCCGCATTGATGGAGCATGAGAGAGCGATGAGCACGGCTGAGGAACGGCTGGCCAGCCATTTGGGCATGTTTGCGCGTTCGAGGCCTAAATGGCGTGTCTTAGCTGCGCTCACGACGTTCGCTATTGCTTCAATCTCGACTCCCAGCGCCTGGGGCCAAATTTATCAAGATTCAACGTCGATTGGTGCCGGAACGTTTGCGAATTTGAGTGGCCAGATTTCGCTCAACCAGGTAGCGGGCGTGGGCAACCAGCAGGACAACTCCGCACTGGTAACCGACATTCCCGGCCAGTTGACTATCAATCAGGAGTCCATCGGCAATTTTGTTCCATCGCAGGATAAGGGCAGTACGAATATCGGGAACGGCGCACTCGCCGGAGCGTCCGGGCTGATTCAAATTTCCCAGACTAGCGGAACCGGCAACGAAGCAGCCAACGCCGCATTTGTTGGCATCGGCAACGCTGCGGACGCGGTTAATGCGATTTCGTTGTCGCAGATGCGCGGCGGCTTTGCGCCGCTTGATGCGAATTCGATGCAGTTTAGCGGACACGATTCAATTTCTCCGACGGCATTTGCCGGGGCGTCGGGGGTGATCCAGGTGCAACAGACCGCGGGCAACGACAATGTCGTCGCTAATACGCTGGCAGTTCACGTGGGGGGAGCGATATCGCATTAGCGACATCGCATTATTAAGGTCTTTCTGGAGTGAACTGAGGTTGAGAGAGTGAGTACGAGCATCAGATGCTCGGAATTTCAAAAGGAGGCTTCTATGTGAACCAAAATTGGATTCGCGAGCAGGGAAACAATGAGGGGATAGAAGAGGTTTTCTAAGATCGTTCCAAACTGGAGGAGAATTGTATGAAGTTTTTGAAGGCAACTGCAATGGCGCTGGTGGTCGGCGCTGGCATGGCGCTGGTGAGCACTCAGGCGCGCGCTCAGAACGCGACCTCAACGTACACGACCAGCACCAGCGGCAACACGGAGGATAATTCCTTCGAAGGCTCGCTGAGCTCTTTTCAGTTGAGCTCCAGCTATACCAGTGGTACCGGGATCGCAATCGCGCTCGCGAACCCGATTTTCGGCGCCGCCAGCGGTGGCGGCAGCCTAGCGGGCGGCTCGACCACGAACCCGACGACGGGGGTCATAGACGGCGTCCCTTACGGTGGTGGCGGAACCACCACGCAAGATGGTACCTCTGCGACGCTCGCGCTCAATTATGTGCATCTGTGGGTCGATGCGACCCATGACGAGACCCAGGGTTCCTCGACGACGAGCGGCACGGCCTCGACCGGTAACTCGGTTGCGGGTCTGTTTGTCTTCGGACAGACGACTGCCGTCTCGGAGAACGGATCGCTGACGGACACCGCACCGATTGCGCCGTTTGTGATTGTTAACTCGGGTGATTTCAACGGCGACAGCGGCTACGTCGCGTTGAACCAGGTGGCCGGTGTGGGCAACCAGCAGGGCAACAACTTGTCCACCCTGCTTGAGATGAGCGGTGCGAACAGCACGACCGCTGGCTCGAACTCGGTTAACGTCGAGGGCAACCAGACGTTGGCGGATGCCGGAACGATCGGCACCGACTACGGCGCCCAAGGCGAGGCCGCGACCATCTCGGCCAATGCCTTCCAGAACATCAGTGGTGCGGTTGCATTCAACCAGGCCGCGGGCGTGGCCAACCAGCAGGTCAACAACCTGACCTTGGCTCACTAAACAACAACCGGTCTCAGCCCAGGGATCCGCAGCTTGTGTGCGGATCCCTGGTATTTTTTTTATCCAACGACCGTCCGGGTTGGCCTGGGTGCAGGTTCGGAAGCTCGGGAGCGATGGCCCGCCACGCGCATCGGGGCTGAAAATCGGGTTCCAGTTACCGCGCTATAGACAAGCATCCTGCGGTGACAAGGGAAGTATCCACGGAAAGTCCATCGGTACGTTTTGATAAACTGGAGAAGCACCGTACGCTCGACCGTTGGCCAGGCAGGAGTGAGCTACGGTATGAAGGGGTCCCCGGCCGTTTTACAGATCCAATGCTGTCTGTGAGCCGTCATCTGCGAAATATCATGCTCCTTCTAATGCTGGCGATTCTGGGTTGCAGCAATGCTGGGCCTGAGGAGGGTTTGCCGTTGGGTGGGGTTATGCCCGGCGCAGGGTTTATCTTTCCCCACATGACCACGTACCGCGACCAGATTTTTGCGAACGTGGTGCGTCAACATACGGACTTCAGTTGCGGTGCGGCGGCGCTGGCGACGATCCTCAAATATGCCTATGACATGAAGATTAACGAGAAAGAAGTCTTCTTGGGAATGTATGCGGTCAGCGATAAATCGGTGGTGCAACAGCGCGGATTCTCGCTGCTCGACATGAAGAGGTATCTCGATACCATCGGTATGCAGGGCGTAGGCTACAAGGTCGTTCCAGAATCACTTTACCAGGTGAAGGTACCCGTAATCGTCCTGCTCAACATGGGCGGTTACGAGCACTTTGTCGTGATGCGCAAGGTTACTCCCAACGGGGTGTTTGTGGCCGATCCGGCGCTCGGCAATCGGGCATTGCCGAACGATATCTTCTTCAATGATTGGCAACTCGGCGTCATTTTTGCGGTAATCAGCAGTAAGTATAATCCCGAAAATCCACTGATTCTGTTGGAGAAGCCGCTCAGCCCCAACCAGCAAGTTCGCAGCCTGATGCCGGCATTCAATCCGGTCAGCGAGCAGATACTTTCAACCGTTATCGTTAGCGCGATGCCGGGTCTGAGGATCAATTGAAAGAGGAGAAGTAGAATCAAATGAAACTCAATGGATTCGTCCGAATTCCTCGCTGGTCGCGCCTGGTGGCGGCTTTGATGGCGTTCATACTTCTTGCCGGCTATGGATCAAATGCGGCAATAGCCGCATCGGAGGCCGACCAAAACCTGCAGAATCTGGGACTCGACGAGTCGATGGCGCAACCGATCGGTGAAGACGAAATGGGGCAGATGCGCGGACGCTTCGTCGCCGCCGATCGGGTTCTATATTTCGGGATGGTGCTGCAAAGCAACCTGGCAGGGCAGAATGGCAATTCGCTTTCGGCAGGATTAGCCTTTGCGGTGAATTTTAAATCCGGAACGCCTCAGGTCGTCACCGACCTGACTTGGGCGACGCAGAATGGAACAGGCGCCACGGACGTTGAAGGTTCCGGCGTGTTGGGTCGCCAGACCCCGCTAGGCGGAATTTCCGGTGGGATCGGCCAAGTGATTCAGGTCACCGGGCAAGGCAACCAGGCTTTCAACCAAGCGACGCTTGATCTGATCAATTCCACGCCAGGTTCTCTTTTTCCCAACGGCATCCCGAACGGTACGCCTTGCGCTAGCTCGTGCCAATCTGCAATTCAAAACAACGCATTGAAGGTATTGGTGGTTATGCCGGGGGTGGGAAGCGCGGGTCAATCGATTGGGCCTGGGATCATTCTTCAAGGCATCAGACTAAACGGCGATTTGGCACAAGCGAGCAATACTATGAGCATGTACTTACAGCTTGCTCAATTTACGGGGCTTGACACGCTGGGAATATCGACCATTCTACAAAGCGTTCCCTTGCCGCCGCACTGATATCCGCGAGACGGCAAAAGGGAGGTCAGTCCGATCGCGAAAAAACGATCCGGATGGTCAGACTATGCACAATCGCAAGGGGTGTCGGGAGCGTAGGTGTATGCTCATGTTTTCGATAAGCAAAAGGCTCCTGACGTTCGTATTATTGGCGTCGATTCTGCTGGTCTCGGCGGTATCGGGCCGGGCGAATGCGCAAACCGTAGCACCGAATATCGATCAGCTGGATCAGAAGAGCCAGGTGCTTGCGCATGCGCTTTCGGATGAGCAACGGCGATTGCAGCAGCTAGAGTCCCAATACCAGGAGCTGCAAATTCAAATCCGATCTCTCGGCGGACATCCCGGACAGCCGGTGAGCGGAGCGGGACAGCCATCTGCGAAGATTCAGTCCGCACAAGGCGGTCAGGGAGTCGGCGGTCAGCCAACGACGCCAACGGTACAAGCGTCGAGCGGGTCGCGTAAGACCCCGGCCCAAAGCGCGGCGGTCGAGGCGGCCTATCAACAACAGAACGCGCTCTTCCGGCCGGGATTAACGTTCTATCCGCAATTTCAATATTCCTACACCAATTCGAATACTCTGGTCCTCAACGGGTTTTTTGCCTTCGGATCGATTCTTCTTGGCAGTATCAATGTCTCACGGGTGGAGACCGACGTCTTCAATTGGAATCCGCAAGTATTTTATGCCTTCAATCGTCATTTTGAGTTGGATGTAAATTTCCCATATTACCTTGAACGGTCGACTTTCAAGGAAATCGGCGCAGGATTTACAACTGCACAAGAATCCAGAGCGACGATCACAAAATATGGCCTCGGGGATATCAGCGGCGGATTCTACTGGCAGTTGAAGGAGCAGCGCGATTGGTGGCCCAGCATCATCTGGAACGCGCAAGTCTCTGCGCCCACCGGCACTAGCCCGTATGGGATCAAACTGCTCACCGATCCTTCCAATTCGAATCTGAAGTACCCGGATAATCTACCCACGGGCAAAGGCGTGTGGGGTGTTTCATCAGGCTTTTCGATAATCCGCGAAGTGGATCCGGTGGTGCTCTTCGGGAGCGGCAATTACTACTACGAATTCACGCAAGGGGTCCGTGACATTAGTACGATGCCGGGAACGATAAAGTCTGGACAGGTCGCGCCGGGCGATTCTCTGAGCTACACGCTCGGCGTAACGATGGCCCTCAACGAGCGACTTAGTACGCTGGTTGAGCTGCAGGACATTATTACGAACTCTACCGAGCTAAAGTCCAAGGGTACCGGATGGGCAGCGATTCCGGATAGCAGCGGCAATGCGGCTCAGTTTATATTCGGCGCAACCTACGCTGTGAACCGGCATATGTTCCCATTTATTCAGGCTGGAATAGGTGCTACCCAGTACGCGCCGAACTTTCAGATCAGTCTTTGGGTACCCTATTATTTTACGTTCTAAGCCTCGCTCCGTTGCGGCACGCGGAGAGTCTCTCATGAGGAAAGCGATTGATGCGCGTTCCTCGCGCTTGCGATATTTCACGGCTATTGCGCTAGTTGCCACGGCATCCTTTGTCGCTGTCGCCGTGAACAGCGACCGGAAACCCGCGGCATCCTGCGTTCGGCAGGCGACGATACGAACCAGCCAGCGCGATCATTTTCTTGACGCGTTCGCGCAACTTCCGCTCACCTTCGAGCCGAATAAGGGACAGGCCGAGGATGGCGTAAAGTTCGTTTCGCGGCGCTCTAACTTCACGATCTTTTTGACCAGCGATGGGGCCACACTCTCGATGCATGGCGCAGGACCGGCGCTCGGAGGAATCGGGCGCAGCCTGAACCCCGGCCCCGCCCTGCGACAGATTTACAACGAAAAGAGTGAACCTGCGGACAATTTGCGCATCAAATTCATGGGTGCGAATCCGGCGGCGAAACTCAGCGGAACCGCAAGGCTGCGGACGGTCACTAACTACCTGATGGGGAGCGATCCCGCCAGGTGGCACACGTCGATTCCGAATTACGCCGAGGTTAAGTACGAATCAATTTATCCAGGGGTAGACCTGGTATTTTACGGTAGCCACGGGCGTCTCGAATATGACCTGGACGTCGCCGCCGGTGTTGACCCGCACATCATCCGGATGGACTTCGACGGGACCCACGGGGTCAAATTTGATCGCTCGGGGGACTTGCTCCTGCGGACCGGCAAAAATCAAGTCGTTCTGGGCCGCCCCATCGCCTACCAGGAAGCAGATGGCGCCCGCCGGCCAGTGGCGGCGAAATATGTGTTGAAGGGCTCGTCCGAAGTTGCGATCGCAGTGGGCGAGTATAATCGACAGAGACCGCTCATAATCGATCCCGCGATTATGTATTCGACTTATATCGGCGGAACAATCGCCCAAGGCCAAGGGATTGCGGTGGACGCGGCCGGCGAGGCTTTCATCTCGGGGTGGACTTGTTGCGCCAATAACTTCCCGACGGCCGGTGCCTACCAGGGTAATCTTCATGGAATCGACAACGCCTTCGTCGCTAAGTTCAGCGCCGATGGTAAGAGCCTAATCTACTCCACGTACCTGGGCGGCAGTGGCATCAATTTCTCCACCGGCATCGCGGTCGATTCCAAGGGCCACGCATTCGTCACCGGCGTTACCAACTCCACCGATTTTCCGACCATGCCGCTGCATGGTTCAACCCTGGCCGGCGGATTCGACGCGTTCGTCACCGAGCTAAATCCGGCAGGAAACGGGCTAATCTATTCACGCTACCTCGGCGGATCGAAAGACGACATCGCTGCAGGAATCGCGGTCGATCCGACCGGCATCGCCTACGTAACAGGACAAACTTTCTCGACTGATTTTCCGACTACCGCATCGGCGTATCAGGCAGGCAATCCGAGTGGCGGCACGATCGGTGAGGGTTTTTTGGCGAGGATCGATCCTCCGACCAGCCCCGGCGGCGATTCCCAACTCTTTTATGCGACGTATTTTGGCGGATCGGACCCTGGTGGCAAGACGGTGCTTGCCGGTGATGCGATCGGCGGTCCAGTCGGCAATGTCTATGTCGTTGGCGGCGGCAGCAAGGGAGTCCCGGTCACTACCGGACAACCTTTTGGTGGAACATTCGATGCAGTAGTCGCTGACTTCGACACCACGCAAAGCGGACCCTCGTCGCTAAGCTTTTCGGAGTTTATCGGCGGAAGCGGATTTGATTCTGCTACGGGAGTAGCGACGCAGTTAGGATGTAAGGCTAGCTGCTCGGCCTTCGTTACTGGCTATACCTTCTCCGCAGACCTGAATCTGATTGGAGCCCTATCCACTATCGGCGGTCTGGACGATGCATTTGTCGCTGAAGTCAATCCGCATGGCGGGCTGAGTTACATCAACTATGTTGGGGGTTCGAGCTTCGATGAGGCATCGGGAGCAGCCGTGGACTCAAAGGGTGATGAGATTATTGCGGGGGTCACGTTTCGACCCCCCGATCTGCCCGGACCCTTTACCGAAGTATTGCAGCCACTGACCACGCCGAACGGTGCACTCTTTACGAGTGCCGATAGCGGCGTGAGCTTCGCGCCTGCTAGCTGGCCTGGCGCGAAGGCCGGCTCTATCACCTTCCAAGGGCTAGTTGTCGATAAATCAGTGACGCCATCGATCGTTTATGCTGGAACCGATCAAGAAGGGCTATGGCAGAGCATTGACGGCGGGGTGACATTTGCCATGGGCGCGTTCGGAGGGGCGCAGGTCACTGCCCTCGGTTTACAGACGGGTCTTGGCAGCGGACCCAAAGTGGTATTTGCGGCGGCGGCAGGTTTTATTTGGGCCAGCGGGAATGCGGGCGGCGAGTTTGTAAAGCTCGGAGCCATACCGGTTTCCGGACCGGTAAATATCTATTTTGTGGGGGGAGAAGAACCGAGCCCCGCGGGTCCAGCAAATTTTTTGGTCTTTGCCGGCACCGACCACGGATTTTTCGTTAGTACCGATTTCGGCAGCACGTTCGCGGCTTCCACCGGATTAACCACCGGCAGCCAAATGACGCAAGTCTTTGCCGGCGTGCGTGATACTAGTACCGGCGCATACTATGTCGGCACTGATAAAGGGGTCTTCAAGAGCACCGACGATGGCACCACGTTCGTCGCAACTAATCTGAACTCCAGCGCGGTACTTTCGCTGGCGGTGGATGTATCGACGACGCCCTCGACGATCTATGCAGCCACCTATGGCAATGGCGTGATTGCAAGCACGGACGGCTTCAACAAAAATCTTACTTTCGGGGAGACCGCACCCTCATCGAATTTGAACTACGTCGCGCTTGACGACACGACCTCGAATCCGGCGATTGTCTATGTCGGTACCGGCGATAATCTGGCGCTCGGCAGTGTCTGGCGGAGCGCGGACGCCGGGCAGACCTACACACAGCTCGATGCCGCTAATTTTAACCAACCGTGCTGTATTTTTCCGCTCGCGGTGAATAACGGTGAAATTTTAGCGGGTAACTACCTGGAGGCTGACGCCTTCATCGCTAAGATGAGTACCGACGGTGCGTATATTCTGGCCTCGAGCGACCTTGGCGGCACCAATCATGATCAGGCACAGGGTATTGCCGTTGACACCGCAGACAATGCGTATGTGGACGGCCTGACTTATTCGACTGACTATCCAGTGCTCGTTCCGGAACAGGCGAAGCTGGGCAGCGGAGGTGTAGTCAATGCCTTTGTCACCAAGGTGGGCTACACCAGCAAGGCAAAAATCAAAGTCACTACTTATATTGATTTCAAAACGCAGATTCTCAGAACGCCGAGCCAACCAAAGACCGTTATAGTCATGAACACAAGCAAGACCGACCCGGTGGCGCTGGGATATATCCGGGTGAGTGGCGAGTTCGCAGACGACTTTCAAATCATCAGCGGCGCTCACGGCTTCGCGACCACAGCACCACATGAGATGGCCTGTGGCACGACTCTCGCGCCACACAGCAAGTGTTCCATTACCGTCGAATTTACGCCGTTAGCGGTCGGCATTGCGGCCACTGGATTGCTGGTTTCGACTAACGCCAGCAACGGTACTCAGGCGACCTTGCTGTATGGACAAGGCAAGGCGCGGCATCCGTGAGCTGACGCGATATCGCGAAGCCGCTCGATTCCCGCTCTTAGCCACGATCGCTCGCGCGGAGCACTGATATAAGATTGCATCGCGGCGCGGCGCCCGGGCGCATTCGGTATCGAGATCAATAAGGATGTCGTCCGGCGCATCCTTATCCAGCACCTACAGACCGGTTGTGCCTCCCGAAAACCATATCCGGGATGACGCGCTCGTGGTCGTATGGTAATGAAGCGGCCGATGGTCGCGTTTCTCACCCAGCTGCTGCTTGTTATCCGGTCATGGTTCGCGCGGCGAGCGCGGCTTGCGGCCGAGAATCTCATCCTACGCCAACAGCTCATAGTGTTACGCCGCCAGCAGCCCAAGCGCATGCGGCTGTGGAACATCGATCGCTTGCTGATGGTGTGGCTGTATCGACTGTACCCGTCGCTCCTGGACGCGATCATCATCGTTCAGCCGGAGACCGTCATCCGTTGGCACCAGCGAGGCTTCCGCGCCTATTGGCGCTGGAAGTCTCGCCACCTCGGCGGCCGTCCACGGATTGACTCCGAGATTAGGGCGCTGATTCGGCGCATGAACCGCGAGAACCCGCTGTGGGGCGCACCACGGATCCACGGCGAATTGTTGATGCTGGGGATCGAGGTCGCGGAATCGACGGTCGGCAGGTATATGATTCGGCGCCGCCGACCACCGTCCCAAGGTTGGAAGACATTCCTGCGCAATCACATTGACGGCATCGCTTCGCTGGATCTGTTCGTCGTACGCGCGATCTCGTTCAAGCTGCTCTATGGCCTGGTGATCCTGCGCCACGCCCGCCGGCGGTTGATGAGCATCGGGGTGACGGACAATCCAACCGCTGAGTGGATAGCTGGTCAGGTGGTTGACGCCTTTCCTTGGGATGAAGCGCCACGTCATCTGCTTCGTGATCGTGACGGAGCATTCGGCCCAGCCTATACCCGCCGCATTCGGGCAATGAGGATCCGTGATCATCCGACGGCGCCGCGTTCACCATGGCAGAACGGCCACGTTGAGCGCCTCATCGGCTCAATTCGGCGCGAAAGCCTCGATCACTTGATCGTGTTCGACGAAGCGCAGTTGCGTCGCGTGCTGAGAAATTACGCTTCCTATTACAATCAGGTCCGCACGCATCTCTCATTGGAAAAGAATGCGCCCGATTTTCGGATCCCGCAAAAGCTCAGCCGCGTCGCAGGCATCTCAATTCTGGGCGGGCTACATCATCAATACGTCCGGGTTTAGGGTTTAGACTTAGCACACGGGATTTTTGCAGAGGGAATCCCTGATAAACAACGGATTAGGGAATTTCCTTTCCCTGATCCAAGATCAAAATTCCCTGTTATCAATTTTAGGGAATTGCGCGAAAAAGCGCAGCGAACACAGGGGCTTTTCGGCTCAGGCCAGCTCAGAATAGCCTCAAATCAGCGAAATTCCCTGTAATTTCCCTGATCATCAGGGAATTTGACGTAGAGAATGGTTCGCGGCAGACTGCGTCATCCGCCACCGAGTCTTAAGATATCTATATTAATCCTAAACATGCTTTAATATGCCATATAGTCGCGAGTATTCGCGATTGAAGCGCACCGGAGAGAGGCTCTCCCGAGGCCGCGTGCGCGATTTTGGCGGTTTCTCTCCGTTGCGGGATTTGGCGGTGGACTTCGGCGATTACCCAGTAACGCGGAAATTCGTCAATCGATGACCTGGAACCGGTCGTACAGAAAGAGTACAGGAAGGATTTTCTGGGCGGTGGGGCGATCAGGTTGGATCATCTGCGAAGCCGAGCCGTTTTTCTTGCGCTTGCCAGCATGGAGCGCGAAATCCTAAAAAAAGCGACGGCCTTCTTCGCCACGGAGAGCGTGTGAGATTCGCTTTCATCGAAACGGAGAAGGCCTGTTTCCCGGTAACATTGATGTGCCGGATGCTGGCGGTATCGCGCGCCGGGTTCTATGCCTGGCGCCGACGGCCGGC
>JBEKJC010000054.1:0-19015 GCA_050011435.1 Binataceae bacterium (SeqCode)
CAGCACGCGCGAACTCGAAACCGTGATCAAGCGCTATCTGCAAATCAACAATGACCATCCTAAACCCTTCGTCTGGACCAAAACCGCTGACCAAATCCTCGACTCCGTTGCCCGATTTTATCAACGAACTTCTGAAACAGGACACTAGCATCAACGCGCCAAAGAGTCGCCGCGTGGTCATCACACCTTCGGCAGGATGTCTTCCTTGAGTCTCCGCAGATCGACAATCGTCTTCGCCGTAGGCACTCCCCTAAACGGCGGCCAGAGCAGCGGGAAGGTCAGACCCGCGTCCTTGTAGCGCTTGAGGTTGTCGAGAATCTGCTGCGGGGTACCGGTCATCGTCGGCGTCAGCTTGCCCTTCGGCGTCTGATCCGTCTTTTCGCTCGTGATATCGAAGAAGAGCATGCTCGAAATTTCGAGGTCATCAACCGAGCGCGAGCTGCCGATCGCTTCGAGTTCCCGCTTAATCGACGCCTTCCATAGCGCAATGTCCTCGGGAGTATCCTGGATGCCGATCCAGCCGGCCAATCCGTACTTCGCGATCCGCTTGGCCGCAATCTTCGGCACTTTAAGCCCACCTACATAGATCGGCGGATGGGGCTTCTGCACCGGCTTTACGCCAAAACCGCATTTTGGGAACGACGCGAACTCGCCGTGATACTCAAAGAGATCCTGCGTCCAGATGCCCTGCATGATCTCGATCGTCTCGATAACGTGCTTGTTGCGCTTTTCGTAGATATGCGTCGCGCTTGCAGCATCGAACTCTTCGGGCATCCATCCTGACCCCACCCCCACGTTAACCCTGCCGCCCGCAAGATGGTCCCATGTCGCAATCTCAGCCGCCAGAACTCCCGGCGCCCGATACGGCGTATCGATGACACTGACGCCTACGCGAATCTTCTTAGTGAGCGCTGAGAGATAGGGGATGAGCGGCATTCCTTGCAGAAACTCGCCTCGTGCAATGACTGGCAGGGCACGCGGAAATTCGGTCATGAAGCCAAACGGCTTAATCAACTCCTGACGATCAGAAGCTTCGGGAACCACGATCCGGTCGAGTGTCCAGATTGAATCGAATTCGAGTTCTTCCGCCGTGCGGGCGAGATCGACGATCTCACTGACGGTTACTTTGTCCCTGAAGTTAGGTAGATAAAGTGCGAGTTTCACGTCGAACCGACCTTCTTTTAGTTTCGGATGACAAGGCGCAGGTATCCGAGATTGACTTTTTCACTTTTCAATTAGAACCCGTTAGATAAATCGAACGGCACTCCTTTGCAAGGTTTCAGCCGTTCTTGGTCACGCTTTTCCCAGCGGCGCCGGAAGGGATCAGTTTCACGTCTCGCACGCTTAATGGGTAGGCTGGCAATGCCCGAATAACGGGAGTGTTGCAAGTTTGGCGGGGATGGCTGGTAGGGTGACACGATCGTGAAGCATGCAACCCGACCGGCAATCTTCAAGTGGCGGCAGACGGCGCCCGGGCGCAGATCAACGCGACCGGCCGCAATGCCAGTCGCATTCCGGCGGCTCGCTTGGCGGACCATAATTTCCGAATGATCAACGCCTATCACCTTGCCCCGTTTGGCGAGCTCCGCTGCCCGTTCAATGGCAATACCTGGACCGAAGCCAATCTCAAGGATGCGGTCGTCCGGCTGAATGTCGACCTGAGCCAACGTTCGCATGTTGCGCTCGAGGTTCGACGGGCAAGTTACCATGATGAGACCGACGAGTCGGCCGAGCAAGCCGGTCGGTCTCCCGAACTGTCTAACCAACGCGCTACGAATTTTCAATTTCACGCGAACGTTCCTTCACGACATCGGTTCCAAGTCGTGCGTCCACTTCCGCTAGCGCCTCGCCAATGTTGCGCAGTGTGCGCCCCGTGCGTTCGAGGTCTACGGGCCTGACGCCGAGGCCCAGCGCTGCTCGCGTCGCCTGATTCGCTCCATGTTCTCTTCGCCCAAGGGCGGGCATAGTCCACCAAGGGGTTTGCAAACGCGAAGCTCGAGCCCGCGGTTGAGTCCGGACGCCCTTCCTCGCGGATCATCCTCATTTTGCGACCGGCGCGATCGCGCGATCGGGCTTGTTCGATCTCAATAACGCGTCGAACATTTGTCCTGCAGAGCGCGGCCCGATTCGCTCCTTCAATGCAAATTCAAAATCAATTTGTCGCTGCTGCTTAAATTCCGCTTCAGATGGAATTTTTAGCAGGGACACCACGCCGGACGCTTCTCACTCAACTTAATACGCAGCTCGCAGACTCGCCTGCTCGGCTGCGCTGCGCCCCGCCTAGTGTCGCCCTCTCCTAGTCACGGGAGAGGGATCAGAACGGGCGCGCTTACTGTCAAAATGACCCACTACTGGCGAGTCGCCCCGCTTGAAGCAAACGCCCCCTAAAGTGGTATGCTGCGCCGAATAAACGCTAGCCAGGAGGGCTGACGTCATGAGCGAAGCAGTCACTCAATCCACTCCGAATCGCATCCCGACGCCGGAGGAGCTGGGTTTCGACCCCGGATTCTTGCGCGAAAAATACGCCGCGGAGCGTTCCAAGCGGCTCCGCGCCGACGCGAACAATCAGTATCAGGAGATCACCGGCAAGTTTGCGCATTTCAACGTCGATCCCTACGTGAAGCCCGTCACACGCGCCGCGTTGAACGAAGAACTTGACGTGCTCATCATCGGCGGCGGCTTCGGCGGGATGCTCGCTGCGGTTCGACTACAGGAAGTGGGTATCACCAACTTCCGGATCGTCGAAAAAGCGGGCGATTTTGGCGGCACCTGGTACTGGAATCGCTATCCCGGCGCACAGTGCGACGTCGAAGGTTATCTGTATCTGCCGCTGCTCGAAGAGACCGGCTATATCCCGACAGAGCGGTACTCCTTCCAGCCCGAAATTTTCGCTCACGCGCAACGGATCGGAAAGCACTTTCATCTTTACGAGAAGGCCTGCTTCCAGACGAAGATCAAAGAAGCGCGCTGGGACGAAGAGGCCGGACGCTGGACCGTCACGACCGATCGCAACGACGTCTTCAAGGCGCGTTTCGTAATCATGTCGAGCGGGCCGCTCAACAGACCTAAATTGCCGGGAATCCCGGGTATCGAGAAGTTCAAAGGTCACACCTTCCATACCAGCCGTTGGGATTACGCTTACACTGGCGGCGATACGACCGGCGGACTGACTAAACTCAAGGACAAGCGCGTCGGGATTATCGGGACGGGCGCGACGGCGATTCAGTGTATCCCGCATCTCGGCGAACACGCCAAGCAGCTGTATGTATTTCAGCGGACGCCATCCTCGGTCGACGAGCGTAACAACACGCCGACTGATCCCAACTGGGCGAAGAAGCTGAAGCCCGGATGGCAGGAGTATCGGAATCGCAACTTCACCGCGCTGCTCGATGGCGTCGAGCTGGAGAAGGACGAGGTTCGCGACAAGTGGACCAGTCCGCTCAAGAAGCTGAGCGATCTGCTCTCGAGCAAGGGCGACGGGACCCTCTCGGCCGAAGACAAGATGGCGCTGGCTGAGATCGCGGATTTTCAGAAGATGAACGAGATTCGCGCGCGCGTCGCATCCAACGTTAAGGATTCGGCGACCGCTGAAGCGCTCAAGCCCTGGTTCGGACAATGGTGCAAGCGCCCGACCTTCAATGACGAGTACCTGCCGACCTTCAATCGGCCCAACGTTAAGCTGGTCGACACGAGCGGCAAGGGCGCTGATCGGATAAGCGAGGATGGCATCGTCGTCGATGGGGTCGAATACAAGGTCGATTGCATCATCTTCGCCACCGGCTTCGAGGTCGGCACTGCATACACGCGTCGCGCCGAATCCGGGATGTACGGCCGCGATGGCTTATCGCTCGCCGATTACTGGGCTAACGGGATGAAGACCTTCCATGGCTTCCTCACCCACGGCTTCCCGAACTGTTTCCACATGGGATTGACGCAGACGGGACTCACCGCGAACTTCACTTACATGCTCAACAAGCAGGCGTTTCACGTTGCTCATTTGATCAAGATGGTGGACGAGCGCAAGGCCAAGTCGATCGAGCCAACGCGGGAGGCCGAAGCGGAATGGGTGAAGATCGTTAACAGCCCGAATCCGATGACGAAGTATCAGAGCGTCTGCACCCCCGGCTACTATAACGGCGAGGGCCTGGGCGACGGCGGCTTCCTGCAGACCGTCTATCCGAAGGGCGCGCTGGCCTTTTTCGATCTGCTCGCCCAATGGCGCGAACAGGGCGACTTCGCCAGTCTGATCGTTAAGTAAGTCTACTAAGAGTAATCACTGAAAGGAGATGATCGGGATGAAAATCGGAGTGATGATCGCGGCGACGGCCGAGAGCGGGAATCTCGCTGAAATCGCGCGCGATGCAGAAAACCTTGGCTATGAATCGCTTTTCATCCCGGAGCATCCGGTGGTCCCGATCGGCTTCAAGACCCCCACACCCGGCGGCGGCAAGCTGCCCGAGCATTACGGCCGCTGGATGGATCCCTTCGTCGGCCTCGCGCTGGCCGCCGGCGTTACGAAGCATATCAAGCTCGGCACCGGCATCTGTCTCCTGCCGGAACGCGAGGTTCTGATTACTGCGAAAGCGATCGCCACGCTCGATATCGTATCGGGCGGGCGCGTCATCCTGGGCGTCGGCGCCGGATGGCTCAAAGAAGAGACCGAGGCGACCGGCGCGGTCTTCGCCACACGATGGAAGCGGCTGCGCGAAACGGTCGAAGCCCTGCGGATCCTGTGGACCAAGCCCGAAGCGAGTTACTCCGGCGAGATCGTCCGCTTCCCGGCGCTGCGATGCGATCCCAAACCGGTGCAGCGCGGAGGTCCGCCGATCTTTCTCGGTGCGCACGGCCCTAAAGCCCTCGAGCGCGTGGTGCGCACTTACGACGGATGGTGCCCGGTTTTCGGCAACGCCGAGACCTTCAAGCGCGACGTCGCCGAGCTGCGCAAGCTCGCGGCCGCAAAGGGCCGCGATCCCGCGTCACTGCGAATCATGGCCTTTGCCTCACCCGGCGAGGATGGCGTCCCGGCAGATCAACTCAAACTCTACGCAGAGGCTGGCGCCGAGCGAATCGTGCTCTTCTCGCAGCGCGATGCGATCGCGATGGCGCAGGGCCAAACGCTCGAGATTATCCGGCGCCTCGCACCAACGATCGACCGCGCCGCCCGCATCTAGGAACGAAAATCCTACGCGATTTAAAGTTATTTAGCGGGACTCAACGATTGCTGTTCGGTAAGATTATGCGAGGTAGGTAGCCAGGATAAAGTTCCGAGACGAGCACGAGAATACGAGCAACAAGTACGGAGGCATCCGGGACCACATCGTTTCAAAAGATACTAAGCCAATGCCGGAGCAATAAATAACTACCTCACCAACCCGGACTTTTTCCGCAGCCTGTTAGGGCGCAAGCTACGCAAGCACCATGGCGTTCGGTTAAGGTGCTCCACCGTCGTCAACGGAGGCGTCAACGGTTTTCTTTGAACGGCAAGTTCGGACGCCACAAATTCCCCGAGCTGTGCTGGCCTCGAAACGGGGTTGGCCGCAATTTGAAGGGAGCGTTTACGCTGGCGACGAACCCATGACAGATAGTATTGTGAGTGCTCTGTGGACCTGAAGGAACTCCTAGCTCAAGCGCCTACTGCTGTTGACTCTTACTTCCCAGGACATTGGGAACGGATGCGTGAATTGGAGCAACGCGCCCAACGGATCGTTGCCGATCAGGACCGTGAAAACTTTGTCAGATTTCTGTGCGATGTTGCTTTCTTAAAGCAGCCGCGTGCGGATCACACGGGGCTGCTGCCCGCGATTGAAAAGAGCCCGGAAGAGACCTGGAACTCGGCAGCGTGCGGGAATTGAAAAACGACCTCGACCAACGCGGAATAGTCTCGGCGGTCAAGCTGTCAAGGAAGGGCAGACGCCGGGGCGGGAAGCCGTTCTCACGCGGAGCGCTCTACTGCCTGCTCTCCAACCGCATCTACCTGGGCGAGATCCGCCACAAGCAGCAGTCTCACCCGGGACAGCACGAGCCGATCATGAGTCGCGAGTTATGGGAGCGGGTGCAGGCGAAGCTGTTCGGTCATGCCGATCACCGAGCATCGTCCGGGCGCCGGCTGAGACTGCTCGCTCGATCTCGGCTGCGGACAGCCGCCACCGCTGTTCCGGTTCCTGTGACTCGCCTCTTACCAGCCGCTTGGAAACGTAATAGCGATAACGTCGTTGACCCTTGACCGCGCCCTGAACGTACAGCGGCTCGCCGTTCGCATCGAACAGCTTGCCCGCGTCTGAGTGGACCTGAGCACCGGCACCAGGTGGCTCGAATCGATGCCTGACTCTTCCGATCTGCGCGTAGCAAAGCCTCTGGCGACTGTCCTGCCTGGTGGGATCGGCGGCCGTCCTTGCCTATGCTTGCCGCGACCGGCCGAGCTTACGACGACGGCCGGGTCCACCACTTCGACCTCGATCGCAGGAAGCTCAGTCACGCTCATCGATTGGACTTTTTCTGGTGTCTCGATCCCGCGCTGCTTGATGCGGTCGCTGTCGGGAAATCGCTTGGCATAGTCGAAAGTTCGCGCCTTGAGCTCGAGCTGTATCGTCGCGCAAAGCCTCCTGGCCTCGGCGATGGTCTGCTTGTTTGCCGACACCCCGAGCGGCTCGCGACGTCGGAAGTAGTGCGCGGGCAGCTTTCTGCAGCTCGCATTTTGGAAAACCTTCTGCAATCGGAGGAGTGCCATTAAGGCATTCAGCGGCAGCACAGACAGATATTCTGGTAGATGGTCCAGAGTCTTCGCGCGACCTTGGAACCAGCGAACCATGCTCTCAAACTTTTGTCGGAACAATGGGACCCCTGACGGCGGAACACTCCCTCTGCCGTACGAGGGCAGAGTAGTGCGCTCGACGACTGCCCGCCACCTGCTCATCTCAGGGTACAGGACCAGGCCGGACGACCGACTCGGCTACCTGCGCTAAGCTGGCACACAATGGGTGCTGTCTTCGACAATGCCCCGATTCAGCCGGCCGGCGTCGCCGTTCAGGTCGCGAAGATTCACTTCGACGCGTCCTATCGATACTGCAGGGACGGTAGGCGCGCGACGACGAACATTTGTCCGGTCGATCCGAGCGGGCGTCCAGCGGGTGACCTGAACGGGTGCAGCGCTCACGCGAAGCTCCTCGTCGAGCAGGCGCGCGCGAAGGATCTGACGGTGGGGATGCGCGACTGAAACAGACTGACAGACTGCCTGCAACGCGCCGAAGATGCTGGCATGATCGACTAAGGAAGCCAAATGGGCAAGCAGGCGCGGGAACGCTCGTACTCACCATCCGACTCAGTTCCCGCGCCTCTGGTAGCGGGGCAGCGTAGACTCGAGAGCGACTCGCTCAAGGGGGCGTCAAATGATAGTTGCCGAATTGATGACCAGTAATCCGCTGACGGTCGTGCCCGGCGATACATTGCAGTTGGCGCACGAGAGAATGGAAGCCGGCCGGTTCCGACAGGTTCCGGTGGTGGATGAAGAAAGACTAGTCGGTATTCTGACCGACCGCGATACGCGCCAGCACATCGGGCAACTGGCTCAGACGCGGGTCGATGCGGTCATGAGCACCCATCCGTTTTCGGTCCATCCTTCCGCGCCGGTTGAAAAGGCTGCTCATCTGCTTATGACAAACAAGATCGGCAGTCTTCCGGTGGTCGAGGATGGCAGGCTGGCGGCATCATAACCGCCACCGATATGTTGCGGGCACTGGAGGCGGTGCTTGGAGCTGATGGCAGTTCCAGAATTGATCTCAACCTGGATGGCTCGGGAGAGATTGCGGCCGCAACCAGCCTGGTCCAGACGATCTGCCCGCTCCTCGGTATGGGGACGTACCGCCGAAAGAACGCGGAACGCGAGGTTCTATACCTGCAAGTCTCTTCGACCAGCGCGCAACGCGCGGCAGACGCCTTGAAGGAGTACGGCTTTAAGGTCCTTGCCGTCCATACCTGACGTGCCGTCTGCGAATCGTTCGCCGCCACCGGCGGGTGGGATTTTCTGATGGCCGATCGCTTCTATGACCTGATTATTGTCGGTTACGGGCCCGGCGGTTCGGTCGCAGCCAATCTCGCAGGCCATTACGGGCTTGAGACAGCGGTCATCGAGGAGAGCGCTTCCGTCTATCATCTTCCGCGAGCGGCCCATTTCGACAACGAGATCATGCGGCGCTTTCGCCGGCTCGGGCTCGCCGACGAGATCTCTCCTGCGGTAAGGCCGGCGACCGGAATAGATTTCGTCAACGCCGCCGGACGCAGACTGTTTCGCTTCTTTGAACGGGCCGGACTCGTAGCGCTGGAAGATATGTCTGACCGTGTCGGCTTCGGATTCGTCGACCACGAGTTGCCGGTCGCGCACCTCGTAGCCGAGCGGGACCAAACCACCCATTCACATGCCTTTGCGCTTGGAGGCCGCAATTTTGTCGCGGATGCGCTCGCCGGTTACTTCACGTTCGAACTGCGCGAACGAGAGCAAGACGTTGAGCGTCAAACGCCCCATCGAGGTCTCCACCTTCGCCACCACTCGCCGCGCCCATGGCGATACCACCGCGGCACGACGGGCTCAAAGGGGCGCAACGCCGAATTAGTACGGAAGTCAATGAGCGATAACAGAGCCACGCGGTTGTCGCGACTGGTGGACGAATTGACGGAAGCGGCTACACGGCTTGGCCTCGAAGTGCGCCGCGAGCGGATTTTGCGCGAAGTTGACTATCGCGCGCGAGACTGGGCGTGCCGGTTGCGCGAAAAGTACCTGATCATAATCGACCGCGACCAACCGCCTTCCGAGCAGATCGAGTTGCTAGTCGAGGCCCTAAGTGACTGCGACTTGGAGCAGCTATACCTATCGCCGGAGGCGCGGATCGCGATAGCGAGTGCGGCGCAGACCTCCGACCGTTTTCATCCTACAGCCTTGGGAGAAAAATCCCGTAGCAGCGGGGTCGCCGCGGCAATCCTGGTTGCCGGTAACCGTTGGATCACACTTCCTGTCCACCAGCGCGCGCATGAAGGAGCTTCTTGATCACCGAAGCGATACTCGAGGCGTTTCTCAAATGCCCCCTGAAGGCCCACTACCTGCTTTCGGGGCGCACGCCGCCCAAGAGCGAGCACGACGAGTTCGACGAACGGATCGAGCGCATATACGCCGACAAAGTTCGACTCGCTCTTGGTTCAATCCTCTCCACTGAAGTGTCGAATGCCATGCCGCTCGTTCACGAGGATCTTTCTACTCACCCTGACGCTTTGCAGCGCGTCGGCAAGAGCAAAATGGTCGTGTCGATTCGGATCTTCCCGCGAGCGCGCATCTCGGACCTCGACAGGCTGAGGCTGGGGTTCGATGGACTCGTGATCGGGCACGTCCACGGAAGAGTCCCAACGCACGGCCTCGCCATCATCGGCCCCGCCTTTAGGAAGGCTCGGGTCGCCCTGCCACCGCTGGTTCGCCATGCACGCAGAGCTGTGGAGGCTCTTCGCGTTCTGGCATCCGGTCCCGCCCCGCGGCTAGTGATCAATAGGCACTGCGAAACCTGCGGCTTCCGCGACGAGTGTCGACGGCGCGCGGTAGATACCGACGATCTCAGCCTCATGTCTGGACTCAAGAAGGCTGAACTCGCGACGGCGCAAAAGAAGGGTATCTTTACGATCACCCAATTCTCGTACACGTTCCGCCCGAACCGACGCCGGAAACGCATTCGCCACGAGTGGGCGCTCCAGGCACTCTCGATTCGCGAAAAGCTCACCCACGTCCTCGTCCCCCTGGAGCTGCCGTCGAGGGATCCTGCCGAGCACCTCCTCTTCCTGGACATCGAGGGCGATACCGAAGCCAACTCCTACTACCTCGTCGGCGTGCTTTTGGTATCGGCGGCGGGGACCGCGCAGCATTCGTTCTGGGCCGACTCCCCCGAGCAGGAGGAAACCATCTGGCAACGTCTTGTCGATCTTGCCGAAGGTCTCGCGGACTTCAGGGTCTTCCACTACGGGAGCTACGAGACGACCTTCTTTCGCCGCATGCGGCAGCGGTACCCGGCTTACAAACCGGCCATCGCTGCACGGCTGCGTGAACGTGCCACGAATGCGCTCGGACTGATCCACGGGCACGTTCACTTCCCAACTCTCTCGAACGGGTTGAAGGACATCGCCGTCCACCTCGGCTTTCGGTGGACCGAATCCGGGGTGACGGGTCTTCGATGCGCACTTTGGCGCCGCAAGTGGGAACACGAACCCGACGTGCGGCTGCACGACGCCATCACCAGGTACAACGCCGAGGACTGCGCCGCTCTCAGGGTCGTTGTCGACGCCTTGTACGCGATCCGCGATGGCGGCCTCGGGAGCGACGTCGTGGATGCAGGCACGCTGAAAACACAGAGCCTATCGTGTCGGAAGACGTGGTACCTCAAGAAGTACCTGGCCATCGGCACGAAGTACGGTCGCAACCTGGGATGCTGGCTCGTCTACCAAACTATCGCGCACAAGCAATCGTCGGGGGCCATCATCGAGATCCTCGGAGAAGCGTTCGGAATCCACATTCATCGGCAGAAGGTTCAGATCCAAAAGCACGAGTTCGCAGAGTTCTATCGCGGGACATACCGGCGCATCTTGCGACGAATCGCCAACGCACCGATGGTCCAGGTCGACGAGACGAAGGCCGACATCCTCGGCGCAATGGGCTACGTTTGGGTCTTCGCCACACACGACGACGTGGCGTTCGTCTACACGGGCAGCCGTGATGGTTCGATCCTCGGGCGCGTGCTTGAGGGGTTTGGAGGCGTGCTTGTCTCCGACTTTTATGCAGCCTACGACTCGATGCCATGCGCACAGCAGAAGTGCCTGGTGCATTTGATCCGCGACATGAACGACGACCTCTTCCGCAACCAACTCGATGCCGATCTTCGAGACCTCGTCCAAGGTTTCTCCGGTGTCCTGAAACCGATCATCTCGACGATTGATGAACACGGGCTCAAGCGTCGACGGCTCAGGAAGCATAAGGAATCGGTGGAGGGGTTTCTCGATGATCTGGCGGTTCGCGAATACCGGTCCGAGGTCGCTGAAAAGTGTCGTACGCGGATCGTGAAATGCGGAGAAAAGCTCTTCACCTTTCTGGATCATGATGGGGTTCCGTGGAACAACAACGGGGCGGAGAACGCGATCAAGGACTTCGCGATGCTCCGTCGGAACATCGGCGGCGTCTCAACCGAGAGCGGCATGTGCGATTACCTCGTCCTCTTGAGCATCCGCCAGACATTGAAGCGGCGGGGCGTCGGATTCCTTAGTTTCTTGGTCTCACGTAAGAAAGACTTGGAGCGCTTTGCTGTTCGTTAGCCGGCTCCCCTGCCACGGCCCCCAAAATCCCAGCGGGAAAACCGTCCTCGAAAGCAACCCCCAGCCGAACCTGAGCCCGGGGCGGTACGCTCCCGCGCTTTTCACGCGGGTCGGTGCTCGGGGGCGAAGTCGGCGGGGAGGAGGACCACGCCGGGGCTGCGCCCGGGGCCGGTCGCAAGTTCCACGAGCTACGCGATGGGATCTGCGCCGGCCACCTTCGCCGGTCCAAGGACTCTATCAGCCTCAATTAACGATGCGCTGTTTCTCCACGGGACGGACACTGTCCAACCAGTTCAGATCTTATCAGGAACCTCTTACGCCACTATTGGCTGCGTCAAGTCCTCCCGCGCGGAAACCGAATCTTTCCGCCGCCGAAACGCTCGCGAATAAAGCCGCGTCCAGGCCAAGCGTCTGCCGTCAGGATCCTGGACAGTAGCGGAGAACGCAAAGCGGCAAGAATCCCCCCGTTTTTGCGCCGAACCAGCGGCACCGAGAGTTCGAATCCACTTTCCTCCGCCACCGACCGATATTCCTTGGGAACGGCTGGAGGGGGTCGAGCTGCCCGAAGCGACCGGCAAAGCGCTCTCGCAATTGATGACGTTCCTTACCGAAGTCGAGATGATCGCAACCGATACACCCGCGATGTGGCTGCCCCGGCTCAATCCCGAGTTCATCGAGGTCAGAGCCTTTATTGCGGCTCAGGCGATGGACGAGGCGCGCCACGCCGAGGTCTTCCGGAAGCGCGCGCTGACGACCGGCCATGGTCTGATGAAGGCGAGCCCGATGAACGAGATGGCGCTCAAGCATCTGCGCGATGCCGACTCCTTCAGCGAGATGTCCGTAGCGCTCCATCTGGTTGCCGAGGGCAACGTCCTGACATTGTTTCGCTTTAGCGAATTTCTCTCGCCGACTGACGTGGACAAGCGGATTTTCCGCCTTGTGATGCAGGACGAGGCGCGCCATGTCGGCTATGGCATGCAGCATTTCAAGTGGGTGCTCGATCATTTCCCGCAGAAGCGAGAGGTCCTGCACAGCCATCTTGATGAGGCTGAGAACATTTCGTTCGCGTCGGGCGCTGCGACCGAGCTTACCGAGTCGTTTATCGTGCTCGCCGGCGGCGGCCTCAAGCAGGAGAACATCGCGCAGGGTGTGAAGGTCACCACCGCCTTCCAACTCAAGCAAATGTACGAGCACTTCGAGCGACTCGACAAGTGCGGGATGCCCGAGCGCAAGAGCGGAGATCGCTCGCGCCTCTGGAACATGTTCGAGATGGGCAAGGCAGCAGCAGCGGAAGCTGGAATCAAGTTCTAAACTTTTGGTAGCAATTGGAAAATAGCGGGCGAATCAAGTGGCCTTTTACGCCGACAAGGATTACACCGAAGACCAGGCAGTCCTCGATGCGATGAACGCGGTCATGCAGGGCAAGCTGTCGTTGCATTGGTACGACGCCCGTACCGAGAAAATCAAGGGTCGCCCGCGTGATCCGCGCCGGGGGCTCGTATACCAGGACCTCGACGTCGGTACCTACGGGTATACCGATATCCCGGATTCGGTGCGTACCAGCCAGTCAATGGCCGCGCGCGGCAGCGAGAAGTGGGGCAAGCTTCCCGACATGGGATACGTCGTCAACCGCAAGTCCGACGTTTGGTCGGACAATGTTGTTGCGCTTTACGAGGAAAGCAAGGCGCGGCGATGGGCGCCGGCGCTGGATATCCCTTGGACCGAGATCGACGCTCATCCGCTGGCGCCGGAACTCGAAGCCGCCTGCTCGCAGCTCTATACGTTTTTGCAAGAATGCGCGGTGGTCGCGCTGGATTTTCCATCTCGCTGGGTCGCCCTGATCAATCAGGAATTTATCGAGCAAAAGAGTTTCATGTGTGCGCAGATGCTTGATGGCGCACGGCTGCTTGAGGCGTTTCGCAAGCGGGCGCTATATGGCGGCGCTGGACTGGGACGAGCCAATGTGGCGGCTGAGCAAGGACTTAAGCAATGGCTATGGGCGGATGAGTATCCGCGCGGTTCGCTCGCGATCAATCTCACGCTCGGCGGCTTCTTGCTCGCGCTCTATCGCCACGTCGCGGCGTTCGCGCCGACCCGCACGGATCGCGCAATCATGGGCTTCGCCATGCAGGATGCGGCACGTCACGTGGCGTATGGGGCCAGCGCATTACGCTACCATCTCGCACATCAGCCGGAGGAGCGCGCCGTACTTGACACATGGCTCGACGACGAGGAGCACGTGGTCCTCGCGCTGCTCGGCAGTCCCGAGGTGATCGAGCCCCTAATCATCATCTCGGGTGGTGGTCTGAAGATCGCGCAGATACAGGAGGGCAGAAAGGCGGCATTGAAGTTTATAAGACTCGTTACACTCGAATATTTCGAACGGCTCGAAGGGGCCGGTCTTTGCGGCCGCGCCTCGCGCAGCCGCCTCTCCGCCATCATCTCCCGCGTCCGCATCTGATTGGCTCGGGAGCAAGGGGCGGGCCCGATCGGACTAACTTGAGCGTGTCGACGTCGTTATGTCGGATGGCTAATCGGCTGCCCTAGCAGGCTGCGGAAAAACGCCGGTAGGTCATGAGTTACTGGGTACTGATGTAGTGATATCGGGAGTGGTCGGAGAGTTAAGCGGTTGAGAGTGGCGGGGTCGGGCGGTTCACCGATTGACTTAGGTGGCGACTAACAGCAGGTTACGCATTCTCACCAGGTTGTAAGCCGCAGCCGCGAAAGTGAAGGTCCAACCGACGCGGGCGATTCCACGATGACGAGTTTTGCGCAGGCCGGCGACGGTCTTGAGCCAGCCGAAGATCTCTTCCACTCGTTTGCGCCGCCACTGGCTGAGCAGGTAGCCGGGATGGCGAGTGCTGCGTCGGTCGATCGCGCTGTTGACCTTTTGCGCGACGTGCGGGGTGACTCGATACTCACGCAATGCGCGCACCAACTCCTTTTGATCGTAACCCTTGTCGGCGCCCAGCGTGACCCGACCCTGGCCCGTGATCTCTGCCGCCATCGCCAACGCCGCCATCGGCTCGGCGATGCCGCTGGCTTGAGTCAGGCGAGTGTTGACCACCAAGCCGTGGCGATTGTCCATCTGCACGTGCCCCGCGTAGCAGAGCCGGGCCTCTTTACCCGGCCCTTTCCGTGCCAGGCGCGCTTGCGGATCGGTGGTCGATTGGTGAGTCGCATTGGAGCGCCGCTCACCATGAAAGTCCACGCTCGGGTTGCCCGGATCGTCGGGCGGGGTTGGCTGGTCATCCCCTTTGCGCTTGAAACTCTTGTGTCCCGCCCAGGCCTCGATCAGCGTGCCGTCGACCGTAAAATGTTCGTTAGAAAGCAGTCCTCGGGCGCCCGCTTGCTCGACTACCGCGTTGAAAAAGCCCTGTGCTACCTCGCCCACCAGCAAGCGCTCCCGGTTCTTCGTGAAGACCGTCACGTCCCAGACCGGGTCGTCGATGTTGAGTCCCACAAACCAGCGAAACAGGAAGTTGTAATCGAGTTGCTCCATCAGAAGCCGCTCACTGCGCACCGTGTACAGCATCTGCAACAGCGGCGCGCGTAGAAGCTTCTCCGGCGGAATCGACGGCCGCCCGCTGCTGGCGTACACCGCGTCGAATGTAGCCGCCGGTGCAAAACTGACCCGGGTCGCCGATTGAAAACTGACCCACGCCGGCGTGGGGTACTCCGCAATGGAGGTCCTCATGCTGGTGGCGGAGGGAGCGGTGGAGATCCGGGTTTTGAGCAGGCAGGGCAAGAGCATTCGCGACATCGCGCGAATGCTGAAGGTGTCGCGCAACACGGTGCGGCGCTATGTACGCAGCGAAGGGTTGCCGCGGTACGAGCGTGAAGCGCGGCCCAGCAAGCTCGATCAGTACAAGCAGTACATCGCTGAACGAGTAAAGGCGGCTGCGCCGGAATGGATTCCGGCGACGGTGCTGCTGCGCGAACTAAGGACGCTCGGCTATCCGGGCGGAGTGAGTATCCTGAAGGATCACCTCGCGACGCTGAAGCCAGTGGCCCTGCCGGAGCCGCTGATTCGGTTCGAGACCGAACCGGGGCGCCAGATGCAGGCCGACTTCGCGACCCTTCGCCGCGGGAAGGATCGGCTGGCGGTGTTCATCGCGACGCTCGGCTGGAGCCGGACGACCTACGTCGAGTTCGTCACCGACGAGCGGATGGAGACGCTGCTCGGCTGCCACGAGCGGGCGTTTTACTTCTTCGGCGGCATCCCGCGCGAAGTGCTCTACGACAACATGCGGACCGTGGTGACCGATCGCGATCGTTACGGACCGGGGCTGCATCGCTACAACCGCACCTTCCTCGACTTCGCGCACCATCACGGCTTCGTGCCGCGGCTGTGTCAGCCTTATCGACCCCGGACCAAGGGCAAGGTCGAGCGCTTCATCCGCTATCTGCGCGCGAGCTTCTACGTGCCGCTGGCGAGCCAGCTCAGTCCCGAAGGACTCAAGGTCGATCGCGACACCGCCAATGCGCGCGTCGGGACCTGGTTGCGCGAGGTCGCCAACGCCCGCGTGCACGCGACCACCGGCGAGGTCCCGGCCGCACGGCTCGAGCATGAACGCGAGCGCCTGCAATCGATCCCCGCGCCGTGGCCGGGGGCGATTCCCGCCGCACCCTCAAAGCGTCCGGCGCCGCTGCCGCGCGGCTACCAGCATCCGCTGCGGGTCTACGAAGAACTGATCACTGCGGTGGAGGCTGGATGAGCGTACAGCACGAACGACTGATCGATCTATGTAACGAGCTGCGGCTCGGCGGGGTCGCAGCGCAGTATCCGGCGCTGGCGCAAAACGCCGCCGAAAAGCGCACTTCGTTTACCGACTTCCTCGAGGAGTTACTGGTCGCCGAGCGCGAGTCGCGCCGGGCACGGGCGCGCGAAATGTTCGCGCGGGTGGCCGGCTTCCCCGCCATCAAGACCCTTGACCAATATGACTTCGGCTTCGCCACCGGCGCGCCGCGCAAGCAGATCATGGAGTTGGCCAGCCTCGCCTTCGTCGAGCGCGCCGAGAACGTGGTCTTCCTCGGTCCATCCGGCGTCGGCAAAACGCACCTCGCGATCGCGCTCGGCTACCTCGCCACCCAGAAGGGCTACAAGACCCGCTTCTTCAGTGCGGCCGATCTGGTGCTGATGCTGGAAGCCGCGCAGCGCCAGGGCCGCTATCGCGAGGTCATGCATCGTGCGGTTAACGCCTATCTGTCCCTATCAAAAATTCCGGCTGAACGGAATTTGAGCAATGGCTGTCAGTGATGTCGAATTGAAGGGACTGAAACGCAGCCGCTAGTGGAACCTCCTATGGCCAGGCCGGGTTCGAGATCGAAACCTCCGACAAGAGATTCCTCGGGCGGCGGCGTTCCGGCAACGATATTGGCGAGCAGGGGATGGGACGAATCAGGCGGCGAGACGTTCGTAGCGGTGATGCAAGCCAGTGACTTGCGGGATCGCGACGACTCTCCCGATCCTGCGTGTCATGACCGGGCGAGGGTCCGGACAATCCTTGTCGAGTGAAAGATGGGTGCGCGTTCGGTGGTAATAATCGACGTATGAGGAGAGGACGCGGCGTAGGTGACGCTCGTTGAAGATCACGATGTAATCGAGGCACTCGCGGCGAATCGAACCGATGACGCGCTCGACGAAAGCGTTTTGCCAAGGTGAACGTGAAGCGGTGACGACTTCCGTGATCCCCATCGCATCGACTTGCCTGCGGAAGCTCTCGCCATACGAGGAATCGCGATCGCGCAGAAGATAGCGTGGAGCAGTGTCCCACGGGAATGCCTCGGTTACCTGTCGCGCTAGCCAGCCTGCGGTCGGGTGCCGGGTAACATCAAAGCGCACAATCTTCCTGCGATCGTGGGCCAGAATGATCAACACATACAGCAACCGAAATGAGGCGGACGCCACAACGAACATGTCGATCGCAGCGATGCCGGCGGCCTGATTGCGCAGAAAGCTGCGCCAGGTCGGCGAAGGCGTCCCTCGTCTTCGCACCATGTACTTGGCGACGGTGGCTTGGCTGATCTCGATGCCGAGCTTGAGCAGTTCGCCATGGATCCGCGGCGCACCCCAGAGCGGGTTGGTGGTGTTCATCTGCCGAATCAAATCCCGAACTTCGCGATCTACTGACGGCCGTCCCGATCGCGAACGCCAGCGCCAGAACAAGCGGAAGCCCTGGCGGTGCCATTGGACGACGGTGGCCGGCTTGACCAATACCATCGTGTCCAGACAGCGCGGCCATAATCGGTAGAGCCAGACCCAGAGCAAACGGTCGATCGTGATCAGTCGGAGCCGACGCGGCCGCTGGCGACGAAGAACGTGCAGCTGATGACGCAGAGCAAGGTTCTCCAGTTCAAGAACGGCCCGACTGCGGAACCGGCGGGCAATAGCGGCGACGATGGAATGCACATGCTTAAGCATGCCGGCGACACTACGTTGACTCTTCCCAAAACTCTAGACTTTTCGCTGCTTTCGGAGTTTTTGGTAGCCACAGGTCGCTGCGGACGGCTCAGTCTATGTCGGGTGGGAAGCGATCGGCCTGGGTGGCGGGGATCCGAGCGTACGCGAGATCGATATCGCAAAGTCAGGAATGGGGGGCACGTTATTCGGCGCTCCCCGCAAGATCACCAACGTCAACTGTGTCGGCGACTGCGTCGATGGCATCTTGCAGGGATCGATCCGCATCCTTGAACTTCCGAGCCTCGTGATGGGCGAGGGCAGTCAAAGCGGCAAACTCTTCATGGCCTGGAACGATGGTGACAATCCACAGAATGACGCCCTGATTGGCACCTACAATTTCGCCGACGTTAAGCTGGTAAGTTCGAGCGACGGCGTGACGTGGTCGGCACCGGTCAAAGCCAACACCAACGCGGCCAGCAATACGGACCATTTTCAGCCAGCGGTGTCGTCCGATAAGTCGGGCCGGGTCGCCGTATGTTTTTACGACCGGCGCAACGATCCGAACAACTTCATGATCGACCGCTACTGCGCGAATTCGACCAACGGCGGCGCAAGCTTCACGAACACGCGAATCACCACCAAGAGCTTTCTGTCGGTGGTTAGCCAGGATGTGCTCATCGCGGCCAACTACATGGGCGACTACGACACGCTGGCGTCGGATACGATGAATTCGATGAAGGGCTTCCGTGGCGCATTCGCGAACAATATCAGCGGGGCACCCAACGTGCAGTCGAACAAGTTCTAGTGTTCGCGCGAAGCACAGAGTTGGCCGGCTTGACCGCTCGTAACCGATTGAGTGGTTGACGCGGATCGGCCAACCGGAAGAAGTCGGCGAGGCGGGCGAAGTAGAAAAGCTTCTCGATGGTGATGACACCCGTCCGGTAGGAATTTTAGCCGAATATCCTAAGCCGCTTCGGATCCTTTGCCGCGAGCGGGTCGCCAGACAGCGCGAGGAGTAATTACCCCCTGGCGCTGTTGGGCGGGGCACGTGGCGGGCTATGATGCGCCGATGAATCAGGCGACGGCGTCCAGTAGAAACCAGCTCAGGAGCATCGCGCGACGAGCGATGCTTGAACGAGACCTGCTACCGGACTTCTCCGCCGCAGTCGTGGCGGAGACCGGTTCCATCGCGAGCGCGGCTGCCGCGACGGATTCATCGCTGAGAGACCTTCGGCATCTGCTGTGGGCGTCAATCGACAACGATGATTCGCTCGACCT
>JBEKJC010000055.1:0-17977 GCA_050011435.1 Binataceae bacterium (SeqCode)
CCCTGGCGCGCAAATGTGTCATCCCTGAACCTGCTGATCACTGCGCTGGTCTGGCGGCAGGATCATAACGGCTTTACCCACCAGGATCCCGGTTTCCTCGATGTGGTAGCCAACAAAAGCCCGAGCGTTGTTGGCGTTTACCTGCCGCCCGACGCAAACTGCCTGCTCTCCGTCGCAGACCATTGCCTGCGAAGCGTCAACTACGTGAACGTTATTGTCGCCGACAAACAGATGGGCGACCTGGACACGTTCGCGCGCGGGGAGAAGGTCTCGCTCGATCGCCTGGATGGCCCGCGCATGTAAAGCGTGTCGGTGGTTCGCACCGCGCGGACCATGCCGAAATCGATGAGAAATGCTTCCATCGCGTCCAGATCGGGCGCGCTGAATCTTACGTAGGCGACATCCTGAATTTTGATTCCCATATACTCCTTCCTGTCAGTGCAGCAGCGCCTGAGTCGCCTGAACCATGATGCGCCGCGCCTCAGCCCGGCCAATCCCGAGGCCGTGCAGGAGAATCCGGCCGAGATCGTGCCCAAAGGTCTTTGCTTCGCTCGAAGAGAGATCGAGGGCGCGGTTTACTCCCGCCATGAACACTCCCACAACGTAGGCGACTCCGACGTCCAGCGAGGGCGCGACGATACGGCGGCGCGCAAGCCCTTCGGCCACATCGCGCCGTACGCCGGAATTGAGCGGCGCGGACGGATCAAGGTAATGCGGAAAAAGGCGCATCGTCGCCCGCGCTTGCTTCGGCGACTTAAGACCAAAGCGTAGCGCGCAGCAGAAGGCCCGCGCGATTCTCTCCGCCGGATCCTGGACCGCCTGGTTTGCGATCGCGATCTCGCTTTCCACTTGCGCTCGGATGCTGGAGGCCAGCTCCCGCGCAAGTGCATCCTTGTCGTCGAAATAATTGTAGAAGGTACCCTTGCCGACGTCCGCCCGCATTGCGATCTCATCGACGCTGAGAGAGTCGAGGCTGCGCGATGCGAGCAAGGAGTTGGCCGAATCGAGTAGAGCCTGGCGCGTCGCGCGTTTGCGCCGCTCGCGCCGGTCCGGCGCGGCTGAGGCAGGCTTGCGAACTGCTCTCGCTCTTCGCACGTGCGTGGATTCCTGAGTGACGATCCCGTCAAACTTGACGATGGAGTCACTTTCTAGTACATGATCATCATCCAAGTCAAATTGTTACGCGCATTTGAAATCGCAATTGTATGCAGACGCCCTCGAACATGAGAAAGCGGAATTCGCCGAGTTGGTCAAACTGCACGCCCTGATCAGCAGGATGCGACTTCTATCGTCGCCGGAGATCGTCGAAGCCGCACTCGGTGTTGGGCGCAACATCTTGGAAACGTACCACGGGCCGAGAAAGACGTTGCGCGAATTAGAAACAGAAGGGCTGGCGGCCAGCGACGCGATGGACCCCTTGCGAGGGTTTAGCGAAGCGTTCCGCGACGAGTTGTGGAGCTCTGGCGAGTTGCTTTAGGAGACTGCGACTGGAGTTAACGGCGTGTCGTTTACGGGAATGAAGCAGGACCGGGCCCCGAATGCCACGTCGTGCGGTCGCGAGGTTGCCGCAACGGCTAGCGGTTAAGGCGTGGTCCGACTCACGTGGCGTTTGACTATGAACTCAGAATACTTTTCCGCGTTTGCCGCGCTCGCCGGATCACTGATCGGCGGGTTGACGATGTTGGCCTCGTCATGGCTGAGCCAGAAAGCTCAGGCCCGAGCGGAGCAGTTGGCGCACCATAGAAGCAGGCGGGAGGAGTTGTATGCGGACTTTATTGAGGAAGCGGCGCAGTTGTATGCAGATGCCCTCGAACATGAGCAAGCGGAATTGGCCAAGTTCGTCAAACTGTATGCCCTGATCGGCAAGATGCAGCTTCTAGCGTCGCCGAAGATCGTCGAAATTGCGGAAAGTGTTGCACACACCGTCCTGGAAACGTACCGCGGGCCGAAAAAAACGTTCCACGAGCTAGAAGGGTTGGTGAGGAGCGACGCGATGGATCCCTTGCGGGCGTTTAGCGAAGCGTGCCGCAACGAGTTGCGAAGCTCTGGTCGGCTATTTTAGGGTAGTGTGCATTTGAAGCGTCTCACAAAATTTTCTGCGAATGGCTGAAAGAGAGCGCCGGCTTTGCAAGCCATCAATTTGCGTGAGCGCTTGACTGGTGCGATCGGAGACAGTATGGGGCGATCCGAGCCCGACGAGGATCGGAGTGTCATGAAGCTCATCAAGAGCGGATATTTGAGTACTGTTTGCAAAATCCGGAACAGGCATGAATCTGGCGCATAGCGGTCCACTTCATCGCGAGATTTGGCTTGCGCCCTGAGTTACGATCGCGCTGCCAGGGTGCCGTTGTTACCGAGGGCTGCCATGCTACGCGTCATAAAGACAGAAACAACTGACGACGTCTTGAGACCTGGGTCACAGCTCATCTTGCGAAAGGTCATCGCCTGCGCCCACAGACCTGATCGCAAGATTGGGTTGTGCGGTTGGGCGAAGAGCGTGGGGAAGTTCGGGAGTCATCGGAACGAGGCCTGTCGCCGGAAAAGCGGCTCTCTGAGCAAAGCGGCTGACAGCATATCGCGGACTGCAGCGCGCGCATTCGCGTGGCCCCTTGTACCGTTGCTTCTGGCTTTAGCGCTTGTGCCCTCGATGGGTTGCGGTTCAATTCACCTCAATCCCGACTCCGAACTGGCGCCGTCCGAGAAAGCGGAGAACGTCTGGACGCCGCCCCCCTCCATCGAAGCCTTGAATCGTCCTGTCACAAATCTCGAGCAACTTCGCGGCTCGCAGGAAAGAGGCGCGCTTGAAACATCGGGGAAACAGACCTATGACCTGCCCTCACTCGTGGACCTTGCTTTAAGGCTAAGTCCCCAAACCCGGCACGCCTGGTATGTGGCTCTGGAAGATGAAGGCCAACTCGGCCGGTCGCAAGCCAACAATTACCCCATGGTGGCAACAGAGGCCGAGGGCGGCTACTTCAAGCTGCCGATTGAGTTTCCCGGGCAAACTCTGGTTATCCGCAATGACGTCTTTTTTCCTCAATTTAAGGTCAGTTACGATTTACTCGACTTCGGCCGCACTCGCGCAAATGAGCGAAAGGCCCGCGAAGAGCTGATCGCGGCGAACTTCAACTTCAATCAGGCGATCCAGGACGTCGTATTTAATGTAGAAAGGGCCTTCTACATTCTTGCGGCAGCGAATGCCAACGTGAGTGCAGCAGAGGCTAACCTCAAGCTCGCGAATATCGCGCTGGCTTCAGTCGAGCAGCGTCACCAGGTCGGCCTCGCAACCAAGCCGCAAGTGCTACTAGCAAAACAGGTCCAGGCACAGGCGGTATACGACCTCGAGACTGCAAATTCGCAGGTGCACGACGCCGAGGCGGTTCTCCGTCAAACTGTCGGCGTGTCGGCCGACACTGACCTCAACATCGAGGGCGGTCAGCTAGACCGCCTGCCCAAGAATCTGAGTGACGATGTTGAGGCACTCATTGCCGAAGCGATCAGGCGGCGACCCGATCTTGCCGCCCAAATCGCTGCAGTCCGGGCCGGTAACGCCACCGTCGCACGCGCGAGGGCGGAGTTTTACCCCGAAATCAGCGTTGGCGGGAACTATGGACAGGCAATTTGGAACTACACGGTCAACGGCGGACACACTCAGAATCTGAACCAACCGTTTTATGGGGCGGGGCTAACAATGCGATGGGATCTCTTCACCGGATTCGATCGGTACTACGCCGTGCAAAAGGCAACCGCGGAGAGGGGCGCGGCCCTCTCGGAGCTCAGGTCGCTTCAACTTAACGTCATTGCCGCAACCTGGACCGCCTATTATGATTTCCTCTCCGCGAAAAAGAAACGCGATGCCGCCCAGGCCTTGCTAGATTCGTCAGAAGAATCGTACGCAGCCAACTTCGAAAGCCATCGGTACGGTCTCGCCACGATCACCGACCTTATCTCGGCCGAGAAGGACGTAATGTCCGCGCGATACACGCTCATCCAGAGCAAGGCAGATCTTCTCATCTCATCCTCTAACCTGCTTCACGCCGTCGGCGCATCGTCTCAGTCCAGCGGGTCGATACCTTGAACCTCGATTGCAAACAGATCGCTCAGCTGCGGTGTGAGGCGAACTAACGTGGCATCCTTTGGATTTCTACAGAAACGCGCTTGGTGGGTAAGGACCACCCTCATTGTCGCCGCCGGCGCAATTGCGTTTCTCGCTTGGGAGCTTCTCAAACCAAAGGGCTTGCCGGCAGGTTTCGCAAGCGGGAACGGCCGCATCGAAGCGACCGAGGTCGACGTTGACGCCAAAATTGCGGAACGTATCCGGACCGTTACGGTGCACGAAGGCGATCTCGTCCGCCCCGGGCAGCTTCTGGTCCAAATGGACACCGATGTGCTCATGGCACAGCGCAGGGAGGCGGAAGCCCAGCTTCAGAGCGCGCTTGTCAGCGTCGCGACCGCTCAGAGCCAGCTAGCGCAACAGCGCGCCGAGAAGACCGCCGCAATCGCAGTTATAGCACAACGAAAAGCAGAGCTTGATGCCGCTCAGAAGCTCTTCCTGCGAACCCAGGCACTGGCCTCGAAAGACTTTGTCACGGTCCAAGCTCTGGATAACGCTCGCGCAGATTTTAAGAGCGCGGAGGCAGCCGTCAGTGCGGCCGAGGCGCAAGCCGCAGCTGCCGACGCTGCTGTCGGTTCGGCCACCTCCGAAGTCCTTAATGCGCGGGCCAAGGTGGACGCCGCACGAGCGACCATCCAGCGCATTCAGGCGAATATTGACGACAGCGAGCTTCATTCACCGGTGGAGGGACGCGTGCAGTACCGCGTCGCGGAGCCGGGCGAGGTCCTCCCAGGGGGTGGGCGTGTGCTGAATCTGGTCGATCTGGACGACGTCTATATGACCTTCTTCCTGCCCGACAAGCTGGCCGGTCGAGTAGCCCTTGGCGCCGACGTGCGGATCGTACTCGATGCGTTCCCCCAGTTCGTCATCCCGGCCAAAGTAACCTTTGTCTCTAACGTCGCCCAGTTTACTCCCAAAACGGTGGAGACAGCAGAAGAACGCCAAAAGCTTACCTTCCGGATCAAAGGCCAGATCGCACCAGAGTTACTCCGCCAGTACCTGAGCCAGGTCAAGACGGGCGTGCCCGGCATGGCTTATGTGCGACTCGATCCAAACGCCGAGTGGCCCAGCAATCTGGAGATTCGGATACCGCCGCCGCTTCGGCAAAGACAATGAGCAACGGGGCGAATGTGCCTCCCGTCGCCCAGCTTCGCGACGTAAGCCTGCGTTACGGCAAAACGCCGGCACTGGATGGCATTACTTTGAACGTGCCGGCGAATTGCATGGTGGGCGTGATCGGTCCGGACGGCGTTGGCAAATCAAGCCTGCTTTCGCTGCTCGCGGGCGCACGCGCGATACAGACCGGGCAGATCATGGTGCTGGGCGGAGACATGGCCTCGGCGGACCAACGCCGCGCGGTTTGTCCACGCATTGCCTATATGCCGCAGGGCTTGGGTGGGAACCTCTACGCAACGCTGTCGGTGTTCGAGAACATCGACTTCTTTGGCCGCCTGTTCGGTCATTCTCAGGAAAAGCGCGAACGACGCATTGCCCAGCTCCTGGAGAGCACAGGCTTGGCTCCGTTTGCCGACCGGCCTGCCGGCAAGCTCTCCGGCGGGATGAAGCAGAAGCTTGGCTTGTGCTGCGCTCTGATCCACGATCCGGATTTTCTTATCCTCGATGAACCGACCACTGGCGTAGACCCGCTTTCACGTCGTCAATTCTGGGAACTCATCGCGCGCATCCGGGGGGATCGGCCCGGCATGAGCGTGATGGTTGCTACCGCTTATATGGAGGAAGCCTCGCGGTTTGATTGGCTAATGGCAATGGACGCGGGGCACGTGCTTGCAACCGGTTCACTGCAAGAACTCCTCTCGCGCACCGGCACGGCCTCGCTGGAGGCTGCATTTATCGCACTGCTGCCTGAAGAAAAACGGCGCGGCCACCGCGCGATCGAGATCACGCCACGGCCCGTTACAGAGGGCGGCGCCGTCGCCATCGAAGCCAAGAATCTAACGATGCAGTTTGGCAACTTTGTTGCCGTCGATCATGTCAGCTTCCACATCGAACGCGGCGAAATTTTCGGCTTCCTCGGCTCCAACGGCTGTGGCAAGACGACCACGATGAAGATGATGACCGGACTGCTCCCGCCGACGGAGGGGCAAGCCTGGTTATTCGGCCAGCTGTTAAATCCAAACGACCTCGCTACCCGTCGCCGGGTCGGCTACATGTCGCAGAGTTTCTCGCTCTACACTGAGCTGACTGTTCGCCAGAACCTCGAGCTTCATGCGCGGCTCTTCCAGGTCCCGGCTGAGATGATTCCAGCACGCGTTGAGGAGGCGGTGCAACGGTTCGATTTGGCGTCAGTGATAGACGCGCTTCCGTCCGCTCTGCCGATGGGGCAACGCCAGCGTATGTCGCTGGCAGTGGCGATGATTCATCACCCGGAGATGCTGATCCTCGACGAGCCTACTTCCGGGGTCGATCCGGTCGCGCGCGACGGGTTCTGGCAAATTCTGCTCGAGCTTTCGCGCCGCGACCAGGTCACCATCTTCGTCTCGACGCATTTCATGAACGAGGCCGAGCGCTGTGATCGCATCTCGTTGATGAATGCGGGGCGGGTGCTGGTCAGCGATGCTCCCAGCGCAGTGGTTAAGAAGCGCGGAGCAGCAACACTGGAGGATGCCTTTATCGCCTATCTCGAAGAAGCGACTGGCGTGAAAGGCCAGCCCCCTTCCTCATCCAAGCCTGCGGTATCATCCAAGCCCGCGGTCTCGGCCAGCACTCGAGCGCCTGAACAGGGTTTGTCGGAAGCGCAAGAAGCAAAGCCCCGTTCCGGTTTCGATTTTGGGCGGATGTTCAGTTATACGCGCCGCGAGTCGCTCGAGCTGCGGCGCGATCCGATGCGCGCGGCGCTGGCGCTGCTCGGCACCCTCATCCTTATGCTCGTCATGGGGTATGGCATCACCCTGGACGTGGAGCACCTGTCATTTGCTGTACTCGATCGGGATCAAACCGAGACTAGTAATAACTACGCGCTTCAATTCATCGGCTCACCACGTTATTTCATCGAGCACGCTCCGATTCGCGACTATGCAGAGCTGGACCGGCGTATGCGTTCAGGCGAGCTGAGTCTCGCGCTCGAAATTCCGCCGCATTTCGGACGCGATCTGGCCCGTGGTCGAACCGCGCGGATCGGAGCCTGGATCGACGGCGCCAATCCTACCCGGGGCGAGACCATCCGCAGCTATGTTCAGATTGTACATTCGCAATGGCTGGCCAATATGCAAGGTCGTGCCTCGCATATTCCAGGGGTTTCCTCCGAGAAGACACCAGGGATGTCTCCCGAGGGCACTCTAGCCACGGTCGAAGTTCGTTACCGCTATAACCCGGATGTCCGGAGCCTGCCGGCCATGGTGCCGGCGGTGATCCCCCTGCTGCTGATGATGATCCCCGCGATGCTCGCTTCTCTCAGTGTGGTCCGCGAAAAGGAACTTGGCTCCATCGTCAATCTCTACGTCACGCCCGTAACGCGGCTCGAGTTCCTTCTTGGCAAACAGCTTCCGTATGTAGCCATCGCGATGCTGAATTTTGTGCTGCTGGTGTTGATCGGAATCACGGTGTTCGGGGTGCCTCTCAAGGGCAGTTTCCTGGCGTTGGCAGCAGCGAGCCTGTTATATGTGAACGCCGCCACCGCGTTTGGGCTCCTGATATCCAGTTTCACTCGAAGTCAGATCGCAGCAATCTTTGGAGCTGCGATACTAACACTTGTACCAGCCATGCAGTTCTGCGGAGTTCTCGACCCGGTAGCTTCCCTGCAAGGAGTCGGAAAGCTCGTCGGCGAAATCTATCCCACTACTTATTACCTCATCGTTGCACGGGGAACGTTTTCAAAGGCACTGGGTTTCTGGGATCTGCGAGTGTTCTACGTCCCGCTGCTGTTGATTGGACTAGTATTGACCACGCTGAGCACATTGCTTTTGAAGAAGCAGGAGACTTAAGCGATGCGCCTGGCAAACATCTGGAATCTCGGCATAAAAGAACTTCGCAGCCTGGCCCATGACGTGGTCATGATTGTCCTGATTATCTATGCGTTTAGCCTTTCGGTTTACTCGGTGGCCAAGGCGATGCCGGAGACGTTGAGCGACGTTCCGATCGCGATTGTTGACGAGGATCAGTCGCAGCTTTCCGCGCGGATTGTTGATGCTTTTTTCCCGCCTCAGTTTATGCAGCCCGCGCTTATCAGCCGGGATCAAATGGATGCACGGATGGACGCTGGGTCTGAGACGTTCGCCGTAGACATCCCACCAGACTTCGAGCGCGATGTCATGGCGGGCCGAAACCCCAAGGTCCAACTCAACGTTGATGCGACACGCATGCACCAGGCGTTCACTGGGGGTGCGTACATTCAGAACATCCTTGCCGGGGAGATTGACGCTTTTGTAAAGCGCTACCAGGCCGCCGGGACGCAGCCGGCGGCAGGCTATCCGCGATATGGTCGAGGAATCAGCGCAGGCGCATTTGCGGGACGGTCGACCGAGTCAGAGGATTGGCCGGAGCGAGGGATCGAAGTGCCGGATCTTACCCTCAATACGCGCTTCAACCCGAACCTCGAAAGATTTTGGTTTGGCGCGGTGGTTGAAATTGTGAACGAGATTACGATGCTCTCGATTGTCCTTACCGGCGCGGCCCTGATTCGTGAGCGCGAGCACGGCACGGTAGAGCATCTGCTCGTGATGCCGGTCACCCCGTTCGAGATTATGACGAGCAAAATCTGGTCGATGGCGCTGGTCGTGCTGGCGGTCTCCGCATTTTCGCTCGTATTTTTAGTACGAGGAGTAATGTCAGTTCCGATCCAAGGGTCAGTCGCGCTTTTTCTGGCCGGTGCCGCAGTTGAACTCTTTGCCACCACGTCTCTCGGGATGTTTTTGGCGACGTTCGCCCGCTCGATGCCACAATTCGGCTTGCTGATGATTCTTGTGCTGATTCCTCTGGTGTTACTGTCAGGAGGCTTCACTCCGTATGAGAGCATGCCCGAGCCGGTACAAATCGTGATGCTCGCCGCGCCCACGACTCACCTGGTCACGCTGGCAGAAGCGATCCTGTTCCGTGGTGCCGGATTCTCACTGGTTTGGAAACCATTTGCCGCCCTCGCCGTGATTGGCTCTGTATTGTTCGGTATCGCGCTGACGCGTTTTCGTAGCACAATCACCTTCATGGCGTGAGCGGGGACTGGAAAAAAAGAATAGCTCGTGCCATGGAATAACAAATGCCAATATCACGAATGTTGGTGGCGACAGATGGATCGTCTGGCGGTAGTCGTGCTGTGACCGCTGCTGCCGAAATGGCAAAGGCTATTGTCACTCTTCCTGAGAATACTCTTCCTCCAGCAAAATGGAGCGAATTGGCGCGAGCCAGGGAGGAGTTGCTGAAGGGTTGGAATTGCTGGAAACACGCATTTTGGTCGAAGCTAAAGAACGGGCCGAGAGTATCGGGGTAGCAAAGGTGCGAACATCGTCTGGTTCCGGTGACGTGGCGGAAGCCATTATGGACATGGCTCGACGGGAACGGACCGACTTCATAGTAGTCGGACGGCGAGGACGAGGGCAGCTAGCGGGATTACTGTTAGGTAGTGTATCTCAGAAGCTGGTGTCACTGGCACCCTCTCTTGTACTCGTGGTGCCATGATCAGAATTCCGTGGCGCTGGATTCTCCCTGGTTTGGAAACAATTTGCCGCGCTCGCCCTGATTGGTTCGATCTTGTTCGGTGTCGCGCTGGCGCGCTTCCGTAAGACAATCACCCTCATGGCATAGGCATTTGCCAGAAGCTCGTAGGTTCACGGAGGAACAGAGTATGTCCGCAGGGACTCGTCCAGTTATCTGGTTCTCCAATCCGGCTTCTTCCAATGTCCGCCAACTGGGCGGGGACAACGCCTCGCTTGGATAAACGACGCACAACCTGAGCCACGCCGGACTACCCGTGCCGAGGGCTTCTCGTGATCGTCAGCGCTGCGGTGCTGTCGTTGATATTAGCCGTAAAAGGCGTGCTTGGCGTGCGGATCGCCGGTTCGTTGGCGCTGTTTACGGGCGGAGTGGCGATATATTCTCTTCGATCACCTCCCTGAGCATAATGATCGCTTCGCAGATCGGCTCGATGCCGCAGCCGGTCTTCATCCTTCTGAGTCTCCTGTCCGGCAGTACGACGCCGCTAGGCAGTATGCCCGACACTTTGCAGCGAATAATGCAGTTCTGGCCGTCGACCCATTTTGTCAGCTTCGCCCAGGCCGTCCGTTATCGCGGCGCCGGGGCCGCATAATGGCAACGCGTTAGAGAAGGGGCTAAAAACGAGGTTATGCAGACCACTGACAAACGAATCCATTGGAAGCCAGAGGACATGTCCTCAAACCAAAATCGCATCCCCCTCGACAACTGGAGCCGCGTAGAAGGTTCCGCATTGCCGCTCGGAGCTACATGGTTTGCGTCGGAGCAGGCTTACAACTTTTCCATCTATTCCAAAAACGCTACCTCGGTGTCGCTTCTCCTCTATCAAGAGCCGGATTTCACTGTCCCGGCGAAGGTATATCGATTTAGCTTTCCGACCAACAAGACGTCGAGAGTCTGGCACATGTTGGTGCCTGCCGCAGAAATCGGAGAGGCGAGGTACTATGCCTACAAACTTGACGGTCCGTTCAATCCAGTGACGGGAGATCGTTTCGACGATATCAAAATACTGTTGGATCCGTATGCCCGTCGGATTTTTCTACCACCCGATTTCAGCCGCAGAGCAGCGTGTGCGCCGGGTCCGAATGACGGCAAGGCTCCCTTAGGTATTCTGCCCGACAGAACTTTCGCGGCTGCGAAGCCGCAAACAGGTGTTCAGCGACACACTCATGACCTGGTGATCTACGAGCTGCACGTGCGCAACTTCACGAGACATTCAAGCTGTAAGCTGGATGACCGAACTCGCGGGACATATGCGGGCGTCGGTGCTATGGTCCCCTATCTCAAAGAGCTTGGGGTCACCGCTGTCGAGCTCATGCCCGTTCATCAGTGCGATCTGCAAGAGGGAAGTCACTGGGGGTATATGCCCCTGGGCTTCTTCGCTCCGCACCATTTATACGCAGAGAACGCTGACGCTCATGCTGCGCCCGCCGAATTTCGAGAAATGGTGGAGGCTCTTCATCGCGCCGGAATCGAGGTAATACTAGACGTCGTCTACAACCATACGACGGAAGGCGACCGGAGTGGCCCTACATATAGCTTCCGCGGAATTGACAATTCGACGTATTACGCACTCGACCACAACGATTTGAGCCAGTACGTGAACTTCAGCGCGTGCGGCAATGATCTGCGCAACGCCCACCCACTGGTTCGCAAATTAGTGTTTGACAGTTTGCATTATTGGGCCACCGAGATCGGCATAGACGGGTTTCGTTTCGACCTCGCATCGATCTTCATGCGTGACAGCAGCGGCTCCCTGAATTACCACGATCCCGCCATCATCGCAGAAATCACCGGCTATTTCGCCAAAAACGTCCGATTGATAGCGGAACCCTGGCAAGGCGAGCCTGGTAGCGGGTATGTGCTGGGCCGCTCGTTTCCAGGGCTGGGCTGGCAGCAGTGGAACGGGAAATTTCGCGACGACCTCCGTGGTTTCGTCAAAGGCGATAACGGACTGGTTTCAGCCGTCATGACCAGGCTCTATGGTAGCACCGACCTGTTTCCGGATGATCTCGCAAATGCCTCTCGTCCGTCACAAAGTGTGAATTTTGTAACCTGCCACGACGGGATGTGCCTGAATGACCTCGTCTCCTATACCAACGATAGCCAAGGGAGCTGGAACTGTGGCTGGGAAGGTGACTCGGATGTTCCCGAAGATGTGATTGCGCTTCGCAAGCGCCAGGTGAAGAACTTCTTCGCTCTTCTGATGCTTGCGAACGGAACCCCGATGTTCCGAGCAGGGGATGAATTCATGAATACCCAGTGCGGCGATCCCAACCCATACAGGAGAGACGATGAAACTGTCTGGCTCGATTGGCGCCGTCTCGAGCTGAACCGGGATATTTTCCGATTCTTCAAGCAGATGATCGCTTTTCGCAAGTGCCATCCCTCGATCGGGCGCAGCGGCTTCTGGAGAGACCAGGTACACTGGTATGGAGTCACCGGGCAACCTGATCTTTCCCACGATTCCCATACACTGGCTTTTTTCTTGAGCGGGTCACAGGTCGGTGATGACGATTTGTATGTAATGATCAATGCATTTTGGCAAAATCTTGATTTCGTCGTCCAAGAAGGAACTGCGGAGGAGTGGCTTAGGGTGATCGACACTTCCCGTAGTGCGCCGGAAGACATCTCAGAGCCGGAACGCCGCGAGTCGCTCTCGTCGATTCGCTACAAAGTGGCCGCTCGCTCAGTCGTCGTTCTCATGCGTAGCCGGTCTGACAAGGTTAAACCTCAAGGTGATGTGTGATCTTTGCTGTAAGGTGGACTAGGTGGGCGACAAAATCTATAGCGATACAGTCCGGCACCCAGGTCAGCTCTATGCCGCAGTTCGGACTTCTGGCGCTCCCGGTCTTCATCATCCTCAGCGTCCTGTCCGGCAGTACTACGCCGCTTTAGAGCATGCCTTTGAGAAATTGTAGAGAATAATGCAGTCCTCACCGTCGACCCACTTTGTTAGCTTCGCCCAGGCTGTGCTTTTACCGGGGAACCGGTTTCGGTGTGGCCTGGAAAGGACTGCACGATGATAGCAGCTCTCAGTCTTGTCTTTTTCGGCATAGCCTTGGTGCGCTTCCGTCGGATGCTTGCCCAGATGCAAATATGATGAGTGGCTAATCGGGAAGGGCGCTGGAAACAACCCAAGATGCCGTAGTGCGAACTGGGGCGGGCCCTTGAGGATCTGCTGCGAGGACTCGAAAGACGCGCTCGATGAAGCCTCTTCACCCGTTGATGGGATTGCGTACCACGACGAACTAGAGCAGACGCTTGGCTTTTACTGCCGCGCCGCCCCCCAGTCGTGCAGGGCCAGCACAATGCGATCGCCGAGACTCCAGCGCATCGAGGATCATTTCCCGGAGCTGGCGTATCATTTCGCCGCAACGCCAACACCAGGAAGGCGCGTTTACCTGCTGCAGACGCGGCTAGGACGCGACGGGCGTGATTTTCTGCTCTTCCTTGAGAGTCGGCGCCGGCACCGCGACGACCATCTCGCCGCCGCTAAGCCCGTGCTTTACCTCGATTCCGTCCTGGAACTCGCGTCCGGTGACAATCGGCACCTGATGAATCGTGTCGCCGCGCACGACCCAGACCGAGCTGGCAGAGCCCTCTGTCAAGATCGCTTTCTTCGGCACCAGCACCATCGGCGCCACGGCGGAGGTGGTGGTGATTGACTGGAAGGTGACCTTGGCGCTCATCTCGGGCTTGATGACCTTCAAGTCGGGCTGCAGTATATGCACTTCGACCTTGACCGTGCCTTTCTGCCGGTCGGCCTCGGGATAGATCTTAACAATTTGCGCCGGGAACGGGTTGTTGGGGTACGCATCGGGAATCACGGTCGCCGGCGTGCCCATCTTCACCTTGGCGATATCGCCTTCGTTGATATCGACCTCGCAGCGCATGTCGGTGAGATCCGCGAGCTGCACGATGTCGGTGGCGCCGCCGCCGGCCTGGATCTCGCCGCCTTAGTTAATCGTGTCGCCAAGCTCGCGATACTTCTGCAGCACGACGCCGTTGATAGGCGACCTAATCAGGGTCTGACTCACATTGAACTTGGCGAAATCAATCTCGCCCTCGGACTTCTTTAGGTCCGCTTCCGCCACGGCGAGCTGATTCTCGGCGTCGTCAAGAGAATCTTTTGATTGCACACCCTCTTTGTAGAGGCTGCGCAGCCTCTCCGCGCGTGCCCGTTTCAGGATGAGGTTGGCGGCCGACGTATCACGATCGGCGTAAGCCTGACGCAACTGCGCCTTATAGTCCCGGTCGTCAATTCGCGCGAGCAAGTCGCCAACCTTGACGCGCTGCCCTTCTTCAATCGGTTCTTCGACTATCTGACCGAGGATCTTGGTGCCGATCGTGATGTACTTATGTGCGGTCACGATATAGCCGCTGCCGGTCAGCAGCGTGCTGGCCTGTCCTGCGGCTTTCACCGACACGATCGCAGTCTGCACCTCCGGAGGCCGGTCCAGCGTGCGCAGATAAACCTCATATCCGACTCCGCCGACCACGGCTAAAATCATAAGTGTGATCGCCGCCGGCACCAGGCGGCTGGGCTTCTTCACCTGCTGCGACCGCGCGATCCGGAGCGATTCCAACTCGCGAATGTTAGTTGCCTTCTGGGCCTCAGTAGACATGGTCATACACTCCTGAGCGTGTCGACCACCGGCATCCTCATGGCCTGCCGCGCCGGCAGCCAGCCTCCGAACATGCCCATAAAAGCTGCGAAGATCAGCGCTTCGATCACAATCGCAAACGTCACGCGGAAGCTGAAAGCGAGGCTGGAGAACGTGACGAAGTTGCCGAAGGTAGTGGACAATCCGTTTATCGGCAGGGCCAGGATGATTCCGATCGCCCCGGCCACGACGGCCAGCACAATCGATTCGAGCAGGAAGGACGTCATCACAGCGTACGGCGCAAACCCGAGCGCGCGCAGCGTCCCAATTTCCGTTGTGCGTGCCGACACTGCGGCATACATCGTATTCATTGCGCCGAAGATCGCGCCCACCGCCATAATTATCGCGACCACCATCCCGAGCACGCGCATTTGGTTCGCGACCACCGATTGATCCTTGTAGTACTCCGCTTCGGTTTCGGCCTGCAGATTGATTCGTGGGTCGTCTGCGATGCGCCGAATGAGAGCGTCCGCATCGGCGCCGGGCGCAAGCTTGAGCCGCACGTCGGCGTAGTAGGCGCCGCGCTGCGCGTCGTCCTGGACATTGTGAATGTCGCCCCACACCTCGGACTCGTTCGGCGCGACCAGGCGCGCAGTCCGGATTTTGTTCCACTCGTCTAAAGCTTGCTTGCTGATTCCCCAATCGGGCCACATTGCGCCGACCTGATCGGGATCGACTGCAAGATTAGGAAACTGGTCGTAAACCTCATGATAGATGCCGCCGAACCAGCTTTGCGCGACGACAGCCTCAACGTGCGGCAGGCTCTGAATCCGCTGCTTGTAGGACATGGGAATTGGGTAGACGAGGCTTGCCTTGTTATGCGTGGCAACCCGCGTCGACGAGGCGGTTGCACCGAGAACCTCGTTGGCGACGGTCGGAATACTGACCAGCACCGAGAAAACGAACAGCGACACGGCAATCGAAATCACAGTCAGAAAAGTTCGCCGCTTGCTCCGAATCAAATTCTTAAGAATCAGCGCCGTATACTTCATCCGCGTTCTCCTTGATGCCTTGCCCGTTCCTTGAAGGGAGAAGTCCGCTGAGGGTGGTGCGCATGAGCCAGCTCACACATGCGCCGCTATCTCGCCGCGCGCCCCGCTCTTCCCCGGCTCGACGCCCGCCAGCACGCCTTTGTCGAGCCGATACACCCTATCGACGCATCGCTCCGCGCGCGGGTCATGCGTGACCATCACGATCGTTTTCTGAAACTGCCTATTCAGATCGACCAACAGCCCAAGAATTTCTTCGGCCGACTTCGCATCGAGATCGCCCGTAGGCTCGTCCGCAACGATGATCGTCGGGTCGGCGACTATCGCCCTCGCGATAGCGACGCGCTGCTCCTGTCCGCCCGACAGCTGTCTCGGATAGTGATCCATGCGGTCTGCCAGCCCCACGACTTTGAGCGCGGTCTCGACATGCTCGCGCCGCTCGGTCTTGTTCAGATCGGTCAGCAGCAGCGGCAACTCAACGTTCTCGAACGCCGTCAACACTGGAATCAGGTTGTAGAACTGGAACACGAGCCCTATATGACGCGCGCGCCATGCCGCCAGCTCCCGCTCCTTCATCTCTGTGATCTCCTCGCCGCCGACGGCTACACGGCCGCTCGTGGCATGGTCGATACCGGCGATCAGGTTGAGCATTGTCGTCTTGCCCGATCCCGACGGTCCCATAATGGCAACGAACCTGGCAGACGGAATCTTGATCGTGACGTTGTCCAGCGCGCGAACTTCGAACTCGTCGCGTTGATAGGTGCGGGTCACGTTTTCGATTTCGATCGCGTACTTCTGGTTCATGAGCATCTCCCTCGCGATTAATTTCGTTACTCGATCCGCGGCTTCACAGGAGTCCGCGCGGGTCGTACGGCTTTGCGGGAGCGAACTCTCCGGCGAAGGCGCGCTCGTGCACCTCCCAAGGCGACACGCCGGCCTTGCGCGCCACGATCATCTTGTCGGGATCGACGAACACCCGCCTTGGACCGTTTCCGACCGAAGCAGTCTTCATGTGCTCCGTCGCCGTCCAGTCGTTGCCGTAGTTGTTGACGTTGAGCTCGACGCTGTTCTGCTCAGGGTCCAGGTAATAGAAGGAAGTCTGCGACCCTTCGTCCGCGGCCAGCACCGGCACGATGCCCAAGCCCTTCAGCCGGACGTACGTGCCCAGCAGGTCGTCGAGCGTCTCGTATTCGAAAGCGACGTGCTGTACCCGTGCGTGGCGGCGTTTGTCGGGATCGGTGACGAGGCCAGGCAATTCAAAAAATGCAATGCGATGATGGACCTCGTCGTTGCTGGCGAATGCGGCCGAAAACAGCGGCTTGCCCTCTGGTCCGGCTGGCGCATCTGCGCGAGCATTTATCGTCATGCCGAGCACCTTGCGGTACCAGTCGAGCACGGCATCGAGGTTGGCGGTGGCCAGTCCGAAGTGCTGCAGCTTCGGGTGGATTGTGATCTCGGTATTCATTTGAATTCTCCTATCGATCGCGAGTGTTCTAAAAGAACGATACCGTTTCGTTCATTTAAGTAATACTTCTAATCGAGCCTTGTCAAGAGATCTATACGGCACCGTTTCGTTTACTTTGGCCACTGGGCACGGTAAACAACAGAGCGTCGGAAGTCCCGGTCCGCGCCGGGAGCTACAAATCACAGAAACGTAAGGTCGAGAATGCGCAGGTTCTTAGCGACAGAAAAGCGTCCGCAGAAGCGGCCGGTTGTGCGCATCGGACGGCCACCTCGGGAGCTTGCCGGAAAGGTCGACGATCGCATCCTGGACGCTGCCCGCCGCGTTTTTTTGGATCGTGGGCTGGCCGGCGCAAGTATCGATGAGATCGCGCGCCTCGCCCGCGCAGGAAAGCCGACCATCTATGCGCGGTTCGCTAGTAAGGAAGAGCTGTTCAAGGCTGTCGTGATGCGCAACGCGGCTAACGCCCGGGCGCGATTCGAGAGCCAGTTGCCGGCCGGTGCAACCATCGAGGAGCGTCTTGTAAGCGTGGGCACCGACATCCTGGGCCGCCTCCTGGTCAGCGATGTGATCGATTTTATGCGGCTGGCGATTGCCGAAGCGCGCCGGTTTCCAGATTTGGCGAACGTCGGGCGGATGGCGCGCGAGCGCGGCGCGCAAGCCGTTACTCAGGTGCTAAGCGAGACGGCGCACTTGGACGAGATCGAGAAGTACCCGGCATTCGCTCCGGAGTTTCTCGCAGCCACGACCGGATTCTTCATCGATCTGGTCGTCGCCCGCCTACTTATGCGTGCCGTGTTCGGCGAAGACCTCAAGCTGCTACGCGCGGAGATCGACTCTCACGTTGCACGCAGCGTGGTGTTCTTTCTTGCTGCCGGCCGGCATACCGGCGTCAAATGAATCTGTTCGCTGCGAGTATGCTCGGCAAGGCTCCTTCAGTAGACAAACGCCACGAACAGCCGTCACCGGGTCATCAACACTGATCAGGCCCGCCTCTACGGCGCGGCGATTGTCGCAGTGAAAGCGGAAGGAACCCTGCGCCGGCGCTGCCGCCATCGACCGGTCCAATATTTGAACAATATCC
>JBEKJC010000056.1:0-15950 GCA_050011435.1 Binataceae bacterium (SeqCode)
AGAAGCTCGCCCTGGTTGCCTGCATGCGTAAACTGCTCGTTATCCTCAATGCCATCCTGCGCGACCAGCTGCCGTGGAACCCTAGCTATTTGCTTGACCTTCAACACAGTCGCTGAGCGCTGGCGAAGAATCCCGCGGCCGCCAGCTATGCGGCCGTGATGGTTTTTCCGAGAAACACCGTGGCAAATCACGCGGCGAAAGGATGCCGCGCGAGATCCTTCGCAGTCAGGATGACAGGCTGGGTTGCCGGTCGCGATGCCGCGGTTTGTTGAGATTGCGATTTCGACAATTGCGGTCCTATAGTCGGCTGACCGCGGAACGTACGGGGGCGCCGGCCGCGGCGGAGCCTTGATCGGCGAAGTGCGACGGAAATTCACATTTTCATGCGGAGGGACAAATGATGGAAGAACTGCTGATCGACGCCGACGGCCATATCCTGGAACCGCCGGACTTGTGGGAAAAATATCTCGATCCGAAGTATCGCAGTCGCGCCATCAGGATTAAGGTTGGCGACGACAAACGCGAATACCTCGAAATCGATAACAAACGATCGGAGCTGACCAGCCCGACGCTGCTCGCCTCGCTCGGCGGGATGAAAAAGCTCCAGGAACTCGGCGCCACGGTTGAGGACGTGAACGCGCAACGGCGCGAGTTATTGAAATCGCGCTCCGGCGAAAAGCATCGAGTCTTCGACAGTCTCGAGGGCGTCGAGACGGTGGAAACTTACGTCGGCGGCGCGGCATACGGCGCGATGGACATGAAGGAACGGCTCGACCTGCTGCAGACCGAAGGCATGGCCAAGTCGGTGCTCTATCCGACGATCGGACTGCTGTGGGAAGCCGAGGTTTTCGACGCCGATCTCTCGGACGCCTACTGCCGCGCCTATAATCGCTGGATTGCCGACTTCTGCCGCGATTCCGGGGGACGGCTGATACCGGTTGCGCACATTTCGCTGGGAGATCCGGCAGCGGCGGCGCGCGAACTGCAGCGTGCGGCCAAGGACGGCTGCAAAGGCGCTTTCGTCTGCCCCTTCACGATCACGCGCAAACCCCACGGCCACGCCGATCACGACCCGGTCTTCGCGGCCGCGCAGGACCTGGGGATTCCGATCGCCATTCATCCGACACTGGAACCGCCGGCGTGGGGAGTGCATCAGCGCTTCGAGGGCATGGATTGGGCCGACTGGTATTTCGACCTGTTCGCTGCGTCGGGTGTGCCGCAAGCATTCGGGACGATGTTTCAGTACGGGGTGTTCGATCGCTTCCCGCGCCTGCGCACGGTCGTGCTGGAATCGGGAGCGGGCTGGATTGGCTATTGGCTCGACCGCGGCGACGCGATTTACCGGCGCACCGCGTTGGGCGGCACGGTTCAGTTGAAGGAGCGTCCGTCGTTCTACTTCAAGCGCCAATGCTATATCTCGGGCGATCCTGACGAGCGCTCGATCGCGGGACTCACCAAGCTCATCGGGGAAGACCGCTTCTTCTGGGCCTCGGATTATCCGCATCCCGATCATCCGGGCGATTACCTGGAGGAACTGCGCGGGATGGTCGAGGGGATGTCGAGCACGGCGCGGCGCGGAGTGCTCGGCGAGAACGTCGCGCGCGCTTACAACCTGCTGTAGGGCATTAAATTAAAGCGGCGGGAGAATCGTTCTCCCGCCCCCTTTAAGTCAAATTCGCTCACGCTATATGCACCGTCCGCAGGTGCAGCGACGTGTCCTATGCGGTGCGGCGCATCAGTTCGAGGATGTCGTAGCCGGTAATCGCCTTGCTCTTGGCCGACCAGTCGGCGAGTTCCGCCGCGTTGACCATGCCGGCCTGCGCACCCTTGGCCAGGTCCATCAAGCCAATCTTGATGGTCGCCTCGTCGATCATCTCGCCGGTCGCCGGATCCGCCATCGAGCCGCCACCCTTCTCGTGGTACAGCTTGATCACGCGGCGCGCCTCATCGACTTGCGCCTGGCTCGGGGTGTAGCAACTGTTGCAGATTTCAGCCTGCTGCGGATGAATCACCCAGGTGCCGTCCATGCCGAGATTCGCGGCGCCTTGATTTTTCTCACGCAAGCCGCGCTGCAGTTCCGCGATGCGCTCGGGCGAGTCGTCTTTGCGCCACAGCCGCAGATAAACATTATCAATCGCATGCAGCCCGGCCGCTTTGGCCGCGACCACCACCGCCTGCTTCGAATAATGGAAGTTCTGGTTCTGGTTCTCGACGATCTCGCGGATGCCGAGGTTGGCGGCGTAGTCGGCGATGCCGAAAATCAAGCCCGCCATGCGATCGGACGCGGTCGCGATTTCATAGGCGTTGATCAGCGCGTGCGGCGTCTCGATCAGCGATTCGATCTGAATCTTTGACTTCCAGCCGGCACGCTTTTCGAGGTCATCGAGCAGCTTCGATACTTCACGGATTTCTTCAGCTCCGCGGGTCTTCGGGAGAATGATCCCGTGGAAGCGGTTCGGCGCCCGCAACACGATTGCCTCCATATCGCCCTTGAAGAACGGCGAATGGATGTTGTTAGGGCGAATGGTCACGACCTTCTTGCCGAAGTCGAGCGTATTAAGCGCCTCGACCATCACCTTGCGGCTCTTCTCGCCCTTGAACTCATACGGGCAAGCGTCCTCGAAATCCGCCATCACGTGGTCGACCGGCGACTTCACGGGGTCGGCCGCATTTTGATGGAGTTTGAGGTTGTGCCCCGGATAGGTCATCTCGGTGCGGGGAATTACGAAGCGGGTGCCGTTGTCCAACACAAACATGGCTTTTAGATATCTCCGATACTGAAAATCGCGGGTGCCGGCCGCTGCGGCGCACGATGCCCGTAGCTCGGGCATACTGAAGCCGCCATCTGGCTAGAGGAACGAGCGGACCTAAAAATGCGGCCACGAAGCGGGGCGAACCGTTGCCGCTGATCTATGAGATTCGCTTTCGCGCGTCAACCATTCGGGCAGAAAGTGCGCCGGGCGCGAAAGGCATGTTGTTGTCGAACATAGCCACAGCATATAATTCCCGATTGTTTCACCCGGCTCATTTGCCCCCGTGCGGATGAGGCGGCAGAGGCTGTTTGCATGAAAGCGATTGTTTTCGAGCAGCACGGAGGGTGCGAGGTCCTGAAATATCGGGACGTCCCACGCCCGCAGGCCGGCCCCAACGACGTCGTAATCAAGGTCAAGGCCTCGGCCTGCAACTTCAACGATATCTGGGCGCGCCGTGGGCTGCCCGGGATGAAAATCCTACTCCCGCACATCTCAGGCTCCGATGCCGCCGGTATCGTGGTCGAGACCGGCAGCGAGGTCAGGAACGTCAAGGTGGGCGACGAGGTCGTGGTCCATTGCGGCATCTCGTGCCGACAATGCTACTACTGCACGCGCGGCGAAGAGTATTTCTGCCCCGAGTTCAAGATTTGGGGCTTCCAGACCGGTCCGCTGGACGGTGCGCATGGCGAATATTGCAAGGTTCCCGCGGTCAACACTCTGCCCAAACCGCCCAACCTGAGCTTTGAGGAGGCGGCCACCATTCCGCTGGTTCTGGTCACCGTATGGCGGATGCTGGTGTCGCGCGCACACATCCAGGCGGGAGACTTCGTGCTGGTCTGGGGGGCCGCGGGCGGTCTCGGCGTGATGGCGATTCAGATCGCAAAGCTCTTCAACGCACGCGCAATCGCGATCGCCTCGGCCGATGACAAACTCGAGCTGTGCCGCAAGCTTGGCGCGGAGTTCGTGCTCCATCGCAAGAAGCACGACATCTTCCAGGAAGTGCGCAAAATCACCGACGGCCGACGCGCCGATATCGTCTTCGAGCACACCGGCGCGGAGACCTGGCCGATTTCGATGCAATGCCTCAAGTGGGGCGGCACTATCGTCACCTGCGGCGCGACCTCGGGCTTCGACGCCCACCTCGACATCCGCCTGCTGTGGAACAAGCAGCAGAACTACCTGGGCTCGCATCTTGGCAACAAAGGCGAACTGATCGACGCGATGCGCTTCGTCGAAAGCGGGCACATCAAGCCGGTGGTCGGGCAGGTAATTGAGCTGAAGAACGTCGCCAAGGCGCAGGATTTGATGGAATCGGGCGCGATCGCCGGCAAGATAGCGATCATCCCGCCGGCCGCCTGACGCCCGCCGCACAACATTAAGCAGACGATTATGAAGGGCGCGTATGCATCAGATGTACGCGCCCGTTTCGTTTCCCGAACTCGACCGAGATTTCGCGGCCTGTAATTGGTCGATGCAAGTGCATTAGAATCAGCCGTGCCGATGGCTTCGCTTAACGCATTGCGCGACAAACTGGCCACTTCGATCGAGGGTGACGTCCGCTTCGACGCTGCCGCCCGCGCGATCTATTCCACCGACGCATCGAACTACCGCCGCGTTCCAATCGGCATCGTCGTGCCCCGCCATGAGCGCGACGTTATCCGCGCGATCGAGCTGGCGCGCGAAAACGCTATACCGGTGCTGCCGCGCGGCGGCGGCACGGCGCTTGGTGGGCAGACCGCCAACACCGCGCTGGTGCTCGACTTCTCGAAGTACATGAATGCGATCTCCCACATCGACGCGGACAAGCGCGTCGCGGTGGTGCAGCCGGGGGTGGTCCAGACTCAGCTCAACGCTGCCGCGGCGCCGCACGGACTGTTCTTCGCGCCCGATCCCTCGACCAAGGATCGCTGCACGCTCGGCGGGATGATCGGTAACAACTCCTGCGGCGCGCATTCCGCCGCGCACGGGAAGACCGTGGACAACGTCGAGCGACTCGATGTGCTGCTCTACGACGGCACGCGCATAACGCTCGGCGGCGACGTCACTAGCAGAGCCGCAGGCGAAGCGAGCGAAGGGGTCGGTGACGCGCGCATAAACGACGGGATCACCGACAGCCGCATCGCCGGCCTGCATGGCTTCTTGCGCGGGATCGCGAACCGCTATGGCGATACGATTCGCGCTCGTTATCCCAAAATCCCGCGGCGCGTCTCCGGCTACAACCTCGACGAATTGCTGCCCGAGAACGGTTTCAACCTGGCGCGCGCGATGGTCGGATCCGAGGGCACCCTCGCCACGATTCTCAACGCGACTGTGCGGCTGGTGCCGAAGCCCAGGCATCTCGCGCTGGTAGTGCTCGGCTTCGACGACGTTTTTGTGGCCGCCGATCAAATGCCGTGGATGCTCGAACATCGCCCGCAGGCGCTCGAAGGCTTCGACCATCATCTGCCGGATATCGCGCGGCAAAAAGGTGTCGCGGCGGTCAATCTGCTGCCCGCGGGGCGAGCGTTCCTGGTGGTCGAACTGGGCGGCGAATCCGCCGATGAGGTCCACGACGCCGCGAGAGTGTTGCGCCGGCAGGCACAGAGCGTCGCGGCCTGTTCCGGCGCCGCGCTGTTGCTCGACGCTGACGATCAGCTCGCGGTATGGCGGTTGCGCGAATCGGGCCTGGGTGCGGGCGCCTTCGTGCGCGGCCAGCCGCGCACGTGGCCGGGTGCCGAGGACTGCGCAGTGCCGCCCGCGCGTCTCGGCGATTTCCTGCGCCGCTTCGTCAAGCTGCTGGACGGCTACAACCTCGCCGCCGCAACCTACTACGGCCATTTCGGCGAAGGGTGCGTGCATTGCCGCGTCAACTTCGATCTCTTCACGCGCGAGGGTATCGCGAAGTTTCGCGCCGCGATGATGTCGATTGGCGATCTGGTGGTGGAATTTGGCGGCTCACTCTCGGGCGAGCATGGCGACGGCCTCGCGCGTTCCGAGCTGCTGCCGAAGATGTTCGGGAGCGAGTTAATCGGAGCGTTTCGCGAGTTCAAGCGGGCATTCGACCCCGATCACCGAATGAACCCAGGCGTGATCGTCGATGCGGAGCCGCTCGACGCCCATCTTCGCCTCGGCGCCAACTACAATCCGCAGCCCGTGCGCACCCACTTCGACTTCAGCGCCGAGGGTGGTCTCGCCGGGGCGGCGCTCAAATGCGTCGGCATCGGCAAGTGCCGCCAGACCGACGCCGGCGTGATGTGCCCGTCGTACATGGCGACGCGCGACGAAACTCATTCCACGCGCGGCCGCGCGCGACTGCTGCACGAGGCGCTGACCGGCGGCCTGCTCAAGGACGGCTTCGCCGATCGCGCGCTCCATGACGCGCTCGAACTGTGCCTGTCGTGCAAGGCGTGCAAGACCGAATGCCCCGCGTCGGTCGATATGGCGGCGTACAAGGCCGAATTTCTCGCCAACTACTACGTGACTCATCGCCGTCCGCTCCCGGCATATTTCTTCGGACACATTCACGAATTCGCCCGCGTTGCTTCACGGCTGCCGAGCCGCGCGAACTCGATCGCGAGCGGCATCCCGGCCCGGATGCTGAAGCGCATCCTCGGCGTCCATCCGCAGCGCGAGTTGCCGCGTTTCGCCGAGGCTCCGTTCCGTCGATGGTTCGAGCGGCACGCGCCGCACAACCCACAAGGCGTTGAAGTGCTACTGTTCCCCGACACCTTCAACAATTTCTTCGAGCCGGAAGTCGCAATTGCGGCGACCGCGGTCCTCGAACGCGCGGGCTTTCGCGTCGTGCTGCCACCGCGCGACGTCTGCTGCGGCCGCCCGCTCTATGATCAGGGGATGCTGGACGGCGCACGCATCCGGATGCTCGACGCGTTGGAGACGCTGGCGCCCTATGCCGAACGCGGGGTCAAAATCGTCGGCCTCGAGCCGAGCTGCATCCTGACTTTCCGCGACGAGTTGCCGGCGCTCTTTCCGCGCCTGTCGCGTGCGCAAAAGCTCGCAGGCAATGCGCTGCTGCTTGACGAGTTCCTCGCCCGCGAGGCCCCGGATTTTGTGCCACCGCAGTTGCGCGGCTGTGCGATCGTCCACGGCCATTGCCATCAGAAGTCGCTCGCCGGGATGACGTCCGAACTTGCGCTGCTGGCCAAGGCGTCCGACCTCGCTGTCGTCGCCCCCGATGCGGGCTGTTGCGGCATGGCGGGCGCATTCGGATACGGCGAGAGCCGCTTCGCGGTATCGCGCGCGATCGGCGATCGCGTGCTGATCCCGGCAATCAATCAGAGCGCGCCGGATACGATCGTGATCGCCGACGGCTTCGCCTGCCGCGCGCAAATTCGGAACTTCTGCGCCGGCCGGCAGCCGCTGCACCTGGCCCAGGCGCTCGCGCTCGAACCCGCGCCCACGGGTTGAAATCGCCGATTAGCATGGGGAGAATCTGTCCACCATGATGCGACTTGGAATTACGATCCCCCTCGACGGCTTTCAGAACCCGCACTTCGCCGACCTCGTGCGTCACGCCGAGCGCGCCGGCTTCACCGACGCGTGGTCATACGAAACCTTCCAGGGCGACGCGTTCGTACCGGTGGCGGCGGCTGCCGTAGTAAGCGAGAAGATGCGGCTCGGCACCGCGATCGTGCCGGTCTTCACCCGTCCCGCCGCGCTGATCGCGATATCGTCTGCCACCGTGCAGCGCATTTCGGGAGGGCGCTTCATCCTCGGCGTGGGTATCTCGACGCCCACCATCGTCGAGCAGTGGATGGGAGTGCCGTACAAGATGCCGGTGACGCGGCTGCGCGAGACGGTCGAGGCGCTGCGATCCATCTTCACCGGGCAAAAGGTCACGATGGCCGGCAAGACCGTGCACATCAACGGTTTCCGTCTCTCGGGGCCAGTGGAACCGCCGCCGCCGATCTATGTCGGTGCGCAGGGCGCCCTGATGTTGCGGACGGCCGGAGAGATCGGCGACGGCGTAATCGTCAATTACATAACGCCCGAGAGCTTCGCACCGCTGCTCGAGCATATTCACGAAGGCGCGCGCGGCGCGGGGAAGCCGACGGACAATATCGACATCGCCTGCCGCATCCAGGTCGCCGTCGATCCCGAGGAAGACGTCGTGCGCGAGAATTTGCGGCGCGAACTTACGGCGTACGTCACCGTTCCGCAGTACAACAAGTTCTTCCGCGAGATCGGTTACGAGAATGAAGCGCGCGTCGCCTTCGAGGCCTGGAACGCCGGCGATCGCAAGAAGGCGCTACAGTCGATACCGCAAAACATGGTCGAGGAGATCTATGTGCTGGGCTCACCCGATCGCATCGCGAAACGGCTGCATGAATACGAAAAAGCCGGCATCACGACGAGCACGCTTCAGTTCACTTCGTACGCTCCGGACCATGATGAGCGTCGCAAGCGCGTGCTGAAGGCGATCGAAACGCTCGCGTCGAATTGGTGATCGCGAGCCGCTAATGGACCGCGCCGGGCATCGGTCGCCGGGCGCCAAAAAGAAACGCCCCGCCGGATTGGCGGGGCGTTTTTCATTGCGCTAGATAATTGCGCGTGCGCGATTAGTGAATAAGGCCGAGCAGCGAACCGAGTCCGCCCATTGGCGCATTGTTGCCGTAATAGCTGTTGTTCCCGTTACCGTAACCACTGTTTCCGTAATAGCCGTTGCCGTAACCGTTGCCATAGCCGTTGTTCCCGAATAGGCCCCCAAACGGATTCAGCCCGGTTTGCGGATAGCCATAGCCGGCGCGCGGGGCCCAATGGCAATGATGGCCTTGCGAGTCACAGCTCCAGACGAGGCCTGGGTTACGGGGATTTACCATGCCTTCACCATTGGAGGGGTAAGCGAATCCTCGACTTCCATAGCCGTAGGCGTAGCCTGGCGTTCCGTAACCGTAGCCATTTCCATAGCCGTAGTCGTCGGCGGCCGGTTCATGGCGATATCCGTAGACAGGCTGCTGATAATAACCGCGGCCTTGGTACCCTCGCTCATCACCATCGTTATAGCCGCGATGGTTGGTCCAGCCGTTGCCACCACCATGCATGTACCAGTCATTGTGCCGGCCATTATCGTGATGCTCATGGCGGCCACGGTTACCATCGTGGTCCCAGTCGCGCGCCATCGCCCTGACTGGCATCGCGAGCATTCCGACCCCGACGATCGCTGAAAAAAACCCCGCAATAATAGCTTTCTTTGAAATCACGACTGGACACCTCCTGTCCTGTCTTTTATGACGTTCGTAACCAGGTTTAGTTTCGATAATTTCTGGTATCGGCGGCATCTGATAGGAAGAGGAAGCATCAAGCGTGCCGCACTCATAGTGCAAAATAGATGAGCGTTTCTCTAGGAATGAGGCTGTTTTCCCGGTTGTAACCTTGTACGGTTTACCCAAATGGTAAACATCTATACTAAATCGTGACCCTCACAATATGTTGAGCTTTTCTCAAAGCGACATGGGAAAGAATACAGGCCAGGAGGAGAGAGGGAGAAGAATTGATGAAACCTCTGAAAGGTTTCACGCAGCTTCCCCCTGTGACATGGGCAAAGCCGGTCTTCCGGATCGCGTCGAGGAGACCATCGGTGGACGCGGAAGCGTTTTTCAGTGGCCGCTCTGAATGACAGAACGGGGTGAGAAATGAAGAAGGCGGCCAGTCATGACCGCCTTTCTCATCGAGTATTTACGTACCGGACCCTTGGCGCGGAAGGCGCCACGAGTCTGCTCGTCAGGCGCGAGCTTTGCGCAGGTTATGCGATTTGGATCGCGCGGGCGCGACAACTCCGCTCTTGCGCTGTACTGCCCGTGGCGTGAAGACCTTGGCGGCTGCATTGGCCACCGGCTTCGGCGTCTCGACCGCGATAATTGGCGTGACCGCGACCGCCTCGGGCTGCGCGACGATACCTGCGGCAGCGTCGATCTCGGCACGCGCCGCCGCTTCGGCCTTGGCCTCGGCCGCGCGCTGCATCGCTTCGAGCTTGCGGACCTTCCAATCCCTCAATCCACGCCGCATGTACTCGGGATTGATGTCGAGCATGTCGCAGACGTTGTCGAACGAAAAAACCCAATGCTTATCTTCCAGTGCGATCCATTCGTCGGCCTCGCGATACAGGCGCTGGCCCTTGTTGGTGGCCGAGTCCATGCACTTCATGAAGCACTCAATCGCATCTTCGAGTACGCTCAGAATCAGCCGCTTCTCTCCCTCGAGCAAATGCTTGCGGCGCATTGCCTCGAAGTACTGGATGGGCAAGAGGGTGTCCGGCTCGAAAAGGGCCGGCAATCTCTCATCCAATGTTTCCTTTTCCTGCATCTTTCCTCCCTGGTCTGTCCTCATCGCATCCACCGCCGCCACCTCCTTTGTATGTCTGACGTTCAACGCCTCGACTCTATTCAGTCGTCGCTGTTTTCCTTGTAAAGTTCGTTCCAAGCCATCTGGATCACTTCCAGCTTTCCTTCGGTCGAAGCACCCGGGTCATCGCCGAACTCGTCGAGGTCAATCACCCATTGCCGGAGGTCGGTAAACCGCACCTGTAATGGATTAAGTCCCGGATGATTTTCGGCCAGAACCTCGGCGATCTCTTCCGCCTGGTCCCACTTGAGTTCCATTACAAATTGCCCCTCTCCCTTGACGCCGGAAGCGGGCCCATCTGGGGTTCGCCGATAAGGCGCAAGAGTATGCCCTTTCCTGTTCCGTTCGTCAAGTTAGCTCCTCGATCGACTTTTTCTCGAGCACCAGCTTGATGGCGCCATCCATGATCCGTTCCGCAAACGGTGTAGTGATTTCGTTGAGTTCTTCAACGAGTTTGCTCAGCAGCTCACGATCCTCACCGCGGCGGGCCAGTTCGAGACGCGCCGTCACCTCTGCCATCCGCCGCCGCTCATCCTCGTCGACCAACTGCCCATACTCGCGCAACTGTTTCTCGAGTGCCGCCAGTAACTGGTCGGCATCATTGCGCGCCGAAATCAGCAGCCGTTGCTCGATATCCTGCTCGCCGAAGTCGATCGACTCTTCGAGCATGTGCTCGATATCGTCGTCGGTGAGCCCGTAACTGGGCTTGATATCCACCGAATGCTCACGGCCGGTGCGCTCATCGCGTGCTGTTACATTCAGTATTCCGTTCGCGTCAACGAGGAAAGTGACTTCTATACGCGGAAGGCCCGCCGGTTGCGGATCGAGCGGTCCGAGCTTGAAGCGCGCCAGGCTGCGACAATCCGGCGCGAGCTCACGCTCGCCCTGCAGCACGTGGACATCGACGTGGGTCTGATTGTCCACCGCAGTAGTAAAACCTTCGGTCGTGCTGGTTGGAATCGTGGTGTTGCGATGGATCAGGCGCTCCATCACGCCGCCCATGGTCTCGATACCGAGCGAGAGTGGGACCACGTCGAGCAGCAGCAGGTCGCCCTGCGTACCCATCAGCACGCTCGCCTGCACGGCCGCGCCGAGTGCGACGACCTGGTCGGGATCGAGCGTGCAGAGCGGTTCGCGGCCGAAGAATTCGGCGACTCGCTGGCGCACCAGGGGCATCCGCGTGGAGCCGCCGACCAGCACCACCGCGTCGATTTCCCGCGCGGTCTGACCGGCGTCGGCGAGCGCGCGCCGGCAGCACTGGAGTGTCCGCTCGACCAGCGGGGCCGCCATCCGCTCGAATTCGGCGCGCGTGATAGTCCGGGCGAGCTTGCGGTCGGGAAGCTCCAGCCGCAGTTCGACGCCGGTCGCCTCGCTGAGGCGTTTCTTCCCCTCTTCGGCGACCAGGCGCGCACTGTTCCAGACGTGGCGATCCGCGCGCAGCGCTGCGGGCACACCCTCGAGCAGCGCGTCGACCAGCACGCGATCGAGGTCGTCGCCGCCCAGATGGGTGTCGCCGTTGGTCGCGAGCACCTCGAAGATGCCGCCCTTGATATTCAGGATTGAGATGTCGAATGTGCCGCCGCCAAAATCGAAAACGGCGACGCGCCCTTCGGCTTTCTGGTTCAGGCCGTAGGCGAGCGCCGCTGCGGTCGGCTCGTTGACCAGGCGCACGACTTCAAGCCCGGCGAGCCGCCCGGCATCCTTGGTCGCTTGCCGCTGGCCGTCGTTGAAATAGGCCGGTACCGTAACGACCACGCGCTCGACCATTTCGCCGGGGAGTGCCGCTTCCGCGCGGGCCTTGAGCGCGCGCAGAATTTCGGCCGAAATCTGCGGGGGGGTGTAGGTGCGGGAACCCACCTGGAAGCGCACCACCGGGCCCGACAGGTCGGTGAAGGTATAGCGCCGGCGATCCTCGTCCGCGAGGTCGGCACCGCCGCGCCCCATGTAGCGCTTGACCGAACGGACGACGGCACCGAACTCGCCGCCCGGAAACCCCACCGCCGAGACGCGGCCATCGCGCTCGACGCTTAGATGCGGTTCCATCGCAATCGCCTCGTCACCGACGAAAACCTGGCCGTCGGGCGCGAGCGCGACCACCGACGGTAACAGCGCGCTGCCGCTGGCGGGGTCGGCGATCACCTGTGCCCGGCCGTCTTCCATCACGGCGATCAGGCTGTTGGTGGTGCCGAGGTCTATGCCAAAAATTCGAGCCATACAGAAGTTCTTATGCCGTCCAATAAGCTCCACCGCGCCTGGCGAACGGTCCTGGATGCAGCGACCGCCAACCGGCGTGGCACGTGCCAAAGTTCAGGCCGCCTGGGCCGAATCAAGTTCCCGATCGATGTCGCGAATCAGGGTCCGCAGGTAGGCGATCTTCGAGAGCACCGTCTTGAGTTCCATCACCAGCGGATCGCGGCTCGCGCCGTCGTGTTCGCTGTACGCATCCCAGCGCGCAAAGTTTTGCGCCAGTTCGTGCCGGGCCTCCTCGATGACGCGATTCAGTTCCGCGCGCCGTTCGTCCACCCCGCCCCGCAGCCGCTCGGTTTCTCCCGCGCTGCCGTCACGCGCCGCGCGCAGATCGGCCAGTTGATCCTGCACCTCGAAGACCATCTCGGCGAGGTCAGGAGGAAGGTTCTTGTTGTTATCGGCCAGTTGGTGACCGTTGAGTTCGAGCCAATAGAGTCCGCGGGTGACCGGATCGCGCAGCGTCCGGTAGGCGCGGGTCAGAAGCGCCGTGCCACGCAGACTCGCGTCGCGCAGCTTGACTGATTTGTCGGCGAAGCGATCCGGATGAATCCGGCGGCCGAGGTCGTGGTAGATTTGCTCGAGCCGCGCGGGGTCGAGCGTCAGCTTGCGCGGGAGTCCCAGGGCCGCGAACAAATCGAGCCCGGCACCGAGCGGCACACCGCATTGGGTGCACAGCAGGCGCGGCTCCTGTTCGCGGGCGCATGATTGACACTTGATCATGATTCAGCCGAAACCGGGATGGCACTCTCTCCAGACAAAAGCTCCCTCAGACGACGAACGACTCCCCGCATCCGCAGGTCCGCTTCGCGTTGGGATTGACCAGGCGAAAGCCCGCGGCCATCAGATCCTCGCCGTAGTCGAGTTCGGAACCGTTGAGATAGAGGAAGCTCTTTTTGTCGACAATCAGACGCGCGCCGTCACGCTCGAAGACCTTGTCGCGCTCCTTGGCGGAGTCGATCTCCATGCGGTACTGCAAGCCCGAACATCCGCCGCCCACGACTTTCACGCGCAGGCCGGACTCGGGTTTGTCCGCGGTCAATTGATGAATCTTTTTGACCGCGTTTTCTGAAAGTGTGACCGTAGCCACGTTTGTTCAGCTCTCCTGAGCCTTCTTCGGCTCCTCAGTCGAGGCCGGCGTCTGATGACTCTTCCAGTCGGTGATCGCCGCCTTGATCGCGTCCTCGGCCAGCACCGAGCAGTGAATCTTAACCGGCGGCAAATTGAGTTCCTTGACGATGACGGTGTTCTTGATCGTCATCGCTTCCTCGATATGCTTGCCCTTGACCAGCTCGGTCACATAGCTGGAGCTCGCGATCGCGCTGCCGCAGCCGAAGGTCTTGAACTTCGCGTCCTCGATCACCCCGTTTTCGGGATTGATCTTGAGCTGCAACTTCATCACGTCACCGCATTCGGGCGCCCCGACGACGCCAGTGCCGACATTCTCCTCGCCCTTGGCGAAGCTGCCGACGTTGCGCGGATTGGTGTAATGTTCGATTACCTTTTCTGAGTAAGCCATCTGGGTTCTCCCGCCTCGTCACTCCGTCTTCCAGTGCACCGACTTGAGGTCGATACCCTCGCGCGCCATCTCGTAGAGCGGCGACATTTCACGCAGCCGCTTGACCTCTTTGGTGACCCTCTCGGTCACGAATCCAACCTCTTCCTCGGTGTTGAAGCGGCCGATTCCAAAGCGAATCGAGCTATGCGCCAACTCCTCATCGATACCGAGCGCCCGAATCACATATGACGGCTCGAGCGTCGCCGAGGTGCAAGCCGAGCCCGAGCTGACCGCGATATCGCTGATACCCATCAGGAGCGACTCGCCTTCGACGTAGGCGAAGCTCACGTTCAGGTTTCCCGGCAGCCGCTCAGTCGGATGGCCATTGAGATAGACCTCGTCGAGCCGCTCGAAAATTCCGGCCTGCAACTTGTTGCGCAGGTCGAGCATGCGGCGGGTCTCCTCGGCCATCTCCGCCTGCGCGATTTCGCAGGCCTTGCCCAAGCCGATGATGCCGGTGACGTTGAGCGTTCCGGAGCGCATTCCGCGCTCATGGCCGCCGCCATCCATCTGTGGCGTAATCCGTACTCGCGGACCCTTCGAGCGGACGTAGATCGCACCGACACCCTTGGGGCCGTATAGCTTGTGCGCACTCATCGAAAGCAGGTCGATACCGTCGCGCTCGACGTCGACCGGAATCTTGCCAACTGCCTGTACCGCGTCGCAATGAAATACGATGCCCTTTTCCTTGGCGATCCGGCCAATCTCGGCCACCGGATGAATCGTGCCGATCTCGTTGTTGGCGTACATCAGCGTGATCAGCACGGTCTTGTCGGTGATCGCCGCACGCACCGCGTCCGGGTCAACCATCCCGTACTTGTCAACTGGCAGATAGGTGACCGTCGCCTTGCCGTTGCGCTCGAGCGTGCGGCAACTGTCGAGTACGGCCTTATGCTCGGTCACGCACGTGATGATGTGATTACCCTTATCCTTGTAGAACTCGACCACGCCCTTGATCGCAAGATTGTCCGACTCGGTCGCGCCGCTCGTGAAAATGATCTCCTTGGACTTGGCGTTTATCACCGACGCGATCTGGTTACGCGCCTTGTCCACCGCCTCCTCCGCTTCCCAGCCAAAACTATGGTTGCGGCTGGCCGCATTACCAAATTTTTGGGTGAAATACGGAAGCATCGCTTCGAGCACCCGTGGGTCAACGGGTGTCGTCGCGTGATTGTCCATATAAATCGGCAACTTAACCATCGCTTCCTCTTCTGCAGCCGGCGCTTCCTCTGCTCGCGCTAAGCTCTCGGGCATCCTCGAACTGATTAGTGGACTTGATTGGTATACTATCGCCGACCCGAGCCTGGTGTCAAACTGACGCGCCACGTCCCAAGAATAGTTGACCCATCAGGTCTATTAAGGCTTTATACCAGCAATGTCAAGGAAAATAAGGTTGTCCGAACCGATGGGTCAGTACGACTAAAGTCGCTGGGTCAGACCTTCCTGGCGCGCGGAGTAAGTTCAATTCGCCGTTCGTGCGTCCAGTCCTCGTAGCCGGCCTTGTACCATGCGGATGAACCCAGCCAGTTGCGATGGAGCACGGTGAGTGTAACGACCTCGATGTCTTTGGAGCGAAACCAATCGGACGCCATCTCGAGCATGGGACGCATTAGCCCTTTCCCGCGCCAGGACTCATCAAGGTAAGCGTGGCTAATATAGCCGCGGACGCGTGGCAGATAGCCTTGACGATCGCGCCGCAGATGCACCCACAGATAGCCGACGAGGCGGCCCGCGCCATGATCGGCGACCCAAACCGCATGATGGTCGCGATTGAGGACCGCCTTGAGCCAGGTCGGCGCCTCGCGATTCTCGTCCCAGTCGAAGCGTGCACGCGAGTCGATCGATTCGTGGTAGCTCGCGATTGCGGCAACGAGCCGCGCCAGTTCCGGGATATCTTCCTCGCGCGCCGGCCTCAGTTCGACTTCCATCGGGATACTCCTTGTCATTCTTGTATGTGGATTCTGATCGTAGCAAGAAGGAGGAGCAAGACGAGGCGGGAGACCGATGTCATTCAAGGCCGGTAGAGGCCGTCGCTCAGCAAGGATCCCCGCCTCGTG